>NZ_CP042906.1:1893000-2524000 GCF_008728855.1 Hypericibacter terrae | reverse complement strand
TGCCATCGAGCGTAATGGTGACGCCGGTCCCCAGGTCCGAGAAGTCGGCGATATCGAATCCGGTCCCACCCTGGAGCGAGTCCGTGTCGGCCCCACCCTGGAGCAGATCGTCGCCATTGCCGCCATCCAGGCTGTCGTTCCCATTGCCGCCGATCAGCAGGTCGTTGCCGTCGCCGCCCTCGAGCGTGTCGTTGTTATCGCCGCCGACGAGCACGTCATTGCCCTCGTAACCGAGGAGGTGATCTTTGCTGCCGTCGCCAACGAGGATGTTGTCGAGACCGTTGCCTCCGAAGCTCGACTTATTGGTCGTATCGACCGCGACCGTCGCCGTGTCGCTGAACGCCGTCGACGTGCCGGTGTAACCGAAGCTGCTGATGCTGGTGTCGATCACCACGTTGCCAGCTGTCAGAGAAGCTCCTGCTCCGACCGCCGTGATCGAGATCACGTCGCCGTCGCGATCGCTGTCGTTCCACAGCAACCACTTGCTGTCGACCGTGAAGGTCGAGGGATTGCCATCAGCAATCATCAGGTTGTCATCCCGCACGATCGGTGCGCTGTTGGAAGGCGTTACGTTGATCGTGATCGTGTTGCCGGCCTCGTCTCCGTCGCCGTCATGCAGCGTGTAGGAGAAAGCTTCCGGGACCGGGCTCGTGAGCACGCTGGAGATCGCGAAGGTGTAGGCGCCCGTGAGCATGTTAAGCGACATCGTGCCTTCGTTGGTCGAGAAGGTCAGCACCCCGCCCACGAAGGTGAAGGCCCGCGCCGTCCCGGTATTCACCACCGCGTTGGTGCCGTTGAAGGTGTAGATCGAGCCGTTATAGGTGAAGACCTTCACATAGGCGCCGTCCGCGCCCGTGGCGCTGCCATTGTCGGTCGTGACATTGCCGGTCACCGTGTTCTGCGCGGCATTCGTCAGGGTCTGGGCCAACTGACCCAGATCCGTCACGGCCTGGCCGTTGCTGTCGCTACCCACCGCGCCGTTCCAGGCGACGGGGTTGAGGTTGGTGACATTGATGCCCGAGCCGATGCCGATGGCGAAGGCGTTGATGTGGTTGGTGTTCAGGAAGGACGTCCAGACATTCTCTTCCGTCGCCTGGATGCCATTGCCCTGGTCGCCCAGCACCGGCCAGGACGACGAAGCCGTCGGATCGCCATCCGACACGAAGTAGACCACGTTCTGGACCGACGGGGTGGCGAGCTTGCCGCTGTCGGTAAACGACGTCATCGCCTGCTGCAGCGCCGCGTCGTAGTTCGTGCTGCCCCCGGCCGAGACGGTCGCCATGAAGGTCTTGGCCTGGTCGAGTGTCAGCCAGACGCTGCCCTGGTCCGTAGCACTGCCGGAGAACAGCACGATCTGCACCTTCACGCTGCCGAGGCTGCCATACTGCTCGAACAGCTCGTTGATGGCCGCCTTCGAAGCCTGCAGACGATCGAGACCCTGGAGACCGCTGTCATCCGTCATCGAGCCCGAGATATCGAGCACGATCATCAGATTGGTGTCGACCGAACCGGCCGCCGCCACCGTCTTGCTCTCGGCGTTCGCGATCGGAGCGTCGTCGCCGATCGTCACCGCGAGGGTGCCGTTCGCCGTGTCGCCGCCAAGATTGTCCTTGATCGTGTAGCTGAAGGTCAGCTTCAGATCGTCGGTATGGCCGCTCTGGTTCGCATCCGGATGGTCGATGGCACCCAGCTGCTCGAACTTGTAGGCACCGGTCGTGACGTTGGTGATGTCGAGTTTCGCCACCGTCTCGCCGTTATGCACGCCGCCGCTGACCGTGCCGATCAGGGTCAAGCCGCTGTTCTGCGACACCCAGACGACCGGCTGGCCGCCGGAAGTGAGATTGGGATGGGCCGGATCGCCGCCCTCCGGATCCGCGATCGTGACGGTGGTGTTCCACACGAACGGCGCGGACGCCGCCTGGCCATCGCCGCCGAAGGTGTAGGTCAGGTTGCCGGTGGCGATCTCGTCGTTGGTGCCCGCCGCCGTGCCGGCCGCAAAGCTGCCGACCGCCTCGACACCGTCTTCCAGGATCGAGACCGTGTCGTTGGCCCCGACCGGGATGTTCTTGTCGTTGTCGATGATCAGCGTGCCCGCCGTGCCCTGGTTGGTCACGATGGTGCCGCCGGTCGGGTTGGAGATCCGCACCGCGTAATCTTCCGTGCCCTCCACGATCGTGTCGTCGATCGTCTTGACCGCCACCGTCTGGGCCGTCTGGCCCGAGGTGAAGGTCAGGACCGTGGTGAGCGCCGTGTAGTCGCTGCCCGAGGTGGCATCCGGCGTGCCGCCATTGATGCCGGCACCCGCGGTGACCGTGACCGTCGCGGTCTGGCCGGCGCCGATGGTGGCGCCGGTGTAGCTCACCGTGTAGCTGGCGTCGGAGCCCTCATTGACCTGGGTGACGCCCGTGATGGACCACTGCAGGTTCGACGCATCGTTGTCGACGATGTTCGTGGTGGTCGTCGGGGCCGTGATCGAGCCCGAGCTCTGGCCCGAGATCTTCACCTCATAGTCCTCGGTACCCTCGAGGATCGTGTCCTGGGTCGTGTGGACCGACACCGTCTGGGCCGTCTGGCCCGAGGTGAAGGTCAGGACCTGGTTGATCGAGGTGTAGTCGGCCCCCGCCGTCGCATCCGAGGCGCCGCCGGCATTGGTGCCGGTCGCGACCGTGATGGTAGCCGTCTGGCCGGCACCAATGGTGGCGCCGGTGTAGCTCACCGTGTAGGTGCCGTCGGCACCTTCGGTCAGCTGTGTCGTGCCGGTGATCGACCAGTTCAGCTTCGTGGCATCGTCGTCGACGATGTTGGTCGTGGTCGTCGGCTGGGTGATCGAGCCCGAGCTCTGGCCCGAGATCTGGACCTGATAATCCTCGGTCCCCTCGACAATCGTGTCCTGGGTCGTGTGGACCGACACGGTCTGGGCCGTCTGGCCTGAAGTGAAGGTCAGAACCTGGTTGATCGAGGTGTAGTCGGTTCCCGCCGTCGCGTCGGATTCACCGCCAGTGGCGACACCCGTTGCGACCGTGATGGTGGCCGTCTGGCCAACGCCCAAGCTCGCACCGGTGTAGCTCACCGTGTAGGTGCCGTCGGCGCCTTCGGTCAGCTGTGTCGTCCCCGTGATCGACCAATTCAGCTTCGTGGCATCGTCGTCGACGATGTTGGTCGTGGTCGTCGGTTGGGTGATGGTGCCCGAGCTCTGGCCCGAGATCTGGACCTGGTAGTCCTCCGTCCCCTCGACGATCGTATCCTGGGTCGTGTGGACCGAGACCGTCTGGGCCGTCTGGCCCGAGGTGAAGGTCAGAACCTGGTTGATCGAGGTGTAATCCGCACCCGCCGTGGCATCGGAGGCACCGCTGGCAGCGACACCGGTTGCGACCGTGATGGTAGCCGTCTGGCCAACGCCCAAGCTCGCACCGGTGTAGCTCACCGTGTAGGTGCCGTCGGCGCCTTCGGTCAGCTGTGTCGTCCCCGTGATCGACCAATTCAGCTTCGTGGCATCGTCGTCGACGATGTTGGTCGTGGTCGTCGGTTGGGTGATGGTGCCCGAGCTCTGGCCCGAGATCTGGACCTGGTAGTCCTCGGTGCCCTCGACGATCGTGTCCTGCGTCGTGTGGACCGCGACCGTCTGCGCCGTCTGGCCGGCCGTGAAGGTCAGGACCTGGTTGATCGAGGTATAATCCGTCCCCGCCGAGGCGTCGGATTCACCGCCGGTGGCGACACCCGTGGCAACCGTGATGGTCGCCGTCTGGCCAGCACCGAGCGTCGCGCCCGTGTAGCTCACCGTGTAGGTACCGTCGGCGCCTTCGGTCAGCTGGGTCGTCCCCGTGACCGACCAGGTCAGCTTCGTCGCGTCGTCATCGACGATGTTGGTCGTCGCCGTCGGCTGGGCGATGGTGCCCGAGCTCTGACCCGAGATCTGGACCTGGTAGTCCTCGGTGCCCTCGACGACCGTATCCTGCGTCGTATGGACCGCGACCGTCTGCGCCGTCTGGCCGGCCGTGAAGGTCAGGACCTGTGTCAGCGAGGTGTAGTCGGCCCCCGCCGTCGCGTCGGACGTGAGGTTGCCGGTCGCATCGCCGGTGGCGACCGTGATGGTCGCGGTCTGGCCAGCACCGAGCGTCGCGCCCGTGTAGCTCACCGTGTAGGTACCGTCGGCGCCTTCGGTCAGCTGGGTCGTCCCCGTGACCGACCAGGTCAGCTTCGTCGCGTCGTCATCGACGATGTTGGTCGTCGCCGTCGGCTGGGCGATGGTGCCCGAGCTCTGACCCGAGATCTGAACCTGGTAGTCCTCGGTGCCCTCGACGATCGTGTCCTGCGTCGTATGGACCGCGACCGTCTGCGCCGTCTGGCCCGCCGTGAAGGTCAGGACCTGCGTCAGCGAGGTGTAGTCGGCCCCCGCCGTCGCATCGGACGTGAGGTTGCCGGTCGCATCGCCGGTGGCGACCGTGATCGTCGCGGTCTGGCCAGCACCGAGCGTCGCGCCCGTGTAGCTCACCGTGTAGGTGCCGTCGGCACCCTCGGCCAGCTGGGTGGTGCCCGTGATCGACCAGGTCAGCTTCGTCGCGTCGTCATCGACGATGTTGGTCGTGGTGGTCGGCTGGACGATGGTGCCCGAGCTCTGGCCCGAGATCTGGACCTGGTAGTCCTCGGTGCCCTCGACGACCGTATCCTGCGTCGTATGGACCGCGACCGTCTGCGCCGTCTGGCCCGACGTGAAGGTCAGGACCTGCGTCAGCGAGGTGTAGTCCGTCCCCGCCGTCGCGTCGGAGGTGAGATTGCCAGTCGCATCGCCGGTGGCGACGGTGATCGTCGCCGTCTGGCCGACGCCCAGGGTCGCACCCGTGTAGCTCACCGTGTAGGTGCCGTCGGCACCTTCGGCCAGCTGCGTCGTCCCCGTGACCGACCAGGTCAGCTTCGTCGCATCGTCATCGACGATGTTGGTCGTGGTCGTGGGCTGGGTGATGGTGCCCGAGCTCTGGCCCGAGATCTGGACCTGATAGTCCTCGGTACCCTCGACGACCGTATCTTGGGTCGTATGGACCACGACGGTCTGCGCCGTCTGGCCCGAGGTGAAGGTGAGGACCTGGGTCAGCGAGGTGTAGTCCGTCCCTGCTGTCGCGTCGGAGGTGAGATTGCCAGTCGCATCGCCGGTGGCGACGGTAATCGTCGCCGTCTGGCCGACACCCAGGGTGGCGCCCGTGTAGGAAACCGTATAGGTGCCGTCGGCACCTTCGGCCAGCTGCGTCGTCCCCGCGATCGACCAGGTCAGCTTCGTGGCATCGTCATCGACGATGTTGGTTGTGGTCGTGGGCTGCGTGATGGTTCCCGAGCTCTGGCCCGAGATCTTCACTTCGTAATCTTCTGTCCCTTCGACGATCGTGTCCTGGGTGGTATGGACCACGACGGTCTGCGCCGTCTGACCCGAGGTGAAGGTCAGGACCTGCGTCAGCGAGGTGTAGTCCGTCCCTGCCGTCGCATCGGACGTGAGGTTGCCGGTCGCATCGCCAGTGGCGACCGTGATGGTGGCCGTCTGGCCGGCGCCCAGGGTGGCGCCCGTGTAGCTCACCGTGTAGGTGCCGTCGGCACCTTCGGTCAGTTGGGTCGTGCCCGTGATCGACCAGTGCAGGCCGCCAGCATCGTTGTCGATGATGTTGGTCGTGGTCGTCGGCTGAACGATCGAGCCCGAGCTCTGGCCCGAGATCTGGACCTGGTAGTCCTCGGTGCCCTCGACGATCGTGTCGTCGGTGGTATGGACCGAGACCGTCTGTGAGTTCGGCCCGCCGCCGGTGAAGGTCAGAACCTGCGTCAGCGAGGTGTAGTCGGCACCCGCCGTCGCGTCGGAGGTGCCATTGCCGATCGCATCGCCTGTGGCGACCGTGATCGTTGCCGTCTGGCCGAGGTCGAGCGTGGCCCCGCTGTAGGAGACCGTGTAGGTGCCGTCCTGGCCTTCGGTCAGCTGGGTCGTGCCCGTCACCGACCATTGCAGGTTCGTGGCGTCGTTATCGACGATGTTGGTCGTCGTCGTCGGCTGGACGATCGAGCCCGAGCTCTGGCCCGAGATCTGGACCTGGTAGTCCTCGGTGCCCTCGACGATCGTGTCGTCGGTGGTGTGGACCGACACGGTCTGCGAGTTCGGACCGCCGCCGGTGAAGGTCAGGACCTGCGTCAGCGAGGTGTAGTCCGCCCCCGCCGTCGCATCCGGGGCACCGCTGGCGGCGACACCGGTCGCGACCGTGATGGTCGCCGTCTGGCCGAGGTCGAGCGTGGCACCGCTGTAGGAGACAGTGTAGGTGCCGTCCTGACCTTCGGTCAGCTGCGTCGTCCCCGTGACCGACCACTGCAGGTTTGTCGCATCGTCATCGACGATGTTGGTCGTCGTCGTCGGCTGGACGATCGAGCCCGAGCTCTGGCCCGAGATCTGGACCTGGTAGTCCTCGGTGCCCTCGACGATCGTGTCGTCGGTGGTGTGGACCGACACGGTCTGCGAGTTCGGACCGCCGCCGGTGAAGGTCAGGACCTGCGTCAGCGAGGTGTAGTCCGCCCCCGCCGTCGCATCCGGCGCCCCCAGGGCGGCCGTGCCCGTCGCGACCGTGATGGTCGCCGTCTGGCCGAGGTCGAGCGTGGCACCGCTGTAGGAGACAGTGTAGGTGCCGTCCTGGCCTTCGGTCAGCTGGGTCGTGCCCGTCACCGACCATTGCAGGTTCGTGGCGTCGTTATCGACGATGTTGGTCGTCGTCGTCGGCTGGACGATCGAGCCCGAGCTCTGGCCCGAGATCTGGACCTGGTAGTCCTCGGTGCCCTCGACGATGGTGTCGTCGGTGGTGTGGACCGACACGGTCTGCGAGTTCGGACCGCCGCCGGTGAAGGTCAGGACCTGCGTCAACGAGGTGTAATCGGCACCCGCCGTCGCATCCGGCGCCCCCAGGGCGGCCGTGCCCGTCGCGACCGTGATGGTCGCCGTCTGGCCGACATCCAGGGTCGCACCGCTGTAGCTCACCGTGTAGGTGCCGTCCTGGCCTTCGGTCAGCTGGGTCGTCCCCGTGACCGACCATTGCAGGTTCGTCGCGTCGTTATCGACGATGTTGGTCGTCGTCGTCGGCTGGACGATCGAGCCCGAGCTCTGGCCCGAGATCTGGACCTGGTAGTCCTCGGTGCCCTCGACGATCGTGTCGTCGGTGGTGTGGACCGAGACCGTCTGCGAGTTCGGACCGCCGCCGGTGAAGGTCAGGACCTGCGTCAACGAAGTGTAGTCGGCACCCGCCGTCGCATCCGGCGCCCCCAGGGCGGCCGTGCCCGTCGCGACCGTGATGGTCGCCGTCTGGCCGACATCCAGGGTCGCACCGCTGTAGCTCACCGTGTAGGTGCCGTCCTGGCCTTCGGTCAGCTGGGTCGTCCCCGTGACCGACCATTGCAGGTTCGTCGCGTCGTTATCGACGATGTTGGTCGTCGTCGTCGGCTGGACGATCGAGCCCGAGCTCTGGCCCGAGATCTGGACCTGGTAGTCCTCGGTGCCCTCGACGATGGTGTCGTCGGTGGTGTGGACCGACACGGTCTGCGAGTTCGGACCGCCGCCGGTGAAGGTCAGGACCTGCGTCAACGAGGTGTAATCGGCACCCGCCGTCGCATCCGGCGCCCCCAGGGCGGCCGCGCCGGTCGCGACCGTAATGGTCGCCGTCTGGCCGAGGTCGAGCGTGGCACCGCTGTAGGAGACAGTGTAGGTGCCGTCCTGACCTTCGGTCAGCTGGGTCGTCCCCGTGACCGACCATTGCAGGTTCGTGGCGTCGTTATCGACGATGTTGGTCGTCGTCGTCGGCTGGACGATCGAGCCCGAGCTCTGGCCCGAGATCTGGACCTGGTAGTCCTCGGTGCCCTCGACGATCGTGTCGTCGGTGGTGTGGACCGAGACCGTCTGCGAGTTCGGACCGCCGCCGGTGAAGGTCAGGACCTGCGTCAACGAAGTGTAGTCGGCACCCGCCGTCGCATCCGGCGCCCCCAGGGCGGCCGTGCCCGTCGCGACCGTGATGGTCGCCGTCTGGCCGACATCCAGGGTCGCACCGCTGTAGCTCACCGTGTAGGTGCCGTCCTGACCTTCGGTCAGCTGCGTCGTCCCCGTGACCGACCACTGCAGGTTCGTCGCGTCGTTATCGACGATGTCGGTCGTCGTGGTCGCGTGCGTGATCGTGCCCGAGCTCTGGCCCGAGATCTTGACTTCGTAGTCTTCCGTTCCTTCGACGATCGTGTCCTGGGTCGTATGGACCGCGATCGTCTGCGCCGTCTGGCCCGACGTGAAGGTCAGAACCTGATTGACCGAGGTGTAATCCACGCCTGCGGTCGCATCCGGATTGCCGGTCCCGTTGCCGCCGGTCGCGACCGTGATGGTCGCCGTCTGGCCGGCGCCGAGGGTGGCTCCGCTATAGGAGACCGTGTAGGTCCCGTCGGCGCCTTCGGTCAGCTGCGTCGTGCCCGTGATCGACCATTGCAGGCCGTTCGCGTCGTTGTCGACGATGTCGGTCGCCGTCGTGGGATGGGCGATCGAGCCCGTGCTCTGGCCCGTGATCCTGACTTCGTAGTCCTCGGTGCCCTCGACCGCCGTGTCGTCGGTCGTTTGAACCGAGACGGTCTGAGCCGTCTGGCCGGCCGTGAAGGTCAGGACCTGGCTGATCGAGGTGTAGTCCACACCCGCCGTCGCGTCCGACGCGCCGCCGCTATTGTTGCCGGTCAGAACCGTGATGGTCGCGGTCTGGCCGTTCTCGAGCGTGCCGCCGGTGTAGCTGACGGTGTAGGTGCCCCCCTGGCCTTCGGTCAGCTGCGTCGTGCCGGTGATATGCCACTGCAACACGACCGGTTCGTCGATGATGTTGGTCGTGGCCGTCGGCTGGAGGATGGTGCCGGCGCTCTGGCCCGAGATCTGGACCTGGTAGTCTTCGAACCCTTCGTTCGCGGTGTCGTCGAGGGTGTGGACCGAGACGGTCTGCGCGGTCTGGCCCGCGGTGAAAGTCAGGACGGTTGAGATCGAGCTGTAGTCGACGCCGGCCGTCGCGTCCGGCGTGGCGTTGCCGGTGGCATTGCCTGTGGCGACGGTGATCGTGGCCGTCTGGCCGTTCTCTAGCGTGCCGCCGGTGTAGCTCACCGTGTAGGTGCCATCGGAGCCTTCGAACAGCTGCGTCGTGCCCGTGACCGACCATTGCAGGGCCGCGCCCGTGTCATTGTCGACGATATTGGTCGTCGTCGTGGGATGGACGATTCCGCCCGTGCTCTGGCCCGTGATCCTGACTTCGTAGTCTTCGGTGCCCTCGATCGCCGTATCGTCGATCGTGTGGACCGAGACCGTCTGGGCGGTCTGACCCGCCGTGAAGGTCAGAATTGTCGAGATCGAGCTGTAGTCGGTGTTCGCCGTGGCGTCCGGCGCGCCGCCGCTGTTGTTCCCGGTCAGAACCGTGATGGTCGCGGTCTGGCCGTTCTCCAGCGTGCCGCCGGTGTAGCTGACGGTGTAGGTCCCGTCCTGACCTTCGGTCAGCTGCGTCGTGCCGGTGATATGCCACTGAACCGTAACGGGCTCGTCGATGATGTTCGTCGTGGTCGTCGGCTGGGTGATCGTCCCGGCGCTCTGGCCCGAGATCTGGACCTGGTAGTCCTCGAACCCTTCGTTCGCGGTGTCGTCGAGGGTGTGAACCGAGACGGTCTGAGCGGTCTGACCGGCCGTGAAGGTCAGGACGGTCGAGATCGAGCTGTAGTCGACGCCGGCCGTCGCGTCCGGCGTGGCGTTGCCGGTGGCATTGCCTGTGGCGACGGTGATCGTGGCCGTCTGGCCGTTCTCCAGCGTCGCGCCCGTATAGGAAACCGTGTAGGTGCCGTCGGAACCCTCGAACAGTTGCGTCGTGCCCGTCACCTGCCACTGCAGGGCGGCGCCACTGTCGCCGTCGATGATGTCGGTCGCCGCCGTCGGCTTCACGATGTTGCCGGCGCTCTGGCCCGAGATCTGAACCTGATAGTCCTCGGTTCCCTCGATCGCCGTGTCGTCGGTGGTATGGACCGAGACGGTCTGGGCGGTCTGGCCCGCCGTGAAGGTCAGGACCGTCGAGATCGAGGTGTAGTCGCTGCCAGCCGTCGCATCCGGATTGCCGCCGGTGTTGTTGCCGGTCGCCACCGTAATGGTGGCCGTCTGGCCGTTCTCCAGCGTGCCGCCGCTGTAGCTCACCGTGTAGGTCGCGTCGGAGCCTTCATTGACCACCGACTGCCCGTCGACACGCCACTGCAGGGCGGCGCCGCTGTCGCCGTCGATGATGTCGGTCGCCGCCGTCGGCTTCACGATGTTGCCGGCGCTCTGGCCCGAGATCTGAACCTGATAGTCCTCGGTCCCCTCGATCGCCGTGTCGTCGGTGGTATGGACCGAGACGGTCTGCGCCGTCTGGCCCGCCGTGAACGTCAGGACCGTCGAGATCGACGTGTAATCGCTGCCGGCCGTCGCGTCCGGATTGCCGCCGGCATTGTTGCCGGTCGCGACCGTGACCGTCGCCGTCTGGCCGTTCTCCAGCGTGCCGCCGCTATAGCTCACCGTGTAGGTCGCGTCGGAGCCTTCATTGACCACCGACTGCCCGTCGACGCGCCATTGCAGGGCGGCGCCGGTGTCGCCGTCGACGATGTCGGTCGCCGCCGTCGGCTGAACGATCGTGCCGGCGCTCTGGCCCGAGATCTGGACCTGGTAGTCCTCGGTCCCTTCGATCGCAGTGTCGTCGGTGGTATGGACCGAGACCGTCTGGGCCGTCTGGCCCGCGGTGAAGGTCAGAACGGTCGAGATCGAGGTGTAGTCGCTGCCGGCCGTCGCATCGGGATTGCCGCCGGCATTGTTGCCGGTTGCGACCGTGATGGTCGCCGTCTGGCCGTTCTCGAGCGTGCCCCCCGTGAAGGAAACGGTGTAGACCCCGTCCTGGCCCTCGGTGACCTGCGAGCTGCCGGTCACCGACCATTGCAGCGCCGCACCGCTGTCATTGTCGATGATGTCGGTGGTGACCGTCGCGAGGCCGAACGAGCCGATGGACGGATTCGTCAAATGGACCTGGTAATCCTCAGTCCCTTCGACCGCGGTGTCGTCGACCGTATGGACCGAGACGGTCTGGGCCGTCTGGCCCGCCGTGAAGGTGAGGACCGTGGTCAGCGAGGTGTAATCCGTATCGGCCGTCGCATCCGGGTTGCCGCCGGACTGGTCGCCGCTCAGCACCGTGATGGTCGCGGTCTGCCCGTTCTCCAGCGTCGCGCCCGTATAGCTGACGGTGTAGGTCGCGTCGGAACCCTCGGGAACCTCGGTCGTCCCGGTGATGTGCCATTGCAGGCTGAGGCCGGTATCGCCGTCGATGATGTCGGTCGCCGCGGTCGGTTGGACGATCGTGCCGGCGCTCTGGCCCGAGATCTGGACCTGGTAGTCCTCCGTGCCTTCGATGGCCGTGTCGTCGACCGTCTGGACCGAGATGGTCTGCGCCGTCTGGCCCGCCGTGAAAGTGAGGACCGTGGTCAGCGAGGTGTAATCGGTATCGGCCGTCGCATCCGGATTGCCGCCGCCATTGTTGCCGGTCGCCACGGTAATGGTCGCGGTCTGGCCGTTCTCGAGCGTGCCGCCGGTGTAACTGACGGTATAGGTCGCGCTGTCGCCTTCCTGGACGATCGACTGGCCGTCGACGCGCCATTGCAGCGCCGCCCCGGAATCGCCGTCGATGATATCAGTCGCCGCTGTCGGCTGAACGATCGAGCCGGCGCTCGGATTCGAAATCTGGACCTGGTAGTCCTCGGTGCCCTCGATCGCCGTGTCGTCGACGGTCGCGACCGAAATGGTCTGCGCCGTCTGGCCCGCCGTGAAGGTCAGGACCGTGGTCAGCGAGGTGTAATCCGTATCGGCTGTCGCGTCCGGATTGCCACCGCCATTGTTACCGGTCGCGACCGTGATGGTCGCCGTCTGGCCGTTTTCGAGCGTGCCGCCCGTATAGCTGACGGTGTAGGTCGCGCTGTCGCCTTCCTGCACGATCGACTGGCCGTCGACCCGCCATTGCAGCGCCGCACCCGAATCGCCGTCGATGATATCCGTCGCCGCGGTCGGCTGAACGATCGTGCCGGCGCTCTGACCCGAGATCTGGACCTGATAATCCTCGGTCCCCTCGATCGCCGTATCGTCGACCGTCGCGACCGAAACGGTCTGCGCGGTCTGGCCCGCCGTGAAGGTCAGAACGGTAGAGAGCGAGGTGTAATCCGTATCGGCCGTCGCATCCGGATTGCCGCCGGCGTTGTTGCCGGTCGCGACCGTGATGGTCGCCGTCTGGCCGTTCTCGAGCGTGCCGCCGGTGTAGCTGACGGTATAGGTCGCGCTGTCGCCTTCCTGGACGATCGACTGGCCGTCGACGCGCCATTGCAGCGCCGCGCCCGTGTCGCCGTCGATGATGTCGGTCGTGACCGTCGGCTGGACGACATTGCCGGCACTCGGATTTGAGATCTGGACCTGATAGTCCTCGGTGCCTTCAATCGCCGTGTCGTCGACCGTCGCAACCGAAACGGTCTGCGCGGTCTGGCCCGCCGTGAAGGTCAGCACCGTCGTCAGCGAGCTGTAATCCGTATCGGCCGTCGCATCGGGATTGCCGCCGGCCGCGGTGCCCGTCGCCACCGTGATGGTCGCGCTCTGGCCGTTCTCGATGGTCGCGCCGGTGTAGCTCACCGTGTAGACCGCGCTGTCGCCCTCGGTCACTTCCGTCGTGCCCGTGATCGACCATTGCGGCGAGGCGCCGGCATCGACGATGTCGGTCGTCGCCGTGGGGTTGCCCACCAGGCCGATGGTCGGGTTGGTGATCTCGACCGAGTAGTCCTCGGTGCCCTCGATCGCCGTGTCGGTGTCGGCATGGACCGTCAGGGTCTGCGCCGTGGCGCCGCCGCCCACGAAGGTCAGAACCGTGTCGTCGCGCGTGTCGAAGTCCGTGCCTTCGGTCGCCGTGCCGCTGTGCGTCTCGATCGTGATGAAGGCGGTCTGGCCCGGCGCCAGAACGGCGCCGTTATACGAAACCGTGTAGACCGCGTTGTCGCCTTCCGCCACCGAGCTGTCGCCCTGGATGTTCCAGAACGGCCCCGTGGTCTCGTCGACGATGTCCGTGTCCTGGGTCGGATCCACGATCGTGCCGTGGCTCTGGCCCGACAGATTGACCGAGTAGTCCTCGGTGCCCTCGACGATCGTGTCGCCGAAGATCTCGACCGACACGGTCTGGAAGGTCGCCCCGCCGCCGGTGAAGGTCAGGACCGTGCTCAGAGGGCCGTAATCCGCCCCGCTGGTCGCATCCGGATATTGCGGCTGGTGGCCGTCGCCCGTCGACACCGTGATCGTGGCGCTCTGGCCCGGCGCCAAGGTGCCGCCGGTGTAGGTGACCGTGTAATAGGCGGTCGAACCCTCGTTGCCTTCCGAGATCGCCTCGCGCAGGAACTCCTGGTTGTTCCCCTTCTGGCCGAAGAACGGCTCATGCACCAGCGTGGAGCCTTCGATGTGCCACTGCAGCAGCGCGCGTTCGTCGGGGTTGTTGTCGAGCTTGTCGAGCGGGCCGGTCAAAGGCTCCGGCACGCCATAGGACAGCGCCGTCGGCCCGATCGGGCCCTGGTCGTGCAGGCCGTTCAGCAGGCCCAGCCCCTCGCCCGGACGGAACGAAGCGCCCTGGTTCGCAGCACCGGTGCCGGCCTGGGGGCCGCCGGCAGCCGTCTGCAGCAGATCCTCCAGGGTCGTGCCCGCCAGCGCCAGCACGTCCGGCGCCGTCATATGCTCGCCGCCCTGCACGATGATGTCCGGCGCGTTACCGGCCTCTTCGGCTGCGACGAAACCGACCAGCAGGTAGATATGCCCGTCGGGAAGCTTGATCTCGAGATCGCCGCCGACGATCTGGATCTGCGCATCGGCCAGCTGCTGCGGGTCGATCGGCAGGTCGATCGGCTGACCGGCGCTCACATGGATGATGGTGACGTTGTCGCCCGACGGCGGCGTCGCCGGCGGATTGCCCGAGGTCTCCGCGACCTGCGTCTCGCCGACCGCACCGTTGGACACCGGGCCGTGGGGCTCCGATCCATTGGCTGTCGCGCCGTTGGGCATCGACTCGTTGGCCGACGCCGCCGAATTCACCGGCCCCGACTCCGCGGGGCTGACGGCGCCCTCGTGCGAAACGGTCGAAGACGAAGACGTCGAAGTAGCGCCGGATGAACCGGCGCCGCCTGTCGGCTGGGCCACGTGAGTCTCCTAATGATCCCCTATCGCCAGCCCCGCTCGGCCGTGACGCTCCCACGAGCGTCTTTTTCGTTCTCGGACGGGACCCACTTCGGGTGTTTAACGCGGCCATATATATGAGCGAAAATTAAGGCGAATGCTACAGGTTTTATTGAATTAACAGGGTATTGTAATTAACCATCGCAGTATAAGTAATGATTTTTAGCTATTTCTGTTGTCATTTATCATTGGTGTTTCTTTGGTTTTTATATGACGTTAACTCTCTATTTATCTAGATTTACAGCGACTACTGCCCTTCCCCGGGCCCGAGCATTTGTTGGTTGACCACATAATTGCCACTCGACAACACACCCCTGTGTGTCCGGGTAGTAACCGTTTGATGTGGAATTGATTCGCCCCGGGCGCGCCGAACCGCCGCAGCCGATGGGCATTTCATTTTCTCCGGACCGGATCCAGCTCACCGATGGCCGGGTCAGCGCCCCAAAGAAGAAGGGCGGGAAGACCTTTCGGCCTGCCCGCCCCTTTCCGTCAGGGCCCGGCGACGGATGTCGCCGGGCCCTGGGTCGAACCGCTGTCTAGGAGTGGTTGACCGTCGCCGCGCTGCTCACCAGCACGTACCCGTCTTCGTTCGTGCCGGCATCGGTACCCGACGTCACATGGACGAAGAGGGTATAGCCCGCCGGGATGCCGGTAGCGCCCGGTGCACTCAGCCAATGATCGCTGGCACCGCTATTGACCAGGTTGACCGTGTCGCCCGCGTCGGCATCGATCCGCAAGGCCTTCGCGAGATCGTAGGTGTGGGTCGGCTGACCCGTCACCGCGCCGCCCGGATCCGCGGTCCCCGTGGTGGCCATGTCGACCAGGTCGTTGATGTTCAGCGACAGGGTCTGGTTGCCGGCACCGCCGGTCTCCGCGTTCAGGATCGAGATGCTCTCGATATTCTTGAAGTGACCATCCAGGGACGCGTTGGTCAGGTCGATCGAGCTGTCGAACTCGAGGATGTCGCCGCGGTTGCCGACCGTCAGCAGGTTGTTGCTGCCGTTGGCCCCGCCATCGACACGATCCAGCGAGTCCGCGTGGAAGATGTCGTTGCCGTTGCCGCCGATGAGCGTATCCGCCCCGCCCCCGCCGGTCAGCGTGTCGTCGCCATTGCCGCCGTCGAAGTAGTTGGCGGAGGCGTTGCCGGTCAGCGAGTCCGCACCGGTGCCGCCGATCACCCCCTCCATATTGAAGAGGCGATCGACGATCGACCCACCGGAGACCGTCGAGTTTCCACTGGCATTGAGCGTGACGGTGATACCGGTCGCCTCGTCCGAGAAGTCGGCGATGTCGAACCCGTTCCCGCCGTCGAGCGTGTCGTTGCCGGGGCCACCCTGGAGAACGTCGTTGCCGTTGTCGCCGGTCAGGCTGTCATTGCCCTCGCCGCCGATCAGCAGATCGTTGCCGTCGCCGCCATTGAGCGTGTCGTTGCCATTGTTGCCGACCAGCACGTCGTTGCCTTCGAAGCCCTGGATCCTCTCATTGTCGGTGTCGCCGACGATGATGTTGTCGAGACCGTTGCCGACGATGGACGACCTATTGGTCGTGTCCACCGCAACCGTCGCCGTGTCGCTGAACGTCGTCGACGTGCCGGTGTAGCTGAAGCTGCTGTTGTCGGTGTCGATGACGACCCCGCCGGCCACCAGGGACGCTCCCGCTCCGACCGCCGTGATCGAGATCACGTCGCCGTCACGGTCGTTGTCGTTCCAGAGCAGCCACTTGCTGTCGACGGTGAAGGTGCCGTTGGCGGCGTCCGCACCGCTCGCCACGATGAGGTCGTCGTCCCGCACGATCGGCGCGCTGTTGGCGGGCGTCACATTGATGGTGATCGTGCTGCCGGCCTCGTCTCCGTCTCCGTCATGCAGGGTGTAGTTGAACAGCTCGGGAACCGGGTTCGCGAGTCCTGTCGCGACCAGGAAGGTATAGGCGCCCGTGATCATGTTCACGGCCATGGTGCCTTCGTTGGTCGTGAAGGTCAGCACCCCACCGACGAAGGTGAAGGCATGCGCGGTGCCGGTGTTGACCACCGCGTTGGTGCCGTTGAAGGTGTAGATCGAGCCGTTGTAGCTGATCACCTTCACATAACCGCCATCGGCGCCCATCTTGGTGCCGTTGTCGGTGATGACGTTGCCGGTCACCGTATTCGACGCGGAGTTCGACAGGGTCTGGGCGAGGTCGCCCAGATCCGACACGGCCTGGCCGTTGCTGTTGGCGCCGACCACGCCGTTATAGGCAACCGGATCGAGGTTCCCGACAGTAATGCCGGAGCCGATGCCGATGGCGAAGGCGTTGATGTGGTTGGTGTTCAGGAAATTCGTCCAGACATTCTCTTCCGTCGCCTGGATGCCGTTGCCCTGATCGCCCAGCACCGGCCAGGACGACGAAGAGGTCGGATCGCCGTCCGAGATGAAGTAGGCCACGTTCTGGGTCGACGGGGTGTTGAGCTTGCCGCTGTCGGTGAAGGACGTCATCGCCTGCTGCAGCGCGGCATCGTAGTTCGTGCTGCCGCCCGCCGAGACGCTCGCCAGGAAGGTCTTGGCCTGGTCGATCGTCAGCCACACGCTGCCCTGCTCCGACGCGCTGCCGGAGAAGAGGACGATCTGGACCTTCACGCTGCCGAGACTGCCATACTGCTCGAACAGCTCGTTGATGGCCGCTTTCGAAGCCTGAAGGCGATCGAGGCCCTGGAGACCGCTGTCGTCGGTCATCGAACCCGAAACGTCGAGAACCACCATCAGGTTGGTGTCGACCGAGCCGGCCGCCGCCACCGTCTTGCTCTCGGCATGAGCATCGGGAGCGTCGTCGCCGATCGTCACCTTGAGGGTGCCGTTCGCCGTGTCGCCGCCGACATTGTCCTTGATCGTGTAGCTGAAGGTCAGCTGCAGATCGTCGGTGTGGCCGCTCTGGTTCGCATCCGGATGGTCGATCGCACCCAGCTGCTCGAACTTGTAGGCACCGGTCGTGACGTTGGTGATGTCGAGCTTCGCCACCGTCTCGCCGTTATGCACGCCGCCGCTGACCGTGCCCGTGAGGGTCAGGCCGTTGTTGGACGAGACCCAGACCACCGGCTGCCCGCCCGAGGTGAGGTTCGGGTGCGCCGGGTCGCCGCCTTCCGGATCCGCGATCGCGACGGTGGTGCTCCACACGAAGGGCGCAGACGCCGCCTGGCCATCCCCGCCGAAGGTGTAGGTCAGGTTGCCGGTGGCGATTTCGTCGTTGGAGACAGCATTGGTGCCGGCGGCAAAGCTGCCGACCGCCTCGACGCCGTCTTCCAGCACGGAGCAGGTATCATTGCCACCGACCGGGATGTTCTTGTCGTTGTCGATGATGTTGGTCGTGACCGTCGAACTGCCGCCGATCGTGCCGGTGCTCTGGTTCGAGATCTTGACCTGATAGTCTTCGGTGCCTTCGACAATCGTATCGTCGATGGTATGGACCGAGACCGTCTGCGAGGTCTGGCCGGCTGTAAAGGTCAGCGTGGTCGAGACCGCGCTGTAGTCGGTATTTGCGGTCGCATCCGGTGTGCTGTTGCCAACCGAAGAATTACCGGTATCGACCTTGATGGTGGCGGTCTGACCGGGTGCCAGCGTGGCGCCGTCATAAGTCACCGTGTAGAGGGCATCGCTGCCTTCATTGACGGTGGTCTGCCCTGTGATGTGCCACTGCAGGCTGTTGGTCTGGTCGATGATATTCGTCGACGCCGTACCCGGAGCCGAGGTGCCGATCGAGGGGTTGATCGTGACCTGATAGTCCTCGGTCCCTTCAACCACCGTGTCGGTGTTGGTGTGCACCGTCAGCGTCTGCGACGTCGCCTGGCCGCCCGTGAAAGTCAGAACGAACCCGTCACGAGTGTTGTAGTCGGTGCCCTCGGTCGCGTTCGGGGCCGCATTCGCCGAGTCACCCGTCTGGATCGTCACGGTCGCCGTCACGCCCGGCGCCAGCGTGGCACCGGTGTAAGAGACGGTGTAGTTCGCGTCCGAGCCCTCATTGACCTGGCTGTCGCCGACGATGCTCCATACCGGACCCGTCGTCTGGTCGATGATGTTCGTCGACGCCGTACCCGGAGCCGAGGTGCCGATCGAGGGGTTGATCGTGACCTGATAGTCCTCGGTCCCTTCAACCACCGTGTCGGTGTTGGTGTGCACCGTCAGCGTCTGCGACGTCGCCTGGCCGCCCGTGAAAGTCAGAACGAACCCGTCACGGCTGTTGTAGTCGGTGCCCTCGGTCGCGTTCGGGGCCGCATTCGCCGAGTCACCCGTCTGGATCGTCACGGTCGCCGTCACGCCCGGCGCCAGCGTGGCACCGGTGTAGCTCACCGTGTAGTTCGCGTCCGAGCCCTCATTGACCTGGCTGTCGCCGACGATGCTCCACACCGGACCCGTCGTCTGGTCGATGATGTTCGTCGACGCCGTACCCGGAGCCGAGGTGCCGATCGAGGGGTTGATCGTGACCTGATAGTCCTCGGTCCCTTCAACCACCGTGTCGGTGTTGGTGTGCACCGTCAGCGTCTGCGACGTCGCCTGGCCGCCCGTGAAAGTCAGAACGAACCCGTCACGGCTGTTGTAGTCGGTGCCCTCGGTCGCGTTCGGGGCCGCATTCGCCGAGTCACCCGTCTGGATCGTCACGGTCGCCGTCACGCCCGGCGCCAGCGTGGCACCTGTATAAGAGACGGTGTAGTTCGCGTCCGAGCCCTCATTGACCTGGCTGTCACCGACGATGCTCCATACCGGACCCGTCGTCTGATCGACGATGTTCGTCGTCGCCGTGTGCGTGGAAATCACGCCCAGGGTCGGATTGGTGATCTCGACCGAGTAGTTCTCGGTGCCCTCGACCACGGTGTCCGTGTCGGTATGGACCGTCAGGGTCTGCGACGTGCCGCCGCCGCCCGTGAAGGTCAGGACCGTGCCGTCGCGCGTATCGAAGTCGGTGCCTTCGGTCGCCGTGCCCGAATGGGTCTGGATCGTGATCAGCGCGGTCTGGCCCGGCGCCAGCGTGGCACCGTTGTAGCTCACCGTGTAGAGGGCGTTGTTGCCCTCATTGACGGTGCTGTCGCCCTGGATGTTCCAGAACGGGCCCGTGGTCTGGTCGACGATGTTGGTCGTCGCCGTCGGCTGGCCGATCGCGCCGATGGTCGGGTTGGTGATCTCGACCGAGTAGTTCTCGGTGCCCTCGATCACGGTGTCGGTATCGGCATGGACCGTCAGGGTCTGCGAGGTGCCGCCGCCGCCGGTGAAGGTCAGGACGGTGTTGTCGCGCGTGTCGAAGTCGGTGCCTTCGGTCGCCGTCCCGCTGTGGGTCTGGATCGTGATCAGCGCGGTCTGGCCCGGGGCCAGCGTGGCGCCGGTGTAACTCACCGTGTAGAGGGCGTTGCTGCCTTCCGCCACCGAGCTGTCGCCCGCGATGTTCCAGGTGAGGCCCGTGGTCTGGTCGATGATGTTGGTCGTGACCGTCGCGAGACCGAACGAACCCACGCTCGGATTCGCCATATGGACCTGATAGTCCTCGGTGCCCTCGACGACCGTATCCTGGGTCGTGTGGACCGAGACGGTCTGGGCCGTCTGGCCCGCCGTGAAGGTCAGGACCGTCGAAAGCGACGTGTAATCCGTGTCCGCCGTCGCATTGGGCTGGTTGCCGGCCTGGTCGCCAGACGCAACCGTGATGGTCGCGGTCTGGCCGTTCTCGATCGTCGCGCCGGTGTAGCTCACCGTGTAGATCGCGTCCGAACCCTCATTGACCTGGGTCGTGCCGGTGATGTGCCACTGCAGCGGAACGCCGCCATCGACGATGTTGGTCGTCGCCGTCGGCTGGCCGATTGCACCCAGCGTCGGATTCGTGATCTCGACCGAGTAGTTCTCGGTGCCCTCGATCGCCGTGTCGGTGTCGGCATGGACTGTCAGGGTCTGCGAGGTGCCGCCACCGCCGGTGAAGGTCAGGACGGTGTTGTCGCGGCTGTCGAAGTCGGTGCCTTCGGTCGCGGTCCCGCTGTGGGTCTGGATCGTGATGAGCGCGGTCTGGCCCGGGGCCAGCGTGGCGCCGGTGTAGCTCACCGTGTAGAGGGCGTTGCTGCCCTCATTGACGCTGCTGTCGCCCCGGATGTTCCAGACCGGACCCGTGGTCTGGTCGACGATGTTGGTCGTCGCCGTCGGCTGGCCGATCGCGCCGATGGTCGGGTTGGTGATCTGAACCGAGTAGTCCTCGGTGCCTTCGATCACGGTGTCGGTATCGGCATGGACCGTCAGGGTCTGCGAGGTCCCGCCGCCACCGGTGAAGGTCAGGACGGTGTTGTCGCGCGTGTCGAAGTCGGTGCCTTCGGTCGCCGTGCCCGAATGGGTCTGGATCGTGATCAGCGCGGTCTGGCCCGGTGCCAGCGTGGCGCCGGTGTAGGAGACCGTGTAGAGGGCGTTGTTGCCCTCATCGACCGTGCTGTCACCCGCGATGTTCCAGGTCGGGCCCGTCGTCTGATCGACGATGTTCGTCGTCGCCGTGTGCGTGGAAATCACGCCCAGGGTCGGATTGGTGATCTCGACCGAGTAGTTCTCGGTGCCCTCGACCACCGTGTCCGTATCGGCATGGACCGTCAGCGTCTGCGACGTGCCGCCGCCGCCCGTGAAGGTCAGGATGGTGTTGTCGCGCGTGTCGAAGTCGGTGCCTTCGGTCGCCGTCCCGCTGTGGGTCTGGATCGTGATGAAGGCGGTCTGGCCCGGCGCCAGCGTGGCGCCGTTGTAGGAGACCGTGTAGAGGGCATTGCTGCCTTCCGCCACCGAGCTGTCGCCCTGGATGTTCCAGAACGGGCCCGTGGTCTGGTCGACGATCTGCGTCGTCGCCGTCGGCTGGCCGATCGCGCCGATGGTCGGGTTGGTGATCTCGACCGAGTAGTTCTCGGTGCCTTCGATCACCGTGTCGGTATCGGCATGGACCGTCAGGGTCTGCGACGTCCCACCGCCGCCGGTGAAGGTCAGGATGGTGTTGTCGCGCGTGTCGAAGTCGCTGCCTTCGGTCGCCGTCCCGCTGTGGGTCTGGATCGTGATCAGCGCCGTCTGGCCCGGGGCCAGGGTCGCGCCGGTGTAGCTCACCGTGTAGAGGGCGTTGCTGCCTTCCGCCACCGAGCTGTCGCCGGCGATGTTCCAGGTGAGGCCCGTGGTCTGGTCGATGATGTTGGTCGTGACCGTCGCGAGACCGAACGAACCCACGCTCGGATTCGCCATATGGACCTGATAGTCCTCGGTGCCTTCGATCACCGTGTCCGTCACGGTGTGGACCGAGACGGTCTGGGCCGTCTGGCCCGCCGTGAAGGTGAGGACCGTCGACAGCGACGTGTAATCCGTGTCGGCCGTCGCATCGGGCTGGTTGCCGGCCTGGTCTCCGGACGCGACCGTGATGGTCGCCGTCTGGCCGTTCTCGAGCGTCGCGCCGGTGTAGCTCACCGTGTAGATCGCGTCCGCACCCTCATTGACCTGGGTCGTGCCGGTGATGTGCCACTGCAGCGAGACGCCGCCGTCGATGATGTTGGTCGTCGCCGTCGGCTGGCCGATCGCGCCGATGGTCGGATTCGTGATCTCGACCGAGTAGTTCTCCGTCCCTTCGATCGCCGTGTCCGTATCGGCATGGACCGTCAGGGTCTGCGAGGTGCCACCACCGCCGGTGAAGGTCAGGACGGTGTTATCGCGCGTGTCGAAGTCGGTGCCTTCGGTCGCCGTCCCGCTGTGGGTCTGGATCGTGATCAGCGCGGTCTGGCCCGGGGCCAGCGTGGCACCGGTGTAGGAGACCGTGTAGAGGGCATTGCTGCCCTCGGCGACCGAACTGTCGCCGGCGATGTTCCAGGTGGGGCCCGTCGTCTCGTCGACGATCTGCGTCGTCGCCGTCGGCGTTCCGACAGTGCCGACCGTCGGATTGGTGATCTGGACCGAGTAGTCCTCGGTGCCCTCGACCACGGTGTCGGTGTCGGCATGGACCGTCAGGGTCTGCGAGGTGCCGCCGCCGCCCGTGAAGGTCAGGACGGTGTTGTCGCGCGTGTCGAAGTCGGTGCCTTCGGTCGCCGTTCCCGAATGGGTCTGGATCGTGATCAGCGCCGTCTGGCCCGGGGCCAGCGTGGCGCCGGTGTAGCTCACCGTGTAGAGGGCGTTGTTGCCTTCATCGACCGTGCTGTCGCCGGCGATGTTCCAAACCGGCCCCGTGGTCTGGTCGACGATGTCGGTCGTCGCCGTGGGATTGCCGACCAGGCCGATCGTCGGATTGGTGATCTGGACCGAGTAGTCCTCGGTGCCTTCGATCACGGTGTCGCTGTCGGCATGGACCGTCAGGGTCTGCGAGGTGCCGCCGCCGCCCGTGAAGGTCAGGACGGTGTTGTCGCGCGTGTCGAAGTCGGTGCCTTCGGTCGCCGTGCCCGAATGGGTCTGGATGGTGATGAAGGCGGTCTGGCCCGGCGCCAAGGTCGCGCCGTTGTAGGAAACCGTGTAGAGCGCATTGCTGCCCTCAGCGACCGTGCTGTCGCCCTGGATGTTCCAGAACGGACCCGTGGTCTCGTCGACGATCTGCGTCGTCGCCGTCGGCGTCCCGACGGTGCCGACCGTCGGATTGGTGATCTCGACCGAGTAATCCTCGGTGCCTTCGATCACGGTGTCGGTATCGGCATGGACCGTCAGGGTCTGCGCCGTGTCACCGCCGCCGGTGAAGGTGAGAACGGTATTGTCGCGGCTGTCGAAGTCGCTGCCTTCGGTCGCCGTCCCGCTGTGGGTCTGGATGGTGATGAACGCGGTCTGGCCCGGAGCCAGCGTGGCGCCGGTGTAGCTCACCGTATAGAGGGCGTTGTTGCCCTCATCGACCGTGCTGTCGCCCGCGATGTTCCAGACCGGACCCGTGGTCTGGTCGACGATATCGGTCGTCGCCGTGGGGTTGCCCACCAGGCCGATGGTCGGGTTGGTGATCTCGACCGAGTAGTCCTCGGTGCCCTCGATCGCCGTGTCGGTGTCGGCATGGACCGTCAGGGTCTGCGCCGTGGCGCCGCCGCCCACGAAGGTCAGAACCGTGTCGTCGCGCGTGTCGAAGTCCGTGCCTTCGGTCGCCGTGCCGCTGTGCGTCTCGATCGTGATGAAGGCGGTCTGGCCCGGCGCCAGAACGGCGCCGTTATACGAAACCGTGTAGACCGCGTTGTCGCCTTCCGCCACCGAGCTGTCGCCCTGGATGTTCCAGAACGGCCCCGTGGTCTCGTCGACGATGTCCGTGTCCTGGGTCGGATCCACGATCGTGCCGTGGCTCTGGCCCGACAGGTTGACCGAGTAGTCCTCGGTGCCCTCGACGATCGTGTCGCCGAAGATCTCGACCGACACGGTCTGGAAGGTCGCCCCGCCGCCGGTGAAGGTCAGGACCGTGCTCAGAGGGCCGTAATCCGCCCCGCTGGTCGCATCCGGATATTGCGGCTGGTGGCCGTCGCCCGTCGACACCGTGATCGTGGCGCTCTGGCCCGGCGCCAAGGTGCCGCCGGTGTAGGTGACCGTGTAATAGGCGGTCGAACCCTCGTTGCCTTCCGAGATCGCTTCGCGCAGGAACTCCTGGTTGTTCCCCTTCTGGCCGAAGAACGGCTCATGCACCAGCGTGGAGCCTTCGATGTGCCACTGCAGCAGCGCGCGTTCGTCGGGGTTGTTGTCGAGCTTGTCGAGCGGGCCGGTCAAAGGCTCCGGCACGCCATAGGACAGCGCCGTCGGCCCGATCGGGCCCTGGTCGTGCAGGCCGTTCAGCAGGCCCAGCCCCTCGCCCGGACGGAACGAAGCGCCCTGGTTCGCAGCACCGGTGCCGGCCTGGGGGCCGCCGGCAGCCGTCTGCAGCAGATCCTCCAGGGTCGTGCCCGCCAGCGCCAGCACGTCCGGCGCCGTCATATGCTCGCCGCCCTGCACGATGATGTCCGGCGCGTTACCGGCCTCTTCGGCTGCGACGAAACCGACCAGCAGATAGATATGCCCGTCGGGCAGCTTGATCTCGAGATCGCCGCCGACGATCTGGATCTGCGCATCGGCCAGCTGCTGCGGGTCGATCGGCAGGTCGATCGGCTGACCGGCGCTCACATGGATGATGGTGACGTTGTCGCCCGACGGCGGCGTCGCCGGCGGATTGCCCGAGGTCTCCGCGACCTGCGTCTCGCCGACCGCACCGTTCGGCATCGACCCATTGGCCGACACTTCGGTGTTCACTGCCGGGACATCGCCCTCATGCGAAACGGTCGAAGACGAAGTCGTCGGAGTGGCACCGGTGGAACCGGTGCCGACGGTCGGCTGGGCCATATGACGTCTCCCTGAAATAAACCCCTGCAGCGAAGTGCCGCCCGATCGACTGCGACGCCCCCACGAGCATCTTTTTCGGTCTTATCGAGCGGCCCACACCCCGGGCACCAAAACGCTGGGACATATATGAGAGAAAACTTTCGAAAATGCTAGAGGCATTATTTTCCTTTTAAACCATAACAGTTAACCACAACAAGTTAAGTAATCAATTTTAACCATTATTGTTTAGATCTACTGTGAGTATTTACCTGATGTTTATTCTGTCACAACTCTGCCACAGGCGCCCTTTACTCGGACAATTTTCGTTCATCGGTGGGCAGCATTTATTACCCAGACCCGAACCTCTCGCGCATCAACACACCCCGGTGTGCCGGGGTTGCAAGGCTCTGAATTCGGTGAGGAAATGGCGCGTCGCGGCCGCCCAAAGAGGGTCAGCCGCGACCGAACGCCGCCTTAATGATGAAGGATCTGACTCAAGAAAAGTCGGGTCCGTTCGGAGCGCGGGTGGTTAAAGAACTCTTCCGGGGCGTTTTCTTCGATGATTTCGCCCCGATCCATGAAGATCACCCGGTTCGCCACGGTGCGGGCGAACCCCATTTCATGGGTCACGCAGAGCATGGTCATACCCGACCTGGCCAGCTCGATCATGACGTCGAGCACTTCCTTGATCATCTCCGGATCGAGGGCCGAGGTCGGCTCGTCGAACAGCATGACCTTGGGGTTCATGCAGAGCGAGCGGGCGATCGCCACGCGCTGCTGCTGGCCCCCGGACAGCTGCCCCGGATATTTGTCCGCCTGCTCAGGAATCTTGACGCGCTCGAGATAGAGGCGCGCCTGCTTCTCCGCCTCGGCCTTGGGCATCCGGCGCACCCAGATCGGCGCCAGCGTCAGGTTCTCCAGCACCGTCAGATGCGGAAACAGGTTGAATTGCTGGAACACCATGCCGACCTCGCGGCGCACCTGCTCGATATGCTTGACGTCCTGGTTGAGCTCGATGCCATCGACGACGATGCGGCCGCGCTGATGCTCTTCGAGCCGGTTGATGCACCGGATCAAGGTCGACTTGCCCGAGCCCGACGGGCCGCAGATGACGATGCGCTCGCCCTTCGCGACGGTCAGGTTGATGTCCTTGAGCACATGGAAGGTGCCGTACCATTTGTTCACGGCCTCGAGCAGCACGATCGGCGCCTCGGCCTGCCCCGCCTGAACCACTGCCGCTTCAGCCATGTCCCGTCTCCCCTGCCCGTTCGAATTGAATGATCATTGCCGCCGCTGGCCCCGCTGCAGCTTGCGCTCCAGCGCCTGGCTGTAGCGCGACATGGCGAAGCAGAACGCGAAATAGATCAGCGACACGAAGGCGAGCGCGGTGTTGATCAGACCCAGCCAGTTGGGATCGCGCGTCGAGGCCTGGGCGATGCCGAGAAGCTCGATCAGCCCCATGATCAGCACCAGGTTCGTGTCCATGAAGAGCCCGATGAAACTGTTGACGATGCCGGGGATGCAGATGCGCAAGGCCTGCGGCAGGACGATGAAGGCGTTCATCTTCCAGTAGTTGAGGCCCAGCGACATCGCCCCTTCATATTGACCCTTGGGAATCGCCTGCAGCCCGCCGCGGATCACTTCCGCCATATAGGCCGAGGCGAACAGCGAGATGCCGACCAGGGCCCGCACCAGCTTGTCGAAATTGACGCCTTCGGGAAGGAAGAGCGGGAAGATCACCGAGGCCATGAACAGCACGGTGATCAGCGGTACGCCGCGCACGAACTCGATGAAGGCGACGGTGAGGATCCGGATCACCGGCATCGCGGAACGGCGCCCGAGTGCCAGCACCACACCCACCGGCAGCGACACGGCGATGCCGGTCACGGCGATGATGAGCGTCAGCATCAAGCCGCCCCAACGCGACGTATCGACCGGCGTCAGGCCGAGCCCGCCATAGAACAGCAGGAAGGCGATGAACGGATAAACCAGGAAGAGGAACGCGCCGATCCAGAGCTTGTAGGGAACCCGCCGGATCAGGATACCCGCCACGCCGAGGAAGAGGATCAGGAAGGCGATATTGACTCGCCAGCGCTCCGCCTCCGGATAGAAGCCATACATCATCTGCCCGAAGCGCGCCCGCACCATGGTCCAGCAGGCGCCCGGCTTCACGCAATCGGCGCGGCTGGTGCCTTCCTGCCAGTTGGCCGAGAAGATCAGCCAATCCAGCAGCGGCGGCACCGTCTTGTAGAGGAACCACAGCGCCAGCAGGGTCAGGATCGAGTTTGTCCAACTCGAGAAGAGATGGGCCCGGGCCCAGCCGATGAAGCCGACCTGGAGGACGGGCGGCGGCAGATCGGGTTTGCGGTCCTCGGGCGGAGAGACGCCGTCGTCGGTGCGGGTGGCCATCTCGGACATGGCGATCAGCGCTCCACCAGCGCGATGTGGCGGTTATACCAATTCATGAAGGCCGAGATGATCAGGCTGATGACCAGGTAGATCGCCATGGTGAGCGCGATGCATTCGACGGCCTGGCCGGTCTGGTTCAGGGTCGTGCCGGCGAACACCGCCACCACCTCCGGAAAGCCGATGAAGACCGCCAGCGACGAGTTCTTGGTCAGGTTCAGATACTGGCTGGTCAAAGGCGGGACGATGACGCGCAGAGCCTGCGGCAGCACGATCTTGCGCGTCACGATGCCCCGCTTCAGCCCCAGCGCCAGCCCCGCTTCGGTCTGCCCCAGGCTCACCGCCTGGACGCCGGAGCGCACATTCTCGGCGATGAAGGCCGAGGTATGGATCGAGAGGCCGACCAGCAGCGCGATGAACTCGGGCGCGATCTGGAACCCGCCCTTGAAGTTGAACCCGGCCAGCTCGGGGAACGACCAGACCATGCGGAAGCCGAACAACAGCCCCACCACCAACGGCAGGCCGATGATCAGCCCCAATCCGGCCCAGAAAGAGTGAAACGGCTGGCCGGTCAGCATCTGGCGGCGGCGGGCCCAGGCCGAGACCAGGACGGCCCCCAGCATGCCCACCAGCAGCGCGACCGGAATGATCCCGAAGCCGGGCTGCAATTCCGGCACCGGTGAATAGAGCCCGCGCTGGTTCAGATAGAACAGGCTAAATATATCGATGCTCTGGCGCACGCCGGGCAAAGTCGAAAGCACACCGAAATACCAGAAGATCAATTGCGCCAGCAGCGGAATATTACGGATGACGTCGACATAGACTGCCGCGAGCTTGGCGATCAGCCAGTTGTTCGAGAGCCGCGCGACGCCGACGATGAAACCCAGGATCGTCGACAGGATCACGCCCAGGGCCGAAACCAGGAGCGTGTTCAGGAGCCCGATCAGGAGCGCCCGGGCATAGGTCGAGGTCAGCGAGTAACTGACCAATTTGAAGGAGATATCGAATCCGGCGATGCCATGGAGAAAGCCGAAGCCCGAGGCGATGCCCCGCTTGGCGAGATTGACACCGGTGTTGTGGACGAAGAATGCCGTCAATAGCAGCAGAAGGCCCGCCACCAGCGCCTGATAGAACAGTGCCCTGGCGGTCCGGTTCTTCCACAAGGGGACCGAGCTGCCGGTCAGTCCGCTGGCGCGGTCGACCAATCCGGTCATGCCGCTCTCCGTTCTTGCTGAAGGCAAAAGAACGAGAGGCGCGCCCCATCCCTCAGGATCGGGCGCGCCCCATCATTTCCGTCCGTCTCGCCCGCTTCAGCGAGCTGGCGGTGCGTATTGCAAGCCGCCCTTGGACCAGAGCTCGTTCAGACCGCGAGCCAGGGCCAGGGGGGTCTTCAAGCCGACATTGCGCTCGAAGCTTTCGCCGTAATTGCCGACCTGCTTGATGATGTTGTAGGCCCAGGTGTTGTCGACGCCCAGCATCTTGCCCATGTCGTCCTCGGCGCCGAGCAGGCGACGGACTTCGGGGTTGTCGGAGCTGGCCTTCATTTCGTCGACATTGGCCTGGGTAATCCCGAACTCCTCGCCGATCAGCATGGCGAAGAAGGACCAGCGCACGAGGTCGCCCCACTGGTTGTCGCCATGGCGCACGGCCGGCCCGAGCGGCTCCTTCGAAATGATCTCGGGCAGGATGATGTTGTCGCCGGGGTTCTTCAGCTGGGTGCGCTCGGAGGCGAGGCCCGAAGCGTCGGTGGTATAGGCGTCGCAACGGCCCTCGTCATAGGCCTGGCGGGCCTGGTCGGCGGTCTCGAACACCACCGATTTCAGCTCGAGATTGTTGGTGCGGAAGTAATCGCCCAGATTCTTCTCGGTGGTGGTACCGGTCTGCACGCAGACCGTGGCGCCCGACAGTTGCTTGGCGCTGCTCACGCCCAGCTCCTTGCGCACCATGAAGCCCTGGCCGTCATAGTAATTGACCGCGACGAAATCGAGGCCGAGGTCGGTATCGCGCGACAGCGTCCAGGTGGAATTGCGGGCCAGGAAGTCGATCTCGCCCGATTGCAGCGCCGTGAAGCGCTCCTTCGAGCCCAGCGGCACGTATTTTACTTTGGTCGCATCGCCAAAGATGGCGGCGGCCACGGCGCGGCACAGATCGACGTCGAGGCCGGTCCAATTGCCCTTGTCGTCGGGTGCGCCGAAACCGGTCAAGCCGGTCGGCCCGTTCACGCCGCAATTCAGCACGCCGCGCGCCTTTACGTCGTCGAGCGTCGAAGCCTGGGCGCTGCCCACGGCGAAAACCACGGCCAGCGCCGCGGCGGCAAACATAACAATTCGCTTCATTTGGTAATCCTTCCCTGTAATGGCTACCCGAGTGACGCGGGTCGGTTTCGGGGCAATCCGTTTTCCGGATATTTCGCCCAGCCTCTGCATAGCGTTCAACATTGGAGGTCCAAGCACAACCCCCTTGTTGCGTCCCTGCCTCGACCTTTAACACGGGGCTTCCTGGTGCTACAAGCCAGGGCCCGCTGCAAGCCCCGGAAAATCACTTATGAGTGAGCGCACTCCTGACATATCGCCTGCCGGCGACGACACCCTCCTCACGCATGTCGGCAACCGGCCGCGAGATAATTTCGGTGTCGTCAACCCGCCCGTCTACCACGCCTCGACGATCCTGTTTCCGACGGTGGCCTCCTTGCGCGAGGCCGAAGTCAGCCGGGCCCGCTTCTCGATGGTGACCTATGGGCGCCAAGGAACGCCGACGACGATGGCGTTCGAGGAAGCCGTGGCCAGGCTCGAGGGGGCCGACCGCGCCCTGGCGCTGCCCAGCGGGCTTGCCGCCATCGCCGCCTCGCTGATGGCCTTCCTCAAGACGGGCGACCATTTGCTGATGGTCGATACCGTCTATGGGCCGGTCCGCGGCCTCTGCAAACGTTTACTGGCCGATTTCGGGATCCAAACGACCTATTACGACCCGGCCATCGGCGAGCGCATCGGCGGCCTGATGCGCCCTGAGACCAGGGTCGTCTATCTCGAGGCGCCGGGCTCGCTGACCTTCGAGATGCAGGACGTGCCGGCGATCGCGGCCGCCGCCAGGGCCCGTGGCGCCACGGTGATGATGGACAATACCTGGGCCACGCCGCTTTTCTTCAAGCCGCTGCGTCATGGCGTCGATGTGGTGATCGAGGCCGCGACCAAATATATGGGCGGTCACTCCGACCTGATGATGGGCGTGGTCGCGGCCGACCATGACCGGCTGATCCGCATCAAGTCCGCCGCCCATATGATGGGCCATGCCGCGGCGCCCGACGATTGCTACCTGGCGCTGCGGGGCCTGCGAACCCTTTCCGTGCGCCTGGAACGCCACCAGAAGACCGGTCTGGAACTCGCGCGCTGGCTGCAGGTGCGTCCCGAGGTGGATCGCGTCCTGCATCCGGCCCTGCCGCAGGATCCCGGCCACCCCCTCTGGAAACGCGATTTCGGCGGCGCGACGGGGCTGTTCGGCGTCGTGCTCAAGCCCTGCGCTCCGGAAGCGCTCGAGGCCATGCTCGACGGCATGGCGCTGTTCGGGATGGGGTATAGCTGGGGCGGCTATGAAAGCCTGATCCTGCCGGTGGCTCCTCAGGCGTCGCGCAGCGCGACCCGGTGGGACGCAGCGGGTCCCACCCTTCGCCTTCATGCCGGTCTCGAGGACATCAAGGACCTGAAGGCGGATCTCGACCGCGGTTTCGCCCGCCTCAATGCCGGCAAAGGAGCCCAGGACCCATGAGCGCCGCGATCTTGCCCGCCGGCATCGCCGAAGCGGTCCCGTTCGACCGTGACGGGCTGGTTGCTGCGATCGCGCAGCAGCATGACAGCGGCGAAGTCCTGATGCTGGCCTGGATGAACCGCGAGTCCCTGGCCGAGACGCTCGCCACCGGCGAGGTCTGCTACTGGTCGCGTTCGCGCCAGCGCCTCTGGCGCAAGGGCGAGACCTCCGGGCAGCGCCAGCGCCTGGTCGAGTTGCGGGTCGATTGCGACGGCGACACGCTCCTGCTGCTGGTCGATCAGAGCGGGGTCGCCTGCCATACCGGGCGACGCAACTGCTTCTTCCGCGCCTGGCGCGAGGGGCGGCTTGAAACGATCGCGGAGGTGCTGGTCGATCCGAAGACGTTGTATGGTTTCTGAGCAATATCGGATTCGACGAGGAGCCTGATGGCCGCGACTGAAAAGCCCCCCATCTTCGTGATCGGCCCCACCACCCGCTGCGGCACCAGCCTGCTGCAGCGGCTGCTCAACTCCACGGGCAAGGCCGTCATCTATGGCGAGAATTTCGCCCTGCTCCAGACCTTTCCCGACATCATCCGCAACTACCAGCGCGAAGCCGACGCCAAGCGCAAGGTGATCGCCATGGCGCGGGATCTCCTGGTGAAGGAAAAGGAAGACTTCGAGGCCTCCAGCCTGTTTCCCGATTTCGACAACTACCTGCGCGCCCTGATCGGCTCGTTCCGCCTGCTGATGCGCAGCTATCGGGACGACGCCGCCGCCCTGGGTTTCGAACGCTGGGGCATCAAGCATCAGATCCGCAACCAGACCAGTTTCGCCCTCCTGCCGCGCCTGCTCCCCGATGCGCGCTATGTCATGATCTATCGCGACCTTCTGCCGGTGGCCCGCTCGGCCAAGGCACGCTGGCCCGGCGATTTCCGGGGCCCGCAGGACTGGCGCCGCTTCGCGCGCAACTGGGCCGACAACATCCGGACCATGCAGCGCCTCTCCGGCGACGCCTTCCTGCTCTTCAAATACGAGACGTTCACCGCCGATCCCGAGCCGCATCTGCAGCGCCTCGAGCGCTTCGTCGAGATCGAGGGAATCGACCGCGCAGTGATGGCCCGGCGCATCAACGACCAGCCGCGCTTCGCCCCCGATGGCACCGCGATCACGGATTACCGCCCGCCGCAGGAGGTCAGCGCAGAGGAAACCAGCCTGATGATGGGCGAGTGCGAGCCCTTCTATCGCGAGCTCGGCTACGGTGTCGCGGGCTAGGCCCGTGAGCTACAGCGACAGGCGCAGCTTCGAGAGGTTCGAGGCGATCTGGCTGAACGCTTCCTGCAGCTCCGCAACCGTCGGCGCATTGTAGTAATAAGGCGCGTTCGGCTCCGTGGCGACCGACGACAGCAAGGTCGTCAGGGCCGGGTTGGTGTTGTCGAACTGGATCACATAGAGCTTGATGCCCGCGGCCTTGACGTTGGCGGCAAGCTGCAGCAGGCGGTTGTTGAGATTGTTGCGCGTGTTGGCCGCCGCGGGCGGCGACGGCAGAAAGCCATGGGCGGCGTTCGTCGTCGTGCCGGCGCCCGTGCCAGACCCGAAGCGACCGGCATAGGCGTCGCCATTGCCGCCGACGATCTCGCCGTCCGTCAGCAGGACGATGGCGCGCTGCCGGGGGAACGGCACCGTCGCGACGGCCTCGTTGAAGGGATCGCCCGGCATGAGGACTTCCCAGGCCCAATAGAGGCCCTGCGGGATGTCGGTGTTGCCCGCTGGCGTGGTCAAGGCATTGATCGCGTCGGTAATGGTCTGCTTCGTATGATTCAGCGGCGTAATGCCGTGGATCAGACAGTCGGTGCAATCGTTGCTTTGTGGCGAGTTGATCGTCGGCGCCGCGGTGTGCCACCAGGCAGGCTGGTTGGACACGTCGTCGGGGTGATTGGGATCCGCGTTGTTGTCGTTCCAATAAGCGCCATAGCAGCTTTTGTTCGTGTTGCGCCAAGTCGAAAGGGATTGGCTGCTGGTATAGGAGCCGCTTCTGGACTCGCCCTCGAGCGCCGGGATGGGATCGTATCCCATCCACTGCTTGTTGCCGATCGTTTTGTAGCCGATATCGAGGTCGCCATCGTTGGTATTGTCACTGTCCCCGACATAGCGCGCATAGACGCAGCCCTTCCACCCCGCGCCAGGGTTACGCAGGAAAAGAACGGGCGAGTTGTTGACTTTATAGAGGACGGTCTGCGCCACGCCGGTGACCGGATTGATGAAGGATGGCACCGTGACGGTGGTGGTCAGCGAGGGATCGTAGGCGGGGCCGCCATTGATCGTGACGTTGGTTTTCGCGTTCCAGGTCACCAGGCCGATATTGAGCAGATTGTAGGTCGTGCCATCGACCGTATAGGTGGGCGAGACGGTATTGTCGCCATAGAGGATGCCGACCAGCGTGTTGGCCGCGTCGCGGGCGCCTTGAATCTTCGTCAAGGGTTGGCCCATCGAACCCGACATGTCGATGGTGAGGACCAGGTCGAGCATGTCGACCGAGCGCGTGACTTCCGTCTCCGCCGCGACCGTCATGGTCTCGAAGCCCAGCACATGCATGAAGGTCGTGGATATGACGGCGGACGCCGTGAGCTTCAGCTTGGTCTTGTCGGCATTGTCGGAGATGACGGGCCCGGTGACGGTCGCCCCCATATAGCCGTCGGGGAAATTGGCCTTGAAGAACATCGCAATATCGGCGTCGCGATTGGCCGAGAACATGATCTTGCCGCCGGCCAGCGCCGCCGCGTCGAGGGCGGAGGAAAGCTGCGAGCGCACCATGTAGCCGCGCGCCGCGTCGGTCGCGAGACCGAGCGCACCGATCAGCGGCACGATCGCCACCGCCATGAAGGTGATGACGGTGCCGCGGCGATCCACGGCGAAGGCGCGAAGCCCCGCCGCGCATTGCCGCCAGAGCTGGCGCAGGCGCCCGACCGGATTCGTGGCACGTCTAACCATGCCGCTCTGATACGCCGGCACGCTTAAAGGAATCTTTAAGTATGCGCGCAGTTTTCGGTGAAATCGCCGCAAGCTGTCGGCATCACCCCAGGCTTTCCGCAGGAAAGCAGATTCGCGGAAAGATTGCGCTTGCCGCCGGCGCAGGAATGACGGCCAGGAGCCCGGAAAATGCCACAGCAGCGCTGCCGCATCGCGCTCGCGCGCCATCGCGCATCGCCGCCCCGCTTTACCGAACCTTAAGCCTGAGGTGTTTCGCTGAGGGTTGACGAAGAGCGCCCGTGCCGCGCCGCCGTGGCGCACCCGCTCCTGCCGATCGCGACGAGGTAGACCGTTGATATGTTGAGCCCGGTCGTCCACCTGCTCATCATTGCCAGTTATGCCGGGCTGCTGCTCTACGCGGCGGCGCAGGACATGCTGACGCTCAAGCTGCCGAACCGGCTCAGCCTCGCGATCCTGCTGCTCTATCCCGGCCATGTGCTGGTCTCGGCAACGCCGATCGACTGGCAGGCCTCGCTCATCCTCGGCGGCCTCGTCCTGGCCGGCGGTATCTTCTGCTTCTTCATGGGCTGGGCCGGCGGCGGCGACGCCAAGCTGTTCGCGGTCGTCAGCCTCTGGGCCGGCCCTGCCCTGTTCCCGCTCTTCCTGCTCATCACCGGCGTCAGCGGCGGCCTCATCGCCGGGGCGATGCTGGCGCGCCGGCATCTGGCCCCGCGCCTCGCCCCGCGCTGGGCTGCCACGCACGGGTTGAGCGCCGCGGGTGTCCCTCATGACGATCCGATCGCCAAACGCGCCGCGCAGATGAGCCTGCCCTATGGCGCGGCGATCGCCCTCGGCGGCCTCGCGGTCGCCGTCTCCCTTTTGATGCAAGGCTGAGGTGTTCCCATGTCGGCACGCAGCGTGATCCTGCTCATTGCGGCCCTGCTCATCGCCGGCACGGCCGCCTATATCACCCGCGGCGTGCTGAGCGCCCGCAAGCCCGCCGACCAGCCGGCCGTTGCCGAAGTGGCGGCACCCCTGCCCGCGGCCGACAGCATGATCCTGGTGGCCGCGGCGGATCTGCCGACCGGCACCCTGCTCAAGCCCGAGCATCTGAAGTGGCAGGCCTGGCCGCAGAATGCCATCACGCCCGCCTTCTTCGCGCAGTCCCAGTTCAAGGTCGAGGACTTCGTCGGCGCCGTCATCCGGCGCGGCGTCGCCATCGGCGAGCCGCTGCAGGCGACGGCGGTCGTGAAGCCGGGCGAACGCGGCTTCCTCGCCGCGGTGCTGAAGCCCGGCATGCGCGCGATCTCGATCGGCGTGGGCGAAGTCACCGGAATCGCCGGCATGATGCTGCCGGGCGACCGGGTCGACATGCTGCTGACCCAGACATTGCCGGCCGAAGCGAATACCGAAGCCAGCAAGCAGGACCGCCACGCCACCGAGACGGTGCTCGAGAATATCCGCATCCTGGCGATCGATCAGACCCTGGATGACATCAAGGGGCAGCCGGTCTCCGGCAAGGTCGCGACGCTCGAGGTCACGCCCAAGCAGGCGGAAATGATCGCCGTCATCGGCGAGATCGGGCGCGTCCAGTTCAGCCTGCGCAGCCTGGCGAAGGACCCCGCCGAGCAGACGCCCGCGATCGCCAGCCTGCAACCGGGGACGCCCCCGGATACGACAGCCGCACGGGAGAGCGAGGAAACGCTTGCCGGCGACCCCGGCGACGACAGCGTTTCCAAGCCCGCGGAATCGGCACTTCCGGAACCCGTCGACGACGACACGCCGCCGATCCGCGGCAAGACCTACACCTTCGACAGCGAAGTCAGCCGGCTGCTGGGCCGCAAATCCACCGTGCAGGTGCAGGTGGTCCAGGGCAGCGCGGTGCAGCAATTGACCTTCGACCAATGAAAGGCCCCGCAATGCGCTCCCTGTTGCAGCGACTGGTCTTCGGCATGGCGGCCTTGGCCGCCGTCGCCTTTGGCGCGGTCATGCCTGTCTCCGCGCAGGAGCAGGTCGCCGTCACCGGCGCCAAGATCCAGATCGAGCGGAACGAGGGAACGTTGCTGCGGATCAACACGCCGGCGGCCTCGGTCTTCGTCGCCAATCCGGAGATTGCCGACGTCGCAGTCAAGTCGCCGCGGCTGATCTATGTCCTCGGCAAGAAGCCCGGCGAAACCACGCTCTATGCGGTCGACGAGAACGAGAAGGTTCTGCTCAGCTCGACGATCGTGGTGGCGCACAACCTGTCGCGCCTGACCGAAGAGCTGAAACGCGTGGTCCCCGACGGCGACGTCACCCCGCACTCGGTCGACGCCGGCATCGTGCTGGACGGCGCGGTCGCGACCGCGGCCGAGGCCGAGGATGCCCGCCGGCTGACGACCCGCTTCCTGAGCCAGGGCGAGGAAGTGATCGATCATCTCGCCGTCACCGCCGCCAACCAGGTCAATCTCAGGGTTCGCGTCGCGGAAGTCTCGCGCAGCGTGGTGAAGCAGCTCGGCATCGACTGGAACATGGCGGTCAGCACGGCAGGCTTCGCCTTCGGCATGGTGACGCCGGCCTTCGCCAGCAACATGGTCAAGCTGGGCTCGGTGGCGCAAACCGCGACCGGCTTCCCGATCTCCTACAGCAACGGTGCAGTCGATCTGAACGCGTTGATCGATGCGCTCTCGACCGAAGGACTGGTCTCCGTTCTGGCCGAGCCGAACCTGACGGCCCTCTCCGGCGAAACCGCAAGCTTCCTCGCCGGCGGCGAGTTCCCCATTCCGGTGCCGCAAGCCGCCGATACCAGCGTCATCACGGTTCAGTTCAAGAAGTTCGGTGTCAGCCTCTCCTTCACGCCGACCCTGCTCGGCGACCGTCGTATCAGCCTGCGCGTGGCGCCAGAGGTGAGCGCGCTTACCAATGACGGCGCCGTGAGAATAGGCGATTTCGTCATTCCCGCCCTGACAACGCGGCGCGCCGAGACGACTGTCGAGCTGGCCAGCGGCCAAAGCTTCGCGATCGCCGGCCTGATCCAGAACAACCAGCGCGTCGACGCCGACAAGGTCCCGGGCTTGGGTGATATCCCGATTCTCGGCGACCTCTTCAAGTCCGACAAGTTCCAGCGCCAGGAGAGCGAGCTCGTGATCCTGGTCACGCCCTATATCGTGCAGCCGGTCTCGGCACCACGCCTGGCCGCTCCCACCGACGCCACCACCGGCAGCGAAGGCAGCCAGAAGCTCGCCTATGGCTCGGGCACCGGGGTTTCCGTCGGCGACCAGCCGACTGCCAACGGCGCCCCCGTCCCTGCCGTCGGCGCCAATGGCCCCGTCGGCTTCGTCGTCCAGTAATCGCGGCCCAGGAACCGAGACCTCCCATGAACCGCTCCGCACTCGCACTTCTCGCCGCCTTGATCCTCAGCCCGGCCCTGCAGGGCTGTGAAGCTGAGCAACAGGACCGCCTCATCACCGTTGCGACCTGGAAGCAGGCGACGCCGGCGGTCGAGCCCCGGGTGCAGACGGTGGCGCTGACGCATCCTGTCAGCTTTCCGCCGCGCTCGGCCGCTCTGCCCGGCGCCGAGAAAGCCTCGCTGCTCGATTTCCTCAACCGTCAAAGCATCACCTCGGGCACCCGGGTGACGGTGAAGCCGAACGCGCCGGAAGGCACCGATGCCGGGTTGCTGGCGGACCGCATGGGCGAAGTGCGCCGGGTCCTGGCCGCGCGCGGCCTCATCGTCGATCTGGCGCCCCCGATGCAGGGCGGCAATGCGGATCAGGTCGCGGTCGTGGCGATGAAGGCCCAGGTCGCCCCGATCGCCTGCCCCGGTTACAACGCACCCATCCAGCTCGATCATGAGATGCGGCCGATCCTCAATCCCGGCTGCGCGAACGCGATCGACCTGGGGCTCATGCTCGAAAATCCGAACGACCTCAACCAGGGCCGCGCCCTGCCGCCGGCCGACGCCGAGGGCCAGTCCCTTTCCATCCAGCGTTACCGCGCCGGCCAGACTTATGCGCCGGTAACGCAGAGCACGACCGACTAACGGCCCCCGCAATGTTGAACCTCGCCAAAAAGCGCCCCAAGAAAGACGAAGCGGCCAAGGCCGCCTCGGCTCCCAAGCCTGCCAATTCGCAGCGCCTGGACTGCATCGCGTTCGTCGCCGATAACCAGACCCACGGCGTAATGAGCAATGTCGCCAAGCAGCTCTTCGGCAAGTCGCAAGTCCGCGACGGCGGTAGCCGCGAGGCGTTGGAGTTCCTGACTGAGAACGCGGCGCCCGGCCTGCTGATCGTCGACGTCACCGACGCGCCCAAGCCCCTCAACGCGCTGTTGCCGATCGTGGCCGCCTTCATGGACGACACGAAGGTCATCGCCATCGGCAACGTCAACGACGTCCAGTTCTATCACGAGGTGATCGAGGCAGGCGTCGCCGACTATATGGTCAAGCCGATCACGGACAAGGCCCTGACCGCCACGATCAACCGGATCACACAGCCCACAGCCGGGACCAGCGCGAGCGACAGCCGTCGCATCATCACGGTCATCGGCTCGCGCGGCGGCGTCGGCTCGAGCCTGATCGCGGTCAATTGCGCCTGGTTGTTGGCGCAGGAACAGAAGCGCCCGACGACTCTGCTCGATCTCGATCTGCAGAACGGCACCGTGGCCCTGGCTCTCGATATCGAGCCGACCCGGGGCCTGCGCGAGGCGCTGGAGCATCCGGCGCGCATCGACAGCCTCTTCATCAGCAGCGCTTCCGTGAAAGTCGGGGAGCATCTTCACGTCATGGCGGCCGAGGAATCGGTCGAGGAAGACGTGCATTACGACGCCTCGGGCGTGACCATCCTGCTCGATGCGATCAAACGCCAGTCCGAATGCATCGTCATCGACCTGCCGCGCAGCGCGATCCGGGCCCGCCCGCGGGTTCTGGCGGCGGCGACGGACATCATCCTGGTCACCGATTTCACGCTGGCGGGTCTGCGCGACGCGATCCGCATCAACGGACAGATCCAGCAGGTCGCCAGCAGTGCCCGGCTCATGGTCGTCGCAAATCGCAGCGTCCACAAGGACGCCGCCCTGGCCCGAGCGGAGTTCGAGCGTGCGCTGGGACGCAAGGTCGACCTCCTCCTCCCAGAGGATCCAAAGGCCGCGCAGCAGGCAGCCAGCGCCGGCAAACCGCTTTCTGCTGCCGTGCCGTCAAGCAAGACAACCGCTGCGCTGCGCCAATTGGCGGGACGCCTCGGGCACGTTTCAACAGAAAAGCGGCGATGGAGCCTGTGGCGCCGCCGCAAGGAGTAGCGCATGGCTCCCGACGGCGCCCGTGATCGCGCCGCTCCGGCCCCGCGCGGCTCGGAGCTTATCGCGCGCATCGCCCAAGAGCTGCACCCAGTCGTGGATCGGTTCTTCGCCGGCCGCGATGTGCTGACTCTCTCGCGCCAGAGCCTGGCGATCGAGGTCGGCCAGGCTGTCACGACTGTGCTGGATGGCCGCCAGATTCCGCTGAACCTGCTCGAACGGCGCAACCTCATCGCGCAGCTGATGACCAATCTGCTGGCAGCGGCCGAGATGAAGGCCGGCACTTCCCTGTCGCCGGCCGCGGCGGGCGACGTCGAAGCCGTTGTCCAGGACACCCTCGCCGCCGATCCCGGCTCCTCGCCCCGACCGGCACCGGCACAAGAGCCGACGCAGGAGCCGCAGCCGGCCTTGCGGCCGCAATCGACCGCTGAATCGCTGACGCCCAAGACGCCCGAGCGAAAGGTCGCGGGATCGCGGCATATCGAAGTCGCCAAGGACAAGATCCAGGCCCTGGTGGTGGAACGGATCGACCTCGCCGCCGCCATCAAGCTCGAGCGCGGCGAACTCGGCCGCCAGGTGGCGCAGATCGCCCAGGAGGTGCTGACCGAGCAGAAGATCCGCCTCAATCAACGCGAGCAGCGCGACCTGACCGAGCTCCTGCTGGACGACATGCTGGGCCTAGGCCCGCTCGAGCCGCTGCTGGCGGATGAGACCGTAACCGACATCATGGTCAACGGCCCGAACCAGGTCTATGTCGAGCGCGGCGGCAAGCTGGTCGTGACCGACATCAAGTTCCGCAACAATCAGCATGTGATGAACGTCGCCACGCGCATCGTGTCCCAGGTTGGACGCCGCGTCGACGAGTCCGTGCCCTTGTGCGACGCACGCCTCATGGACGGCAGCCGCGTCAACATCATCATTCCGCCGCTGGCGATCGACGGGCCCAGCATCTCCATCCGAAAGTTCTCCAAGAAAGGCATCACGCTCGACGTGATGGCCCGCCAGAAGAACATCTCGGATGCGTTGGCGACCGTGTTGAAGATCGCCTCGCGCGCCAAGCTCAACATCCTGATCTCCGGCGGTACCGGTTCGGGCAAGACGACGTTGCTCAACGCCATGTCGCAGATGATCGACAATGGCGACCGCATCGTCACCATCGAGGACGCGGCCGAGCTGCAGCTGCAGCAGCCCCATGTGGTCCGCCTCGAGACGCGCCCCGCCAATCTCGAGGGCGAAGGCGAGATCACCATGCGCGATCTCGTCAAGAACGCCCTGCGTATGCGCCCCGACCGCATCATCCTCGGCGAGGTACGCGGCTCCGAGGCGGTCGACATGCTCCAGGCCATGAACACCGGCCATGAAGGCTCCATGTCGACCATCCACGCCAACCGGCCGCGCGAGGCGCTGACCCGCCTCGAGAACATGGTCGGCATGGCTGGCATCAACCTGCCGGCCAAGGCGGTGCGCACCCAGGTCTCCGCCGCCATCGACCTCATCGTCCAGATCAGCCGCATGCGCGACGGCATGCGCCGCATCACCCACGTCGTCGAGGTGGTCGGCATGGAAGGCGACGTGATCATCACCCAGGATCTCTTCACCTACGAGTTCGAAGGCGAAGAGCCGGACGGCAAGCTGCGCGGCCAGTTCAAGTCCTCCGGCCTGCGGCCGCATTTCACGCCCAAGGCCGCCTATTTCGGCCTCGACCGGGCGCTGCTGGAGGTCATATGAGCGGCGAGATCCAGCTCACCCACCTCCTGATCGGCGCCTTCGTGCTGGGCCTGATCTCGGTCGGCATGCTGTTCGTGGCATTGCTGTCCGGCGCGAAGGACCGGCGCCAGATGCAGCGCCGGCTCAAGCGCGCCCAGGGTATGAGCAACCGGATGCAGGAGCAGGAAGCGCTCTCGGTCCGTCGCGACCCGAGCGAGCCCCTGCCCTTGTTCGAGCGCCTGGCGCGCGCGGTGCTGCCCAACCCCACCAAGATCCGCCAGCGCCTGTCGCGCACCGGCAAGAACATCTCGCTGGGCCAGTACGCGCTGGCCTGCATCCTGATCGCCGCCGTCGCGGGCGCCGGCACCAAGCTCGGGCTGGGATGGCCGGGGATCGCCTGCCTTCTCATCGGCGTCACGCTGGGCCTGCTGCTGCCCCATCTCTATATCGGCTTTCTGGGGCGCCGCCGGCTCAATCAGTTCAACGCCTATTTCTCCGAGGCGATCGACCTGATCGTGCGCGGCCTGCGTTCCGGTCTGCCGGTCACGGAATCGATCAAGGCGGTGGGCCGTGAAATCTCCGATCCCGTCGGCATCGAGTTCCGGCTGATCGCCGATTCGATCACCTTCGGCATGACGCTCCAGGAAGCGCTCTGGGCCGCGTCGGCGCGGATCGACATCCCGGAATACCGCTTCTTCGCGATCACGCTGGGCATCCAACAGGAGACCGGCGGCAATCTCGCCGAGACGCTCGATAACCTGTCGCAGGTCTTGCGCCGGCGCCGGCAGATGAAGCTCAAAATCAAGGCGCTGTCCTCGGAAGCGAAGGCCAGCGCCTGGATCATCGGATCGCTGCCTTTCATGATGTTCGGCATCATCATGGCCGAGAACCACCGCTACGCGATGACGCTGTTCACCGACCCGCGCGGCTGGGTGATGCTGGCTTGCGGCTTCGTCTGCTACGGCATGGGCATCGGCATCATGGCGAAAATGGTGAGGTTCGAGATATGAGCCCCAGCCTCAAAGACTACCTGCCGCCCGGGGTCACGATGGAAGACGTGATCACGATGATGGCGGGCGCTGCGGCCTTCCTCACCGTGGTCGCGGTCTGGCACGCTTTCCTGCGCCGCGAGATCGGCGGCCGGCGGCTGAAAGAGCTGGCGCAGCGCCGCATGGCCCTGCGCCACGACTATGTCCATGGCAACCGCAAGCGCGGCTCCATGCTCTCGACCGGCGGCATGCGGCAGTTCGTCGACCGCTTCAAGCTCCTGCGCACGAACAAGAGCGAGGCGATGCAGCGCAAGCTCGCCAAGGCCGGCTGGCGCTCGTCGGATGCGCTAGTCCGGTTCCTGTTCGCGAAGCTGATGCTGCCCTTTGTCTTCGGCGGCATCTCGCTGTTCCTGTTCCAGATCGTGCAGCTCTATCACCTGCCGCTGATGACGCGCCTCGCAGTCATCATGGGCAGCGTGCTGCTGGGGGCTTTCCTCCCCGACGTCATCGTGAAGAACACGATCATCAAGCGGGCAGACAAGATCCGCAAAGGCCTGCCGGACGCGCTCGACCTGATGGTGATCTGCGCCGAGGCCGGCCTCAGCCTGGACGCCTCGCTGAAACGCGTGTCGGAGGAATTCGGGCGCTCCTGCCCCGAGCTCGCCGACGAGCTGGCGATCACCTCGCTGGAGCTGGGCTTCCTGCCCGATCGTCGTCAGGCCCTGATCAATCTGTCGCAGCGCACCGAATCAAAGGGCATCCGCGGCATGGTCAACAACCTGCTGCAGTCCGACAAGTACGGCACGCCGCTGGCGCAGTCGCTGCGCGTGCTGTCGGCCGAGTTCCGCGAGGAACGGATGATGCGGGCGGAGGAAAAGGCGGCGCGGCTGCCGGCGCTCATGACGGTGCCGATGATCGTGTTCATCCTGCCGCCGCTCTTCATCGTGCTGATCGGCCCGGCCATCCTCCGGGTGATCGACGCCTTCAGGCATATGCATTGACGATGAAAAGCTCAGCGATAATCGCCACTGTTGCGCGCCGGGCCGTTGCTGCCGACGGCGCGCTGCGTCGCGGGGACGCCAGTCGCGGCCTGGGGTTCGGTCGCGACGGGAATGCCATATCCGCTCGGCGACGGCCCACTCTCGCCCGCCAGGGCGAGGGGTGCGTCGCCGCTCTCCAGCTCGGCGTGGGGATTGTCGGTCACCGGAACCGTCGCGGGCTGGGTCGTGATGCCGCTGCTCTCGATTGCGGGCGCCGCGACGCTGCCCGTCGGGGTGATCGCGGGCTGCAGCTCGCTCTGATTGATCGGCGCCGTCGTGATGCTGTCGGGTTCGGGCGCCGGGACGACGGGCGCACCGTTGGCTTCGGGCACGGCGGCGATGGGCGCGTTCTGGAGCTTCTGGTCGGCGTAGTGGGCACCGAGGGCCGACGCCATGGTGCGATCGTCCTTCATGCCCTTGAGCACTTCGAAATAGGTCATATTGCGCTCGACCGTCGCGGCGTCGAGATCGCGTTCCGCCAGCTGGCGGGCGCGGTCGCGTTCGCCGGCGAGCCCGTAGATGAAGGCCAGGTTCTGGCGGTAACGCGCGGTCGCCATCGGATCGGTGACCGCCTGCTCCAGGAGCGGGATCGCCTCCTGGTAGCGACCCTCGAGCGCCAGCGAGAGGGCGAGATTGTTGTTGAGCTCGAGATTGCCGGGCGAGAGCTGCAGGGCCGTCCGGTAGTAGGTCTGGGCCGAGGCGTGATCGCCGAGCATGTCGTAGGCGACCGCGATGCCGTTATAGAGGCGATAATCCTCGCCGGTATCGAGCGCCTTCTCGTATTGCGCGATGGCGCCTTCCGCGTCGTTGGTGTTGAGCATCGCGGTGCCCAGGCCGCGCAGCGCCTCGGCGTTGGTGCCGTCGAGCTGAAGCGCCGCACGGAAGGCCTGCGCGGCACCGCCGGGCGACCCCATCTTCGCCAGGGTCTGACCGAGCTGGATGAGCGGCTTCGGATCGGTCGGATCGATCTCGTGGGCCTTCTGATAGAGGCCAGCGGCGCTCGTGAGATCGCCCTGGTCGCGGGTCATGTCCGCCACGCGAACAACCGCAGCGGACGACACTACCGTCGGCGGCTCGGCGCCGCTGGAGCAGGCGGAAAGCGCCAGCGCGACGCTCAGCGCCGGCAGCAAATGACCGCAGATGCGGGGAATGGTCTGCATGGCTCAAACACTATCCCCGCCATGGTTAGCGGAAGGTAAAAACCCATGTCGCCACTTACACTTATCTGCTGTGGCATTTTTGTGCCCCGGGTCTCGAAAAGGGCTGCCAGGGCCTTCTTCGGCCTGCGCCGGTTCGCCCGCGCCCAGTCGGGGGCGGCCGCCATCGAGTTCGCCCTCGCCTTGCCGCCGCTGATCCTCCTGATCATCGGCATGTTCGAGGTGGCGGTCGCCATGTTCGTCTCGACCTCCGTCGAAAATAGTCTGCGCGAGGCCTCCCGCTACGGCATCACCGGCGGCACGCCGGCCACGGGGACCCGGCAGGACCAGATCCTCGCGATCATCGACGCCAACACCTTCGGCATGCTGGACCCGGCCACCACCAGCATCACCTTCATGAAATACGCCAGCTTCCAGGATGTGGGCCAGCCGGAGCCCTTCGTCGACACGGCGGCGCCCAGCCCCCTGCATAACGGCAAATACGACCTCGGCGAGAACTACACCGACGTCAACGGCAACGGGAAATGGGACGCCGACCGCGGCATCGCCGGCGTCGGCAACTCCGGCGAGGTCGTGCGCTACAAGGTCGACTACGAGTGGCATCTGATGACGCCGCTGCTCTCCGACATGCTCGGCGACAACGGGGTGTTCCATATGAGCGCCAGCGTGGTGGTGCGCAACGAGCCCTATGCCGTCGTGGCCAATGGAGGCTGAGATGAGAAAGCGCCTCTTGCCTTTCATCTACGGGTTCGCCCGCGACCGGCGCGGCAGCGTGCTGATGGAGCTGGCGATCGGTCTTCCGATCCTGGTGATGATCCTGCTGGGCTGCTTCGAGGCCGCCAGGTTCGCGCTGCTCGATCAGAAGCTGGCCCGTGTCGCCGCCTCGACGGCCGATCTCGTGGCCCAGGCCGACGGCATCACCGAGGGGCAGATCACCGATCTGTTCTCGGCCGCCGACGACAGCGCGGCGCCCTTCGATCTCGCCGGCACCGGCCGCGTCATCATCACGTCGGTCACGAAGCCCACCAGCGCGGACCCGACGGTGGCCTGGCAGCGCACCTCGAGCGGGACGGTCGCCGCCACCAGCGCCATCGGCACCACCGGCCAGACCGCCACGCTGCCGGCCGGATTGACCCTGCGGCAGGGCGAAAATCTCATCGTCGCCGAGGTGTTCTACAACTACACGCCGGTCTTCCTGGGCGCCACGAAGTTCACCAGCGCGTCGCTCTATCAGGTCTCCTACAACCGCCCGCGCATCATCAACCTGACCCAGGTCTCACCCTAAGGCGCCGGGGTCGAGCGCAAGATCGACTTGACCGGCAAGCCGGGGTTGTGACGGAATTCTCGCTCGTTTTTCGTAACGAGGGGGTGTTCGGTTGGCGCAGCCGGATTCCACGGACGAAGAATCTTGGGAGGCCTGGTGGGACGACCGCTTGGTCGCGATGGTGTCTGTGCTCGGCAACCATGATGGCCAGGTCAGCCACTCGCCCGTCCCTTTCGAATTCGGGTATGACGCGGGCGGCCGGGCGGATGTCGTGCATTTTCGCGAGCATGTTGCCGGGGTCGTCTATGCCACCTGCGAATTGATCGGCTGCGACGAGCAGGTCAAGAACAGCCTTGGCAACTATGAACTGGCGATCTGCCACCGCGGGACGGAACGCTGGGGCGCCGAGCTCATCAGCCGCTTGGCCTACTACACGCTGGAAGCTCAGCTCGAGCCGGGCTCAACCATGGATCTGGGCCCGGCCGTACGACCGGGTTCGGCCATCACCGCATTTTTGTTCGTGGAGTTCGGACGATTCAGGGTGCGGGATCGCGCCGCAGGGCTGCTGCTGTGCATCGGAATCACGGCCGACGAACTCGCGCATTGCCGAAACCACCGCCGCGCGGAGGTGGAAGCGGCCCTGATATCGAAAGGCGTCTATCCCTTCACGGATCTCGAGCGCGGTTCCGTATTCGTCTGATTCAAGGTCGGGGAGATTCAGCGGTGGCTGTGCTTGCCGGACCCGGCTGCCTCTATGAGGCGCCGCGCGAAGGTGCACCGCTTCCGGGGGCCTCCGGCTGACCGAAGGTGGTTTGGGGGCAGGCCTAGGGAGTGCCGGTGGGTGGGTTGGCCTGTCCCTCGGTAGCCGTTCAGGCGACCCCCGGAAGCGGCGCAGTTCGTCGCAAGGACTACCTGCATCAGGGAGGCGCTTCCTGCGCCCGGGGTGAGTGAAGCCCCGGCGAAGAGGTGGTTCAAATTACAAATGGGTAACGCCAAAACGCTCGGAAAATGCAGGATTTCTCGCGCATTTTCGCGCGACGACACGGCCGCGGTTCGACAGGGACGAGACGGGAATCGAAGGAGGCTGTGGCGCGCCCGGCTGGAATCGAACCAGCGACCTACCGCTTAGAAGGCGGTTGCTCTATCCGCTGAGCTACGGGCGCACGAGGCGTCATGCGTACGCCGGGTCAGACGCATCGATCGGACGCGCATCAATGCGTCCAGGGGCTGATCCGGTCGTAGCGGAAATTGTCGGAATAGGCCTTGGGTCTGACGACGCGTTCCTTCGGCTCGACGATGCGATAGGCGTAGCCGTTCTTGCGGGCATAGGCGATCGCCTCGGCCTCGCTGTCGAAATAGATCCGCAGCTGGCTGTTGGTGTCGGCCGACCCGGTCCATCCCATCAGGGGATCGGCTTCGCGCCGCCCCGAGGGCTCGAACTCGAGCAGCCAGCGCCGCTCGCCCGCGCGCCCCGACTGCATGGCCGTCTTCGAAGGCCGGAAAATTCGCACCTGCATGGTCAGTATCGCTCCGCTTTTTGTTAGGCACGCCGCCACGGACTCCCTCGGGGGAGCCTGCGGCCGGGGAATGGTCGGGGTGACTGGATTCGAACCAGCGACATCCTGCTCCCAAAGCAGGCACTCTACCGGACTGAGCTACACCCCGGTCCCCGGAAAGCGCTTGCAAATTATGGGGTTCTCCCGCAAGCCGCAACCCTGGAGCATGGGAACATAAAGGGAATACCCGCCCATGGCCTAGGCCTCGGTCATCCCCCAGGGCATTTTTCCCGTTCCAGGGAGGTTTCCGTGTTCTTTATTTGTTCTTGCCACGATGAACCTTTAATCCCGACAGATTCACTCAGATATGGCCCGTCACGCCAATGATGCGGGAGTCATGTTACGATTTGATCAGGGAAGCCCGTTCCGGGGTTCCCCGTTGCGCGACCACCCAGCCACGCGGGGGCGATTTGGCAAATCTGGGGACCCGGTCAAAACCAGCCGCCAAGCGGAGACGCGAGCGCAATGGCGGGAATGCCGGCGGCGGCGAATCCGGTGTCGTTCCCGCCGCTGTCGAGGCCCCTTCGCAGCGTCCCCGTGCCGGCGCCGCCGCGACGCTGGCGCTGTCCATCGACCGCGACAAGGTCGCCGCCGGGCTCGCCGAGGAGCAGAATCTCTGGCGGCTGATGGGGCTCGATGTCCCCACGCTGCGCGAGAGAGCCCGCGCGGGCGCCATCGCCAGCAAAGCGCTGCTGGACGAGGTCAAGACCCTCTGCCTCTTCGTCGGCTATCAGCGCAGCGGCCACAGCCTGGTCGGCAGCCTGCTCGACGCCCATCCGCAAATGGCGATCGCGCATGAGCTCGATGCGCTGTTCTATCTCAAGCAGGGATTCCATCCGCGCGAGATCCTCTATCTCATGCTCGAGGTCTCGCGCATGCATGGCGAGATCGGGCGGCGCTGGGGCGAATATACCTACCGGGTGCCCGGGCAATGGCAGGGCCGGCACACGCAGCTCGAGGTGATCGGCGACAAGAAGGGCGGCATGACGACGCTGCGCATCGCGCGCAATCCCGGCTTGCTCGATCAGGTGATGAGCCGCTTCGGCAAGCGCAAGCGCTTCATCCATGTGCTGCGCAATCCCTACGACAACATCGCCGCCATGGTTCAGCATGGGCAATCGCTCAAGGCGGCCATCGCGGAATATTTCAAGCTGCTGCGGACGAACCGCGCGATCATCAGGCGCGTCGGCGCGGATGCGGTCGCGACGGTGCATCACGAGGATCTCGTCGCCGATCCGCGGGCCGAGCTGTCGCGCCTCTGCGCATTTCTCGGCGTGACGGCGCCGCCGGACTATCTCGATGCCTGCGCGTCGATCGTGTTCGCGGCCCCACGCCGGCCGCGCCACAAGATCCCGTGGCATCCCGAGATCCTGACGATGCTCGAGCGGCGCGTCGCCTCGAAGCCGATGATCGATCGTTATCGCTTCGCCGATTAAGCCCGCTCCATGGGAGAGCGGCGGTTGCCGCGGCCTTCCCCGAAAGCCCTGGATTCCCGGGCCATTGAGTGGCAGATATGGCCCCCAAATTGCTCCTATGAAGTCCCGGGCCGGAGCGGCCCGTTCCAACGTCAGGATCCGACCGACGATGTTTGCGAAGAACCGGAATCGGGAAGAAGTGGTGGCGGTGGGCGAGCGCTATCGCAAGATCGACGCCGCGCTCATCATCTGGGAGGTCACCCAGACCTTTCGCGGTCCCGACGGCGTTCCCTATGCCATGCTGGTGAACGTCAACGACCGCAGCCAGCGCAAGACCGTCGCCCAGGACGCCTTGCGTCGCGGCATTCAATACAAACGCTCGAACTGAGAGCGCGCGCGAGCGCTCGCGCCCACCTTCCGCAGCCTGCCTCCATCGAAAGCATCCGCCATGGCCGTTCGCAATATCGGGCTCCCCGACAATGTCTATGAGTACCTGGTCGCCCATTCGGTTCGCGACAATCCGATCAAGCGGCGACTGCGCGAGGAGACCGCCAAGCTCCCGCTCGGCATGATGCAGATCGGTGCCGACCAGGGTCAGTTCATGGGACTCCTGGCCGAATTGATCGGCGCCCGGCGCGCGCTCGAGATCGGCACCTTCACCGGCTACAGCTCGCTCTGCGTCGCCGAAGCGATGGGGCCGCAGGGCCGCATGATCTGCTGCGACATCAGCGAGGAGTTCACCTCGATCGCGCGGCGCTATTGGCGCGAGGCCGGCGTCGCCGACCGGATCGACCTGCGCCTGGGGCCCGGGACCGAAACGCTCGACAAGCTGCTGGCCGCGGGCGAGGCCGGCAAGTTCGACTTCGCCTTCATCGACGCCGACAAGACCAACTACGACGCCTATTACGAGCGGGCACTGAAGCTGGTCCGGGCCGGCGGCCTGATCGCGATCGACAACGTGCTGTGGGGTGGCGATGTCGCCAATCCGCAGGACAAGAGCGATGACACGGTCGCGATCCGGCGGCTGAACGACAAACTGGCCAAGGACGACAGGGTGACCCTCGCCATGGTTTCGATTGGTGATGGGGTTACGCTGGCGCGCAAGCACTAAGCCCCTGACCGGAGGGTGAAATCTTTCTGTAATACATTGTTATACATATATTTTTTGTAACCCGGATACCCCCAGGCAAGCCTGCAATTTAAGTCGATTTTTAAGCTCTGGGGCCCAGCCTCACGACCAGCGTCTATGGTGCCGCGAGCGGGCGGCGCATTTCTCCAGGAAGGAGATCAGCCATGCGCCTGGTTTCGCCCCTGTTTGCCGTCTGGACCCTGTTCCTGCCCCTGGTTCCCGCCAAGGCCGAGCCGGCCTGCGGACACCACGCCGATGTGTTGAAGCAACTCTCAGAACGCTACAAGGAAGCCCCTGTCGCCCTCGGCCTCGCCAGCAATGGCAGCCTGCTGGAGGTGTTTTCCAGCAATGGCGGCGCCACCTGGACCATCATCGTGACAAGCCCCGACGGAACCAGTTGCCTCGTGGCGGCGGGCGAAGACTGGCAGCCGACCAAGCCGGTCACCCAGGCCTCCGGCCAGGCCCTCTGAGCGGGCCTATTCGTCAGGCATCGACTGCGGCAGCACCGTGCAGTGGACCCGATCGCCGGGCCTGATGCCCAGATGCGAAACGCTGCCCCCGTTGAGCTCGAGAACCGCCGCGACCGGCCCGCCCGACGGAATCGCGGCTTCGGACATCGGCACCGCACGCTCCGCGATCGAATAGATCGTGCCGTCGCGCTCGATGAACAGCAGGTCGAGCGGGATCAGCGTGTTCTTCATCCAGAACGCAACCGGCCGGTCGGTCGGATAGAAGAACAACATGCCCGCATCGGGTGCGAGCTTGTCCCGATACATCAGCCCCTGGGCTCGCTCCGCTTCGGTCCGCGCCAGCTCCACACGGAAGTTGAGGGTCAAACCCGCCGCGGTCTGGATCGTGAGAGGCGTCAACTCGAGGGCCGCCCGGCCCGGGCCCGACGGCAGCAGCAGGAACAGACCGAGGATGACAGCCCATAGCGCGCGCATGGCGCCACCCTAGCAGTCCGGCGCGAATCCTTGACAGCCCCCTCTCCCTGGCCAAGCCTGCGGGACCGAAACTCTGGAGGCATCCCCAGCGCCCGCCATGACCGTTCAGACCTTCATGACGTCGCCGCCCTTGTCACTTCGCCCCGATGACAGCGTCGGCGCGGCCGCGCAGCAGCTGATCGAGAATCGATTCGTCAATCTGCCGGTGGCAGATCGGGACGGGACCTATCTCGGGCTGTTCGGTGTCTTCGATCTTCTGGCGCTCGTCCTGCCCAAGGCCGCGCTCGACGAGAGCGCGGGGCTCGATCTGGGTTTCCTGAAGGACGACGTGAGCTCGATCCAGGACCTGCTGGAAGAGGCCCGCTTTTTCAAGGTCGGCGATCATCTGAGCAAGGCGACGCCGGTCCTGCATCCGGAGTCCGGAACGCTCGAAGCCGTCCTCGCGCTCTATCGCGGCCGCAATACCTTGGCCGTGGTCGAGAAGGAGAGCCGAAAGCTCGTCGGCATGGTGTCATACTGGGATGCGTTGCGCGCGCTGATGAGACAGCGCTGATGGAGGTCGACGCCGTCTCCCATGCCACCGTGTTCGGGCTGGATCCGCTGTGGCTGTCCAGCGCGATCCTGATCCTCAGCTACGCCTCGATCATGACCGAACGGGTCAATCGCGCCATCGTCGCGCTCGTGGGCGCCGGTGTGATGATCATCTCGGGCGTGCTCGACCAGAACCATGCCGTTGCCGGCATCGACTTCAACACGATCGCGTTGCTCACCGGCATGATGCTGCTGGTGGCGATTTCCAAGCGCAGCGGCATGTTCCAGTATGTGGCGATCTGGTCGGCCAAGGTCGCGCGCGGCAGCCCCTGGGGTATGCTGGCGCTGCTGACCGTGGTGACGGCGGTGGCTTCCGCGCTGCTCGATAATGTGACCACGGTCCTGCTCATGGCGCCGGTCACGCTGGTCATCACCCAACAATTGAAGGTCCCCCCCTACCCTTTTCTTTTTACTGAAATTCTGGCATCCAACATCGGCGGCACCGCAACCCTGATCGGCGACCCGCCGAACATCATCATCGGCTCGGCGACTGGCCTCACCTTCAACGACTTTGCCCTGAATTTGGGGCCGGTCGTGCTCATCGTCCTGGCCGTCCAGATCGTGATCAATCACCTGATCTGGGGACGGAAGATGCAGGTGGCCGAGGCCGACCGCGCCCGCGTCCTGGCGTTCAGGCCGGTCGAAGCCATCAATGACCGGCCGCTGCTCTGGAAATCCTTGTTCGTCCTGGCTCTGGTGATCGGGGGCTTCATTCTCGCCCACTCCATTCATCTCGAGCCCGGGAGCATCGCGATGTTGGGAGCCGCGCTTCTGTTACTGCTGGAGAATCTCGGCCGATCCGGCGAGGAGCAGTCGCACGCCGTCCATCAGACCTTCAGCGAGGTCGAATGGATCACGATCTTCTTCTTTGTCGGGCTCTTCGTGATCGTCGCCGGCGTCGAGCATGCCGGGCTGCTCGGACTCCTGGCTGCGGAACTGATCCATCTGACCGGCGGGGATTTGACGACCACGACCCTCGCCATTCTCTGGGCTTCCGCTATTCTTTCGGCGATCATCGACAATATTCCCTTCGTCGCCACCATGATCCCGGTGATCAAGGACATGGCCCCCACCTTCGGCGGGCCCGAGGGGCTTCTGCCGCTCTGGTGGGCCCTGTCGCTGGGCGCCTGCCTGGGCGGGAACGGGACCCTGATCGGCGCCAGTGCCAACCTGACGGTCGCGGGGATCGGGGAGCGGGCCGGCGTGCCGTTCCGCTTCGTCCCGTTCCTCCTGCTCGCCTTTCCGATGATGATCGTGAGCATCTTGATCTCGACGGCCTATGTTTATTTCCGCTATCTCTGAGCCGTGCTCGGGGGTGGGGCCTCGTCGAGACAGGAGTTCCTAGTCCATGGAAATGACCGGTGAATACCGGATCACGGCGCCGCGCGAAACCGTGTGGCGCGCGCTGAACGACACTGAAATCCTGAAGCAGTGCATTCCCGGCTGCGAGGAGATCGTCAAGCTCTCCGACACCGAGATGACCGCGAAGGTGGTGGCCAAGGTCGGACCCGTCTCCGCCCGGTTCGCCGGCAAGGTGACCCTCTCCGACCTGGATCCGCCCAACGGCTACAAGATTACCGGCGAAGGCACGGGCGGCGCCGTGGGCTTTGCGAAGGGCGGCGCCGACGTCAAGCTGACACCCGACGAGACCGGGCAAGGCACCGTGCTGAGCTACACGGTCAATGCCGCGGTCGGCGGCAAGATCGCGCAGATCGGCGCTCGGCTGATCGACGGAACCGCGCGGAAGCTCGCTGATGAATTTTTCGGCAAGTTCTCGACGCTGGTCAGCGCCCAGGCCCCGGCAGCGGCACCAGGAACGCCGGCCCCGGCTCCCGCTGCCACGCCACCCGCGGCGGCAATATCTGAACCGGTTTCATCGGCGACAAAGACCCAGCCCGGCGCTCTGCCACCCGCGCCCGCCGGCCGCAAAGGCCTGCATCCGGTGATCTGGATCGGCGGCTTGATCGTCGTCGTGCTCGGATTGCTGATCTATTTCGGCCGCTAGCGTCACTTCGATGTAACCGAAGCGTCAGGATGACCGGCCGCCGCCGGTCGGCCTTGACCTGCGGCCAAGCTGCACACAAGACTAGCAGCGAGACACAAAGAATAAGCAGGGCTGCCTCAAGCCGCTTCTGCCAGGGAGAGCCGCCGGTCGCCCGATCGGCGTGAACGGGATACCCCGGCCAACCGATAGGTTGCCCGGGGCCATATCGAGAGGGAGGGTCGGATGTCCACCGTTTCAATGACGGTGAACGGCAAGTCCGTCTCGGGCGAGGTCGAAGCCCGGACGCTGCTGGTTCATTTTCTGCGCGAGAAGTTGAGCCTCACCGGCACGCATGTCGGCTGCGACACCAGCCAGTGCGGCGCCTGCGTGGTCCATGTGAACGGCAAGTCGGTGAAGAGCTGCACGATGCTCGCGGTCCAGGCGGACGGCGCCAGCGTCACCACCATCGAAGGCCTCGCCAACGGCGCCGATCTGCATCCGATGCAGGCGGCCTTCAAGGAGCATCACGGCCTGCAATGCGGCTTCTGTACGCCCGGCATGGTGATGAGCGCCGTCGATCTGGTGAAGAACAACCCCGCCCCTTCCGAGAAGGAAGTGCGCGAGTGGCTCGAAGGCAACATCTGCCGCTGCACCGGCTATCACAACATCGTCAAGGCCATCCAGGCCGGCGCTCAAGCGATGAAGCGCTAGGAGGAGGACGTCATGGCTGACACTGGCATCGGCGCCTCGGTAAAGCGCAAGGAAGACTTCCGGTTTCTGACCGGTCAGGGCCACTACACCGACGACATCAACCGCCACGGGCAGGCTTACGCCTATTTCCTGCGTTCGCCCCATGCCCACGCCAAGATCAAGAAGGTCGATACCGCCGCGGCATCCAAGATGCCGGGCGTGGTCGCCATCTTCACCGGCGCCGACGTCGCCGCCGACAAGATCGGCGGGTTGATCTGCGGCTGGACCGTGACCGACCGCTTCGGCAAGCCGCACAAGGCCCCGCCGCATCCGATCCTGGCGAACGAAAAGGTCCGCTATGTCGGCGACCATGTCGCCGTGGTGATCGCGGAAAGCATCGCGCAGGCCAAGGACGCGGCCGAGAACATCGCGGTCGACTATGAACAGCTGCCGGCGGTCGTGGATACCGCGACAGCCATGGATCCGAAAGCGGCGCAACTCCACGCCGATGTGCCGAACAACCTTTGCTACGACTGGGAGCTCGGCGACAAGGCCGCGGTCGATGCGGCTTTCGCCAAGGCGGCACATGTCTCGAAGCTCGATCTGGTGAACAACCGGCTCATTCCCAACGCGATGGAGCCGCGCGCCGCGATCGGCGAGTATGACGGCGGGACCGGCAGCTACACCTGCTACTCCACCAGCCAGAATCCGCATGTGCTGCGCCTCATCCTGTGCGCCTTCATCATGGGCGTGCCCGAGGACAAGATGCGGGTGATCGCACCCGATGTCGGCGGCGGCTTCGGCTCCAAGATCTTCTGCTATGCCGAGGAGGTCGTCTGCACCTGGGCCGCGAAGAAGGTGAAGCGGCCGGTGAAATGGACCGCGGAGCGCAGCGAATCCTTCGTCTCCGACGCGCATGGCCGCGACCATGTCAGTCATGTCGAGATGGCGATGGACAAGGACGGCAAGTTCCTCGCCATGAAGGTCGATACCATCGCCGCGATGGGCGCCTATCTCTCGACCTTCGCGACCTGTGTGCCCACATATCTCTACGCCACGCTGCTGGCGGGCCAATACACCGCGCCGGCGATCTACGCCAATGTAAAGGCGGTCTTCACCAGCACCGCACCGGTCGATGCCTATCGCGGCGCCGGCCGTCCGGAAGCGACCTATGTGGTCGAGCGCATCGTCGAGAACTGCGCGCGCGATCTGAAGATGGATCCGGCCGAGATTCGCCGTCGCAACTTCGTCAAGCCGGACGCCTTCCCCTACCAGACGCCGGTGGCCTTGCAGTACGACTCCGGCAATTACGAGAAGGCGCTGGATGAGGCGCTGAAGCTCGCCGACTACAAGGGCTTTCCAGCGCGCAAAGCCGAATCCGCAAAACGCGGCAAGCTGCGCGGCATCGGCTTCTCGGCCTATATCGAGGCCTGCGGCATCGCGCCCTCGGCCGTCGTCGGCTCGCTCGGCGCCGGCGTGGGCCTCTGGGAATCCGCGCAGATCCGCTTCAACCCGACCGGCACGGCCCAGATTCTCACCGGATCGCACAGCCATGGCCAGGGCCACGAGACGACCCTGGCGCAGGTCGTGGCCGATCAGCTGGGGCTCTCGGTCGATGCGGTGACCGTCGTCCATGGCGACACCTCGCAGGTGCCGTTCGGCATGGGCACCTACGGCTCGCGCAGCCTCGCCGTCGGCGGCTCGGCCGCGGTCAAGGCCGTGGACAAGATCGTCGCCAAGGGCAAGAAGATCGCGGCCCATCTGCTCGAGGCCTCGGTCGACGACATCCAATATTCCAAGGGCGTGTTCAAGGTGGCGGGCACCGACCGGCAGAAGACGATCCAAGAGATCGCCTTCACCGCCTATGTGCCGCACAACTATCCCAAGGATCTGGAGCCCGGCCTCGACGAGACGGCCTTCTACGATCCGGCCAACTTCACCTATCCGGCGGGCGTGCATATCGCCGAGGTCGAGATCGATCCCGATACCGGCGTCACCACCATCGTCAGCTGGTCGGCGGTGGACGACTTCGGCAACGTGGTCAATCCGATGGTGGTCGAGGGCCAGGTCCATGGCGGCATCGCGCAGGGTGTCGGCCAAGCCCTGCTCGAGGCTTGCGTCTATGACAAGGACACCGGCCAGCTCCTGACCGGCTCCTACATGGATTACTGCATGCCGCGGGCCGACGATCTGCCGAGCTTCAAAGTCGGCACGACCGTGACCCCCTGCCCGCATAATCCCTTGGGCGTCAAAGGCTGCGGCGAGGCCGGTGCGATCGCAGCACCGCCGGCGCTCATCAATGCGATCACGGACGCGCTCGGGGTTCGGGACATTCCGATGCCCGCCACGCCGGAACGCGTCTGGCGGATCGCGCAGAAGTCCAAATCCAAAATGGCCGCTGAGTAAGGGAGGAAACGATCATGCATAACTTTTCCTATCAGCGTCCGGCCTCGCTCGCGGAAGCGGCGAAGCTGCTCTCGGGCGAAGCCAAGCTCCTGGCCGGCGGCATGACCCTGCTGCCGACCCTGAAGCAGCGCCTGGCACAGCCCTCGGCCCTGGTCGATCTGGCCGCAGTGGCCGAGCTCAAGGGCATCAAGGCCGAAGGCGGCGGTCTCACCATCGGCGCGATGACCACCCATGCCGAGGTGGCCCATTCCGCCGAGGTGAAGCGCACGATCCCGGCGCTCGCCGTACTGGCCGAAGGCATCGGCGATCCGCAGGTCCGCAACCGCGGCACCATCGGCGGCTCGATCTCGAACGCCGATCCGGCAGCCGACTATCCGGCGGGTCTGGTGGGATTGGGTGCCACCGTCATCACCAACAAGCGCAAGATCGCGGCCGACGATTTCTTCAAGGGCCTGTTCGAGACGGCGCTCGGCGATGGCGAGATCGTCACCGCCGTGAGCTTCCCGAAGCCCGAGAAGGCCGGCTACTCGAAGTTCCCGAACCCGGCCTCGCGCTACGCGATGGTCGGCGTCATGGCGGCCAAGACCGGCGGCGGCGTCCGCGTCGCCGTGACTGGCGCCGGACCTTCGGTCTTCCGTGTGCCCGAGATGGAAAAGGCGCTGGCGGGCAATTTCTCGCCCGATGCCGTCAAGTCCATCAAGATCGCCTCGGGGAACCTCAACAGCGACATGCATGGCAGCGCCGAATATCGCGCCAATCTGGTGAGCGTGATGGCGGCCAGGGCCGTGGCCTCGGCGAGCTGATCGCCGTCGATCCGGCTTCGCAATCGAGGGCGCGGATGCCAATGGCATCCGCGCCCTTCGTTTTTGTCGCTCGAGAGCGATCGCTCCCCGAGTCGTGGCCGCTGCCTCAAATCGGCGTCGCCTCGCCCCGCCGACTCGGAACTTCCGCAAAGCCGAGTCGTTCTACTTTCCAAGGCATGATTGAAACATCATTCTGGATGCTTAGCGGCGGTTGTGTGAGCGATCTCTGAGGCTCATTCAAAAACAGAGCGACTCGCTGCGACTCGCATCATCCACAGGATTCTAGTTAGTCACAGGCCCCTCGCGATGGAATCGACGGGGTCCCCTTCTATGCTGACCTCTAAAGAACGCGGCGCGTCTCCGCGCGGCGTTTCGAAGATAAAGATGCGGGGAAGGCTCACCCAAAGATTGCTGGTCGGGGCTACGGCGGCGCTCGTCACGGGCGCACTGGCCGTGTTGCTCGTCCTGTTGCTGTTGCCGCGGCTGGCCCAGAGCTGGGCCGACCAGGAGCTGCGGGCGCGCGGGCTGGGCAATCTGCAATTCCACATCGCCTCCATCGGCTGGCACGAGGTCCGGATCACCGATGTCGACCTGCCGGGCGACGCCCATCTGCATCTGCCCCAGATCCAGATCGTCTATGGCTGGCAGGGCCTGGAGCCTCAGATCCAGTCGATCCTGATCCAGAACCCGCGGATCGAGTTCACCGCGGATACGCCGCTCGACCAGGCCATGGCCAGCCTCGGCGACAATTTCGGTGCACCTGCCGCCGGTGGCGGGGCCCTGCGTCTGCCGGGCCTCCCCCCGGTCGAGATCCGCAATGGCGAGATCCTGATGAAAGGAGCCGATGGCGGGTCCCTTGCCCGGCTCGGCTTCACCGGACGGCTCGATCCGGCCGGCGACGACCGTTACGCGGTCGATTTCGTGGTCACCGGAACCGGTTCCCAGGGCCAGGTGGCAGGCCGGGCCGATGGCAGCCTCGATCTGACCGGCAGCGGCTCGCTGCGGGTTTCCTTCGCCGACGGCAAGCTGAGCCTGCCCGACCATGACATCGCCGCCGATCAGGTCGCCGGCGAGGCCTATCTTAGCCTGATCGCCTTCGAGCCCTGGGCGGCCACGGTCGCCGTGAGCGCCGATCAGGTGAGCCTCCAGGGGCTGCCAACTTCGCGGGTGAAGCTGCAGGTCGATCAAGATCCGAACCGCACCCTCGTCAGCGCCGAGGCTGTGGGGCGGGACGGCAGCTTCCGCGCCAGCGGCAAGGGCACCCTGACGCTCGATTCCGCCATGCCCTCGGCCGACGGCCAGGTCGCGCTCGATGCCGACGCGAGCTCCCCGATCTGGCAGGCGCTGGGCCTGCCGGTGCCTTCGGGCGGGCGCGTTACCATCAGCGGCCCCGCCTCGATCAGCCTCTCCGGGCCGCCCACCGGTGCCGGCACCCCACCCATCGCCGGCGTGACCGCCCATCTGGATGTCCAGCTCGACAAGGTGGTCTGGCCTGGCATCGTCGAAAGCGTCTCGGGTGGGGGTCCGATCGTCATTACCATGGGCCCCAACAACCTCGTGGCGGTCCAGACTCCGGCGCCGCTGGCGCTGACAACGAAACTCGATCCGGCCCTGCTGGATCGTCTTTCCCTCCCGGCCTCCCTGCGCCGCCCCTTCGATGCGCCGGTCGAACTGAGCCTGTCCGCGCCCGAAGGCCTCACGGCACAGCGCGACGCGGCCGGCGGCCAGACGCTCGATGGCGATCTGATGATCCAGCTCGCGGGCGCACAGCCGGCGAGCCTGCGCCTGGGTGGGACGGTCCATACCGCGCCCAATGGTCAGGGCATCGCCGATTTCGAGCTCGAACGGATCGAGGGCCAGACGGAGAATTGGCCGGTGGCCGAGGCCGGCACCACGCTGTGGCTCGATCGACTGGACTTCTCCGGCGCATTGTCCGGCCGCCCCGATCAGTTCGCAGGCAATCTGAACATTGCCCCGCAACTCTCTAATATAAAAACCACAACGGGAACCCTGAAGAATCTCTCGTTTAATCTTAAGAACCAGATACAATTCGCTGATAATACTTTGACTCTTTCTATTCCGGAACCGGGAACCGCCGACCTCGGCGCCTTCACCCTGGCGGCCGGCGTCGAGAGCCGGAAGGCGGTTCACTTCGCTCTTCGCCCGGCCAAGGACCGGCCGCTGCTGGTGGCGCGCCTGGATCCCGCCGGGACCAGTCTCGATTACGGCATCCGCACCGGCCCCCTCACCTTCGCGCTTCGGCAGATCGCCAAGAACGAGACCGAGCCCATCGACCTCCGCCTGGGCGCCAGCGGCTTCTACGGCCACTGGTCGGCCGCCGAGGGTGCGGCCGGGGAGATCCGCGTCGCCGATCTGGTGGCGGATCTGCCGAACCGCGGCCTCGCCATCGAAAATCTGGACGGGCGGCTCGCCTATGGCGGCGCCGACGAGGCCAAGCTGACGGCGACCGCCGGGCGATTGCGCCTGGGCGCCGATCGGAAATGGCTGCCCGAAATGGCGATGGAGGGAACGGCGCAACTGCGCCGGAACACGGTCGATTTCGCCCTGAGCGCCCACGACAAGAGCAAGGTGATCCAGCTCGCCTTCTCCGGCATCCATGACCTCGCCAACGGGCGTGGCGCTGGCCGTATCGAGATGACGCCGGTCCGGTTCCTGCCGGGCGGACTGCAGCCGCGCGACCTGGTGCCGGGCCTGGGGGCCAAGATCGACGAGGCCACCGGCACCGTCCTCGTGGCCGGCGCGCTCGCCTGGAAGAACGGCGCCCTCTTCAGCAATCTCGACATGCAGCTGAAGGACGTCTCGGTCTCGACCCCGGACATGGCCCTCACGCGCATCAATGGCGCGGTGACGCTGGCCAATCTCCAGCCGATCGCAACACCGCCCGGCCAGCAGATCGCCATCGGCCAGATCGATCTCGGCGTACCCATGAAGAACGGTCTGGCGACCTTCGCCGTCGGCCCCGGCCCGACGCTCAATATCGAGAAGGCCTCACTGGAGCTCGCCCACGGCCAGGTGACGGTCGGCCCGACCCGCCTGAACCCGGCAGCCGCCCGGCAGCAGGTCGACCTGCATGTGCAGGATGTGGATCTGGGCGAGTTGCTGGCGCTGGCCGAGGTCGACGGGCTGACCGGCACGGGGAAGCTCCAGGGGACGATTCCGGTGATGCTGGAGAATGGGGGCGTGGTCATCTCCGGCGCCCGGCTGGACGCCGCCGGACCCGGCCGCCTTTCCTATTCGCCGACGGCGCCGCCCGGCGGCATCGACGCGGCCGGCGAAACGATGGCTATGGTCCTCTCGGCGCTGGGCGATTTCCGCTATGATCAGCTCTGGCTGACGCTCGACCGCGACCGCAGCGGCGACGCGACGCTGCTGCTGCATGTCCGGGGCAAGAATCCGAATTTCTACGATGGCTATCCGATCGAGCTCAATCTCTCCCTCAACGGCAAGCTCGACCAGATTTTGCACAATAGTCTAGAGGGTTACAGCGTGCCCGACCTGGTGCGCGACAAGCTGGCCAAGCCGCCCTGAGGGGTACAGGCGGGGTCGGCCGTAGGAAGAAGTGCCTCTGGCCGTGTGTCGGTCAGAGCGCCATCTATGACTGGGAGCCAACCGGCATCCCCGAAAGGAAGGGTTCGTGCTCAAAAGGTTACGCTATGGCGGTCCGGCCGCCCTCCTCCTGGGGCTGGGCCTCGCCGCCTGCAATCCGACGGTCAAGGTCGAGGCGCCCGACAAGCCCATCGTCATCAACATGAACATCAAGATCGAGCAGGAGGTGCGCGTGAAGATCGAACAGCAGGCGCAAGAAGATATTGCCAAGAACCCCGACATCTTCTGATTCAGGATCGCAAAACCCCATGTATTCATCCCGCAGATACTTCACCCGTTTCGCCCTCTTCGGCCTGCTGGCGTTGGTCATCTCGGCCTTCGCCGCGACGATGCCGACCCATGCCGCCGACGATGCCCAGCTCAACAGCCTGCGTGCGCAAGGGGTCATCGCCGAGCGTTTCGACGGCTATGTGATGGTCAAGGACAACTCGACCGGCGCCACGGCCCAGTCGGTCGTGGACCGCGTCAATGCCGAGCGCCGCGCCATCTACGAGGCGCGCGCCAAGGCCCAAGGCGTCACCGCCAGCGAAGTCGGCCAGGTCTATGCCGGCCAGATCATCCAGAAGGCACCGAAGGGAACCTGGTTCCTGGCCGCGGACGGCAGCTGGACGCAGAAATGACCTCTAATATCGCCAAGACGGCGAAAGATCGTGCCACGACGGCGGGCAAGCCCCTGCCGCAGAACGTCGACGAGACGCTGGCGCTGTTGAAATCGGGCGACTATGTCGCCGATCGCAGCCTCGCCACCGCGCTGTTTCTCGCGCTGAAGCTGGGCCGGCCCTTGTTCCTCGAAGGCGAGGCCGGCGTCGGCAAGACCGAGATCGCCAAGGTGCTGTCGAACACGCTCGGCCGCAGGCTGCTGCGGCTGCAATGCTATGAGGGGCTCGACATCGCCTCCGCGGCCTATGAGTGGAACTATTCGCGCCAGATGATCGAGATCCGCCTGGCCGAGGCCGCCGGTGCCGCCAATCGCGATGCGCTGGCGAGCGACATCTATGCGGAGCGCTTCCTCATCAAGCGGCCGCTGCTGCAGGCGCTCGAAGAGCAGGCCGGCGGCGCGCCGGTCCTCCTGATCGACGAGCTCGACCGCACCGACGAGCCGTTCGAGGCCTATCTGCTCGAGATCCTCGCCGACTATCAGATCACCATTCCCGAACTCGGCACGATCAAGTCGGCGGTGCCGCCGATCGTCGTCGTCACCTCGAACCGCACGCGCGAGATCCACGATGCGCTGAAGCGGCGCTGCTTCTATTACTGGGTCGATTATCCGAGCGCCGAACGCGAGCTCGAGATTCTCAAGGTGAAAGCGCCCGAGGTGGGCCCTGCGCTGGCGCGCGAGGTGGTCGCCTTCGTGCAGAGGCTGCGCCAGCAGGATCTGTTCAAATTGCCGGGCGTCGCCGAGACCATCGACTGGGCCGAGGCCCTGATCCAGCTCGACAAGGTGGCGCTCGATCCGCAAGGCATCGACGACACGCTGGGCGTGCTGCTGAAATACCAGGACGACATCGCCAAGATCAAAGGCAGCGAAGCCGCGCATCTGCTGCAGCAGGTGAAGGCGGAACTGGCGGCCGCCCCGCGCTGAGCGGCGGCCCACGACGGGTTATCACGCCAATGATCCCTTCTCTCGCCGCCACCTCCAACGGCAACGGCGCCGAGCCGCCGCCGGTCGAGGCGAGCCGCCTGGCGGAGAACGTCATGTTCTTCGCCCGCACCCTGCGCGCGGCGGGCCTGCCGATCGGGCCCGGCCGCGTGATCGATGCCTTGCGCGCGATCGAGGCGGTCGGCATCGGCACGCGCGAGGATCTGTACTGGACGCTCCATGCCGTGTTCGTGAACCGGCGCGACCAGCAACCGCTCTACGATCAGGCCTTCCACATCTTCTGGCGCAATCCGCAGCTCCTGGAAAAGATGCTCCAGACCATGCTGCCCTCGATCGCGGTGCCGCGCGACGAACCGGAGAAGGGCGAGGAGATGCTGCGCCGGCTGGCGGAGGCGCTCGCCGGCCGGCAAATCGAACGGCCCGGCGAAGAGCCGGAGGAGAAGGTCGAATTCGACGCCGCGATGACCTTCTCGGCGCGCGAGCTGCTGCAGGGCATGGATTTCGAGAAGATGTCGAATGCGGAGATGGACGAGGCCAGGCGCATGATCGCGGCGATGCGCCTGCCCATCATGCAGTTGCCGACCCGCCGCTTCTTTCCGGATCGCCACGGCCGCCGGGTCGATATCCGCGCCACCCTGCGCGCCTCGCTGCGCGGCGGCGGCACGATCCTGCTGCAATATAAGCGCAAGCGCCGGCGCCATCCGCCGCTGGTCGTGCTCTGCGACATCTCGGGCTCGATGAGCCGCTATTCGCGCATGATGCTGCATTTCATGCACGCCATCACCAACGACCGCGACCGGGTCCATTGCTTCCTGTTCGGGACGCGCCTCAACAACATCACCCGCGCGCTCCGCCAGCGCGACGTCGATGTCGCGCTGGCCAAGGTCGCCGCCAAGGTCGAGGACTGGTCGGGCGGAACGCGTATTGGCGGCTGCATCGCCGAGTTCAACGCGGTCTGGTCGCGCCGCGTGCTGGGCCAGGGCGCGGTCGTGCTGCTCATCACCGACGGCCTCGACCGCGAAGGCGCCCATGGGCTCGCCGACGAGATGGAACGGCTCCACAAGAGCTGCCGGCGCCTGATCTGGCTCAACCCGCTGCTGCGCTTCGAGGGCTACGAGCCCAAGGCCCAGGGCGCCCAGGCCATTCTGCCCCATGTTGACGATTTCAGGCCGGTGCACAATCTGGAGAGTATCGCCGAGCTCGGCGCCGTCCTCAGCCGCCAGCCCCAGCGCCGCCTGGAGGCGGCGGGGTCCTACGCGGAGCTGATGGCCGGGCGCGGCGGGGATTGACCGGGTGTGGTAGGATGACGTCTTCCCCCTCCCTAGCCCTCCCCCGCAAGCGGGGGAGGGGACAGATCGCGATTGTCCCCTCTCCCCGAAGGGGGGAGGGCTAGGGAGGGGGAAGACGCGATATATGAGAGAGGCACCAGAACCATGGATCGCAGCGAACAGGACGTCATCGACCAGGTGCTGGCCTGGCGCAGCGAGGGCCGCAAGGTGGCGTTGGCCACGGTCATTGCGACCTGGGGCTCCTCCCCGCGTCCCGTGGGCAGCCAGCTGGCGGTCGATGAAGCCGGCCAGATGGTCGGCTCCGTTTCCGGCGGCTGCATCGAGGGCGCGGTCGTGAAGGAAGCGCAGGAGATCATGGCCGGCGCCAAGCCGCGGCTGTTCGATTTCGGCATCACCAACGAGCAGGCCTGGGAGGTCGGGCTCGCCTGCGGGGGCAAGCTGCAGGTCTATGTCGAGGCCGTGGAATGAGGGAGGCCCTGCTCCGCCGGTTGGTCGCCGACCGCCGACAGCACCGGGCGGTCGGGCTGGTGACCGATCTCGCCAGCGGCCAACAGCTGTTGCTGCATCCCGACGCGGCGACGGGCGACCTGGCGCTGGCACCCGAGGCCCTCGAGCAGGCCCGGCGCTGGCTGATGGCCGATCGCAGCGGCCTGCTCGATATTCCCGGGCGCCAGTTGTTCCTTCAGGCCACCATGCCCGCCCCGCGGCTCATCCTGGTGGGTGCGGTTCATATTTCGCAGGCGCTGGCGCCGATGGCGGCCCTCGCCGGCTACAGCGTCATCGTGATCGATCCGCGGCGTTCCTTCGCGACCGATGCGCGTTTTCCCGACGTGACCTTGAGCGCCGACTGGCCGGACGAAGCGCTCGAGCGGCTGGCGCCCGACCTCCGCACCGCGATCGTCACGCTCACGCACGATCCCAAGCTCGACGATCCGGCGCTCACGGTCGCGCTCAACTCGCCGGCCTTCTATATCGGCGCGCTCGGCAGCCGGAAGACCCACGGAGCGCGGCTGAATCGCCTGCGGCGGGTCGGCTTCTCCGAAGCCGACCTCGCCCGCATCCATGGGCCGGTCGGACTGTCGATCAACGCGATGTCGCCGGCCGAGATCGCGGTCGCGATCCTGGGCCAGATCACGCAGGTCCGCCGCGCCGGCGCCAAGGGGCCGGTCGGCGGCGAAGCGCCCGCACCGGAGCATGCGGCGTGATCTTTGCCAGCCTTCCCGTCGGCGAGGCCGAAGGCGCGTTGCTGGTTCACAGCATCAAGATGGGCAAGATGGCGTTCCGCAAGGGCCGCAAGCTCTCGCCCGACGATCTGCGCGCCCTGACCGCTGCCGGCGTCGAGCGCGTCACCGTCGTCCGCTTCGAGCCCGGCGACGTCGCGGAGGACGAGGCCGCCCGCAAGATCGCGACCGCCGTCTGCGGCGAGAATCTCGAGGTGGCGGCGCCTTTCACCGGCCGATCGAACCTGATCGCCAAATGCCATGGCCTGCTGGTGGTCGACCGGCCGCGGCTCGACCGGCTCAATGCCGTCGACGAGGCCGTCACCCTCGCCACCCTGCCCGCCTTCGACCTGGTGGCGCCGGGCGACATGGTGGCCACCGTCAAGATCATTCCCTTCGCCGTGCCGGGCGAGGCCCTCGAGCGCTGTCTCTGGACGCTCGCGGGCGAGCCGCTCCTGCGCATCGCGGCCCTGCGGCCGCGGGCCGTCACCTTGATCCAGACCCGCCTGCCGGGGCTCAAGGAAAGCGTCATCGACAAGACGGTCGCGATCATGAACGAGCGCCTGTCGGGCCTGGGCGGCGAGCCTGCGCGCGATCGCCGCTGCCCGCATGACGAGGCGGCGCTCACGGCGGAAATCGATGCCGCCCTCGAGGGCGGCGCGGAAATGGTGCTGATCGCCGGTGCGTCGGCCATCACCGACCGGCGCGACGTGCTCCCCGCCGCGATCACGCGTGCCGGCGGCAGGGTGGATCATTTCGGCATGCCGGTCGATCCGGGCAATCTGATGCTGCTGGCCCATATCGGCGACAAGCCGGTGCTGGGGCTCCCGGGCTGCGTGCGCTCGCCCAAGCTCAACGGCTTCGACTGGGTGCTGCAGCGTCTGATGGCGGACCTGCCCGTGACGCGCCAGGACATCATGGCGATGGGCGCGGGCGGACTGCTCAAGGAGATCCCGACCCGTCCGCAGCCGCGCGCCAGCAGCGAGAGCCTGGCACCGCGCGCGCCCAAGGTCGCGGCGATCGTGCTGGCGGCCGGCCGCTCCAGCCGCATGGGCAGCGCCAACAAGCTGATGGCCGAGCTCGAGGGCAAGCCGCTGGTCGATCATGCCGTCGATGCCGCGCTGGCGGCGCGCCTCGACCGCGTCGTGGTCGTGACCGGCCACGAATCCGAGCGGGTGCGCCAGAGCCTCGGCAATCGGAGGGTCGAGTTCGTCCACAATCCCGATTATGCGAGCGGCATCGCCAGCTCGCTCGCGGCCGGGCTCGCGGCGCTGAAGGACAGCGCCATCGACGGCGTGCTGGTGCTGCTGGGCGACATGCCGCGGATAGCGCCGGCTCAGCTCGACCGGCTGATCTCCGCCTTCAATCCGGTCGAGGGTCGCGCCATCTGCGTGCCGACCTTCAACGGCAAGCGCGGCAACCCGGTGCTCTGGGGCCGGCGCTTCTTCGAGCCCATGGCGCATCTCAAGGGCGATGTCGGCGCGCGCCACCTGATCGCCGAGAATGGCGAGCTTGTCGCCGAAGTGGCGATGCCCGACGACGCCGTCCTGACCGACGTCGACACGCCCCAGGCCCTCGAAGCGCTGCGCCGGCAGGAAGGCAAGAGCGGCGGGGACCGGTCCGCATGAGAGTGCCCAAGCCCTTCGACCCCGATCATTGCCGGTCGCAATTTCCGATCCTGACCGAACCGCCCGGCGGACTGCCGCTCCATTATCTCGACAATGCCGCCACGGCCCAGCTGCCGGCCGCCGTGCTCATGGCCGTGCGCCGCCACGAGACCATGGCGCGGGCCAATGTGGCACGCGGCGTCCATCAACTCGCGGAGGCCGCAACCGCGGCCTATGAGGATGCACGCAGTGCCGTCGCCGACTATCTCGGCGTGACCGATGCGGAAGAAGTCATCTTCACCGGCGGCACCACCGCCTCGATCAACCTGGTGGCCTATAGCTTCGGCGAGCGCCTGGGGCCCGGCGACGAGGTCCTGGTCAGCGAGCTCGAGCATCACAGCAACCTGGTCCCCTGGCAGATGCTGGCGACGCGGCGCGGCGTGGCGCTCAAGGTCCTGCCCGTGACCGATGAAGGCCGGCTCGATCTCGAGCGCCTGCCCGCAATGGTGAGCAAGCGCACGCGCCTGATCGCGCTCACCCATTGCTCGAACGTCACGGGCGCCATCACCGACATCGGCCCGATCGTGGCCGCGGCGCGCGGCGTCGGCGCCCGGGTTCTGATCGACGGCGCCCAGCGCGCGCCGCATGGACCGCTGGATCTGGCTGCGCTCGGGATCGATTTCTATGCCTTCTCCGGCCATAAGGTCTATGCGCCCAACGGCGTCGGCGTGCTGTGGGGCAGGCGCGAGCTGCTCTCGGCGATGCCGCCCTTCCTGGGCGGCGGCGGCATGATCGCGCAGGTGGACCTCGATGCGGGAACGACCTTCGCCGACATCCCGCGCCGCTTCGAACCCGGCACGCCGCCGATCGCGCAGGCGGTGGGACTGGGTGCCGCCGTCCGCTGGGTCAAGGCGCTCGACTGGGCCGGCATCGCCCAGCATGAAGCGCGCCTCACCGGCCGCATTCTCGACGGGCTCGGCGCCCTGAAAGGAGCGCGCGTGATCGGACCCACCGGGCTGCAGGGCCGGCTCGGAGTGGTTTCCTTCACGCTCGACGGGATCCACCCGCACGATCTCTGCCAATGGCTCGACCGCAAGGGTGTAGCGCTCCGCGGCGGGCATCACTGCGCCCAGCCCCTGGCCCGGCGCTTCGGCGTCGCCGGCACCACCCGTGCCAGCCTCGCACCCTATAACAACGACGCGGATGTCGATGCCCTGCTCGCCGGGCTCGAGGACGCGATGAAAAGGTTCAAATGACCGACGAGCTTTATCACGAGAAATTGACGCAGCGCGCCGAGGCGGGACGCGCCTATGGACGGCTGGAACAGCCCGACAAGAGCGTGACCCTCGACAACCCGCTCTGCGGCGACCGCGTCACCATCGATCTGAAGATCGTCGACGGCAAGGTCGTGGCGGCCGGCCATCGCACCCGCGGCTGCCTGCTCTGCGAGGCGGCGTCCGCCTTGATCGTCGAGCAGTCTCCCGGCCTTTCCCTCGATGCGCTGGCGGGCCTCACCGACCGGGTGCGCCATTTCCTGCAGAAGGATGGCCCCGCGCCGTCGGGCTGGAGTGCGGTCGAGGAATTCGCGCCCGTGCGCAAGGTCAGAAGCCGGCAGGATTGCGTGATGCTGCCCTTCCGCGCCCTCGCCCAGGCCGTCAGGGTCTGATCTTCCAGTCGCCGGTGGTGTTCCACCAGCGGTTGGGATTGTCGCGGTCGTCGAGGCCCTTGGAGCGGCTGCTCAGGATATTCTGAAGCCGTATCACGGGCTCCTGGTAGCTGTGCGTCTGGAAGATCGTCTCGATCACCCGATCGACGAGCGCCTGGTCGGGCGGCAGTTCGAAAGACAGTTCGACCGTGCCCGGCCGCTTCCGTACCTCCGTCTCCGCTCCCGCGACAGCGCCTTCGAGTGGGCGGTACCATTCGATTCCGCCACCGGACTGATAGGCGTTGCTGTCATACTTGCCCATGACGAGCGGCGCGATCCTGGTGACCGCGGCCATGATGCGATCGACGTCGTCCGCCGGTGCCTGCAAGGTCAGGAGCAGCATCGGCTCCATCCGCACCGCTTTCGTCTCGAAGCCTTTCGCGCTCATTCGTCCCTCTCCCTCGGTCTCTGACGAGCGGCGATCCTGAACGAACGCCACTGACAGCGCTGTGTCAGCAGGATGAGGTCAGCGGCGGTCCGCGAGAGTTGCCACGGCCACGCCGACAATGACCAGCACCGCCGCCAGCATGTCGAGCCCGGTCAGGGGCTCGGCCAGGATCGCGACGGCCAGCAGGATCGTGATCACCGGGCTCAAGGTCCCGATCATCGAGTTGGCCTGCGCCGAGATCCGGTGCAGCGCCGCGTTCATGAAGAAGGACGGCAGGATCGTGCCGCCGATCGCCAACGCCACGCCCAGCAGCCAGATATGCGGGGTCAGCGCCAGCCGACCGACCGGATGGGTCAGCAGGAACTGGGCGATCACCACGACCGACGCCGCGCTCATCGCCACGCAGGTGAAGAGCCGCGGTCCCATCTGCAGGATGCTGGCCTTGGCGAACAGCTGGTAGAGCGCGAAGCAGATCCCCGCCCCCATCACGAAGCCCGCCCCCAGCGCCGCGTCCTCGCCGAGCAGCGAGAAATCGCGCAGGAACAGCAGCAGCAGACCGCCATAGCTGATGGTGAAGGCCGCCAGGGATTTGAGCTTGATCGGCTGGCGGAAGAAGAGCGCGCCGAACAGCATGACGAAGAACGGGTATGTGAAGAGGATCAGGCGCTCGAACTGCGCCGAGATCAGCTCGAGGCCCTTGAAGTCGAGATAGCTGGAAAGCCAATAGCCGAGTGCGCCGACCAGGGCGGCGCGCAGGATCAGCCGTCCGTTCGCATGATCGAAGGGACCGCGCCGCGAGGGCAGCAGCGTATGGAGGCCGATCGCGAGATAGACCGGCAGCGACAGGATCATGCGCACCGCCAGCAGCGTCTCGGCATCGACCCCCTGGGCATAGGCGAGCTTGACGATGATCGCCTTGGTCGCGAACAGCGTGGCGCCGGTGCAGGCGAGCGCATAGCCGATCCAGAGCGCGCCGCCGACGGCAGGGCGCAGCGGCGTTTTCGCGGCGGGAACGGTCGTCGAAGCGGCGGAGCTGGGAGGGGAGGACATCACGCAATCATTCATGACTTCGGGCGGGGAAAGATCCCGGGAACGATCGCGGAGGAAGGGAAAGATCCGGCCCCCGCGAGGTTCGCGAGACCGGATGAAGACGTCAAAACATCAAACGCCGTTCCGGCCGCGCCACGCGGAGCCAAGCCAAAGCTGACGAATTCGGGCGCCGAGAACGGAACGGATCATGACGAGGCAAGCGATAACATGGGCCTGGGTCGAAACGCCATGCCAATCGCGCGTGACTGTCCTTCGCAAATGCACGAGCCAGGGCCACCTTCCGTCCGCAGAGACGGACGCTACACGCTCTATCGTCACCCCCGCGAAAGCGGGGGCCCATCTGTCAGCCCGACGCGCTGGATCGACTTGGGTCCCCGCTTTCGCGGGGATGACAATGGGGGCACTTGGCGTGCACCGCCCCCTCACCCCACAAAGTGAGGAAGAAATGCGAAGCTCAGTCGCCGTCTTGCCCCCTACTCCGTCGCCCCCGCTTCCCGCGCCATGTCGCGCTGGCGGAAGGCGAGGAAGCTCCGCACCGCGCTGAGGCCGTCGGTCTGACACCAGGTCCGGTGGCCGCCAAGGCTGTGGTCCAGATATTGATAGTCGGCCCTGACTGCCGCCCAGACCCGGATCCGCCATTCGATGGCGGCCGGCATCCCGCTCCAGGCCCGGAGGAACTGCACCTTGCGCCGGAACCCGTCCTTCACCTCGTCGGTGATGAAGCCGCAATATTCGATCACGTTGGCGCCGTAATAGGTCTCGCGCCAGGCGGCATATTGCTGGTCATGCTCGGACGAGCCGGCCCGGGCGCCTGCGGCCATACCGCCGACCAGCCCCGCGACCAGCATCAGACCCAGGCCTGCACGACTCCCTTTGCCCATGACCCGAGTGTGGAACCGGTCCGCGCGCCTGGCAATCCCGGCCGCAGGTGAGCCGACCGCCAACCATGCCTTGCCAACCGCGCGATGACCGCGCAGGCTTGCATGATCGGGGAAGGCGCAGGCGTCGTCGGCATTGGGCATGGCACAGCGAACCATCGATCGCACCGCTCGCGGAGGTTTCTGCCTTCTGCTTTCGCTCCTCTTCGCCGTCCTCGGTGGCTGCACCGACCTGGAGGAGCATCGCGTCGGCTCCCTGGTCGAGCACGCGCCCACGCCCGGGAAGCTTCAGGTCTGCCATGGCAGCAATTGCCGCATCGAGACGGCGGTCCGTCTCGACGACAGCGATTGGAACCGCGTCCGCGCCCTGTTCGAGCCTGCGCCAAAGACCGCGGTCGAGGAGCGCCGGCGCATCGCCAATGCGATCGGGCTGTTGGAACAGCTCGTCGCCCCGCAAGCCGGCACTGCCAGGGATGTCGGCCGCAATCTCGCCGTCGCCGATCAATCGACGCAACTCGACTGTGTCGACGAGGCGGTCAACAGCTCGACCTATCTGAATCTGATCGCCGACAACGGCCTGCTGCGATTTCACGCCATCGAAATGCCCGCCCATCGTGGCGGCGTGATCCTCGCGCACAACACGGCCGTGGTGCGCGACATCGCGACCGGTCGACGCTATGCGGTCGACTCCTGGTTTTATGACAACGGGTCCCCCGCCGTGGTGCTGCCCCTGCAGACCTGGCTCGATGGCTGGGAGCCCGGCGACAGCATTCCGGTCGCCAGCGACGCCCCGAGCGACACGCAATCGAGCGACAGCACGCCCTAGAGCGGCCGTCATCGCCCGCCGCTCCTGGAATTTGCTATACTCTCCATCCGCCAACCGAAGGAGCCTGCGCCCGTGACCGACCAACCGCGCCGCCTCGCCGTCCTCATCGATGCCGAGAATGCGCAAGCTGCGCTCCTCAACGAGCTCTTCGCGGAGATCGCCAAATATGGCGTGGCCAGCGTGAAGCGAGCCTATGGCGACTTCACCAGCACCAACCTCAATGCCTGGAAGGCCGCGCTGCTGAAGCATTCGATCAAGCCGGTGCAGCAGTTCAACAACACGGTGCGCAAGAACGCGAGCGACATCGCTCTGGTGATCGATGCGATGGATCTGGTCCATTCCAAGCGCTTCGACGGATTCTGCATCGTCTCGAGCGACAGCGACTTCACCGGCCTCGCCAGCCGCATCCGCGAGGAAGGCCTCACCGTCTATGGCCTGGGCGAGAAGAAGACGCCCTCCTCCTTCGTCGAGGCTTGCGACAAGTTCATCTATACCGAGATCCTGAAGGGCCCGGCCCGGACCAGCGCCGGCCGAAAAGAGGCGGTGCCCGCGCCGAAGGCCGTGGCCCTGCCGGCGGAAATCCTGACCATCCTGCAGGATGCGGTGGATTCGGCGAGCGACGATTCCGGCTGGGCCAATCTCGGCCGCGTCGGCCATATCGTCGGCAACCGGCTGCCCGATTTCGATTCCCGCAGCTATGGGCAGAAGACATTGACGGCGCTGCTCGAAGCGAGCGGCGAATTCGAGCTGCAGCGGCGTGGCCCCAAGGGCGGCCAGCAACATGTCGTGGTCCGGGTGAAGCCCAAGCGCTAGGCCGGCCCCTCGAAAGCGCGAACGCCGGGGCGATTTTTTCCGCTGCTTTGGACGATTGCCTATCCTCCCCCGCTCTGAAACACTGGCGCGCTTTTCGTCGCCCCAGCCTCGTCGGGACATCGGGCATTGTCCTGCGACAGGGGCTTTCCAGACCCCCGCGCCTCCCCAAGGAACCCCACAATGAAATTGATCCCCCTGTCCCAGGTGAAGACGGTCGCCGTGATCGGCGTCGGGCTGATCGGCGCCGGCTGGACCGCCTGGTATCTGTCGCGCGGCTTCGCGGTGCGGGCGAGCGACGCCGATCCGAAGCGCGAGGCCTTCCTGCGCAATTTCGTCAAGGACGCCTGGCCGCTGCTGAAGAAGCTGGGCATGGTGGAGAACGCCGATCCCAGCCGCCTCACCTTCCATGCCGACCCGGTCGAGGCCGCGCGCGGCTCGGATTTCGTGCAGGAGAACGTGTTCGAGCGGCTGGACCTGAAACAGGACGTGCTGGCCGCGATCGACGCCGTGCTGCCGACCGACCGGGTGATCGCCTCCTCGACCTCGAGCTATCCGCCCAGCGATCTGCAGGCGAAATGCAAGCATCCCGAGCGCGTCGTGGTCGGCCATCCCTTCAACCCGCCGCATCTGATCCCGCTGGTCGAGGTGGTCGGCGGCAGGAAGACCGATCCGGCGGCGGTCGACTGGTCGATGAATTTCTACGACGGCATCGGCAAGAAGGCGATCCTGCTCAAGAAGGAGATCGTCGGCCATTACGTCAATCGCGTGCAGGAAGCGATCTTCCGCGAGATGGTGCATTGCGTCGCCGAGGGCATCGTCAGCGTCGAGGATGCCGATATCGGCGTCGCCTACGGGCCGGGCCTGCGCTGGGCCTTCATGGGCCCCGCCTTCACCTATCACATGGCCGGCGGCCCCGGCGGGCTCGCCTACAGCTTCGATCATTTCGGCCCGGACATCGAAAAGAACTGGGCCGACCTCGGCAATCCCAAGCTCACGCCCGAACTGATGAAGACCTTCATCGAGGGCACCAAATCCGAGGCCGGCGGCAAGAGCTATCCCGAGCTCGCCGCTTGGCGCGATCGCTGCCTGGTCGCGATCCAGGGCGCGATCGACGAGGAAACGAAGAAGAAGTCCTGAGCATGACGATCGAGACCATCTCCGAGCATCGCTGCTTCGGCGGGACCCAAGGCTTCTACCGCCATGCCTCGACGGCCTGCGCCGGGCCGATGCGCTTCTCGGTCTATCGGCCGCCGCAGGCGGCACGCGGCCATGTGCCGACGCTGTTCTTCCTCGCGGGCCTGACCTGCACGGAAGAGACCTTCATGATCAAGGCCGGTGCCCAGAAGATCGCGGCCGAGCTCGGCCTCATGCTGGTGGCGCCCGACACCAGCCCGCGCGAGCCGCGCCTGCCCGGCGACGATGCGGATTGGGATTTCGGCCAGGGCGCCGGCTTCTATCTCGATGCGACCCAGGCGCCCTGGGCCGCGCATTACCGCATGCACGACTATGTCTCGCGCGAGCTGCCGGAGATCGTCGCGAAGCTCTTCCCCGCCGATCCGAAACGCTTCGGCATCTTCGGCCATTCGATGGGCGGCCATGGCGCGCTGGTGCTGGGCCTGCGCCATCCCCAGCGCTTCCGCTCGCTCTCGGCCTTCGCGCCGATCTCGAGCCCGTCCCAGGTGCCCTGGGGCATCAAGGCCTTCACCCAATATCTCGGGCCCGATCGCGCGGCCTGGACCGAGTGGGACGCCAACGCGCTGGTGCGCAAGCGCCCCTATGGCCGGCCGATCCTCATCGACCAGGGCCTTGCCGACAAATTCCTCGAGACGCAGCTGAAGCCCGAGCTGTTCGAGGCCGCCTGCAAAACCGCCGGCCAGAAACTCATGCTGCGCCGGCATGAGGGCTACGATCACGGCTATTATTTCATCGAGAGCTTCATCGAAGACCATCTCCGCCACCACGCCGCGGCGCTGGCGGGCTAGTAAACGCAATTGAACAAGCCCCCTCCCCTTGCGGGAGGGGGTAGGGGGAGGGGTTCTCGCCACCATTCTCCGCCCTGCTCAGCCGTCACATCAAATGTCGCGTTGAGATTTGGGCGATCATTGCGCCGGGACTTCGGGCGAGTTGAAGCCGTAAACTCAAATGGGGAGTTTGTCGCGAAGACCCCTCCCCCTACCCCCTCCCGCAAGGGGAGGAGGCGAGAAAACAACTCACATGACGCATGAACACCCATGGATGACGAAGTCTTCCGCAGCCAGCTGGTCAGCCGTGACGCGCTGAGGAATCTCAGCCGGCGGCGCGATCTTCCCGGGCTGATCCGGATCGGCGCTCATCTGGCGCTGATCGTCGCGTTGATCGTGCTCGCGATCCTCCTGCGCGGCACGGCCTGGCAGATCCTGGCGCTCTGGGCCGAGGGCGTGGCGCTGGTCTTCCTGTTTGCGCCACTGCACGAGACGATTCACCGGACGGCCTTCAGGCAGCGCTGGCTCAACGACGCCGTCGCCTGGCTCTGCGGCGCGGTCATCATCCTGCCGCCGGAATATTTCCGCGCCTTCCATTTCGCCCATCATCGCCACACCCAGGATCCGGCGCGCGATCCCGAATTGGCAAAGCCCAAGCCCCGCACCCTGCGGGGCTGGCTCTGGTATCTCTCCGGCCTGCCCTATTGGATCGCCGAGATCAAAACCACCCTGCGCCAGGCGCTGGGCCATGCCGAGGACGCCTTCATCCCCGCCCGCGCCAGGCCGCGCGTGGTGATCGAGGCGCGGATCCTGTGGACGATCTACCTGGCGCTGGCCGTAGGCTCGGTCGCCTTCCGCAGCGACGCCCTGGTCGTCTATGGGGTGGTGCCGCTGCTGCTGGGCATGCCCGCCTTGCGCGGCTATCTCATGGCCGAGCATACCGGCTGCGCGTTCGGACCGGACATGCTGGCCAACTCCCGGACCACAACGACCAACCCGCTGGTCCGCTTCCTCGCCTGGAACATGCCGTTCCATGCCGAGCATCATGGCTGGCCGGCCGTGCCGTTCCACGCGCTCCCCGCCCTCCACCGGCTCGTCGCGCAGGGATTGCGTTGTCGAGGCGCCGGATATGTCTCCGTGGCCAGGAATATCCTCTCCTACCCGACCCAGGGCGTGGCGCCGGGTTGAGCCTGGAAGATGCGTCCGCTTCTTGTCCTATTTCGTTGGCCGGAGAACGAGGCGAGCCTAGTGCCGCAGGCGATTTCGCAGTTGCGGCAGTAACCGGCCCGCTTGCTTTTCCGCCCCCTGCCCTCCAATCTAGGCACGCTGTGCGGAGGGTCGGTTGGCTCTCCTCGCCGCCAAAGGGTGTGCCCATCGCTGTGCCAGAGCGGAGGCATATCGTCTTACACAAAATTGTCTGGCACACGGGATGGAAATAGAGCGGTGCCAATGAGCGATTATCAGGGAGGCGGCGGAGACGTCCGCGAAGTCCGGGGGAAAATTAAGTGGTTCCGTGCGGACAAGGGCTATGGGTTCGTGACGCCGGCAGATGGTTCCTCAGACGTGTTCCTTCACATCTCGGCATTGAAGGATGCCGGGCTGCAGGATGCGCCGGAAGGTTCCACGATCCACTGCGAGGTGGGTCAGGGCCGCAAGGGCATTCAGGTTCTGCGGATCATCAATCTCGATGCCAGCACGGCGACGGCGAGACCGCCTCGGCGGCCTTCGATGCCGCCGCGCCTGGAACACTGATCGGACGACGATCGGAATCGGGTGACGGGTACGTGACGGCGAGCCATTGACGACGGGATTTGCGGCGGCGGAGAGCGGCGGGGCAATGCCATCGCCGACGCATCTCGGACGTTGAGGAACGGGCGACGGTCGAAGAGAATGGGGGGTGGCGGAATCCAGCGCTGAACCTCGCCGGGGTAGCTTGCGCGGTGGCGTTTTCCTGTCACTGCGGTCAAGATGGCTTTTTTCAGCGTGGATGTATCGACAGACCAATGACCTTCGACGGCCGCGAATTCCGCAACGCGCTGGGCTGCTTTGCCACCGGCGTGACCATCATCACCACCGTCACCTCCACCGGTCAGCCCGTCGGCGTGACCGCCAGCTCCTTCAACTCCGTCTCGCTGGATCCGCCGCTGGTGGTGTTCAGCCTCGACCGGCGCGCCTACAGCCTGTCGCAGTTCCAGGAGAGCCGCGTCTTCGCGATCAATGTGCTGCGCGAGGAGCAGAAAGACCTCTCCGCGGCCTTCGCGCGCGCGGGCGCGCCCAAATGGGAGGGCGTCAAGTTCGAGGTGTGGGACACCGGCTCGCCGATCCTCGACGACACCCTCGCCTCCTTCGACTGCCGCCTCCACGCCACGCATGACGGCGGCGACCATGTCGTCTTCCTCGGCAACGTCCTCAAGATGCGCGCCCATCCGGAAGGCAAGCCGCTGCTCTTCTTCCGCGGCAAATATATGAAGATCGGCGACATCCATTGAGGGGGCCCGCGCCGACGGCGGCCCCTGCCTGACCCAATCCTCAGGGAATGCCGATGCGTGTCCTGATCGTTTACGCCCATCATGAACCGACGAGCTTCAACGGCGCGATGTTGCGGGAAGGGCTGGCGGCGCTGACGGCGGCCGGCGACGACGTCCTCGTCTCCGATCTCTACGCCATGGGCTTCGATCCGGTGTCGGACCGCCGCAACTTCGTGACGGTCGCGGATCCGAACCGGCTGCGCCAGCAGACGGAGGAAACGCATGCGAGCGCCAACAATGGCTACGCGCCGGCGCTCCAGGCGGAGATGGACAAGGTCGCCTGGTGCGACGTGCTGGTTTTTCAGTTTCCCATCTGGTGGCTGGGCCTGCCCGCGATCCTGAAGGGTTGGGTCGACCGCGTGTTCGCCGTGGGTCGTGCCTATGGTGGCGGGCGCTGGTTCGAGGGCGGCGTCTTCGCCGGCAAGCGGGCGATGTGTTCGGTGACGGTCGGCGGCCTGGCGACGGCCTATTCCGACGCGGGTCCCTATGGGCCGATCGAGCCCATTCTCTCGCCCATCCATCGCGGGATCTTCGGCTTCTGCGGTTTCACCGTGATCGAGCCCTTCGTCGTCTATGGTCCCAACCGGATCAGCAGCGAGGAGCGCCTCGCCTATCTGGAGCGCTATCGCCAGCGGATGCAGGCGCTGGCGACGGCGCCGGTCATCGCCTCGGCCAATCGCGTCGCGTTCACGCCGGCCGGCTGATCGCCTCTTCCTGGTCCCGCCAGGCACCATGCCATTGCCCGACCAATGCCGCGCCGCAGGACGGCAGCAGCCCCGATCGCCACGCCATCGATCGAGAATTCCTCGCGCCAACCCGGCCTATTAGTGGCCTCCGACGTCTCTTCTCTATTGGTATCGGATTGGTCACCGGCGGCCATGAAATGGGCCGGCATCGGCTTGGCAGGCTTTTCGGCTTTCGTGTAGGCTCGGACCCCAAGAAGAAGCCGTCCCGGCGCCCCAACGCGGTGCCGAAGAGGCGGCGTGGAGCGACGTTCATCAATGGGAGAGGCGCGGCCATGAGCCAGACGAAGAAGTGGGGCGACGAGGATTTCTGGGGTCTCGGCTACGACTACGACCCGCAATGGCTCCTGACCGACAAGCAGAAGGAGCTGCAGGCGAAGATCATCGACCTCGCCCGCACCACGCTGCGCGACAACGCCGTCGAATCCGACAAGAAGCTGCTGTTCCCGCGCAAGAACTTCGAGGCGATCGCGAAGCTGGGATTGCTCGGCCTGCTGGTGCCCAAGGAGCTGGGCGGCATGGGCGAGAACCACACCTGCGCCGCCATGGTGGTGGAGACGATCGCGCGCTATGGCTGCCCCTCGACCGCCATGTGCTACACGATGCATCTGGGCGCGGTCGCGGCGGCCCTCTTCCGCCATCACAACAGCCCGATCCTGCAGGACATCCTGAAGCGGCTCGACAAGGACGTGCTGATCGGCACGCTGTCCTATTCCGACCCCGAGACCGGCTCGCATTTCTGGTACCCGGTCTCCTCGGGTGCCGAGAAGACCGCCAAGGGCTGGCATGTGCGCAAGAAGGCCTCCTGGACCACCTCGGGCGGCTTCGCCGACTGGTACATCATCCAGACCACGAGCCCGGACTTCGGCGGCAACTATGCCGACCTCACCTGCTGGCTGATCCTGGGCAACGAGGCCAAGGCCGAACCCTCGAAGTGGGACGGGCTGGGCCTGCGCGGCAACCAGTCCGGCACGCTCGAGGTCGATGCCGACCTGCCGGCGGACCGCATGGTCGGCCCCAAGGGCGACGGCGCCGCGTCCAACGACGAGTGCGTGGATCCCTTCTTCCTGCTCTGCTCCTCCTCCTGCTGGAACGGCATCTCGCTCGGCCTGATCGACATCGCCAAGCGGCACACCACGATGAAGAAGCATGTCGATGTCGGCATGCGCGTGGCCGACTACCCGACCATCCAGGACTATGTCGGCGAGGCGATCATCGACACCAACACCTCGCGCGCTTTGACCTTCCAGATGGCCAAGGCGATGGACGTGGCGACCAACAATTGCGACTGGTCGATCCACAAGGACCTCGCCGCCCTGCCCCGCGCCAAGACCCTGCCCTGGATGTGGCAGGTCAAGTTCAGCGCGGCCAAGAACGTGGCGCATGTCGCCGACAAGATGCTCCATGCCTGCGGCGGCACCGGCTACAAGCCCGGCCTCGGCATCGAGCGTTACTTGCGCGACGGCAAGGCCGGCTGGGTGATGGGCCCGACCAACGAGGTGCTGCGCCAGTTCGTCGGAAAATCCGCGCTGCTGGGCTTCGAGAGCCTCGACTACTGGAACCAGTCGATCAACGAGCGCGTGCTCAACAACGAGCTCAAGAAGCTCGACGCCGCCGGCAAGCGCAAGCTCGCCGAGAAGCTGATCGCCGAGGCGCAGGGGAAGGCGGCGGAGTAGTCCGCTTGTCTTCGACGCGTCAGGCTGAAACGACAAGGGCCGGCCCCCGAGGGCCGGCCCTTTTTCATTAGTTCATCCATCACATTTCAATTGCCCCTAAAAGTAGCATTCGTTTAGATTGCTGCTGCGTCATAAATTCAACGCTTAGTATACCCAAAGACAAAAAGAGAATTCTCCCATCTGCGTCGGCGCCGAGGTGACGATGTCGAAAAAAATTACAAGCTACAAACCGAGCGACTTACCCAGCTTCATGTCGATTGTACAAAAGCTACAGCGCAAGGCAGGGCATCCTCTTTGGTTTCGCGGAACGGGTGCCGCATCTCACCGTCTCATTCCATCACTGTATCGTCACCCCAGCATTCAAACGCTAGCTGATCTTCAACTTCTTGAGCGACAGCTCATGACGCGATTTCGGCAACGTAGCCTTCCCTATCATACTCGGAACTTGGGCGATGACTGGGAGGCTCTCTTTTTCATGCAGCATTATGGCGTACCTACCAGGTTGCTCGATTGGACTGAAAATCCATTTGTCGGCCTGCATTTCGCACTAATGTCGGCACCTCGTCTTCCCACTAGCCGCAACAAGACACTTTACAAAGAGCCCGCAATTGTTTGGGTCCTAGATCCTGTTGCCTGGAATCGATCTGCCCTCCGCCATGTCTCCTACAAGGGCGGCCCATTGACCGCTGGAGATGATGACCTCAAAGGTTACACTCCCGGCTCGAGTCTAGGGACAATGGGCAAATATCCGATCGCACTCTTTGGAGCTCATAACAGCGCACGTATTGTTGCTCAACAAGGAGTCTTTACGATATTCGGGGCGAGCAAAGAGCCAATGGAATCGCTATTGCATAGCGAGGAAATTCCGCCCGAATGCCTATCTTGCATAGTCGTAAGCGAGACGCGAATCCAACCAATGCGTAAGTCGATCCTCAACCAAGGCATTACCGAAACAGTCGTCTTTCCGGACCTTGAAGGGCTTGCACGGGAGACCAAACGTCACTTTGGATTCGAGGTTTAGATGAAGCCCCAAACGACCAGGTTGAAAGTCACTCCCCACGAGCCAAAGACGCTTTCATGGTGGAGGGCAAGAAAATCAAAGATCGATATGGACGCGTCTTATCAACGCCGCGGACGTCTTTGGTCCGCCGCAGACAAGGCATACCTTATTGATTCCATACTCAATGGATTTGACGTCCCGAAGCTATATCTAGCAGATTTTACCTATGCGGATTCGAAATTGAATAAGAAGCGATTGCCCTATGCTGTCATCGACGGCAAGCAGCGCCTGGAAGCCATTTTCGATTTCTTTGAAGGTACAGTTCAACTGAACTCTGATTTTGTGTTTTTGGAGAATCCGGCTCTAAAACTCGGTGGCCTGAGTTACCGTGATCTATCGCAAAACCACGGTGAGATCGCCGAGGCATTCGACAACTATAATCTCTCGATAATGAGTGTAATTACGAACAAAGAGGAACTCATCAATGAGCTGTTCGTGAGGCTAAATCGAAGCAAGCCATTGACGGGCGCAGAGGTGCGGAACGCGATGGCGGGACCGGCGCCTGAGGTAATACGTCAGATATCAAAGCACGATTTCTTTTCAGAGTGTGTTTCATTCCAAGTACTTCGTGGGCAAGACCTTAATGCTGCAGCCAAGATCATTCTCTTTGAGTATTTTGGCGAACCACAGGAAACGAAGAAGGCAAGCTTGGATGCATTCGTACTGGCTGCATCCAAGGACCGAAATCGGTTGGAGTTGGCTGGACGGAGAACCTACTCGACTCTGGATGATCTAACTGGCGTGTTCCTTCCCAAGGATCGCTTACTTCTGTCGGCGGGTGTGGTCCCTGTCTACTATTGGTTCATACGATCGATTAAACAGCGTCAATATCGCATCGTTCGCGAATTCCTCGTTCAATTTGAGGAGGAGCGCTGGGAGAACCGTCAGAAGGCGGAGACTGCAGGAAGCCGCGGGATCGACAAGCAACTACTTGAATACGATCGACTGAACCGCAGCACCAACGACCTCACCAGCCACATTGAGCGAGTTCGAATTCTTGCAGAGAGGTTTTCTCGTTTTGCTTCATAAATCGTTCATTTGAACTCAACCAGTAGCAACTTACCTCGATGCATTTGGGCTGAATTCGTTAAGCCAGTATGACAAGGGCCGGCTCCTCTCGGAGCCGGCCCATTGTTTTATGCACTGTGTAGCGCGGCGCTCGCGCTCGCCTACTCCTTCACCACATGCCAGACGTTCTTCATGTTATCGCCCATCACGTCGCCGGGCGCTTTGTCCTTGGCGAAGGTGTAGAGCGGCTTGCCGTCGTCGGCCCATTGCATGGTGCCGTCGGGCCGCTTGATGATGGTCAAACCGCCGACCGGCATGGCGCCGGCCTCGGCCTTGGCGGGCGGCCAATACTCGGCGCATTCGCCCGTGCAGTTCGACACGCCGGGCGCGTCCTTGTCGTAGGTGTAGAGGGTCATTCCCTTGGCGTCGGTGAGGACCTTGCCCATCGAGGTCTGCATCACCTTCATCGGACCGTAATCCTCGGCCTGGGCCGAGAGCGTGACGCCGGCGGACAACGCCAGGCCGGCGAGCATCGCGAGCATCGTGATTTTACGCATGGTGGTTCCTCCTCGCGGGCGCACTGGAATAGGGCCCGCAGGATTCGATCCTAGCCACCCGGACGGGTCGACGATGTGTCGGCTCACGGCGATGTGACCCGCCGGCCCCTGCGATCACCGAGATGTTACGCCGTCCTGGGGCTCGCCTCGTCAGATCCTGTCGACAGCGCGGGAGAGAACAGGCGGCGGTTCCGAATCTCGATTTTTTGCTTTGTCCCCTCCCCCAACTTTTGGGGGAGGGTTGGGGAGGGGGCTGCTCGATATCGACCCCTTCGCACCTCGGCGGGATCGTGGACCGAGTCATTCCCCTCCCTGCCCTCCCCCTCGAGGGCAGGGCTGTCCGGGGAATGAGTCGATAGGTCGCGGGCGCATGCCCGGTTTTCCGGAGGTTTTCCGGGTACTTTCTGGTTGTCGAGACTCAGAAAGGGAACCGGGCATGCAGTACATGGGTAGCATCTTCGTGAGCCTGCTGAAACCCATCGATCGGCGTCAATTCCGCACGCTGGTGGAGCGCCACGACGGCGATGCCTACGACAAATCCTTCAAGAGCTGGGATCATCTGGTGGCGCTGATCTACGCCCAGCTCAGCCACGCCAAGAGCCTGCGGGGGGTGGAGGCGGGTTTCAACGCCAACTCCCAGCATCACTACCATCTGGGGGTCGGGAAGCTGGTTCGTTCGACCTTGTCGGATGCCAATGCGCGCCGTCCAGTGAGTGTGTTTGCGGGGCTGTTTGGCACGCTTTCCCAGGAGGTGGATCGGCTGGCTCGCCAGGAAGGGAACGAGATGCTGCGTTTGATCGACGCCTCGCCGATTCCGCTGGGCAAGGTCTGCGCCTGGGCGGACTGGAACGGCCGGATCCGCGGCATGAAGATGCATGTCGTCTACGATCCCAAGGCCGATCGCCCCTGCTCGGTCGAGGTCACGCCGGCCACCATCAACGACATCGAGGTGGGCCGGCGCGTGCCGATCGAGGCCGGAGCCACCTATGTCTTCGACAAAGGCTATTGTCGCTACAGTTGGTGGTGCCAGATCGACGCCGCCGAGGCGGTCTTCGTCACGCGCGCGAAGTCCAACATGCGCTTGCGCGCCACCAAGCGGCGCAAGCTCCGGAAGATTGTCGGCGACGGCTTCAGGATCATCGACGACGCCGAGGTCCGCCTCGTCAGTAAGGGCGATTCCAAGCTGGCGATCCGGCTGCGTCGGATCCGGGTCCGGCGCGAAAAAGGCGGCGTCATCACCCTCATCACCAACGATATGACCCGCTCGGCCGTGGAAATCGCCACCCTCTACAAGACCCGGTGGCAGATCGAGCTGCTGTTCCGCTGGATCAAGCAGCATCTCGATATTCGCAAGTTCCTTGGCAACAACGAAAATGCCATCCGGCTGCAGGTCCTCGCCGCCATGATCGCCTATCTGCTCCTGCGCATCGGCGCGCGCCTCCACAGCGTGAAAATCCCCCTCCTGCGACTGGCCGAACTCGTCGGCCAGTCGCTCTTTACCAGGAAAACCTTCCACCGTATCGATCGCCCGCCGCCCGTCAATCCAAGCAAGCCATCTCCCAAAGTCCCAGCCAACCAGATGGCGTTCTGTTATGCATGAGTTTCCCCGGACAGCCCTGCCTCGAGGGGGGAGGGGATTCGAGCGCGTGTTCTTGTTCTTAGAACTCGACCGCGGCGCTATCCGGCGGTCGGAGCATGCCCTGCGTCCTGGTCGTCGGCGGCGTGGCAGAGCCACAGTCCTCCAACCGGGGAACAGACCGCGCCCTTGAGCGCGGTGTTCATCTTCGCTGCGTCATCGTTGACCGCCGACGCGGCGGCGAGGGTCTGGATCGCTGAAATGGACAGCCCCGCTGCCATCGACAGCGCAATCATCAGGGGTCGGCGCATCCTGCCTCCTCGCGGGCGCAAGAGAGAACCCGCCTCGACTCATAGATTGGGGATGGCGTCGCGGCGCGGCAGCGCCCGTCACGACGATGTGACCGTTTTCGGGCTCCATGAACGCGATCTCATCCTGGAATCCGCGGCGCGCCGCCGCATCGTCGGGCGCGCTTCGCAAGAAGGGTCGGAACGCCGCTCTCCCATGCCTCCCCGCCTCGCAATTGTTAAGCCGGGAGAACAGGCTTGCTGCTAAACTTACATTCCTATCGGTGCGAAGACATCGAGGGCCGTCTTAGGACAGCACTTCATCGCAACGGAGGCATGCATGGCAAAGTACATTCTGCTGACCAATTGGACCGAGCAGGGCATCAAGAACGTCAAGGAATCGCCGAAGCGGCTCGACGCGGCCAAGGCGCTCATCAAGAAACTCGGCGGCGATTTCAGGAAGTTCTATATGACCACCGGCGCCCACGACATGATCCTGATCGTCGATCTGCCGAACGACGAGGCGGCCGCCAAGCTCGCCCTCACGCTGGGCATGGGCGGCAATGTCCGCACCACGACGCTCAAGGCCTTCTCGGAAGATTCTTATCGCGGGATCATCGCCTCGGTCACCTGACCGACGACAGTTGTAACGTTTTTTCACGGCCGGTGCGGCAGGCGCCGGCCTTTTTTCTGCGCACTCCGTGCTCATATGTCATTCCGCAGCGACCGGAGGTGGGGCCGTGCGAAGGCTGCGGCGCACTGACCTGTCGTCCCCGATCCGGAGTTGCCCCGATGCGTGCCCTGTTCCTCGTTCCCCTGCTCCTGCTTCTCGCCCCCGCCGCCCAGGCGGCCGATCGTTTCACCGAAGGCAGCTGGAGTGGCGGCGCCGAGTACGATTCCAGCGGCAAGTTCCAGCGCTGCTCGATGACGGGCGAGTTCATGCCCGGCGAGTTCGTGACCTTCTCGAACACCGCCGACGGCAGCCTGGCGATGACCGTCACCAACAAGAACGTCGCGCTGACGGCGGGACAATCGCGCCCGGCCCAGATCCTGTCGGATTTTCCGCCGCTGACCGCCGAGATCACGAACTACGACAAGAACAGCGCCGGCATGACCTTCACGGACCCCGGCCCGATGTATCAGCGGCTGCGCGTCGCCTCCTGGGTGGGGATCAACCCCACCCATGAGCAACCCATGGTCTATCCGCTGAACCTGGTCGATCGCGGGCTGCAGCGGCTGCTCGCCTGCACCATGCGCGAGATGGGCTTCGCGAATTACGGCTCCCAGGCGGTCGGCGATCCCTTCGGCGCCGGCCTGCCCTACCCGGCGGACACCACCAGCACGCAATATGTCGGCAATGCCCCGCGCGACACGCCGCAGTTCCATCCGCTCGACCAGGCGACCCTCAGCCAGCTCGCCAACAATCTTCTGTCGCGCGCCGGCATCGCCCGGCCGCACTTCCTGAGCGCCGAGGAGCGCCAGAACTTCGCGCCGGGATTCCCGCTCCTCTGGGTCGATTCCAAGAGCACCGGCGGGGCCCTGGTGGGCTACGAGTTCACCTCGGCGCACGCGCCCATGCCGCTGCTGGTGGGAATAGCCGGCACCCTGACGCTCTATAACGACGCCGCCAGCTGCCAGGGCGTCTTCGATTCACGGATCGAGGATCTGACGGCGACGGCGGGATTCGCCACGCGGCGCATCCACACCGTCTGCCAGCGCCCCGACCTGCAGAACGCCTATATGGCCGACTACCTGATCTTTGCGCCGGACGCGGATCGCCTGGTCAAGCTCGCGGTCCAGCGGCGGGGTCTCGACGGCCATGACGGTGACAGCACAGTGCCCCACAGCGACGCGCTCCTGGCGGCGGCCGTCCAGACGCTGAGGAGCAAGGCCGGCGAATAAGACGGCCCGGGCCGGACGGCTGCCGGACGGCCGGACGCCCATAATCGCCACCGGCGATCGGGGCCGGACCGTGCTAAAAGCGGCGCCGTCCAGATCCTCTTCCTTGGCCCGGAGTCGCCCTCGATGCGTGCCCTGCCGACCGCCGTCCTGCTCCTCCTGCTCAGCCCGGCGGCCCAGGCGGCCGACCAGTTCACCATCGGTCATTGGGACGGCACCGCCCGTTACGACGAGAGCGGCAGCTTCGTGCGCTGCTCCATGACGACCGAGTTCGTCACCGGCGAGTTCGTCACCTTCTCGAACGCCAAGGACGGCAGCTTCGTCGTCAGCTTCACCAACAAGCATGCCGATCTGAAGAGGGGCCAGGCGGAATCGGCCGAGATCATCGTCGGCGAATATCCGCCGCTGCCGGCCCTCCTCACCAACTACGACGCGAACACCGCGGGCATGACCTTCGACAATCCGGGCCCGATCTATCAGCGGCTGCGGATCGGCACCCGCATCGCGGTCAATCCCGCGACGGGCGAGTCCATGGTCTATCCCCTGAGCCAGGTCAATCGCGGGCTGCAGCGGCTGCTGGCCTGCACCATGCGCGAGATGGGCTTCGCCAATTATGGCAACCAGGCGGTGGGCGATCCCTTCGGCGCCGGGATTCCGGTCCCGGCCGATGATGGCACCACCCAGACGATCGGCCACGGCCCCACCAGCACCGCACAGTTCCGGCCGATGGAGCCTTCGGCGCTGACCGATCTCGCCAACGGCCTGCTGGCGAAGGCCGGCATCGCGAATGCCCGCATCCTGCCCGATGCGGAGCGCGGGAAATTGGCGCCGGGCTTCCCGCTGTTCTGGCTCGATTCCGACCGTTCGGGCGGCGGCCTTTCCGGCTACGAGCTGACCCCGCGCCACGCACCGATCGCCTATCTGGTCGGCATGACCGGCACGCTCACGCTCTTCAACGACGCCGCCAGCTGCCGCGGCGTGTTCGATTCCCGCATCGAGGATCTGAGCGGCAAGGCGGGTTTCCCGGCGCGGCGCATCCACACCGTCTGCCGGCGCGCCAATCCCCAGAACGCCTATGTCGCCGACTACATGATCCTGGCGCCCGACGAGAACCGGCTGCTCAAGCTCGCCGTCGCCCGGAAGGGCCTCGATGCGCAGGAGGCCGACGCCGAGGTGCCGCACAGCGACACGCTGCTGACGGCGGCGCTGCAGACGCTGAAGGGTGCCGTCGGGCAGTAGGCGCCGTCGCCCGAGGAGGGCGGTGCCTGCGCTTCAGCGTTTCGGCTTGAGATGGGCGCGCAGAGCCTGGCTCGCCGCGCGGGCGCCGTCCATCAGGTAGCTGGTGTCGATGCCGTAGGTGAAGTAGGTGAACCCCATCTCCTGATAGGCGGCGAAGAAATCCAGCGAGGTGACATCGATGCCCATCGCCTTGCCGTGCTTCTTCGCGGCTTCGGCGACGCGGCGGATGGCAGCGGTCAGCTCGGCATGGCGCTCGCCCGGCTTGAGTCCCATCGAGCCCGCCATGTCCGCCGGACCGACATAGAGCACGTCCACGCCCGGCAGCGCCGCGATGGCGTCGATCGCGTCGACGGCCGCCTTGCTCTCGATCTGCAGCACGACGCAGGTGCGTTCGTTCGCCGTCGCCACATAGTCGAGATAATTGTCGTAATAGTTGGAGGCCCGCCAGGGCCCGATCCCGCGCCGGCCCAGCGGCGGATATTTCGTGGCATCGAGCGCGGCCTTGGCCTGGGCCGCGTTCTCGATCATCGGCACCATGACGCCCGTCACGCCCGCATCGAGCGCGCCGCGGATCAGGTCGACGCTGTTGGTGCGCGGCCGGTAGATCACCGGGCAGCCATGCAGCTCGGTCGAGGGCAGCAGATTGCTGACCGCATCGGGCGGCACCGGCGCATGCTCCCCGTCGAGCAGCAGGAAATCGAAGCCGCCCTGCGCCAGGGTCTCCGCGACCATGGGATGCGGAACGGTGAACCAGCTGCCGATCACGGTCTCACCGGCCCTGATGCGGCTGACGAGGTTCGACTCCTTATTCATCTATGCCCCCGGTTCCTTCCGATAATTTCTACAACACGGTCCGCTGCCGCTGTCGCGGTTATTTCCGCACCTCGACGACGATCGCCTGCTGCCCGCACTGGATCGGCCCGTTGCCGAAGCGAGCCGCGACCGCCCTGGTCGCGATCTCCGTGACCTCCGCGAGGCGCTTCGGATCGCGCGCTTCGATCTCGTTGCGCAAGGGCGAGCCCTGGCAGAAGCCGATCACGGGATCGCGCGGCGACGAGGCAAGGATCTGCTTCTTCACGGTTTCGGATTTGATCGCGCCGAAACCGGCCGCCTCCAGATCGCGGCGGATCGCGGCCAGGTCGTGGTAACCGTGCGGGGCCCGGCGAAGGAACTGGGGCGGATCTTGCGGAAAACAGGCCGCGACCGCGTCGGTCACCACCAGGCTCACCTCGTTCTCCTCGAGCTGGTCCCAGACATTGAAGAGAAAACGGCCGCCGGGCTTCAGCACCCGGCGCGCCTCCCGGAATGCCTTCGGCTTGTCCGGGAAGAACATGGCGCCGAACTGGCAGACCACAGCGTCGAACTCCTCGTCCTTGAAGGGCAGCGCCAGGGCGTCGGCCTGATGCCAGCGGACTCGCGGCGACCGCAGCTTCGTCATCGCGTGATCAAGCATCGCCTGGTTGAGGTCCGTCGCGGTGACGGCGACCTTCGGCGGCAGCGCCCGATCGAGCGCGCGCGTCACGATCCCCGTTCCCGCCGCGATCTCGAGCAGCCGGCCTTCCTTCAGGTCCGCCAGGCGCCGGACCATGTCCTGGGCGTAGGGCTCGAACAGCAGCGGCCCCAGATATCGGTCATACAAACCCGGAATCGATCCGGCGAAGACCTTGTCGCTGTCGGTCATCGGTTGCCTCCTGGATCAGTGCGCCTGCGCCACCACGATATTCACGGCGAGCGCCAGCAGCACGGTGTTGAAGAAGAACGAGACAATGCCATGAAACAGGGTCAGGCGGCGAACTTCCGTCGTCAGCGTCTGCACGTCGGAGACTTGCGCCGTCATGCCGACGACGAAGGAAAAATAGAGGAAATCCCACATGATCGGGTCGCCGCCGCCGGGAAATTTCAGGCCGCCCGCGTCGCGCTTCTTGCCGTCCTTGTCGTCGACCCTGGCATAGTAGAGATGCGCGTAATGGAAAGACGCCGCCATATGCAGCGTGAGCCAGCCCAGCGGCACATTGGCGACCGAAAGCCAGAGACCGATGCGACTCACCTCCCCGCCGCTCCGGTTCAGCAGGATGAAGATCGAGCCGATGCTGAGGGCGACCGCGACCAGCGTCATGCCGGCGATCAGGCCGAAGCCCTCGTCCTCGACGCTGGCCCGCTGCCGCATCCGGCTCGGCGCCTCGTAAAGCGCGAGCAGCATCGTCAGCACCAGATAGATCGCGAAGAAGGCGTCGCCCGCCAGCAGGATCGGCAAGGGCGGCGGCAGGACCGACAAGGGGACGATCTGGAGCAGCAGCCAGATGACGAGGCCCAGGAACGCGGCGATATAGAACCGCGCGTGATGCAGCAGATGGGCACGAGCCGATGCGAATCCGATCACGTCCTGCCTCGCCTTCACCGCGCGAGATGAACAAAACTTCATCCCGCGTCGATCATTTGTTAGAGCCCGCACTCGGCGAAAGACTAGCATTTCCGCCATCCTTTGCGCATTCCGCGCGACAAAATGGGGGAACCACCGATGGGCGAGTATGAAGTCGGCCGCGACCTTCAGGAACTGCGGTCACGGATCGAGCGGCTGGAACATGGTTGCGATCATCATGGCCATCGCGAAGGGCCGCATGATGCGCCCTGGCGTCCGGGGCGCCCCGGCCGCTACGGGGAGTCAGCCGGTTTCATCGTGCATTCCCCGGAAGTCGGCATCGATATCCAGAGGAAGCCGGTTCTCTGGAAGGCCGACAAGGCCTTCAAGATGCCACCGGTGTTCTCGGGATTGCTCGGATACGGACATCACGCCCAGTTCGACAGCGCGCAGTCACAAAGCTGGGGCTGCCATCCCGAACCATTGATCCTCAACGTCACCTGGAATGCGGGTGGAACGGACGAACTCTATCGCCTGGTCAATCAAGTCCTCTCGATCATGCGCGTCAGGGACCCGAACACGGGTACCACCTCGGCCTCCGTCGTCTATTCCGCGCAGCTGATCGCGTCGGGCCGCGGCAAGTTCGCACAAGTCAACTATCCGTGGCCCGCCTTCAACGGAACCCTGCGCAATGCCGGGGGCGCGGCGCTCTCCTTCTTCAGCGGCTACATCGACTTCAACTGCCAGGACAACAAGCCGTTCAATGTTTTCGGCACCTACGCCCCCGCCCTCTATGACCTCGTCGCCGGCGGAACCTGGGTGCTGACGGGCGGCAATGTGGACGGCTGCTGACCGGATCGCCGGCCTGTTCTATAGCTTGGCAATGTAGTCCCGCGCCCGCGCCGATTTCCGTCCGAGCGCCGCCAGCGACGCCTCGACGATCGCCTTCTCGTCGATGCGGTAATAGCGGTAGAGATCGCCGATGGTTCCCGTCTGGCCAAAATGCTCGACGCCCAGCGCCTGCACCCGATGGCCGCGCACGCCGCCCAGCCAGGAGAGTGCCGCCGGGTGGCCGTCCAGCACGGTCACCAGCGCCGCGTCGCGGGCCAGCGGCGCCAGCAGCCGCTCGACATAGCTGTCGGGGATCGTCGCTTCATTCTCGTCAACCGCATGGAGCTGACGCTTCTTCTCGGCCGCATGCCAGCCGGCGCAGAGCCGGTCGGCGGAGGTGACGGCCAGCACGGCGATATCGGGAATGTCCTCGGCCAGCAGCCCCGCCGCGCGCTGCGCCTCCTCGGCGACGGCGCCCATATAGCAGACCGCGAGCCGGCATCCAGGCGCCGGCGGGCGCATCCAATAGCCGCCCTGGATGATGCCCTCGGTGATGTCCCCATCCAGTTCCCGCCCCGGCTGCGCCAGGGGCCGCGTCGAAAGCCGCAGATAGACCGAGCCGCCGGTCTCCTCGCGGACCCAGGCCTCGCGCTCCCAGGCTTGCGACTTGGCCTGCTTGTCGCGCTGCATATAGGCGAAGCCCCATTTCATGATGGCCGCGAGCTCGTCCACATAGGCCGGCTCGAAGGCGGCGATGCCATCCTGGGCGATGCCGATCAAGGGCGTCGCGATCGATTGATGCGCCCCGCCCTCCGGCGCCAGTGTGATGCCCGAGGGCGTGGCCACCAGCAGGAAGCGCGCATCCTGGTAGCAGGCATAGTTGAGCGCATCGAGGCCGCGCTGGATGAAGGGATCGTAGAGCGTGCCGATGGGCAGCAGCCGCTGATCCATCAGGCTGTGGGTGAGGCCCAGGGCGCCCAGCATCAGGAACAGATTGTTCTCGGCGATGCCGAGCTCGATATGCTGGCCCTCGGGGCCGCCGCCCCATTTCTGCGGCGAGGTCAGGCGGCGCAGCTGGAACGGGTCCTCCTGCGCGGCGAAGGAGAAGCGCCCGCGGCGATTGACCCAGGGCCCGAGATTGGTCGAGACCGTGACGTCGGGCGAGGTGGTGACGATCCGGGCAGCGAGCTCCGAGCTGCCGGCGGCAAGCTCGTTCAGGATCTTGCCGAAGCCCTCCTGCGTCGACATCGTCTGGCCCTTGGGGCAGGGAAAATCCTCGGGCACCGGCAGCGCCGGCGGATGATGGCGGCGGGTCGCGGTCGAGCGGAACGGCACTCCGGCCAGGAAGCGCTCCAGCTCGGCCATGGAGCCTTCGAGCCCCTCGAACGGGTCCCATTCATGGCCGGGCCGCACCCGGTTCTCGGAGCGGAACTGCTCCATCTGCGCCGGCGTCATCAGCCCGGCATGATTGTCCTTATGACCGGCGAAGGGCAGCCCATGGCCCTTGACCGTATAGGCGATGAAACAGACCGGCCGGTCGCGGCCGGCGGCGCGGAAGGCGTCGAGCAGCAGCCCCAGATCATGGCCGCCGAGATTGGTCATGAGCCGCGCCAGGCCCGCATCGTCGTAGCGCGCGAGCAGCTCGGGCACGCCGCGTTCGCCGCCGATATCCGCTTCGAGCTGGCGGCGCCATCCGGCGGCGCCCTCGTAAGTCAGCGCCGAATAGATGCTGTTCGGGCAGGAATCGATCCATTGCCGCAGCGCCTCACCGCCCGGCTGCCTGAAGGCCTCCGTCAGCAGCCGCCCATATTTGAGCGTCACCACCTCCCAGCCCATATTGAGGAAGAGATGCTCGACCTTCTCGAACAGGCGGTCGCTCGCGACCGCGTCGAGGCTCTGGCGGTTGTAATCGACGACCCACCAGCAATCCTTGAGACCGTGCTTCCAGCCCTCGAGCAGCGCCTCATAGACATTGCCCTCGTCGAGCTCGGCATCGCCCACCAGCGCTACCATGCGGCCCGGCTGCAGCCCCTTCGCCCAGGGCTTGGCCTTCAGATAATCGCGCGCCAGGCTGCCCATGATGGTGATGGCCGCGCCCAGCCCGACCGAGCCGGTCGAGAAATCCACATCGTCCTGGTCCTTGGTCCGCGACGGGTAGGACTGTGCCCCACCGAAGCCGCGGAAGCGCTCGAGCTGGTCGCGCGACTGGTTGCCCAGCAGATACTGGATCGCGTGGAAGATCGGGCTCGCATGCGGCTTGACCGCCACCCGGTCCTGCGGCTCGAGGATCGAGAAATAGAGCGCCGTCATCACGGTCGCGAGCGAGGCGGACGAGGCCTGGTGGCCGCCGACCTTGAGGCCGTCCTCGTTCCCGCGGATATGGTTCGCGTTGTGGATGGTCCAACTGGCGAGCCACAGCACCTTGCGTTCGAGCTCGGCCAGCAGCGCCAGCTCGCGCTCGCGGGCTTCGGCCGAAACGATGTCGCGCGCGGCGGCGCTGGCGGAAGACGGGGACATGAGGGAAGGCTCCGTCCAGGGTTGGGAGCCAGAAGCCTAGCAGGAGTTCGGGGCGGCCCCAAGATGGCTCAGAATGGCTGACCTTTCCTGGCGAGCGCCGACTTCGGGGCGCTGCCCGCCCTGGCCCGGTTTGGCAGAAAAAGAGGGGTCAATGTCATTGCTGCCATTCCCTCCGGTACCGATAATTTGCTCATGACACGGCCTCCTCCCCGACGCCCCCTCGCCCGATCGGCCAAGCCGCGCAGCATCGCCATGCTCGCGATCGAGAACGCCCAGATCCTGGACGTGATCGGCCCGCTCGAGGTTTTCGGCAGCGCCAACCGCTGGCTGACCGCCAACGGCCTTGCCGTCGCGCCGCCCTACCGCCTCCAGATCCTCGCCGAGCGCGCCGGGCCGGTCACCATGAACAGCGGGCTCCAGCTCGTCGCCACCCATGCCCTCTCCGCGAAAAAGCCGCCGCTCGACAGTTTCCTCGTCGCCGGTGGCAGCGGTGTCTGGCAGGCGAGGGAGAACCGGCGCCTGATCCGATGGATCGGCGAGAGGGCAACGTCCTCGCAGCGCGTCGCGTCGGTCTGCAGCGGCGCGTTCCTTCTGGCCGCCACCGGACTCCTGAACGGGCGTGCCGCCACCACGCACTGGTCCGACTGCCCCCGGCTTGCCCGGGAGTTCCCCGAGATCAGAGTCGAACCGGACCGCATCTTCGTGCGCGACGGCAAGTTCTACAGCTCGGGCGGCGTCACGGCCGGCATGGACCTGGCCCTCCACCTCCTCGAGCAGGATTGGGGCCGCGAGGTCGCCGTCGAGGTGGCGCGCGAGCTGGTCCTGTTTCTGCGCCGTCCCGGCGGCCAGTCGCAGTTCAGCCCGCATCTCGTGGCCGAGGCAGGCCGCGACCCGATCCGCCAGGCGCAGCGCCATATCCTCGACCATCCCGAGGCCGACCTGTCGGTCCCTGCCCTCGCCGCCATCGCTGCGATGAGCCCGCGCAACTTCGCGCGGGCCTTCGTCGCCGATACCGGCCTGACGCCGGCGAAGTTCGTCGAGCAGGCGCGGATCGACGCGGCCAGGCTGCGCCTCGAACAGTCCGCGGCATCGATCGACGCCATCGCGCGCGATTGCGGCTTCGGCGCCCCCGAACGGATGCGCCGGGCCTTTCATCGCCATCTCTCGATCGATCCGTCGAGCTATCGCAAGACCTTCAGCAGCACGTCAGGAGGCCTCCATGCTGGAACTTCGCCCCAATTGTGAGTATTGCAACAAGGACCTGCCGCCGCACGCGACCGAGGCGCGGATCTGCACCTATGAATGCACGTTCTGCGCGGATTGCGTGGAACGGCATCTCGCCAATGTCTGCCCCAATTGCGGCGGCGGCTTCGCGCCACGCCCGATCCGCCCGGTGGTCGAGCGCCGCCCCGGCCTCTCGCTCGCCAAGCGCCCGGCCTCGACCCAGCGCGTGCATCTGAGCTACGACAAGGCCGAGATCGCCGCCTTCTCGCGAGCCGTACACGATATCCCGCCGGAGAGGCGGTAGCGTTCCTTTCCCTGCGCCATGTCACGGGCAGAGGCGAAGAAGCATTCCTGACTCCTTGTTCGCTTCCCGCAAACCGGACAAGATGAACGCTCGACAGAGGGGATCGAACCAACCTGATGGAACGGGTCGCCAGTCAACAAGCCGCGGAAACCGCATGACCCGGATCGTGTTTTTCTGGGTCGGACCGGATGTCACCATCCCGTCCTATCTGGTGAAGTCCCTGGCGCTGTTCCCCGACAGCGATCGGGAGATCGTCCAACTGACCGACCAGGAGACGCCGGCGATCGAGGGCGTCACCCGCGTTGTCCGCAATCGGCTGTCGAAAAACATCATGGTCGCCCGGCTCGAATCCTACGCGGCCGTGAGCATCGACGAGCGCTTCAGCTTCTTCTGCGATGCCGATCTTCTGTTCCTCGACCGACTCCAGCTGACGGCCGCCCCGGCGCGCGACATCCTGATCATGCGCCGGCCCAACAACATGCTGGTCAAATCCCATTTCCCCGAGCATTACCCCGAGTTCGACGGCAAGACCTTTCTCGAGGTCATGCCCTTCCTGTTCGGCGGCATCGCAGTCAGGAACGCGGCGGGATTTTTCCCGGAGCTGCTGCAGATCTGCATGCGGCTGCCCGAGCGATTCCACCGCTGGTACGGGGACCAGGTCTCGCTCTTCGAGGCCTATAAGCTCAACCCGACGGCTTTCGGTTTTCTCGATTCCAGGGTCTATCAGTTCCCCATGAAAGGCGTCGCCAGCCCGGCGGAGCTGCTGTCGCTTCGGGGTTCGGGCGTCCAGGTCATCCATTTCAAGGGCTCTCAATACAAGACCCTGATGGAGCCCACCTACCGGAATCTGGCGGAGGCGGTGAGAGCGCGAGCGGAGAGGAAAGATTAGGCGGCTGGCGGAAACGCCCTACGACCGCGGCTTGAGCTTGTCCGGATCGTAGAACGGGAATCGCACGACGGTCGCGGGAATGCGCTTCTGCTGGCCGTCGAGCTTGCCGACCTCGACCTCGGTGCCGATCGCGGCATAGGCGATGTCCATGCGGCAGAGGGCGATGTTCTTCTTCAGGATCGGCGAGCGGCAACCCGAGGTGACGACGCCCACCTGGGCGCGCCCGACATGGACGCAGTTGCCGTGGGAGGCCGCCTCGTTGCCTTCGAGCTCGAGGCCGACGAGCGTCCGCTGCGGATGCTCCTTCCGCCGCAGCACGGCCTCGCGGCCGATGAACTCCTCATTGCCCTTGACCGCGACGGTGAAGCCGATGCCGGCCTCGAACGGATCGACCTGGTCGTTGAACTCGGCACCGAAGAAGACCAACCCCGCCTCGATCCGCAGCATGTCAAGCGCATCGAGGCCCAGCGGCTTCAGCCCGTGCGGCTGTCCCGCCACCCACACCGCATCCCAGACTTTCAGCGCGTCCTTGGGATGGCAGAAGAGCTCGTAGCCCAGCTCGCCGGTATAGCCGGTGCGCGACGCGATCACCGGCGTGCCGTCATAGCCGCCGATCCGTCCGATGGTGAAATGGAACCAGCCGATCTCCTCGAGCTTGGGATTGGCCGGCGCGGTCCAGACGATCTCCTTGAGGATGTCGCGGCTCTTGGGACCCTGGATCGAGATATTGTGCAACTGGTCGGTCGAGCTCTTGACCCAGGCGCGCAGGCCCCGCTTCGCCGCCTGCTCGCGCAGCCACTGGCCGGTATATTCGTCGCCGCAGACCAGCCGGAACTTGTCGGCACCCAGCCGGAAGACGATCGCATCGTCGAGCATCCCGCCGCTCTCGTAACAGAGCGCGGTATAGACGCATTGCAGGTCGGCGAGGCGCTTGATGTTGCGGGTGCAGGTGAGCTGCAACAGCGTCTCGGCGTCGGGGCCCAGCACCTCGAATTTCCGGAGCGCGCTCAGATCGAGGACGATCGCCGCCTCGCGCGCGGCCCAGTATTCGTCGACGGCGCCGGTTGCGGTGTAGCGCGACGGCAGCCAGAAGCCGCGATACTCCGTGAAGTTGCGGGTCAGCGCCGAGGTGCGCGGATGGAAGGCGGTCTCGCGCGTCAAGCGCGGTTCTGAATCGGCTGACATGCGGAAGGCGATCGCTCGCTGAAAGTCGGATTTCGCGGGATAGATGCGGACATGGATATCGGTCGGATTCCAGGCATTGGTCGCGTCGATATCGTCGGGACAGGCCGAGGAGGCGCAGACCAGGTCGGTCATGGCGCGCAGCAGCACATAGTCGCCCGGCCGCGACCAGGGATCCTCGAGGAAGATCGCGTTCTGGCTGGTGAGGCCGGTGTTGTAGAAGAGATTGATGCAGGGCCAGCCACGCTTGGGCACCACGCCGAAGGACGCAAGGCTGCTGTTGAAGTTCTCCGAGCAGCTCGGATGGCCGGGATAGCCTGAATCCTCGTAAAAGCGCGCGGTGCAGGCGAGCCCGAAGGCATCATGCCGTCCGACGGTGTCCTGGACCACCTCGACCAGCGGCTGCAGGTCGGTCGAAAAGAACTTCGAAGCGAGACCGGGGCCCGGATAGAGCAGCCCGGTCATGGTGCGGGTCGCGGTCATGTCGAAGCCGCGGTCGATGCCCTTCTCCAGCAGACGCGCATCGACGGCGACGAAGTCCGAGCATTGCCGGCCGGCGACATCGATGATCTGGATATATTCGCCGGCCTTCACCTCGTAGCCCCGCGCCGTGCATTTCGCCACCCGCAGCTCCTCGCGGAAATCCGCCAGCGGCTCGGGCAGCGGCGGCTCGATCAGCGGGGTCGCGGTGGCGCGATGGACCACGAGGGTGAGATCGGTCGGCGCGTCCTGCGCATCGACCGCCATCGGCCCGCCCGCCGCATGGAAGATCGCGATGCCTTCGCGCGCCACCGCCATTTCGACGGTCTCGCCCGGCCGGGAATCGCGCGCGAAAAGGAGACCGGCGCGGCTCACCCGCGACGGCAGGTTCCGCTGGCGCAGCTGCGACGCGACGGCACGGGATTCCGGGTCGCCGCCGGCGAGCAGCCGATTGATGCCGGCGGACTCGCGGACCGCATCCAGCCCCAGCGCGCCCAGATCCTCCTGGCCATCGGGCGCGAAGGCCGCGATCTCGCAAGGCTGGCGCCCCTCGCGGTCCGTGACCGTCACACGGTCGCCGCGGAAGAGATGGAGGATGACGGCGCCGCCGCCCCGCAACAGATGCCGTTCGGTTCCCGGCCGGAACAGCGGCAGCCCCGGCTCGCGCAGGCGCGGCCGCGGGGCCGATGCGTTCGGTGTCGGCGTGACCAGGTTCATGACGGCAATTATCGCGTCCGCAGAGCCCTTTCCGCAAGACCGCTATCGGATTGCCTGAGCCGGATTGGTGTTGGATTGGACTCCCGGAAAGCGAAGCCCCCGGGGCCCGCCTTCGCTGCAAGGGGGTTCCTTGTCCTCACGCTTCTTGACGAATGGCGGCAATACAATCATAAGATGCGCCGCTTTCGCACCCTGCCGCCTCGCGGTTGGCAGGGCGCCCGACAGGAACAATGACAATGCTTCTCACGGCTCGCGGTCATTCGGATTCGATAGCCTCCGGCGCCCATTCGCGCCCGGAACGGAATCCCGTGCTGCCCGCCGCAGCGGGAAGCGGTCTGACCGTGACTTAGCCATTCGACCCTCCTTGGCTGTCCGATCCGACCCTCCCGCGAACCAGTTCCGGGAGGGTTTTTTGTTGCCTCGCGGACCGACCTGACATCACGACCCAAAACGCACGGCATTCCTCATGTTGCTGACCATCTCCACCACCCACCGCCCCGCCACCGATCTGGGATTCCTGCTCCACAAGAACCCAGACCGGCTGCATGAGAAGGAGCTGGCCTTCGGCCGCGCCCTCGCCTTTTTCCCGGAGGCGGGCGAGGACCGCGCGACCTTTGCCCTCACCGTCGATATCGACCGGGTCCAGCTCGTGCGCGGCAAGGGCGATGGCGAGGGATTGCTCGATCAGTATGTGAACGACCGCGCCTATGCCGCCTCGTCCTTCCTCTCGGTGGCCCTGGGCAAGGTACTGAACACGGCGATGGCCGGGCGCTCGAAGCATCGCCCGGGACTGACCGACACCCGCCTGCCCCTGGTCGCGACCGTGGAGCCGATCGCGGCCCGCGGCCGCGACGGCATGGCCGCGCGGCTGTTCGAGCCGCTGGGCTATCAGGTCCAGGCGCAGCCGCACATGCTGGACCTGGAGCGCCTCGACTGGGGCGCCAGTCCCTATGTCACGCTTCGGCTCGAGGGAATGCTGACGGTGCGCGAGATGCTGACGCATCTCTATGTGCTGATTCCGGTGCTCGACAATTCGAAGCATTTCTATGTGAACGCCGACGAGATGGAGAACCTCCTCGCCAAGGGCGCCGGCTGGCTCGATGGCCATCCGGAGAAGGAGTTCATCGTGAACTGTGCCCTTCGGCGAAAGCCGGGCCTGGTTCGCGAGGCGCTGGCACGCCTGTCGGAAACGGCGGCCAGCGACGAGGAATTCGCGCCCGAGATCAAGAATGCCGGCGAGGAGACGCTCGAGACACCGATCCGGCTCAACGATCAGCGCATGGAGACGGTGACGGCGACGCTGCTGGCGAGCGGCGCCCGGCGCGTGGTCGATCTGGGCTGTGGCGAAGGCCGGCTGCTGCGCGAACTCAAGGACCATCGCCAGTTCGAGGAGATCGTCGGCGTGGACGCCTCGCTCCACAGCCTGGAGCGGGCCGAGAAGCGGCTGAAGTTCGACCGCATGGCCGAGCGCCAGCGGGCACGCTTCAAGCTGCTCCACGGCGCCCTCACCTATCGCGACCGGCGGCTGGCCGGCTATGACGCGGCGGCCCTGGTCGAGGTCGTCGAGCATGTCGATGCGGACCGGCTGCCGGCCCTGGAGCGGGCCGTGTTCGAGTTCATGGCGCCGCCGACGGTCGTCGTGACCACGCCCAACCGCGAATATAACGCGCTGTTCGAGGGCATGGCGCCCGGTGCCATGCGCCACCGCGACCATCGCTTCGAATGGACGCGGGCCGAGTTCGAGGGTTGGGCGGCGGCGGCCGCCGCAGGCCACGGCTACGCCGTGCGCTTCCAGCCCATTGGCCCGGTCGACGAGGCTTTGGGCGCACCGACGCAGATGGCGGTCTTCACCCGGGGAGCCGCCAGATGAGCCGAATCGATCTTCCCGAATTCAGCCTGGTCGTCCTGGTCGGTGCCAGCGGCTCGGGCAAGTCCACCTTCGCCCGGAAGCATTTCCGGCCGACCGAGATCGTCTCGTCCGATTTTTGCCGTGGCGTCGTCGCCGACGACGAGAACGACCAGACGGTCTCGCCGGCAGCCTTTGCCCTGGTCCATTTCATCGCCGAGCAGCGCCTCGCGGGGCGGCGCCTCACCGTGATCGACGCGACCAACGTCCGACCCGAGGATCGCCGGGCCTATGTCGAGATCGCACGCAAATATCACGCCCTCCCGGTCGCAATCGTCCTCGATCTCGACGAGCGGCTTTGCCACGAGCGCAACGCCGCGCGACCGGACCGCCAGTTCGGCGTCCATGTGGTCCGCAACCATGTGAAGACGCTCCGGCGGAACCTGCGCAACCTCAAGCGCGAGGGCTTCCGTCAGATCCATGAGCTTCACGACCTTGCGCAGATCGAGGCCGCCGAGATCACGCGCCATCCGCTCTGGACCGACCGGCGGACGGAGACCGGGCCGTTCGACATCATCGGCGACATCCATGGCTGCGGCGACGAGCTGGAGGCCTTGCTGGACCGGCTTGGCTATGGCGTGACCTTCTCCGGCGAAGGCGGCGAGCGCAGCTGCACGGTCACGGCGCCGCCCGGCCGGAAGGCGCTCTTCGTCGGCGACCTGGTCGACCGCGGGCCGCGCACGCCCGATGTGCTCCGGCTGGTGATGGGCATGGTCGAATCCGGCCAGGCGCTCTGCATCGTCGGTAACCATGAGAACAAGCTGCTGAAATGGCTCAATGGCCGCGACGTGCAGCGGACGCATGGTCTGGCCGAATCCATCGCCCAGCTCGAAGCCGAGCCGGAATTCTTCCGCCGGCAGCTGCGGGCCTTCCTCGACAAGCTGGTCAGCCACTACTGGCTCGATGGCGGCCGCCTGGCGATCGCCCATGCCGGCATCAAGGCGGAGATGATCGGCCGCGCCTCGGGTGCGGTGCGCGATTTCTGCATGTATGGCGAGAGCACCGGCGAAGTCGACGAGTTCGGCCTGCCGGTCCGCTATCCCTGGGCGCAGGACTATCGCGGCTCGACGCAGATCGTCTATGGCCACACGCCGGTTCCGGAAGCCGAGTGGCTGAACGAGACGATCTGCATCGACACCGGCTGCGTGTTCGGCGGCAAGCTGACCGCCCTGCGCTATCCGGAGCGCGAGTTGGTCTCCGTCCCGGCGGCGCGGACCTATTTCGAGCCGATCCGTCCCCTGGCCGTCTCCGGTCCGGCGCGCGGGGCGCAGGCGGTTGCCGACGACATGCTCGATCTGGCGGATGTCCGCGGCAAGCGCATCATCTCGACGCGGCTGGCCAAGACGGTGACCGTGAACGAGGCCAATGGGGCCGCGGCGCTCGAGGTGATGAGCCGCTTCGCCATGAACCCGAAATGGCTGGCCTATCTGCCGCCGACGATGTCGCCCTCGGAGACCAGTGGCGCCGACGGCTGGCTCGAGCATCCCGCCGAAGCCTTCGCCTATTTCCGCAATCAGGGCGTGACCGCCGTGGTCTGCGAAGAGAAGCATATGGGATCGCGCGCCGTGATCGCGGTCTGCCGTGACGAGGCGGCCGCGCACCGGCGTTTCGGCACCACCGCCGCCGAGACCGGGGCGATCTATACCCGGACCGGGCGTGCCTTCTTCCCAGAGGCGGCAACGACGGAAGCGCTCCTGGCCCGAATCCGGGCGGCGATGGAGGCCTGCGATTTCTGGGATCGCTTCGCCACCGACTGGGCCCTGCTCGATTGCGAGCTCATGCCCTGGTCGGCCAAGGCACAAGGCCTCATCCTCGAGCAATATGCGCCCACCGGCACCGCGGCCCGGATCTCGACCGAGGCCGTCTCGGCGGCCTATGCCGCGGCCCGGGCGCGTGGCGTCGAGCTGGGCGCCCTACCCGAGCAGGCTGCCGGCCGCGTGCAGTTGGCCGAGCGCTTTGCCAGCGTCTATCGGCGCTATTGCTGGCAGGTTGAGAAGATCGCGGACTACCGGATCGCACCTTTCCATCTGCTGGCCACGGAGGGGGTCGCGCATCTGGACAAGACTCATCTGTGGCATATGGCCGAGCTGGCCCAGTTCGCCGCAGGCGGAGATCCCGTGCTAATGGCAACGGCTCATCGGCGCGTCGATCCGTTCGACGAGGCGCAGGTCGCCGAGGCCACCGACTGGTAGCTCGCCATGACCGAGGCCGGCGGCGAGGGCTTCGTGGTGAAGCCGGTCGACTTCATCGCCCATGGCCCGCGCGGGTTGATTCAACCGGCGATCAAATGCCGGGGCCGCGAATATTTACGGATCATCTACGGCATCGATTACGATTCGCCGGAGAACCTGCCGCGCCTGCGCCGCCGTGGCCTGGGACGCAAGCGCGCCCTTGCCTTCCGCGAGTTCGCGCTGGGTGCCGAAGCGATCTACCGCTTCGTCGAGCGCCAGCCGCTGCACCGCGTTCACGAATGCGTTTTCGGCGTGCTGGCCCTGGAGAGCGAGCCGGTGGATCCGAGGTTGTAGAGAGGGGGCAAGCTTTGCTTGCTTATCCCTTCCCCCCTTGCGGGGGAAGGCTAGGAAGGGGGGTGACGCGGTCTCGATATCCGACCAAGCCCCCCCGCCCGCTCGCTCGCGCTCGCGACCTCCCCCGCAATGGGGGGAGGATGGATTCACACTCCAAGTGCAACACTTGGCTGCAGAAGATTTCAGCGGGGCTGTGCCAGTCAAGGCATTTGCGCGGGGTGTTGTTGTAGGCGCGGACCAGATTTGAGAGTTGGCGTGTGGTGAGGGTGTCGAGGTTGGTTTTTCTGGGGATGTTGCGGCGCAATCGCCCGATGGCGTTTTCGACGCCCCCTTTCTGCCAGGGAGCATAGGGGTCGCAGAAGAAGGTCTGGATATCGAGGCGGTGGAGCTCGTAGTGACGGGCGAACTCGGTGCCATTGTCGAAGGTGATGGTCTGGCGCAGGGATTGGGGCAGAGGCCCGAGCAAGCTGGCGATAGCGTCGGCGATCGGCTCGGCATGCTTGCCGTTGGACCGGCCGACGATGAGCAGGCGGGAGGATCGCTCATGCAAGGCGAGGAGGGCCTGGCCGTAGCGGGTGAACATCATGAGATCGGCTTCCCAGTTGCCGGCGACCGAACGGTCCCCGACGGCGGCGGGTCTTTCTGCAATGGAAACACGATCTTGGATGTGCAGGGCCGAGCTGCCGCCCTTGCGGCCGCGGCGGCCGCGTTTGCTCTTGGCGCGGGGCAGGTAATGGCGCCAGCGATAGTCCTTGTGGCGGGTGATCTGGGCCTGGATGAAGCGGTAGATGCTCTCCGGGCTGATGACGTGCCGGCCCTGCTGGCGTTCGAGCCAGCCGCAGACCTGCTCGGGCGACCAGCCTTTCTTCAGGCCGTCGAGGACTTGCCGGCGCAACTTGGCGTCACGTTCCAGACGCGAGCCTCGCCAGCGCCGGGCCCGGGTCTGCTGCTGGGCGTAGACGGCCCGATAGCCGATCTGACGGCCGGTGTTTCGCTTCAGCTCCCGAGAAATCGTCGATGCTGGGCGATCCAGAGCTGCAGCGATCTGGCGGATCGAGTGGTCTTTGGCCTGAAGGCTGGCAAGGATGGCGCGCTCTTCGGCCGAGAGCTGAGTGTATTTTGTTCCCATGGCAACACCCTAATCTGGTGTTGCACTTCGTTTGAAAATTCAGCGAGGTGATATTCTTACGCCTTCGGATATTTGATCGAGAGGATCTCGAGCGAGAGGTCGCCGGCGGGGCGCTTCCATAACACCGTGTCGCCGACGCTGGCGCCGCTCAGCGCGCGCGCGAGGGGCGAGACCCAGCTGATCTTGCCGGCCTTGGGCTCGGCTTCGTCCTCGCCGACGAGCATGAAGGTGCGCTTCACATCGTTATCGTCAACCGTCTCGACCGTGGCGCTGAAACCGACCTTGTCATGCGCCTGCGTCGCGGGATCGATCTGAATCGCCTTGTCGAGCCGCTCCTGCCAATAGCGCAGATCGCGCTCGACCAGCTTCAGATGCTCCTTGTCCAGCATCTCGGGCTCGCCCCCCTCGGTCAGGGTGCGGCGCTCTTCCTGCAGCTTCTCGACGCGGCGCTGCAGCGCCTTCAGTCCCTGCAACGTGACATAGTTCGGATGCGGGCTCTGCGGCCGCTCGGGCAGGTCGTCGCCTGGCAGCTCGGCATCGTCTTCTTTGACAAAGGCGCGGCTCATCGGGTTGGTCTCCCAGTTCTTGTATCGCTTAACAGGGCCGCCCCGGCACCCGCCCCATCGGACGCGCCCCTCGATAAATCTGGAGATGAGCGTGCCATAACGCAACCCGATCCGGAAATAGCGGCGCCGACCGATGGGGCCGCAGCCGGCCCTTGCTCCCCGACCCGGCTTCGGTTAGACCCGCAAGGCCATAGCAACCCAGCGGGTCATGCCCTTGCAAACAGCGGATATTCTGATCGTCGGCGGCGGCGTGGTCGGCAGCTCGACCGCCTATTTCCTGACCGCGCATCCCGGTTTTCACGGCCGCGTGGTGGTGGTGGAGAAAGACCCGACCTATGGCGAAGCGGCGACCGCGCGCTCGGCCGGCGGTGTCCGGCAGCAATTCTCGACGCCCGAGAACATCCGCATGTCGCAGTTCGGCGCCAGTTTCATCAAGAATGTGGCCGAGCATCTGAGCCTGGCCGGCGAGAAGGCGCAGCTGCCCTTCGTCGAGCAAGGCTACCTCTTCCTCGCGACGCCCAGCGGCCTGCCGGTGCTGGAGCAGAACCACGCGACCCAGACCGCCCTGGGTGCCGACATCGTCATGCTCGACCCGCCGGCCCTGCGGCGGCAATTCCCCTGGCTTCATACCGACGACCTGGCGGGCGGCGCGTTCGGCCGTCGCAATGAAGGCTGGACCGATCCCTACAGCCTGCTCCAGGCGTTCCGGCGCAAGGCGATCGCGCAGGGTGCCGTCTATATTCAGGACGAGGCCGTCGCTCTCCAGCGTGAGGGCGATCGCATCGCCAGCGTGACGCTGGCCAAGGCCGGCACGATCGCGGTGGGCGCCATGGTCAACAGCGCCGGCATCAATGCCGCGCGCGTGGCGGGCTGGGCTGGCTTCGACCTGCCGGTGCGCCCGCGCAAGCGCTTCGTCTATGTCTTCGACTGCCGCGACAGCGCCGAAATCCAGAAGGGCCCGCTCCTGATCGATCCCAACGGCGTCTATTTCCGCCCCGAGGGGGCGAGCTTCATCGGCGGCGTGTCGCCGCCCGAGGACCAGGATCCCGATTGCACCGACCTCGAGGTCGAATACGGGTTGTTCGAGGACACGGTCTGGCCGACGCTGGCGCAGCGCGTGCCGGCCTTCGAGGCGATCAAACTGGTCCGCGCCTGGGCCGGGCATTACGACTACAACACGCTGGATCAGAACCTGATCATCGGCCGCGGCCCCGGTCTCGCCAACTTCTACATGGCGAACGGCCTCAGCGGCCATGGGCTGCAGCAGTCGCCCGCGATCGGCCGCGCCCTCGGCGAGATGATCCTCGATGGCGCCTTCAAGAGCATCGATCTGACGCGCTTCGGCTATGAGCGGGTCGCCAGGAACCAGCCGCTGGCCGAACTGAACGTGGTGTAACCTCCCCGCAGAGACCGGCCTCGGCGAGACCGACCCCGTCATCGGAGAACCCCGCCGCCATGAATCTCGATTCCTTCCGCCATTGGGCGCACAAGGCCGCCGACTGGTCGGCCGACTATCTCGGCAGTGTCGCGAAGCGGCCGGTGCGCGCGCAGGTCAAACCCGGCGATACGCTGAAACAGCTGCCGCTCTCGCCGCCCGCCGCCGGCGAAAGCATGGACGATATCTTCGCCGACCTCGACCGGATCATCCTGCCGGGCATGACGCATTGGCAGCATCCGCGTTTCTTCGCCTATTTCCCGGCCAATTCGAGCCCGCCCTCCATCGTCGCCGAATATGTGACGGCGGCGATGGCGGCGCAGTGCATGCTCTGGCAGACCTCGCCCGCGGCGACCGAGCTCGAGACGCGCATGCTGGATTGGCTGCGCCAGATGATCGGGCTGCCCGACGGCTTCAGGGGCGTGATCCAGGATTCCGCGTCTGGCGCCACGCTCGCCGCCCTGGTCACGGCGCGCGAGAAGGCGCTCGCCTGGGCCGGCAACAAGGAAGGCCTCGCGGCCCATGCGCCGGTGCGGGTCTATGGCTCGACCCACACCCACTCCTCGATCGACAAGGCGGTCCGCATCGCCGGCATCGGCGACGCCAACCTCGTCAAGATCCCGGTCGCAGGATCGCACTACGGCATGGATATGGCGGCGCTCGATGCCGCGATCGCGGCCGACCGCATGGCGGGACGGGTTCCGGCCGCGATCGTCGCCTGCCTGGGCGGGACCAGCGTCGGCGCCTGCGACGATATCGACGCCGCCGCGGACATCGCGGCGCGCCATGGGCTCTATCTCCACGTCGATGCCGCCTGGGCCGGCAGCGCCATGATCTGCCCCGAGTTCCGCAACCTGATGCTCGGCGCCGAGCGGGCCGACAGCTTCGTCTTCAACCCGCATAAATGGCTGCTGACCAATTTCGACTGCTCGGCGCATTTCGTGCGCGACGCGAAGGCTCTCACCGACACGCTCGGCATCCGTCCCGCCTATCTGCGCACCCTGGCCCAGGAAGGCCAGGTCGACTATCAGGAATGGTCGGTGCCGCTGGGGCGGCGCTTCCGCGCCCTCAAGCTCTGGTTCGTCATCCGCAGCTATGGCGTGGCGGCCCTGCAGGCGAAGATCCGCGATCATGTGAGCTGGGCGCGCGCACTGGCGGCCCTGATCGACGCGCATGAGAGCTTCGAGCTCACCAGCGCGCCCCTGCTCTCGCTGTTCTCCTTCCGCTATGCGCCGCGAGAGGCGGCCGATCTCGACGCTCTCAATGCGAGGCTGGTGGAACGGATCAACGACGATGGCCGGATCTACCTGACCCAGTCGCAGCATGAAGGCAGCTTCGTGATCCGCTTCCAGGTCGGTCAGACCAACACCACCCGGGCCGACGTCATGGCCGCCTGGGACGTCATTCGCGAGATCGCGGCAGAACTCTGAAACGCTGGGTCCCGGCAGACCGCGATCCAACGATCTCCGCCGACTTAAACCGCAGCCGATACCGGTGACGGTTGCGCCGCCTGCAAGGCGTCACAATCGGGCACGACGATCGCGAACCGGTCGGCGAGCATCGCCAGCGCCGCCCGCTTCACGGTCCCGGCGGCGATGACCCCGCCCAGCGGATCCGGCAGGTCCCGGGTCGCGGTCGCATGAGCCACAATGGTGTTGCGATAGCCGAGATCCGTCGCGGCTCTCGCGGTGGCGCTGACGCACATATGGGTCATGAAGCCCGCGATGATGAGTTCGCGCCGGCCCGTGGCCGTGATCAGTTCATGAAGATCGGTCTTGGCGAAGGCGTTCGGCAGCGATTTCACCACGACCCGTTCCCCCGACCCTGGCCGCAGTTCCTCGAAGATCTCGATCATCGGACCTCGCGGATCGAAGATCGGCGACCCCGCGCCAGCATGCTGCACGATGTGGAATACCGGCAGTCCGGCGCGCCGCGCCAGCGCGAGCAATCGCGCCGCCTCGGCGATCGCCGGCTCGATGCCGTCGAGCTTCAACCGCCCGCGGCGATATTCCTCCTGCGCGTCGATCAGAAGCAGGGCCGAGGTGGCGAGCGGGCTTGCGGTCTGGGGAGCCTTGACGATGTCGAGAAGCGATGGCGGCCGGCTGGTCATGGCGGTTCTCCTGGCAGGGACGGGCGGTTCGCCTGCCACTCTGCAGCGCTCGCTTTTCTTCAAGAATCCGCTATCTTTGCACCATGATTGAGCGTTTTCGCACAACTCCCCTGGATTGGGACGATCTGCGTTATTTCGTGTCTCTGGCGCGCGAGGGCAGTCTCTCGGCGACAGCCCGCGCGCTCAAAGTCAATCATGCGACCGTGGCGCGCCGGCTGGCGCATCTGGAGGGCCGCCTGGGCAAACCGCTGTTCGAGCGCCGCCCCGACGGCTATGTGCTGACCGCCGAGGGCGAAGCGCTGCTGGGCCCTGCCGCCGCCATGGATGAAGCCGCCCTCGCCGTGCTGCGCCGTGCCGACGTCGGCGGTGCGCTTCAGGGCCTGGTGCGGATCACCACGACCCCGGGGTTTGCCGACAGCTTCCTGATGCCGCAGCTCGGACGGCTGCAGAGACGCCATGCGGGGATCGATCTCGAGGTCATCGGCGAATCCCGGAATTTGAGTCTTGCCCGGCGGGAAACCGATATCGCGATCCGTCTCGGAAGGCCCAAGGACGGCGAATCCAGGGCCCGCCGCGTTGCGGTCATGGGATTCCGGTTCTATGCGGCTCGCAGCTATCTCAAGACGGCGATCGATCCCGCCGATCACCGCTTCATCGCCTTCGATGAGGAGAACGCCGCCGTGCCGCAGGCGGTGATGTTGCGCCAGGTCAGGGCCGGACGGCGTGTCGCCTTCCAATCGAACAGCCAGATCGCGCAGGCCATCGCCGCGACCCAGGGCTTCGGCATCGCCCTGTTGCCCTGCTACCTCGCCGCTCAATACAAGGGCTTGGAACGGGTCGATCTCGGCGAAACTCCGCTTTCGCGGGAGATCTGGCTCCTCATCCGGCGCGATCTCGCGCGGGTGCCGCGCGTGCGGGCCGTTGCCGACGATCTGGTCGATATATTCAAGCGGGAAGGACGCGCCCTGGCCGGGCTTTAACGCGGCCGTCATCGACACCACATAAAAATAAGGACGAAGCGCAGGGAGCGCAGGAGCCGTGAGCGTGCATGTTCCGACCTCGGCCGTCCTGCAAAAGCTCCTCTCGGAGGCGCCGCCCGGCCATGTGTCCGTCGGCTGGATCATGGAGCGGCTCGAGGAGCGTTCCTTCGGTCTCCTGATGTTCATGCTGGCCGTGATCGCGCTCGTGCCGGGGCTCTCGACCTTCATCGGCGTTCTCTTCGCCGTTCCCGCCTATCAGATGATCGTCGCCCGGCGCAGCCCCGCTCTGCCGAAGATCGCGACCGCCCGCCGCCTGCCGACGCCGCAATTCGTCCGCGCGGTCGATCGCATCGCCCCGCTGCTGCGGCGCGCAGAAACGCTCATCCGCCCGCGCTGGCCGCAGTCATTCAGGACCACCAAGCGGATGGTCGGCATCGCCATCCTCCTGCTGGGCCTGACTCTCGTTTTGCCCGTGCCTTTCGGTCATATCCTCCCCGCCTTCGTCATCATGATCGTGGCGCTCGCCTATCTCGAGGAGGACGGCGTGGTGCTCTGGCTCGGCCTTGCCCTGGCCCTGGTCTCGCTTTCGCTCTCCGCGGCGGCGGGCTGGGGCGCCGTCGCCGGCGTCAAATGGCTGGACCGCCTCTGAGATCCGCGCGCCCCGCGATCCGAACCGGGAACCCGCGGCGCCAGGTCCCGGATTGCGCCGCAAGGCCGCCATGCTAGGCTCAGCGGACAACCGCCTGGTTCAAGGAGCGAGGTCATATGAGCCGCACGGCCCTCATCTCGATCATCTGCGAAGACCGGATCGGCCTGATCGCCGAGGTGACCGGCCGGCTCTTCGATCTCGGGATCAATCTCGGCGATACGACCTTCGCGGTCCTGGGCGGCGCTGCCGAGTTCACCGCCGTCATCGAGCTGCCGGATCATCTCTCGCTAGGCAGCATCGAGAGCGAGCTGTCGGCGCTGCCGGCGCTCAGAGGGGCCAAGATCAGCGTGGCCCCCTTCTCCTATCGCGCCCAGCATGGCGACACCGCGCATATCACCCACCGCATCGAGATCGAGGGCGAGGACAGCCCGGGACTGGTCGCGCGGCTGTCGGAAGTGTTCGTCGGGTTCGGGGCCAATATCGTCCGGCTCAATTCCGAACGGGTGAGCGGCGGCAGCGGCGCCCGCTACATCACCCGCATCGCCGCCTGGATCCCGCCGGAGAAGGCCAAGGCCTGCGTCGCGACGGTCGCAAACACCGCGGGGGAACTGCGCCTTACCTGCAAGACGCAGGCGGTGTGACTACGGCGTTGGCGGGCAAGCCGGGTTTTTTCGGGCGTTCTCCACATCGATATTCCTCATGGAGCGTTCGATGCAGAGCCGGTTGTATTCTTCAACCGCCGTGTTCAGCTTGGATGTGGTTGTCCAGGCTTGTGGGAAGATGGTCGCCCGTTGTTGATTGTTGAGCGCGTCGCGTTGGCTGATCAATTGCGATAGCGCCTGAATTGACGCGTTGTCGTTCGGATTCATCGTTTTGCGCATATTGTCGATTTTCGTCTGCAGGTCCTGCACCTGCGCGCGCGCATCATTGAGTTGCGTCTGCAGCGCGTCGTTCTCTTGGCGCAGGCTCTGCAATGCCTGCTCGCGGCATATGCAATCCCGAACTTCGTCCGGGCTCATGAAGCTGTCCGCATTTGCCCGCTCCTGAACTACTTCCATCGTCAGGAACAGAGCCAGCAATGGGGTGAAAACAAGCTGCTTGCGATTGGCGCCCATGAGAACCCCCGAAATAATCGGTCTCGGAGAGGTTGGCGCCGGCGCCCCTCCTGGATCAAGGCAAATTCCAGAACGGGCAGGAGCATTTTTATGGCCAGACGGGCCTCGGAATCCGGGAGGATGGTCCTGGAACTCGATGGGAATGGCATTTGCTGCGCGGAATATTGCCGGAACGACCGCGCGAGGTTGAACGATTATATGAACTTAGGGGGCAGAGGGGGCTAGGAACTCGGCATCAGGAAAAACTTCGAATCACTGCGCCGATGGACAACTCAGGCTCTTGCTGGCGTTGTCGACGTCGGTCTTGAGCATGGGACGCTGGGTGCAGCGCTGGTTGTACTCGGCGACCGCCGCGTTCAGCTTCGTCACCGCGCCCTGGGCCTGCGGGTAGACGGTGGTGCGGATCTGATTGGTGAGCGTGTCGCGCTGGCGGATCATCTCCGCCAGGATCTGCACCGAGGTGTCGTCGCTCGGATTCATCGTCTTTCGCATATTGGCGATCTGGGTCTCCAGGCTCTGCAGCTGCGCGCGGGAGTCGTTGTACCGGGTCTGCTGCACGCCGGTTTCCTGGCGCAAAGTCTGCAGCGACTGCTCGCGGCACATGCAATCCCGGATCTCGTCCACGGTCATGGCGTCCGCCGCCAGCGCCCGTCCTTGGGCCGCGGCCACCGTGAGAAAGAGTGCCAGCGATGCGGTGAAAAAGAGCCTGTTGCGATTCACGATCATGACCACACACCCTCGAAGGAAACCGATCTTGGCGGAATTGTCGTCAGCGATAGCCCAGGATCATGGCAAAATCCAGGTCAGGCGAAAGCAATTTCGCGACGGAGCCTGGCTCCCTCCGCCAGTAAGACGGTCCTGTCCCCCGTCAATGCCGCCGGCGCCGTTTGCCGCGCGGGATATTGCCGGGACGGCCGCCACGCGGCGGCGCACCCTTGCTGGCCTGCCCGCCACCCTGCCGCGGCGCGCCGACCGCCAGGGGCCGGCCCGCGGCGCTCTCGGCCGGGGCCCGGCCCTCGGCCAGGTCGCGCATCAATTGCAGATGCTTGGGCAAGAGGTCGCGGAGCGCATAGCGCTCCAGGATCGTCTGGCGCGCATTGGTCCGGATATCGCCCATGCTTTCGCGCCGGTTGAGCGCTTCCTCGATGCGGGCCGCCATGGCCTCGATATCGAACATGTCGGTCATCAGTCCGTTGCGCCCGTCCTCGATCAGCTCGCGGACCGGCAGCGTATCCGAGCCGACCACCAGGCAGCCGGTGGACATCGCCTCCAGGAGCGACCAGGAGAGGACGAACGGGATCGTCAGGTAGACATGAACGGAAGAGAGCTGCAGAAGGTTCCGGTACATGTCGAAGGGAAGATGGCCGACGAAATGCAGCCGGCTGTGATCGAGGCCCTTGAGTTCGTCCAGCGCCTTGCCCTTGTAGCTCTCTCCTTCCGGCAGCTTCTTGCCATAGGCCACGCGATCGGTGCCGGCGATGACGACCTGCAGATTGGGCCGGCGCTGCTGCAGGATCTCGACCGCCTGCATGAATTGCGGGAAGCCGCGATAGGGCTCCATGCCGCGGGTCGCGTAGGTGAGGACCTCGGCATCGCGCGTGAGGCGGAGATGGAGCCCCGGAATTTCGAACTGGACCGACTCCGACGGCGTGAAGAAGTCGGTATCGACCCCGTCATGAAGCTGCGTGAGCTTGCTGTGGAAGACACGCGGAATCTGGCTCAACTGGTATTGAGTAGGGCAGATGCCCCAATCGCAATGGGCGAGGTCCATCAGGATCGGCAGGTTGCGCGTCCGCACCCGGCAGAGATCCTCCCAGGTCAGGGTCTTGTTCATGAAATCGACGTCGGAGTTGCGCGCGTTGTAGTACCACTCGAAATAAGTCAGCAGCCGCGCTTCCGGGAACACGTCCTTGGTATAGATCGTCGTGCCCCAGCCGGAATGGCCGCAGATCAGATCGGGGATGAAGCCGCTCTTGCGCAACTCGCCGCACATGCGGACCACGGCCTGCCCGTCGAGCACGGCCGCTTCGGTCGAACGCAGATAATGGTGGGTGTCCTTCCGCGGCTCGCGTTGCGGTTTGTAGATATGTTTTGTGACACCCGGCAGGTTCTTCTTGTTGTCGAGCGAGCCCGCCACGATCTGGTTGGCCGGATCCGCCGCCAGCGCCGCCGCCACATGCTTGTATTGCGCCGGAAAATTATTGTGCAGGAACAGAACCCGCATCGGCCTTACCCCTTATCGTCGGTCAATGATGGTGTGGTCTGAGGGGCGATCCGGCGGGATCTGACCCCCGCCCCTCCGGATCGCCTGTAAAACCAGAGAATTGCACCAGAATGCTAACGCAACGTAGCATGTCCGAGCCGGGCGGGCACCCGGGAAGAACAGGCGTTAACGATCTGGAATGACAGGGAATTAGGAGCGGGCATGGCAGGGATTGTGGTGTTGGGCGCAGGCGTCATGGGGGTGACGACCGCCTATTATCTGGCCAAGGCCGGCCGCGCCGTCACCGTTGTGGACCGGCAGCCCGAGGCCGCCGCCGAGACCAGTTTCGCCAATGCCGGACTGATCGCGCCCGGCCATTCCAACGCCTGGGCCTCGCCCCGCGCGCCCATGATCCTGCTGAAGTCCCTCTGGCGCGACGACACCGCCCTTCGCTTCCATCTGCGCCTGGACCCGGCCATGTGGCGCTGGGGTCTGCAGTTCCTGGCCAACTGCACCACCGAGCGGAACCGTCACAACACCCTCATCAAGCTGGGGCTGGCGCGCTACAGCCGCGAGAAGCTGATCGAGCTGCGCCAGACAGAGCGGATCGCCTATGACGAGATCGCCAAGGGCTGCATCTATCTCTATCGCGATCCCGCCCATTTCGAGACCGGGCAGCGCGCCATCGGCTTCCTGAAAGCCCAGGGCTACCCGTTCGAGACGATCGACCCGGCGGCCTGCGTCAGGCTCGATCCGGCCCTGGCGCCGGCCCGCGACAAGATCGCGGGCGCCATCTTCGCGCCACAGGACGAATCGGGCGACTGCCATGCCTTCGTCCAGAGCCTGGCACGGATCTGCGCAGGGCTCGGCGTGACGTTCCGTTACGGCACCACCGTGCGCGGCCTCGAAAGCAAGGGCGGCCGCGTCGAGGCGGTCGTCACCGACCGGGAGCGCATCGCGGCCGACCAGGTCGTGTTGGCGCTCGGATCCTATGCGCCGCAGATCGCGCGCAGCGCCGGGATCAAGCTCCCGATCTATCCAGTCAAAGGCTATTCCCTCACCTTGCCGATCAAGGACAAGGCGGCGGCGCCCACGCTGGGCGGGGTCGACGAGGGCGCGCTGGTCGCCTTCGCACGGATGGGCGACCGGCTGCGGCTGACGGCGACCGCCGACTTCGCCGGCTACGACACCAGCCACAAGCCGGAGAACTTCGCGACCATGCTCAAGGTCGCGCGCGACCTGTTTCCCGCGGCCGCCCATTACGACCAGCCGCGCTATTGGGCCTGCCTGCGCCCCATGACGCCGGACGGCCCGCCGATCCTCGGAGGTACCAGGTTCGACAATCTCTTCCTCAACACCGGCTCTGGCCATATGGGCTGGACCATGGCCTGCGGCTCCTCGCGGCTGGTCACCGATCTCATGCTGGGACGCAAGCCCGACATCCCGCTCCAGGGCATGACGCTCGACCGTTATTGAGTGCGACAAGAAAACATTCCGCATTACCGGCTTGTGGGTTGACCCCTCGAAAACGCGGTGCCATATCCCCCGCAACCTCAGGAGGCCCGAGCGACCTTTCGAGGAGTCAATGAAACCCGGTCCAGCAACGGCCATCCCTTGAGATAGGCCCGGACCTCGAGGTGACCCATGCCGCTCTTCAAGCTCCGTCTGTTGCTCCGATGGCATGGCTCGGACAGCGACGACCGACCTCCGACCTGATCCTGCATTAACGCGCCTGTCTTCCCGGATCGCGAGGCCGCCCCCAGCGGCCGCTCGATCCTTTCCGCTCGCGCTTGCGGAGGTCGGATCATGAACCTTCAGACATCCTTTCAGCCCGGCGAGGGGTTGCGCTCCTTCTCGCGACGGCTCGTGCCCAGCTTCTGGGACCTGCCCGCCTTCGCGCTGCTGCTGGGCGCCTTCCTGCTGGTCGCCCAGGCCGGTCGCGAGACGCTCCAGCCCCTCTCGTCGATCGCGCTCTCGCCGATCTCGCTGGATCCAACGGCCCTGCCCCACTATGCGCTGCTCACCACCTTGCGCATGCTGGGCGCGATCCTGGCGTCGCTCGCCTTCGCCCTTACCTATGGTGCCCTTGCCGCCAAGAGCCGGAGGGCCGAAATGGTGCTGGTTCCGCTGCTCGATATCCTGCAGTCGGTTCCGGTGCTGGGATTCCTGTCCTTCACCGTCGCCGGCTTCATGGCGCTGTTCCCCGGCCAGATTCTGGGCGTCGAATGCGCCGCGATCTTTGCCATCTTCACCAGCCAGGCCTGGAACATGGCCTTCAGCATCTACCAGTCGCTGAAGACGCTGCCGCGCGATCTCGAAGAAGTCTCCCTCAGTTTCCGCCTTTCGCCGTGGCAGCGCTTCTGGCGGTTGGAAATTCCCTTCGCCATGCCGGGCCTGGTCTGGAACACGATGATGTCGATGTCCGGCGGATGGTTCTTCGTGGTGGCGGCGGAAGCGATCTCGGTCGGCCCCACGACCATCTCATTGCCCGGCATCGGCTCCTATGTCGCGCTCGCCATCGATCATCGCAATCTCGGCGCCATCGGCTGGGCCGTCGCAACCATGCTGGTCATCATCCTGATCTATGATCAGTTGCTGTTCCGCCCGCTGGTGGCCTGGGCTGAAAAGTTCCGGTTCGAGCTCTCGGCCGCCAGCAGCGTCCCCGAATCCTGGTTCCTCAACCTGATCCAGCGGGCCCGACTGTTCCGCATGCTGCTCCACCCCGTCGGCGATGCCGCTCGCGCCCTCGCGGCCCTGCGTCTGGCGCCGGCGACGCCCTTGCCCGCCCCGTTTCGCCGGGTTTGGTCGAGCCGGATCTTCGATTTTGCCTGGGGCGCCGTGATCGGCCTCGCATCGATCTATGCACTCTGGCAAGTGATGACTTTCGCCACCGGCGAGATCCATCTCTCGGAGATGCTGCATGTGTTGCTGCTCGGTTTCGCGACCCTGCTGCGCGTCCTGGTGCTGATTGCGCTGGCGACCCTGGTTTGGGTTCCGATCGGGGTCTGGATCGGCTTGCGGCCGCGGTGGGCCGAGCGGATCCAACCCTTGGCTCAGTTCCTGGCGGCATTTCCGGCAAATCTCATGTTTCCCTTGGCCGTCGTCGCCATCGTGAAGTTCCGGCTCGATCCGGACATCTGGTTGAGCCCGCTCATGGTGCTGGGCACCCAATGGTACATCCTGTTCAACGTGGTGGCCGGCGCCAGCGCCTTTCCCAACGACCTCAAGGAAGCGGCGGCGACATTCCGTATCCGGGGCTGGGGCTGGTGGCGCAAGGTGATCCTGCCGGGGATCATGCCCTATTACCTCACCGGCGCGATCACCGCGTCGGGCGGATCCTGGAACGCCAGCATCGTCGCCGAGATCGCGAGCTGGGGCGACAAGACCGTCGAGGCCCATGGGCTCGGCGCCTATATCGCCAAGATGACGGAAGCCGGCGATTTCCCGCGTGTCGTGCTCGGCATTGCCGTGATGTCGATCTTCGTCGTGCTGCTCAACCGGCTGTTCTGGCGGCGCCTGTTCGCCTATACGGCCCGCAACCTGCGCCTCGATTGAGGGAGGAACCGATCATGTCCCTGGCTGCAACCAAAGCCATCGCCGCTGCCGCTCCCCTGCTCGAGCTGCGCAACATCCGTCAGGCCTATCACAAGCCCAACGGCGCCGATCTGCTGGTGCTCGACGGCGTCTCGCTCGATGTTCGCGAAGGCGAGATCCTCGGGCTGCTGGGCCGGTCGGGATCCGGCAAGTCTTCATTGCTGCGGATCATCGCCGGACTGATGCCGGCGACATCCGGCGAGGCGCGCTGGCACGGCCAGCCGATCGGTGGGCCGTGCGATGGCATCGCCATGGTGTTCCAGAGCTTCGCGCTGTTTCCCTGGCTGACGGTGCTGGAGAATGTCGAGATCGGCCTGGAAGCGCTGGGCGTGCCGGGACCGGAGCGCCGGCGCCGCGCACTCGCCGCGATCGACCTGATCGGGCTCGACGGATTCGAATCCGCCCATCCGAAGGAGCTTTCCGGCGGCATGCGCCAGCGCGTCGGCTTCGCCCGCGCGCTCGTGGTCCATCCGCAATTGCTGCTGATGGACGAGCCGTTCTCGGCGCTCGATGTGCTGACCGCGGAGACCCTGCGTACCGACCTGATCGATCTCTGGATCGAGGGCCGCCTGCCGATCCGCTCGATCGCCATGGTCACGCATAACATCGAAGAGGCGGTCCTGATGTGCGACCGGGTGCTGCTCTTCTCGGCCAATCCCGGCCGGGTCGCGACCGAGATCAGGATCGACCTGCCGCAGCCGCGCAACCGCACCGATCCCGCATTCCGCAAGCTGGTCGACGATATCTATGCGCGCATGACCAACCGGACCGTCGCCGGGCGCAAGGACCGGCAGGGCCCCGGCGGATTTCCCGGCGTGGGCGTCGGCATGGCCCTGCCCCACGTCTCGACCAACGTGCTCTCCGGCCTGCTCGAGACGCTGGCAGCACCGCCCTATCAGGGCAAGGCCGACCTGCCGCAGATCGCCGAGGCGCTGCAGATGGAAACCGACGAGTTGTTTCCGATCGCCGAGACCTTGCAGCTCTTCCGCTTCGCCGATCTGGCCGACGGCGACATCAAGCTGACCGACGCCGGACGCCGCTTCGTCGGGCTCGACATCGACGGGCGCAAGCGCCTCTTCGCCGAGCATCTCCTGGCCTATGTGCCGATCGTCGCGCTGATCAAGCGGGTGCTGGACGAGCGGCCGATCCACCGGGCGCCGGCGGCACGGTTCCGGGAGGAGCTCGAGGATTTCATGTCGCCGGAATTCGCCCAGAACACCCTGCGCGCGGCGATCTCCTGGGGCCGCTATGCCGAGCTCTTCGCCTATGACGACCAGAGCGAGCAGTTCAGCCTGGAGAACCCGTCTTAGCCGGAGGCGATCAGACCCGGCGCATGGCCGCGGCGCTGGCAAGCGCCGCCTCCGCCTCGGCGACGATGCGCTTCACGAGCGCGCCCGCGGGCAAGACGTCATGCACCAGCCCTGCCGACTGGCCGGCATAGAGACAGGTCGCCTCGATGTCGCCGCTGGCGCCCGGCGCCGGTCCGCTGTCGCTGTAGCGCGGCAGAATCGTGCCATCCGGCTGCCGGGCGACGGGCTCGCCCTCCCCCGGACGCTGGCCCGACGGCGGCCGGCCGGCCGCCTCCCATTGCTCGTAAGTGCTGTTGCGCAGCACGCGGTGCGGGGCCTTCGGCCAATCGAGATCCAAGAGCTCGGTATAGACCGTATCGGTCTCCCGTGCCGCGACGATCCGGCGTTTCCACTCCTCATGCGTATAGGCTTCGGGGGTGGCGAGAAAGCGCGTGCCGATCCAGACGCCGGCGCCGCCAAGCGCCAGCACGGCTGCCAGTCCGCTGCCATCGGCGATGCCGCCCGCGGCGATCACCGGCAACGGTGCCACGGCGTCGACCACGGCGGGCAACAGCACCATCGTGCCGACCTTGCTCCAGACATGGCCGCCGGCCTCGATCCCTTGCGCGCAAATCACGTCGGCACCCAGATCGGCAGCACGCCTGGCCTCGTCGGCCGAGCCCACGGTCACGATGGTCTTGACCTTGGCGACGCGCAATCTCGGGAAATAGGCGGTCGGGTCACCCCAGAAGAGCGAGATCACGGGCGCGCCCGCATCGATGCATTGAGCGAGCCGCGTATGCTGCTCCCATTCGAGCGCGAGATTGACCGCGAAAGGACGTGCCGTGCGCCGCCTGATCGCGGCGATCTCCGCCACCATCGCCGCCGGCTCGTGCCAGGAGACGCCCTGCATGCCAAGACCGCCCGCCTCGCAAACCGCGCAGATCAGCTCAGGCGTGACCGAGCCGCCCATCGGCGCCTGCGCTATCGGACAGTCGATATCGAGCGTCTTGGTGAAGGTTGTCTGGAGCATGAGCGACCTTGCCGTTGAAGGAGCTGCGATCAGACGCTGGCGCCGGACGCCATGCGGGCGGCGAGCATGACCGCCTTGAGTCCCGTGGTGGGGCTGACAAAAGGCCGGCCCTCCCGGCAGAGCGGCGCGGCGGCGGCCATCGAAACCTGGGCCAGCACGACGGTCTTCGCGCCCTCGCGAAAGGCCTCATCCGCCGCCTCCGCCGTCAGGGCGTAACAACGCTCGAGCCGGCCGGCCTTGAAGTGGTCCCAGGCGTCCGGGACATGTCGCATTTCGATCGCGGCTCCGGTCGCGCGCGCCTCGGCCTCGAACAATTCCCGGGTCGAGGACAAGGTGGTCGCGGCGGTGCAGAGCACCAGCACCTGGTCCCCCTGCCGGACCGCTTCGCGCGCCAGCCCCTGATCCACGCGAAGCACCGGCACAGGGCAGACCCTGTGTGCAGGCGCCACCGCCGGCCCCAAAGTGGAGCAGGTCAGCAGCACCCCGTCGGCATCGGCAGCGAGAGCCTGCAGCGCCGCGACCGTTTCGGCGACGATCGGCGCCGCGAAGCATCCCGCCCGCCCGACGGCGGCCAGAAGATCGTCACGGACCTCATGGCGAAGCGTCAGCGAAGCATCGCCCCGTTCGCGGCGCGCCGCCTCGAAGGGTTCGATATTGCTCTCGATCGTGTGGAGACAGGCGATGCGCAAGGCTGGACTTTCGGGTCAGCTGCGGAACAACCGTCCGAAGCCGGGGATCGCGTCGTCGACGCCCGCAAGCCGCAGGCAATGCCAGGCCAGCGCCAGATTGCTGGAGGTCACGGGCTTGCCGGTCGCCTTCTCGACATCCTCGGCGATATCGGCGACGCGCAGGCTGGTGCAGGAGACGAAGATGCCGTCGACGGTCGGCTCCCTGCCCAACTCGATCATCGCATTGCGGATCGAGGCCGTATCGATGCGCGCCACCTCATTGTCGTTCTCGTGGTTGAACGAACCCATGACCGTGACCTCGAGTCCGCGCGCCTCGATATAGCCGCGGAAGCGCTGATTGACCTCCTCGATATAGGGCGTGAGGAGCGCGATGCGCTTGGCACCCATCTTCTTCATGCCGGTGATGGCCGCCGTGATCGGGTTGGTGACGGCGACGCCGGGCCGCGCTTCCTGGATGCGCCCGGCGACCGTCTCCTCGCCCAGCACCACAGAGGCCGAGGTGCAGCCATAGCCGATCACGTCGAGCTTGGTTCCCGGCAGGATCACGGCCGCCGACTTGCCCAGGTCCTTCTCCATGGCGGCGAGCGTGGTCGGGTTGATCTCGGGCGAATTGGAGATGCGGCTCTCATAGAACGCGACACCGGGCAGCCGGATCACATGGCGCCATTCGGCCTCGATCGTATGATCGGTCGCCAGCACGATCAGCCCGATGCGGCAGCGGCCCGCCGTTCCGCCATCGAGCGAGAATTTCATGTGGGTCTTGCTGATCGAACCGCCGGCGGGCCGGCGCAACGCGGTCTCGTTCATCCTGGCTCACTCCGTTTTCGGCGGGTCCGGTCGGCGGGCCCGCATCCGATCCCTCGATCGGCAACTATAGTCCCCGCCGGATCGGCGGTCATCCTCCCCGCCTCAGACCAGATCGCGCGGCAGGGTGAAGCTCTCGTTGCGGCAGAAGATCCGCTCCTCGCCCTCATAGGCTTCGAGCTCGGCGCTGACGACGAAATGGGTCGCGGTGAGCTTGAGGCTGGTGGTGGTGCGGGTCTCGATCCGCCAGTCGCCCCGGGTCAGACGGTGGCGATAGCGCGTCAGGCCCTCGGCGCCGGTCGGATCGTCGTGGCGGATGCGGTAGGTCTCGACCGTGTCGTTGTCGACGGTGAGGTCGATGTCGAGCAGCTTGGTGGCGCCGGCATCCTTGACCATGGTCACGACGGTCTCGCCCTTGCCGACGTCGGTATCGACGCGCCGGCGCGTGCTGTCGGGGCGCAGGCCCTCCTCGCGCGGGCCGGGCGCCGCCGCCGGCGGCGCGAACTCGGGCAGTTGCGCGTCGGCCTCGCTGGGTTTGCGCGCCGGCAGATCGAACCGGCATCCGCCACCATGAACGGTCAGCGTGAAGCGCTCCGGCGCCGGCCACATCATCGGCCAATAACCGGTCGAGATCGCCAGGCGCAGGCGATGGCCGGGCAGGAAGGCATGGGCGATATGGTTGAGCGCGATTGTCGCGCGATAGACCTGGCCCGGGACCAGGGCCGCCGGCTCGGCATGGCTGTCGCGATGGGTCAGGTTGAAGAGCGTGAAGCTCACCCGGGCCGAGGCGCCATCCGGCCAGACATCGCACAGCCTGACGCAGATCGTCGCCACCGGCTTGTCGACGCTGAACTCCAGCTCGAGGACGGGCGCGCCCAGGATCTCGAACCGCTCCGGCAGCGGCGCGCTGTCGAAACAGAGCGAGCCCGCGTCGTCGCCACGCTGGTCGGTCGGCAGGTCGCCGCCGCGCCCGCCATAGGAGCACCATTCGAGGCTGCCCGTTCCCACCGTCAGCGGCGATTGGATCGAGAATGTCCTTGCGTCGCCGGGCGTCTCCGATAGTCCGGCACGCGTGAGCAGCCCCGCCTCGGTCAGGTAGAAGGCGCGCGGCGCGGTCTGCCCGGCCGGCCAGCCGGGCTCGGCGACCCAGCGCCCCGCGCGAGCTTCGGCAAAGGCCGCGGGACGGAAACTCTCATTCATCCAGACCCGATAGCGCGGCTCGTTCATCACCCGGGTCTCGATGCCCTTGAGCCAGTGATCCCACCAGCGCAGGCTCTCCTGCAGGAAGCCGATCGCGGGGCCCGGATGGGCGCTGTGCGGCAAGGCATGGCCCCAGGGGCCGATCAGGCCCTTGGCCGGCGCCTGCAGCCCTTCGAGCAGCCGGGGCACGGCATTGCTGTAGCCGTCTTCCCAGCCGCCGATCGCATAGACCGCGCATGTGATGTCGGCATAACTCTCGGCGATCGAGCCCTGGCGCCAATAGCCGTCGCGACGCTGATGCTGCAGCCACTGCCGCAGCCAGAAACGCGCGCGCTGCAACCGGTCGAGCCAGGTCTCGCGCCACCCCTCGCCGACCACCTGCGGATCGGGCGGCTGCGAGAGATAGGCATACATGGCCGACGCCCAGGCGAAATTGTCATGCAGCATCGCGCCGCCCATGTAATGGACGTCGTCGCCATAGCGGTCGTCGGTGGAATCGATGGTGATGATCGCCTTCAGCGCCGGCGGCTGGCGCGCCGCCACCTGGAGCGCGTTGAAGCCGCCCCAGGAGATGCCGGTCATGCCGCAATGGCCGCTGCACCAGCCCTGCTCGGCGACCCAGGCGACGGCCTCCACCAGATCGACCTGCTCCTCGGGCAGGTATTCGTCGTCGAGGATGCCGTCGGAATCGCCGGAGCCGCGAATGTCGATGCGCAGCACGGCATAGCCATGGCTGGCGATATAGGGATGCACCGCCTCGTCGCGCCAGACCGTGCCGTCGCGCTTGCGATAAGGAATACATTCAAGGATCGCCGGGACCGGATGGGCCTCGGCGTCCTCCGGCATCCAGACCCGCGCCGCCAGCCTGGTTCCGTCGCTCAGCGGGATCCAGAGATTGGGAATCTCCCGGACGCGCCGAACGGTCGGGCCTTTGCGAAACTTGGCAGGGATGAACTTCACCGGGCGCAATCTTTGCGAGGAGGGGTCAATCGCCTTGGAACCGGCCCAGCTATAGCACGAACAGGATCAGGAGCGGCAATGTGACGAACGACATCACCGTTGAAACTACAACGATTCCAGCAACTTCTTCCGGCTCGCGGCGATAGAGCTCGGCGAACAGATAGTTAAAGACCGCGACCGGCATGGTCGATTGCAGCACCACCACCCCGAGCGCCGCCCCTTCGAGGCCGAAGGCCCGCGAGACCCCATAGCTGACGAGGAAGCCGCCGCCGAGCCGGACCACCGAAAGGATCGCGGCACGTCCCAGCGAGCGGACATGGAGCTGGGACAGCGAGACGCCGAGCGCGATCAGCATCAGGGGAATGGTGAGGCCGCCCAAGAGGCTCAGGGTGTTGGAGAGCCAGAGCGGGACCGGCCAGTCGGTGAGGACGAATATCAGCGAGAACACGACCGCGTAGATCAGCGGCATCTTGAGGAGCCGGCGCAGGTCGGCGCTGCCCGACGCAATCCCGATGCCGATGGTGAACTGCAGGGTGATCGAGACCACGAAGAACACGATGGCCAGCGCCAGCCCGGTCTGCCCGAAGGCGAACAGCACCAGCGGCAAGCCCATATTGCCGGTGTTGGGGAACATGAGCGACGGCAGGAACGAATGCAGCGGCAGCTTCATCGCCTTGCAGACAATGATCCCCAGCACCGCGAAGCCGGCAAAGACCGAGAAGGCGACCAGCACCATCTGGCCGAGAATCGTGGTGTCGACAGTGAGACCGGTCAGCGTGCTCGCCACCAGGCTCGGCGTGCCGATGGTCGTCACCAGCGCCGTCACCAGCCGCGGCTCGAGCTGGTGGCCCATCCGGCCCCAGACGAATCCCAGCGCCGACACGATCAGGATCGGCAGGATAATGGCGCTGAGAGTCGCCAGCATGAGGTTGCCGTCCCTGGGGCGCGCGCTTTTTTTCTCTTCCCTCCCGACTTCGGGAGGGAAGAGGAAAGAAAGATCTCCACGTGATTCGTCCGCTGCCGCGGCGGTGGCTATTCGATCGACGCGCGCGGGCCTCGGCGGACGCCGTCGGATTCCCGGGATGGGCGCACGCTTCTGCCGGCACGGCCGGGCTCGGGCTCGAGCAGCGCGTGGCCTTCCATGTGGGACAGCCGCTGGCGCTGCGCGGATTCCTGTTCGCGCACTACTTCATCGACGGTCCGTAACGGCTTTGCCAGATAAGGACTTACCAACGCCGTTCCTCCGCGCCCAAAATCGGAGCGCATGGTAGCGAACGATCCCGCCATGGGAAGCTGTGGATAGAATGAATAACCGGGATAAGATGCGGCAGCCCCGGCTTGCCCGCAAGCGGGCACCGGTTCATGCTGCGGCCCGCTGGAATCCTGACTGGAATGTCGAAAATTTGTGCCGCATTTGAGCTAAATCCCCTGTTCAAGGACGAAGAATGACCACGAACATGACCTGCGGCCAGGCCGCCATCGCGCTGCTCGAGCAATATGGCGTCGACACCGTCTTCGGAATCCCGGGCGTCCATACGCTGGATTTCTATCGCGGTCTCGCCGACAGCTCGATTCGTCATGTCGGCGTGCGTCATGAGCAAGGGGCCGGCTTCATGGCGGACGGCTATGCGCGCGCCTCCGGTCGTCCCGGCGTCTGCTGCGTCATCACCGGCCCCGGCGTCACAAATGCGGCCACGCCGATCGGCCAGGCCTTCTCCGATTCCGTGCCGGTGCTGATGCTCTCGAGCGTCAACGGCCGTGACGATCTCGGCCGCGGGCGCGGCCGTCTCCACGAAATCACCGATCAGCAGGCGACCATCGCGCCGCTGGTCTCGGCCAGCCACAGCCTGCGCGCCGCCAGCGAGCTGCCCCTCGCCATGGCCGACGCCTTCGACCGTTTCGCCAGCCAGCGCCCGCGCCCGGTCCATATCGAAGTGCCGCTCGACCTCCTCGCCGCACCGGCCGTGCGCATCGAGACGCCAGGCCCTGCCCGCGCGAAACCGGCCCCCTCCCCCGACGCCGTCCGGGCCGCCGCGAAACTACTGCGCGAGGCCAAACGGCCTGTGATGCTGGTCGGCGGCGGCACGGTCGATTGCGCGGCCTCGGTGCGCCGCCTGGCGGAGCTGACCCGGAGCGCCGTCATCGTCACGGTCGCGGCCAAGGGCGTGCTGCCCGACGATCATCCCCTCTGCGTCGGTGCCACGCTGCTGACCGACGGAACCCAGGCCCTGCTGGCATCGGCCGATGTGGTGCTGGCGGTCGGCACCGAACTGGCCGAGACCGACAGTTGGGTGGATCGGCTCGAGATCAAGGGCAAACTCATCCGCATCGACATCGATGCCCGCACGATGGCGCGCGACTACCCGGCGGCCGTGCCGATTCTGGCCGATGCCGGTCCGTCGCTCGATGCGATCGCGGCCGAGCTCGGCGGCAAGGGTTCGGCCGGCCATGTTCCCGCGGAAGAACTCGCCCGGTTGCGCAAGGAGAACCATGCCGGCCTCGGCAAGCTGCAGCTGAAGCATGGCAAGGTGCTGGATGCCATCCGCGCGGTCCTGCCCGAGGACGGCATGATCGCCTCGGACATGACCCAGATCGCCTATACCGCGAACCATTATTTCCCGATGACCCAGCCGCGCTGCTGGTTCCATCCGGTGGGCTTCGGCACGCTCGGCTATGCGCTGCCCGCCGCCATCGGCGCCAAGCTGGCCCGTCCCGAGAGCGCCTGCGTAGCGATGGCCGGCGATGCGGGGTTTCTCTTTACGGTGCAGGAACTGGCGACCGCCGTGGAGCTCAAGCTGCCGATCGCCATCCTGCTCTGGAACAACGACGCGCTCGGCCAGATCGCCGGCGACATGGTCCATAGGGGCATCCCGGAGATCGCGGTGAAGCCGCGCAATCCGGACTTCCAGATGCTGGGCAAGGCCTTCGGGGCCCATGTGGCGAAGCCCGGCAGCGCCGCCCAGTTGAAGAAGGCCCTGACCGATGCCTTCGCGGCCGACGGTCCGACCCTGATCGAGGTGCATCAGAGCTCGAGCTGGCTCGACTGACAGCCGCCTGCGCAAGGCAGCGCTCGGAAGCCGGGATCGAAGATGGCGGCAATTTCATGGGCGGCCCGCGTGGCCGTCGCTTTGTCGCGTTGCTGCCGGCAGAGCTGGGCCGTTATCCTCCTGGCGCCCCTGCTCGCCGGCGCCGGCGGCGAGCGGGTCGACCGGCTGGTCACGGATTTCGACCTGATCATCTTCAATACCGAGTTCGGCACGCCGATGGACGCGAAGATCCACAAATGGATCACCCCCATCCGCATCTTCCTCGACGCCCGCGCCGGCCCCCTGGATCTCGAGCGCAAGGAATTGGAGGAACATGTCGCGCTGTTGAGACGTTTAACCGGCTTGAAGATCGAGTTCGTTCCCAAGGCCGCCGACGGCAATCTGATGTTCGTGTTCGATACCCAGGATCGATTGATCGGCTCGGTGAACAAATATCTCGCGCAACCGATCGGCGGCTGGAAGGACCTTCACGGTTCGCTCTGTTTCGGCATGTTCGGGGTGCAGGACGCGCTGCAGATCAATTTCGCCGTGATCGGCATCCCCATCGACGAAGTCATGTCGCGGGGAAAATTGAAGGATTGCGTGATCGAGGAAACCACCCAGGTGCTGGGCCTGCCGAACGATTCCGACAAGGTCTTCCCGTCGGTCTTCAACGACCACAGCCCCCAGGTCACCTTGACCGACGATGACGAACTCCTGGTGCGGCTGCTCTACAGCCCCCGCATCGATGTCGGCATGTCGCGGGCCGAGGCTCTCAAGGTCGTGCGCGAGATCCTCGAGGAGGGCGGCCCATGAGTCTGACCGTTGGCGACAGCGTCCCCCTCCCTCACACGCGCCCGCGTATCGGTCTCGCCCTCGGCAGCGGCGCTGCACGCGGCTGGGCGCATATCGGCGTCATCCGCGCGCTCGAGGCCGCGGGCGTCAAGCCGGACGTGATCTGCGGCACCTCGATCGGCGCCCTCGTCGGCGGCGTCCATCTCGCCGGCAAGCTCGATGTCCTCGAGCAATGGGCGCGCGACCTGACGCGCCTGAAGGTGATGAGCTATCTCGACTTCCAGATGGCCCGCGGCGGCCTCATCAGCGGCAATCGCCTGACGGAAAACATCGCACGCCATCTGGGCGACCTGCGGATCGAGGACCTGCCCGCCCCCTTCGCCACCATCGTCACCGACCTGGTCTCCGGTCACGAGGTCTGGATCCGCGACGGCAATCTGGTCGAGGCGCTGCGGATCTCGATCTCGCTGCCCGGGATTTTCGCGCCGGCGCGGCGCGAGGGCCGCTGGCTGGTGGACGGGGCCCTCATCAATCCCGTGCCGGTCTCGGTCTGCCGCGCGCTCGGCGCCCATATCGTCATCGCGGTCAATCTTCATTCCGACCTCATCGGTCGCGCCCGCGCGCCTGGATCCGATCTCACGCGCGAGGGCGGCATCGATCTGCAACTCGACGTCTCCGCCATGGAGGCGGCCACGGGTGGGACCTCGCGCTTCACCAGCATCCTGCAGCGAGTGTTCGGCCGCAGCGGCGATGTGCCCAGCATGTTCGCGGTGATGGTGCAGTCGCTCAACATCATGCTCGACCGCGTGGCCCGCAGCCGGCTCGCCGGCGAGCCGCCCGACGTGCTGGTGCTGCCGCGCCTCGGCCATATCGGACTGCTCGAGTTCGAGCGCGCCGACGAGGCCATCACCGAGGGCATGAACGCGGTCAATCGCGCTCTGCCGGACCTGGCGGATGCGATCGCCGTGTTCCGCGGAAAGCCGCCGCGCTGAGCTGAAGTAAGATTGATGAAGAAGGCGCCATGAACGACCCTTCTTCGGTGCCAACGCGAACCCCAAAAAAGGACCGCCCCGCTCCTGTGAAGGAGCGGGGCGCGCGAGTTGGCGTGTGGGTGCTGCGCTCCGAAAGCCTCTCGCCAGGCCCAGTGGCGAGGGGCTTTCGGCGGCGACGCAGCTGCACCGGAGGGGCGGCCTTGCGGGGGTCCGCGACCGGCGCTGAAGAGACAATGCGCTGATTCGAATTAACCATGGTGTGGCCTTTCTGTGACGCCAACCGCGTGCATTTTCAATCGCTTGTGGTAACTTTGATTGATCGGTCAGGGAAATCAGGGGGATGGAATCATGGCTGGAATGGCTGCGGATCTGATCTTGCAGAACGGCAAGATCGCGACCTTGAACACAACCTCCGCGCAAGCGCAGGCCATGGCGGTGTGGCAAGGCCGCATCCTGGCAATCGGCAGCAATAGCGATGTCGCCGGCCTTGCCGGCCCTGGCACGAAGACGATCGATCTCAAGGGGCGGCGCGTCGTTCCCGGCATCATCGATTCCCACTGCCATCCCGACAGCCACGCCATCTCGCTGCTGCGCTGGACCGATGTCGGCCCCTCCGCCATCAAGTCCGTCGATGAACTGCTGCAGTTCGTCCATAAGCGGACCTCGGAGCTGGCACCCGACAAGCCCCTCCTCGGCTTCTGCTACAACGACAAGAAGCAGGGCGGCTATCCGACGCGCGAGCAGCTCGATGCGGTCTCGAACGGCCGGCCGGTCTGGATCTATCGCACCGATCATCACATCGCGGTGCTGAACACGCCGATGCTGACTGCGATGGGCGTGGGCGACAACACGCACAACCCGCCGCACGGCCAGTACGACCGCGACCCCAAGACCGGCCGCATGACCGGCCTCGCCCGCGAGATGGCGGCCTGGAGCCTCGAAGAGAAGTTCAAGGAGGAGTATTCCGTCGGCGAATACGAGACCGGCCTGCCGCAGGTGTTCGATCTCTATCTGCAGCATGGCGTGACCTCGCTGCATAACTCGCTGACGGCGCGCAAGGCGATCGAGGCCTATCAGCGCCTGCGCGAGGCCGGCAGGCTCAGCATGCGCATCGGCGTCATCCTCGATGGGCGCGACGACGATCTGGTCGCGGCCTACAGCCATGGCCGCGTCCGGACCGGCTTCGGCGACGAATGGATCCGCATCGTCGGCGCCGAATGGTGCCCCGACTGCTCGACCTCGGGCCGCACCGCCGCCTATTACGAGCCCTATGTCGGCACGCCGGTTCCGGGCGAGCCGGTGCCGAACACCGGCATGCTGCTTTACGAAGCCGAGGATCTGATCCCGCGCGTGGTGGCGGCGCATAAGGCGGGCTTGCGCGTCTGCGTCGAGGGCCTCGGCGACCGCGGCATCGATTTTGCGCTGGATGCGATCGAGGCCGCCCTGACGGCTCACCCGAAGAAGGACCATCGCAGCCGCGTCGAGCATTGCTGCTATGTCACGCCGAAAATCCTGGAGCGGATCAAGAAGCTGGGGGTGGTGGATTCCTCGGCCACGGGATTCATGTACAGCCTCGGCGACGCCTATATCGACAATCGCGGCGAGAAGGCGATGCGCTGGATGTTCCCGCATCGCAGCCTGATCGACAAAGGCGTGCCGGCGCCGGGCCATTCCGACGCGCCGATCTGCTCAACCAACCCGTGGGAGATCATCGGCGCCCTCGTGACGCGGCGCACCGACACCGGCCGTCCCTTCGGCCTCGAAGAAGCCATCACATTCGAGGAGGCGCTACGCGCCTATACCACCCTCGGCGCCTGGGTCGGTTTCGAGGAGAACCTCAAGGGCTCGCTCGAGCCCGGCAAGCTCGCCGACTTCGCGATCCTGCGCCAGGATCCCTTCGCGGTGGCGCCGGAGAAGATCAAGGACACGCAGGTCGACATGACCTTCGTCGGCGGCGAGGTGAAGTACCAGGCTTGAGCGCGTTGTCTCGCGGCGCAGCGCCATGACCCCGATCGATCGCAGCCGCCTGGAGCGGCTGACCGCGGCCGAGACCGAGCGCTATGTCTCGGCCCGTCCCAAGGCGCGCGCCCTGTTCGAGCGCGCGCAGAACAGCCTCGTCGGTGGCGTGCCGATGCAATGGATGAGCGAATGGCCCGGCGGCTTCCCGCCGGTCATGACGGAAGCGCAAGGGGCCCGCCTCACCGACATCGACGGCCATCGCTATATCGATTTCTGCCTCGGCGATACCGGCGCCATGTTCGGCCATTCGCCGCCGGCGGTGGCTGCGGTCGTGGCGCGCCAGGCCGCCAAGGGCCTGACGGCAATGCTGCCCTCGGAGAATGCCGTGATCGTGGCCGAGCTCCTCGCTGAGCGCTTCGGCCTGCCCTTCTGGCAGATGGCGCTCTCGGCCACCGACGCCAACCGCTTCGTGCTCCGCCTCGCGCGCGAGATCACCGGCCGGCCGAAGATCCTCGTCTTCAACGGCTGCTATCACGGCACCGTCGACGAGACCATCGTCAGCCTGGAGGATGGAATCCCCCGATCGCGGCGTGGCAATGTCGGGCCGGCCTTCGATCCGACCGCCGACAGCCGCGTCGTCGAGTTCAACGATCTGGCGGCGCTCGAGGCGGCGCTGAAGGACCGCCAGGTCGCCTGCGTCCTCACCGAACCGGCCCTGACCAACCTGACCGGCGTCGTCCTGCCCGATCCGGGCTATCACCCGGCCCTGCGCGACCTCACCCGCAAGGCCGGAACGCTGCTCGTCATCGACGAGACGCACACCATCTCGACGGGCCCCGGCGGCTACACCAGGGCCTTCGGTCTCGAGCCCGATATCTTCGTTCTGGGCAAACCGATCGCGGGAGGAATTCCGGCGGCGGCCTTCGGCATGACGCGCGAGGTCGGCGCAAAGGTGCGCGACCGGCTCTATGGTCCGGGAACCTCGGTCGCCGGCATCGGGGGCACGCTGACCGCGAACGCCCTGGCGCTGGCCGCCATGCGCGCGACCTTGACCGAGGTCGCAACCGACAGCGCCTATGCTCATATGACAAAACTGGGCGAACGCCTCGCCGCAGGCATCCGCGCGGTCATAAGCCGCCACGACCTGCCCTGGTACGTGACTCAACTCGGAGCCCGGGTCGAATATCGCTTCCAGCCGACACCGCCCCGCACCGGCACGGAAGCCCGCGCCGGCGCCGACGGCGCGGTCGACCGCTTCTTCCATCTCTGGTGCCTGAACCGCGGCGTGATGGTCACGCCGATGCACAACATGCTGCTCGCCTGCCCCGCCACCAGCGAGGCCGACGTCATCCGACATGACGAGGTATTCGGCGAGGCCGTCGCGGCGCTGCTGGGGTCTTAGCAGCTTCCCTTAAGCCACGGCCCCAGCGCCGCGATCGTGTCGATCGAGCGGAGCGCGAAGCCGTTGCCGCCGCAGGCCATGGCGCCGGCGCGCTCGGCCCGGCCCTCGCCGGTGCCGACATGGAAGCCGCCCGCGAGCTTGGCGGCACGGCCGGCCTTGAGGTCGCTGGCCTTGTCGCCCACCACCCAGGACTTGGCCGGATCGGCGCCGAGCGCCTGAAGCGCCGCCAGGATCATGCCCGGCTCGGGCTTGCGCCAGGCGTGGGTGGGATAATGCGGGCAGGCCGCCACCAGCTCGATGGTCTGGGCGGCATCGCCGAGCGCCGCCAGCATCGCGGCCTGGACCGCGGCGAACTCGTTCCAGCCATACATCCCGCGCCCGATGCCGGACTGGTTGGTCACCAGCGCCACATGCCACCCCTTGGCGCGCGCCACCACCAGCGCCTCGCGGGCCCCTGGGATCAGCCGTACCTTGCGCGGATCGGCGAGATAGCCTTCGTCCTCGATGAGGACGCCGTCGCGATCGAGAAACAGGCCGGCGCTCTCCCGCGCCGCGGCGACCGAGCTGCGACGCTCGAACCAGCAGCCTTCGGCGTTGAGCGGATGGCCCATCCTAGAGGTTCCGCCAGCGCCGATGGAGCCATAGCCATTGCTCCGGCCGCTCGCGCACCCAGCTTTCGATGATCGCTGTCACCTTGGTCATGATCGCCTCGACATCGGCAGCGGTATCGTCCGTGATCGGGATCTCGATCGGCGGGGTCAACGTCGCCCGGAACCGCGCCCCGCCCAGCCGTTCGACTCGCGCGCCATGCAACGGACATTGATAGCGCCGGGCCAGCTTCGCAAGCAACGAGGATGCGCGCACCGGGTTCCCGAAGAAGGGGACCATGGTCCCAAGACGCGAATTCTGATCGACCAGCATGCCGAGATGCCCGCCCTTCTCGATCACCTCGACGGCCCCGATCGCGCTATGGACGCCGGTCGAGAGCATCTCGCCCATGGCGTTGCGGCGGATATGCTCGACGAACTCCGCGGCGATCGGATTATGGGGCGGCTTGTAGAGCACGGTGAGCGGCAACCCGTGACGCGCCGCGGCCACTGGCAGGAGCTCCCAATTGCCCAGATGAGCGGCAAAGATCAGCGCCGGCTTGCCGTCGTCGCGCAGCGCCAGGAACTGATCGAGGCCAACGATCTCCACCCGCCCCTGTCGTCCTGGCGCGGGATCGTAGTCCCAGATCCGCTTCAGATGCGGATATTCGAGCGCGTAGCGGCCGAGATTGTCCCAGACGCCGCGCAGGATGCGCTCGATCTCCGCGTCGCTCTTTTCCGGGAAGGCGCGCTTCAGGTTGCGGCGGCCGATCCGGCTGACCGGCAGCCAGGGCCCCAGGGTGCGCGTGACCCAGCCGCCCAGCGCCGACGCCCAATCGACCGGCAGCGCGCGGACCGGCAGCCACAGCAGCAGGATCGCCGCCCCCTCGAGCAGATGCAGCAGGCGCTTGGCCGGCCGATGGCGGCGCCGGCTCATGCGCGGCGCTCCTGTGCCGACAGCGCGTCGATGGCCTGCTGCGGCGTCAGCTCCGCGAGAGACCGATGGCCCACCGCCGCCGCCACCTGCGCGAGGCCGGTGTCGTTCGACGCCACGGCGTCGGCGAGCGCGATCAGGGCCACCGCCTCGCCCAAGCGGGTACGGCCGGCGAAGTCGAGGCAGATGCCGCGCGACGCTGCCTGGACCGCCGCCGTGGCCTCGCGATCCCCGGCCGAACCCAGCAGCCAGACCGATCCGCCGGCGGCGTGATGATGCCTGGCGATCGCCGCGAAATGGGCCGTGGGCCAGCGCGCCGGCGATGTCTCCTTTGCACCCGGCAGCAGGAGCAGCAATCGACCGGCCGGGCGTTCGAGCCCGAGGCGCTCCAAGGCCCGGTCGATCGCGTCGTCCGAGACCCGCAAGGCCGGCGCCGGCGCATCGAAGGGCGGCGTCGCGTTCTCTGGCAGCGCCAGCGCCAGGAAGCGATCGATCCGGCGACGCAGGCGGCCCCGGTCGAGCCAGCGCGCCTCGGTCAGGAGCAAGGCGCGGCCCTCGCGCGCATAGCCCACCCGCTTCGGAATGCCGGCCAGGAACGGCACCAGAGCGGACTTGACCGAGTTCGGCAGCAGGAGGGCGAGATCGTAACGCTCCCCGCGCAGCCGACGCGACAGGCGCCAGCGGGTGACAAGCGCCAGGTCGCCCGGGGCGTAGGGCGCCGGCAGGACCGTGCGGAGCTCCGGCATGAACGCTGCGAGCTCCGCCGTGTGCGGCGGCGCCAGCATGTCTATGGCGGCCTTGGGATAGAGCCGACGCAGCAGCCGCGTCAACGGCTCGGCCAGGACCATGTCGCCGACCGTCACGGGTGCCACGATCAGAATTCTTTCGGGATCGGCGACAGGTCTGGCGGTCGCGGCCTTGGCACGCCCGATCCGGGGGCTCGGCGAGGGCGCGGTCATGACGGACAGGAGTCTCGCGGCAGGATCGGCAACCCTGCAACCCGCGGCTCTCCGTCCAAGCGGTTGCCCTCGGGACGGCGCGCCGCCCCTGCTCTCACCGGTAGCGATCCCCGGCCGAGAGATAACGGCTGACATAGTCGGCGATGCCGGCTTCCAGCGAGATGAAGGGCCGGTCATAGCCCGCGGCCCGCAGCCGCGTCAGGTCGGCGGCGGTCTCGTACTGATAGAGCGGCCGCAGGGTCTGCGGCATCTCGATGAACTCGATGCGAGGCTCGTGGCCGGCCGCAGCGAAAAGCGCGTTGGTCAGATCGATGAAGCTGCGGGGGCTGCCGGTGCCCACATTGTAGATGCCGCTCGCAGTACTGGCGCTGCAGAGCCACAGCAGCAGCTCGACGCAATCGCGCACAGTGACGAAGTCGCGCTTCTGCGCGCCATGAGCATAACCCTCGCGATAGGAGCGGAACAGCTCGATGGCGAGGCCGTTGGCGACGCGCGGATAGTTGCGAGCAATCACGCTCTGCATCGGCCCCTTATGATATTCGTTGGGGCCATAGACGTTGAAGAATTTGAGGCCGTACCAGCGTGGTGGCGTCGGGCGGCCGCTGCCCGCCTGAGCCGCGACCCAGCGATCGAACAGATGCTTGCTCCAGCCAAAGAGATTGAGCGGCCGCAGCTTCGCCAGCGCCTCGGGCTCCCACCTGTCGGAAAACCCGGCCGCGCCGTCGCCGTAGGTCGCGGCCGACGAGGCGTAGATCAGCGGGCGTTCGGCCCGGCTGCACCAATCCCACAGGCTGCGCGACACGCTGTAATTGTTGGCGACCACCAGATCGGCATCGGTCGCCGCGGTGTCGCTGACAGCGCCCAGATGAACCACCATCTCCACCAGATGGCGGTTGCGATCGAGCCAGCCGAGGCATTGGTCCGGCGCGATCAGATCGACGATCTCGTGCTTGGCGAGATTGCGCCATTTGTCGGTGGCGCCGAGATGGTCGCAGACGGCCGCGGGCGTGCCCCGCTCCGACAGAGCCGCGACCAGATTGGAACCGATGAAACCGGCGCCTCCCGTCACGAGAATCATTGATTGCGACCGAGCCGTTGGATCGTGGCAGTCGTGCTGTGGCCGGCCACCAGATCGATCAGCAGCACCTTGCCGCCATAGGCCTGCACCACATCGCCGCCGACCACCTGGTCCAGGCGATAATCGGCGCCTTTGACCAGCAGGTCCGGGCGCAGCGCCTCGATCAGCTTGAGCGGCGTGTCCTCCTCGAAGATCACCACCATGTCGACGCTGGCGAGCGCGGCCAGCACGGTCGCGCGCATCTGCTCGTCCTGCACCGGGCGATCGGCGCCCTTGAGCCGGCGCACGGAAGCGTCGCTGTTGAGGCCGACGATCAGGCGGTCGCAGGCGGCGCGCGACTTGGCGAGCAAGGTGACATGGCCCGGATGGATCAGATCGAAACAGCCATTGGTGAAACCCACGCGCGCGCCGGTCGCCCGCCAATGTTCCACCTGCCCCAGCGCCTGGGGCAGGGTCATGATCTTGGCGTTGCTGGAGATGCCGATGGCGCGCGCATGGAGCGCGCCGGTGACGTCGGCAGGATGGACCAGCGCCGTCCCGACCTTGCCCACCACGATGCCGCCGCAGAGATTGGCGAAGCGCGCGGCGATATCCATCTCGAGCCCCGCCGCCAGAGCGAGGCCAAGGCTGGCGATCACCGTGTCGCCGGCACCCGAGACATCGAACACCTCGCGGGCGTCTGCCGGCAGATGCAACGGCGCCCGACCTTTTCGCATCAGGGTCATGCCCTGCTCGCCGCGCGTGATCAGCAGCGACGGGATGCCGGTCTGCTCCACCAGGTGGGTTCCGGTCATCACCGCCTCCGCCTCGTTGCCGCAGGCGATCCCGGCCGCCACGGCGGCCTCGTGGCGATTGGGTGTCAGCAGATCGACGCCGTGATAGCGGCGGAAGTCGCGTGACTTCGGATCGGCGATCACGATCTTGCCGGCGGCCTTGGCCGCCGCCGCGACCCCGGCGATGACCCGGTCGGTGACCACGCCCTTGGCATAATCGGACAGAATGACGAGATGGACGCGGCTCAGCACCGACTGCACCGCCGCGATCAGTGCCTGCTCCATCGGCCGGTTGGCTGGCGTCGATTTCTCGTGATCGACGCGCAGCAATTGCTGGCGCCCGGCGACGAACCGGGTCTTGGTGGTGGTGGGCCGCGCCGCATCCTCGATGAGATGCGCCTCGATGCCGGGATCGGTTCGCAGCGCCGAGCTCAGGGCCGCGCCATCCTCGTCGAGCCCGACCAAGCCGATCAGAATGGCCTGGCCGCCCAGGGCCGCGATGTTGCGCGCCACATTGGCGGCACCGCCGGCCATGCTGCGCTCGCCCTCGGCGCGCAGGACCGCGACGGGCGCTTCCGGCGACATGCGCTCGACCGAGCCGTCGACATAGCGGTCGAGCATGACATCGCCGACGACGAGAATGCGCAGCTGCTGGAAACGGGTGAGATCGAGCCGGTCCAGCAGAGGATCGTGATGCAGGCCGCTTTCGGTCATACCAGCCCCAGATCCTGCTCCAGCGCCGCGCAGAGCATCTGCCCCAGCGTGATGTGCATTTCCTGAATTCGCGCCGTGACGGTCGAGGGCACCGCGAGGATGTGATCGCAATAGTCCGCCAGCTTGTGCGGGCCGGCACCGGTCAGCACAGCGGTCGCGATCCCCATGCCGCGCGCCATGGTGAAGGCCGCGAGCACGTTCGGGCTGCGGCCCGAGGTCGAGATGCCGAAGGCCAGATCGCCTTTGCGCCCCAGGGCCTCGAGCTGCCGGGCGAAGACCTTCTCGAAACCGAGGTCGTTGCCGCCCGCGGTCAGGGCCGAGCTGTCAGTCGTGAGCGCGATCGCCGCGATCGGCTTGCGGTCGCGCGAATAGCGGACGGTGAGCTCGGTCGCGAGATGCTGGGCATCCCCGGCGCTGCCGCCATTGCCGAAGAAGAGGATCTTGCCGCCGCCCTGGATGGTCGAGAGCCAGGCCTTGCGCATCGCGGCGAAGGGCGCCGCCAATCCGCCGCGGACGGCTTGCGCCACCGCCAGATGTTCCGCCAGTTCAGAGTCGAAGAGATCGCCGGCCATCGCCCCGTTCCCGGTCGCCGTCGCCCCCTGGACTCGATGTCCCAATCCCCGGCGAACGGCCCTGGGCCGACCCTACCCTCGGACCCCAGCGGCGGCAAGCGCAGGCGCGCTAACCGCCTCGCCTTCAAGCCCTTTTTAGAAGCGCTCGACCCAGGGGCGAAGCTCCACCTCCCAGGTCCAGGCGCTGCGCGGCTGGCGATGGACATGGAGATAGGTATCGGCGATGGCGTCCGGATCGAGTCGCGACTCGCCATCCGGGTCCTTCCCGATGCTGCCATCGATGACGAAATGGGCGACATGAATGTTCTTCGGCGCCAATTCGCGCGCCATGCTCTGCGCCAGCCCCCGCAGCGCGAACTTGCCCATCGCGAAGGGCGCCGACTGGGCGTAGCCCTTCACGCTGGCCGAAGCGCCGGTGAAGAGAATGGTGCCATGCCCCTGCTTCAGCATGCGCCGCGCGGCGGCCTGTGCCACGAGAAAGCCGCCATAGGCGGTGACCATGATCGTCTGCTCGACCTCGACCGGATCCAGCTCGACAAAGGGGCCTCGGGTGCGCCGGCTCGGATTGTAGACGACCAGATCGACCCCGCCCAATTCCTGATCGACCGCGTTGAACAGGGCGGCGACATCCTCGGGCCGGCCGGCGTCGCATTGATAGGCCCGCGCGCCGGTTTCCTTGACCAGGCCGCCGAGCTTGCCGACATCCCGCGCCGCCAGCGCCACCTCGACGCCGTCATGCCGCAGACGCCGCGCCAGGGAGGCACTCAAGCCGGCGCCGACGCCGACGATCAAAGCACGCTCGGTCTTCGCCATGACGGTCTCCACTCGATGATTGCTACCGGTAGGGTATCTGGGGTGGCGAGCGGATTATCCAACCGCGCCGATAATGTGGGTAATGGCGCTGCCGGTCCGGCGCACCAGCTCGTAGAGATGGCCCATCGGCTCGAAGATCCGCCGATGCTCCGCCTCGTAGGACTGCGCCTCCTCGCTGCGATAGCTCGCCGGCTCGCCGAAGGCGGTGAGGTCGAACTGCTCCTCCACCACCGGGAAGATCCGGCGCAGGACGGCCACGGCGGAATCGATCTCGAGATGCAGGATCTTCGCCATCAGCTGGTCCGGCGTGATCCCATGCCGGTCGGTGAAGGCCGGGATATGCGTCGAGAGCAGGAAGATGCGTTGCATCAGCGCGATCCGGATCGCATGCAGCAGATGGAGATCGCGCCGCATCGCGGCCGGCAGCAGCGGCTCGGCCGCGACGCCCTCCGGTCCCAGCCCCGCCGCCACGTCCAGATAGTCCGCCTGCAGCACGCGGAAGATGCGCGTCAGCTTCTCATGGCTGCCCAATCGCTCCAGATGATCGGACACCTGCCGCAGCTCGTCGCTATGTCCGACGCTCGAATGATGCGCCGCCTGCATCAGCCAGAGGCCCGGATCGAGCAGATCGATATAACCCTTCAGCAGGTCCGGATGGCTGAAGACGAAGGCCCAGCGCACCATCGCCATCAGGTTGCGGAAACGCGGGCTTTCGCGATAGAGCCGCTGGAAATGCTCGGGGTCCTTGCGGATCGCCTGCCCCACGCCGCCCAGCGTGTTCGCCATCAATCCCAGCTGCTGCAGGATGCTGTTATGGGGGATGGCCCGCATCTGGGTCGGGTGAACCAGGTCCGGCCGCTGCGCGGATCCTTCGGTCTCCCGGCGCATGGCGCGCGATCCCGCCGGATAGAGCAGGCTCGGGCCGAAGCTGTCGAGCAGGGCCGCGTAGTTGCGGTCGCCCATCACGCGCTCGTTGAACTGGCGCACCGCGATGAAGAACTCGGTCACATAGTCATAGTCGGCGTAGAACGGATCGGTGCTCTTCTCCTCGAGCGCTTCGAGCGCGAACTCGACCATGCGCGCGACCGCGGCGAGCGAGGCCGCCGGCGTCATGAAATAGAGCCAGCCATCGCCGCCCTGATAACTCGTCTCCTGCTTGACGCGGATGCCCTTGGCGGCGAAGCGGCGCCGACTCTCGGGCGAGGCCACATAGGCGAAGCGCTGGGCGAAGCCGTCATAATGGCAACCGCGGCCGACCGACTCCCCGTGGGTGTCGAAGATGACCAGCTCGATATCGGTGAAGCCGCGCTCGGCCAGCAGGTCGGCGAGGCGCGAGCGCAGCAGCTCGACCGTGGCGGCGGTCACGGTCTGGCCCAGATTGCGGCCGGCGTCGGAGAAACCGGTCTGGATGCAGAGGCGCCCGCGCTTGCGCAAGTAAGCGGCGTAATGGGGATTGGCGAGAGCGTCGTCGAGGATGCGCGGCGCCCGCTCGAAGGCCTTGATGGTCTCGAACAAGGGCGAAATGTCGATCCGATCCTCGACCCCGAACATCCGCGCGTAATGGAGGGCGGTCAGCAGCGTGAAGGAGGTCTCGCATTCGGCGATCAGGAAGCGGATCGGCGTGGTCGCATCGATATATTTGAGGAACTGGGCCACCAGCATAAAGAGCCGCTTGGCCGAGGTGCGCTCCGCCATGAGCGAGCCGAAATTGATGCTGGCCGGCTTGACCTGGCTCAGCAGCGCATTGATCGCCGTATGGAAGCTGCGCCGGCGGCTGGGATCGTCGGGGGCGCCTTCCATCCCGATCTCGCGACGGATCGCGTTATGAAGCTGGGTGGCGTTGAGGCGGACATGGATATGAGCGAGCCCCAGCCCGTGGTTCAACACTTCGGCCAGCAGCACCGCAATCGCGGGGCGCGCGGGCTCGGGCGCCGTGACCAGAGCCTGCTCGAGCCCGGCCGCGATCTCGGCCGCGCTGGTCAGACGGGTCTTGCGGCCTTCATGCATGGTCTTGGCCAGTGCCGCCAGCCGGTCGCGCGCGCCCTTCGCGTCGCCCGACGCCGTCTCGAAGATCTCGATCTCGCGATCCATCTCGTCGGCGGCGACGGCCAGGCGCTTCGCGAGGGTCGAAAAGGAAGCACGGGTCGGGCCGTCCACCAGCGGCCCGATCTCGGTCAGCCGATCGCGGTAATAACGCACCTGCATCGCCGCCAGCTTGAGCCGCTTGTAGAAGCTGTCGTTCCACGGGATGTCGGCGCGCCCGTCGAGATCGAACCCGACCCAGCTCGCCACCGTCAGCAGCCGCGGCCGCAATTCCATCCAGCGATTGGGATAGAGCTCGCCCGCGACGGCGAAGGCCGCCTCGTAGAGCTGCGACAGGGCGGCGCGGATATTCTCCAGCACCTCGAGCGAAAGATTATGCTCGGCCTTGAGGTCGATGCCGGGCTCCGGACGATGCTCCGCCTCGATCACGCGGCGCGCCAACCGCTGGCGTTCGGCCGGATTCAATGTCTCGCCGGTCGCGTCGGCATCGAGCGCCAGGGCCGCCAGCGCCCGCTCGATCCGGAAGGCGAGCCCGAAGGTCGGATGGGCCGTGATGACGATGCCATAGACCTCGCGCTCCACGGTCGCGCGAAACTGTTCGAAGGGAACCGGCTTGCCCGCACGGTCGACGCCCAGGCGCCGGATCGAGGCCTCGATCGCCGCCCGGTTGCTCGCCGGCTCGCCGTCGCCCACATAGCGGGCGAGCCGCCGTGCGCGCTCGGCGAACGCATGCAGCGTCAGGCGTTGCAGCAACTGTTCGATCAGGGCCGGCGACAGATCGAGATCGAGCCGCCGCAGCAGGTCGAAGGCCAGGAGCTGCACCGGGTTGCCGTAGGGATCGCGCTCCGTCTGGCGCTCGAACTCTTCCAGCGCAGCGCCGAGCTCGGCATGCAGGCGCGCAAGATCCGCGGCTGGCGCCGGGGCGAAGCGCGTGACCGCAGGTGTCAGAAGCGGGCTCGTGGCGCCGTCCAGCAAAGCGGACAGGACCTCCGAGGAGGCCTCGAGATCAGGCCGTTCGGCGGGATCGATGGACTTCTGGCGCTCCAGCAACTCTCGGCCCCTTCCCTCGAATGCCGCCAGCGGGATCCCGCCCGGCCCTTGAGATGATGATCCTACGCCGCCCCGATGGCGGTTCATCAACGACCGCGAGTTGCAGCCGCGCGACGCCGTTTCCTGCCCCCTTGGTCCGGTCTCCGGGCCATGGGCGACAAAAAGGCCGTCCTTCCATCTTGACATACCCTATCTAATGAGTAGTGTTATGTGATCATGCTGTCCCATCGAGCGAAATATGCCCTGCGGGCGCTTCAATACCTGGCCCAGCAGGAGCCTGGCGAAGCCATCCTGATTTCCGAGATCGCGGAACGTCAGGCGGTGCCGAAGAAGTTCCTGGAGATCATCCTGGTCGAGCTGAAGCGCGCCTCGCTGGTGCGGAGCTTCCGCGGCCGCAATGGCGGCTATGCGCTGGCCAAGCCGGCCGATGCGATTTTCCTCGGCAACATCGTTCGTTTGATGGACGGACCGCTGGCCGCCCTGCCCTGCGCCAGCCTGACCGCCTATCGGCGTTGCGACGATTGCCATGACGAGGCGAGCTGCCAGATCCGCCGCGTGTTCCGGAAAGTTCGCGACGCGACGGCCGCCATCCTCGATCGCACCACCCTCGCCGACATCGTGCGGGGCTCTGCGAATCCGCGTTCCACCAAAGCCGCGGCCCTGCTCGATCTCGGGGCCGATATCTGATCGCTTGAAAAACGGCGGCAATGAGCCGCCCTTTTTTTGCTCCTTAACACTACCAAAAGGATCGGGATAACCGACCAAGCCCGGACGCCGCAGACGAAACATGGAGGAAGGACTATGACCAGTCGACGATCGATCCTGTCTCTTGCGTTCGCCGCGGCGGCGGTCGCCAGCCTCGCCGGCGTGAGCAGCCCCGCCCATGCCGACACCAGGCTTCTCAACGTCTCCTACGATCCGACCCGCGAGCTCTACAAGGCCTACAACGACCTCTTCGCCAAATACTGGAAGGCGCAGACCGGCGAGGAGGTGACCATCGACACCTCCAATGGCGGTTCGGGCAAGCAGGCCCGCGCGGTCATCGACGGGCTCGAGGCCGATGTCGTGACACTGGCGCTCGCCTATGACATCGACGCCATCGCCGACAAGGCCGGGCTGCTCGACAAGAACTGGCAATCGCGCCTGGACCACAACAGCTCGCCCTACACCTCGACGATCGTGTTCCTGGTCCGCAAGGGCAACCCCAACGGGATCAAGGACTGGAACGACCTGGTCAAGGGCGACGTCCAGGTGATCACGCCCAACCCGAAGACCTCGGGCGGCGCCCGCTGGAACTATCTGGCGGCCTGGGCCTATGCCTTGAAGCAGCCGGGCGGCAGCGACGAGACGGCCAAAGCCTTCGTGGCCGAGCTCTTCAAGCATGTGCCGGTGCTCGATACCGGTGCACGCGGCGCCACCACCACCTTCGTGCAGCGCGGCATTGGCGACGTCCTCCTCGCCTGGGAGAACGAGGCCTTCCTGGCGCTGAAGGAGCTGGGCCCGGATCAGTTCGAGATCGTCGTCCCCAGCCTCAGCATCAAGGCCGAGCCGCCGGTGGCCGTGGTCGACAAGGTCGTCGACAAACACGGAACCCGGAAGGTGGCCGAGGCTTATGTGAAGTATCTCTATTCGGCGGAAGCGCAGGAGCTGGCGGCCGAGAACTACTACCGTCCGACCGATCCGACCGTCGCGGCCAAGCACAAGGCCGACTTCCCCGACATCCCGCTCGTCACCATCGACGAGTTCGGCGGCTGGGCCAAAGCCCAGGCGACGCATTTCGCCGATGGCGGCGTATTCGATCAGATCTACGCCCAAACGCAATGAAGCCAGCCAGCTCCTTTCTCGGGGTGCAATGGCGTCAGCCGAGCGTGTTACCGGGTTTCGGTCTCACGCTCGGCTTCACCATTTTCTACCTCAGCATCATCGTCCTGATTCCGCTGGCCGCCCTCCTGTTGCGGCCGGCGGAACTCGGCTGGTCGGGATTCTGGAGTACCGTCACAGCGCCCCGCGTGCTGGCCGCCCTGCGGCTCAGCTTCGGGGCCGCCCTCATCGGCGCCGTCATCAACGGCATCTTCGGCCTCATCACAGCCTGGGTGCTGGTTCGCTACCGATTTCCGTTCCGGCCGCTGGTCGATGCGCTGATCGACCTGCCCTTCGCACTGCCCACCGCCGTGGCCGGTATCGCTCTCACCACGCTCTATGCGCCCAACGGCTGGATCGGCGGCCTGCTGGGCCCGCTCGGTATCAAGGTCGCCTTCACGCCGCTGGGCGTCGCGTTGGCCCTCACCTTCATCGGCCTGCCCTTCGTGGTGCGGACGGTGCAGCCGGTGCTCCAGGATCTGGAGCGCGAGATCGAGGAAGCCTCGGCCAGCCTGGGCGCTGGGCGCATCAAGACCTTCCGCTACGTGATCCTGCCGACGATCGCGCCGGCGCTCCTGACCGGCTTCGCGCTGGCCTTCGCGCGCGCCGTCGGCGAGTACGGCTCGGTGATCTTCATTGCCGGCAATATGCCGATGAGATCCGAAATCGCGCCGCTGCTGATCGTCATCAAGCTCGAGCAATATGACTATGCGGGCGCCGCCGCGATCGCCGTGGTCATGCTCGCGGTCTCCTTTCTGATGCTGCTGGTGCTGAACCTGCTGCAGCGCTGGGCCCGCCGTCATGAGGAGGCCCGCTCGTGAACGCCGCCAAGCCGCAAACGCCGCTGCGCCGCCGCCGCGATCCCACCACCGAACCCATCTGGGTGCGCTGGCTGCTGATCCTCGTGGCCGTGGGATACCTCCTGGCCATGCTGGTACTGCCGACCGCCTCGGTCTTCATCGGCGCGTTTGCCAAGGGCATCGCGGCCTATCTTTCCGCGATCAGCGACAAGGACGCGTTGGCCGCTGTCCGGCTGACGCTTCTGGTGGCGGCAATCTCGGTGCCGCTCAATGTGGTGTTCGGTCTCGCCGCCGCCTGGGCCATCGCCAAGTTCGAGTTCCGTGGCAAGAGCCTGCTGATCACGCTCATCGACCTGCCCTTCTCGGTCTCGCCGGTCATCTCCGGCCTGATCTATGTGCTGCTCTACAGCGTCCATGGCTGGTTCGGGCCGACGCTCGAGGCGCTCGGCGTCAAGGTGATGTTCTCGGCGACGGGCATCGTGCTCGCCACCATCTTCGTGACCTTCCCCTTCGTCGCTCGCGAGCTCATCCCCCTGATGCAGGAACAAGGCACCGACGAGGAACAGGCGGCGATCTCGCTCGGCGCCAACGGCATTCAGACCTTCTTCCGGGTGACCCTGCCCAACGTCACCTGGGGCCTGCTCTATGGCGTGTTGCTCTGCAATGCGCGCGCCATGGGCGAATTCGGCGCGGTCTCGGTGGTCTCGGGCCATATTCGCGGCCTGACCAACACCATGCCGCTCCATATCGAGCTTCTTTACAATGAGTACGATTTCGTCGGCGCGTTCGCCGTGGCCTCGCTCCTGGCCATGCTGGCGCTCGTCACGCTGGCGCTCAAATCCTTGCTCGAATGGCGCTACGCCGACCGGCTTGCCGGCGGCGCGCGCCACTGATTTCAGACGGCGGAGGTTTCCAAGTGAGCATCACCGTCACCAGCCTGGTGAAGCATTTCGACAATTTCGCCGCTCTCAAGGGCATCGATCTCGACGTGCGACCGGGCGAGTTCCTGGCTCTGCTGGGCCCCTCCGGTTCCGGCAAGACCACCTTGCTGCGCATCCTGGCCGGGCTCGAATTTCCCGATGCGGGCACGCTGACGATCGACAATGTCGATGTCAGCGAACAGGGGGCCCGCGACCGGCAGATGGGCTTCGTGTTCCAGCATTACGCGCTCTTCAAGCATATGACCGTGGCCCAGAACGTGGCGTTCGGCCTGCGCGTGAAGCCGCGCAAAGACCGCCCCTCTCGCACGGAAATCGACGAGCGCGTCGACCGGCTGCTGCAGCTGGTCCAGCTCGAGCAGCTGGGCGACCGCTACCCGACCCAGCTCTCGGGCGGCCAGCGCCAGCGCGTGGCGCTCGCCCGCGCCCTCGCCATCGAGCCGCGCGTGCTGCTGCTGGACGAGCCCTTCGGTGCGCTCGATGCCAAGGTGCGCAAGGATCTGCGCCGCTGGCTGCGCGGCCTCCATGACGAGATGGGCATCACCAGCATCTTCGTCAGCCACGATCAGGAGGAGGCGCTGGAGCTGGCCGACCGCGTCGCGGTGATGAGCGAGGGCCGGATCGCCCAGATCGGCACGCCGACCGAGATCTATCGCAACCCCGCCAACGCCTTCGTCTGCGAGTTCCTCGGCAACACCAACCGGCTCGCCTGCCGCATCGAGAAGGGCGGCGCCAAGCTGGGCGACCAGTTCTTCGCCGCCTCGGTGCCGAGCGACGCGCCGGCGCTGGCGGGCGTCGCCTACGTCCGGCCCGAGGATTGCGACATCCACGCCGAGCCCTCCGCCCCCGGCCTCAAGGCCCGCGTGCTGAAGATCCATGCTGCGGGACCAACGACCCGGGTCGAGCTGCGCCGGATCGAGAGCGACGAGATCATCGAGATCCATCTGCAGCCCGGCACCGACGCGCCCGAGATCGGCAACGACGTGGCGCTCACATTTCGCCGCGTCCGCATATTTCCAGTTGCCAGCGCCTAGCCGGGAAAGCGGACGGGAACGCCGCGGGCGATCGAGTTGCTCACCGCGGAAATGGTCCGTGCCCGCTGGATGAGGGTTCCGACGTCGGCCGTCTTGTCTGCGGTTTCTACGGCGATCTGAACGGCCGCGGAGGTTGCGAGCAACGGCGTGCCCTCGAATGTCACGGCCACATCGACGGAAACCGAAGTCAGGCCGATACCCATCTCATGCGCGACGTAATAGAGGTCGTTGCAGAGGCAGCCGCCGATCGCCAGGCCCAGCAGTTGCCCACCATTGAAGCCGAGCCCCTGCCCACCCGCCTTGCCTTCCGGGCGGTCGACGACCACAGCATGCGCACCGGCCCAGCCGATCGCGGCTTCGGTCTCCGGGATGCCGCGCAACTTCACCGTCATCGTTGCCATCGGGGCGCCTCGCGAAATCTTGCCGGCAGCGAGCATGGCATGGACAGGCCATCCGTCATGCCGTCAGGTTATATATGCGGGGCCTCGTGTCTATGTCACCTGTCGAAGTCGATCGGGCTGCCCCGGGGATTCCGGACGTCGTAGGGATGGATCACGGAATAATCGTCCCAATATTCGTGGGTCTGGCCCAATCTCGAATCGGGGGGCTGCCCGTCCGTCATGCATCCACCCAGCGCAAACAGAGCGGCCAGGAACGCGATGCGCAGCGATTCCCTTCGCGTCTCACGCCGATGGCCCGGATGGTTACTTGCCATGCCTCGCGAACCGATCGGTGACATTGCCGTTCAGCGTCCCGTTCAGGCTCCCGTCCTTGCTCCCCAACGTCACTCTGTCGCCCGAGATCGAGGGCTGGAAGCAGCCTTCCATCCCGTCGATGGGTTTCTGCCACCGGAGGCAGACATTTCCGCCGGGATCGAGGTTCCAGGTGCCGCTGTCCGTCACGCCGGTCTCGTCGAGATAGGTCACCTGCCCGCCGGCCAGGAAATACAGATGATAAGCCAGGCCGGCCGCGGTCGTGCCGGAGATCGTGTTTCCTTCCGTTGCGGTGATGAACCGGTCTCCCTGAGAATCGCGCGCGGACGCCGCCAGGGGCTGCATCAGGAGCGCCACCACCCACAGTGAGCCACCCAGTCCGGCAGCAAAGCTGAAGACCCTCGCCGCTGGACGGAGACGGTCGCGGTCAGAGTCGATAAAAGCCCCTCTATTCGACATGTTTGCTCCTTCGCTGCGGACGGCGATGGGGTCGCCGATCGATGTCCTCGCACAGATTGGCCCAGGGAGGTCGTGGCGAATTCCGCCTGCGATCTCGAACCGACAGGCGTTTCCGCCCGGGGAATCGCCCGGCGGACGCGGCAGTCTCTTCGATGCCGCGTACCCCGTCCTGTGAAACGACGTGAAATTTAGTTAGGCAATCGGCGCCTACAGGACCTTGCCGGGGTTGAGGATGTCGTTAGGGTCGAGCGCCGCTTTCACGGTGCGCATGAGTCCCACCACCGCCTCGCTGCGGCTGAAGCCCAGATAGTCGCGCTTCAAGGTGCCGATACCATGCTCGGCCGAGACCGAGCCGCCCATGTCGCGCACCACCTCATAGACGCAGAGCTCGACCGCATGGCGGACATGCTCCTCATCGCTCCCCATATCGAGGCTGAGATGGAGATTGCTGTCGCCGATATGGCCATAGAAGGTATTGAGCGATCCGGGCCAGCGCTGTTGCAGGCGTGCGCGGACCCGCTCGGTGAAATCGCCGATGCTGGCGATCGGCAGGCTGACATCGAGGTGGAGCCCGTTATGCCGCGTGTTCCAGGCGCCGACGCCTTCGCGGATCTCCCAGATCGCGCGCGCCTCGCGCTCCGACTTGGCGATCACGGCATCGCTGACGAGCCCCTGCTCCAGCGCCCGGCCCAGGAAGGCCTCGAACCGATCGGGATCGCCTTCGGCGTCGTTGCCGGCGAATTCCAGCGCCACGTAAAAGGGCGAAGTCGCCGGCAGGGGCGGAATCCGCGACGGATCCGCACCGGTTACGAACCGATAGTAATCCTGCCACATCGCCTCGAACGCGCTGACGCCGCCAAACTCGGCCTGGGCCGAGCGCAGCAATTGGACGACCTGCTCGTAGCGCCCGGTCGCCACCAGTGCCGTGACGGAGCTGCGGGGCTTGGGATGCAGGCGCAGCACGGCGCGGGTGACGATCCCGAGCGTGCCTTCCGAGCCGATGAAGAGATGCTTCACATCGTAACCGGCATTGTTCTTGAGCATCTTGTTGAGCGCATTCACGACAGTCCCGTCGGCGAGGACGGCCTCCAGACCCAGCACCTGCTCGCGCGCCATGCCGTAGCGGATCACCTTCATGCCGCCGGCATTGGTCGAAAGATTGCCGCCGATCTGGCAGGAACCGCGCGCGCCCAGATCGAGCCCCAGGAGGAAACCCGCCTGGCTCGCCGCCGCCTGCAGCGTCTCGAGCGGCGTGCCCGCCAGGACCGTCATCGTCGCCGCGGCCGGGTCGAGCTCCTCGATGCCGCGCATCCGCTCCAGCGACAGCACCACCTCGCCGCCGCGGGGCGTGGCGCCGCCGGCAAGGCCTGTCAGTCCGCCCTGGGGCACCACCGGCTGGCGATGGCTGTTGCAGATCCGCAAGGCGGTCGAGACCTCGCCGGTGTTGCGCGGGCGTAAGACCGCAAGCGGGCGATGGGGCGCGATGCCGGTGGCGTCGCGGGCATGACGGTCGAGGATCGCGGCCTCGACGGAGAGGACCTCCCCGCCCAGGGCCTGACGCAGTTCATCGAGTAGGGCAGCCATCGCGACCTCTCCGTCGACAGGACCGGTCCGGTCAGGCTAGCGGCCCTCAGCCGCCGCGGCCACCGTTGACGACGGCCAGATGCGGTTTTATCGCCGGGCGGTCGGGAAAACCCGCCATCCGCATGCCGGCGATGAAATGCTCGAGGTCGGCGGCGTCCCGGAAGGGTTCCTTGGGCAGCCAGGTCTGGACCGCGCTGTCCGGCCGGCTCTTCATCATCGCCGTCGCATGCTCGCGGGCCTTCTCGAGATTGCCCAGGTGAGCGTGGGCCACGGCGAGATAGCAATTGTCGAAGGGCATCGGCGGCGAGACGCGGTGGAAGGCCTGGATGGCCTCCTCATAGCGGCGCGCCACCAGGAAATTGAAGCCCATATCGTGCCAGTGCCAGGCCTGCCGGTAGGGGTTGAGGCGCATGGCGCGCCGGATCCACTCGATCCCCTCGTCGGTCCGGTTGACATAGGCGAGGAAGGAGCCGAACTGCGACAGGAGCTCGGCGTCGTTCGGGTTGAGCTCGATGGCCCGCTCGTAATGGAGCGCCGCTTCCTCGTAGTTCCGGCGATAGAGGCAGACGAAGCCCAGCGCGAAATGGCACCAGCCGTCCTCGGCATCGAGTGCCACGCCCTGGCTCGCCAGCTCATAAGCCTTGTCCATCGCATCGGGGATCTCGTCCCGATACCAGCCGAGCACCGTGACGAAGGCGAGCAGCGCATGGGCCTGGGCATAGGCAGGGTCGAGTTCCAGCGCCCGCTGGAGCAACTCCGCGATCTGGCGATGCTCGGTCCCGCCATTGCGGTAGAGATTGTCCCAGGCTCGCAGCATGTAGTCATAGGCGACCATGTTGTCGGTGCGCTTGCGCTTGCCGCGTGCCAGCCAGTCGGCCTCGATCCGGCCCGGCAGCGCCGTCACGATCGCCTGCACGATCTCGTCGTCCATGGCGAAGAGCTGCGAGGGATCGCGATCCTGCTTGATCGCCCAGATGCTGCGGCCGCTTTCGGCCTCGTAGAGCTGCGCCGTGATGCGCAGGCGATGCTCGGTGCGGCGCACGCTGCCCATCAGCACATAGCGCACCCCCAGCTCGCGACCGATCGCGGTCACGTCCATGCCGCCGTCGCGATAGGCGAAGGACGAGGTCCGCGCGATCACGAAGAGCGCGCGGAAGCGCGACAGCTCGGTGATGATGTCCTCGGTGATGCCGTCGCTGAAATAGCGCTGCTCCTCGTCGTCGCCGGCGGTCTCGAAGGGCAGCACGGCGATCGAGGGCCGCTGCGGCAGATCGAGCGAGACCGGCTCCAGCGCCCGCGTCCCCTCGCCCAGCGCCACGCGGAACACCGCGACCGGCTCGGAGATGTTCTTGAGCTGCTTGCGGCCGAGGGATTCGAACCGCAGCTCGAGCTTGTTCTTGACCTGCTCGTAGACCAGGGAGGAAAGCAGGATGCTGTCGGGCTCGGCCAGGGCCTCCAGCCGCGCGGCGATGTTCACCCCGTCGCCGAAGAGGTCGTCCCCCTCGACGATGACGTCGCCCATATTGACGCCGATGCGGTAGCGCAGGCGGCGGTCGGGCGGCTGCTCATGGGAGGCCTTGACCGTCGCTTCCAGCATGTCGCAGGCGAAGCGCATGGCGTTCACCACGCTGCCGAACTCGGCCAGCAGCCCGTCGCCCATGAATTTGACGATCCGGCCGTCATGGGCCCGGACCTTGGGCTCGATGATACCGGTCTGATTCTCGCGCAAAGCCGTCAGCGCCCCGGCCTCGTCGATCTGGGCCAGGCGGCTATAGCCGACGATGTCGGCGGCGACGATGGCGGCAAGGCGGCGCTGCATGGGCCGGGCGCGGGGCGATTCGGAGACGGGTTGAAACCGGCCCTTTCTATGCGGGGAAGCGGCCGGGCTGGCAAGGGTTTGTTCCTAAATCCGTTCCTATCCCCCAAACCCTGCCTTTTTCTTAAGCCACAAGGCCTTATACGCCGTCCTGCAATCGACAATTCCTGGCCGCTCGGCCATATTGCGCCCCCTGTGAGGGCCCGCTCCGAATGCGCAATCTGTTTGCCAGACTTCGCCGTTTTGCCGCCGGTCATGGGCGTATACCGGGCGCGATCCTGCTGATTGGCCTGTTGATACTTCAAAACCCCAGCATGTTGGGATTTCAGAACGCCGACCTCACCCTGATCGAGGCGTTGCGGGTGCGCTATTTCGACCTTCTGCAGCGCGCGCTTCTTCGGACCGAGACCAATCATCCTGTGCTGATCGTCGATGTCGACGACAAAAGCATCGAAGAGGTCGGCCAGTGGCCATGGCCTCGAAACAAGATTGCCAAGATGGTGGATATCCTGACGCGAGCGAAGGTGCCCGCGATCGGTTTCGATATGGTGTTTTCCGAACCCGACCGAACCTCGCCCGATGCGTTCGCGGACAACCTGACGGACGCAACCCCGGACCTCACAGGTCTTTTGAACGCCCTACCCGACAACGATCTCATCTTCGCCGAAAGTCTGAAACGCAGCCGAGTTGCTTTAGGGGAAGCCGGCGACAACATCGGCGGGCAGATCACCCAACCCGCCGCTCCGTTTGGCTGGAAGGGTCGAAGCTTCGTCCCCTATCTCTACAATTTTCCCGGCATCCTTCCCGCGCTTCCTGTGCTTCGCGATGCCGCGGCAGGGCGGGGCATATTCAGCCTGCCTCCGGAAAACGACGGCGTCGTGCGCCGCGTTCCCGCGGCTGTTCGCATTGGTGGCAACCAACCCTACCCGTCCTTGGCCATCGATCTGTTACGCGTTGCCACGGGAACCAAGTCGCCCATCGTCCTTGAATCCGACTATGCAGGCATTGCGGCCGTGATCGTCGCCGGTGTTCGGATACCGACCGACCGCAACGGACAGATCTGGATTCGTTACGGGCCTCACGATCCCGAGCGATTCATCAGCGCCGCCGATCTGCTGGCAGGCCGCGCCGATCTCAATCGCGTCGCCGGCCGTTTGATTCTTATCGGGAGCTCGGCACTCGCGCTCCAGGATGTTCACTCGACGCCGCTCGGCTACAAGATGCCGGGCACCGAGATCATGGCGCAGTTGATCGAGACGGTCATCAAACAAACGACTTTACAGCGGCCCTATATCGCAATCGGCATTGAGGCCGCTGTCGTCGCCGTGGCCGGCATTTTGCTGATCGTGCTGGTACCTTCGCTGGGTGCCCGGTGGACCATCGCGGTGCCCGTCCTTGTCGCCACCGCGATGACGGGCAGCTCCTGGTATCTCTTTTCCCACAACAACTACCTGCTCGACGCGACCTATCCGACGGCCGCGACCTTGGCCCTCTATCTCGTCCTCGTCTATTTCGGCCAGGTTGCTGAGGAGCGGCGGCGCAAGGCGGTGAGCCGCAACTTCGCGCAATATCTGTCGCCTGTGGTGGTCGAACGCCTGGCAAAGGATCCCAATCCACCCAAGCTCGGTGGCGAGCAACGCGACATGACGGTGGTGTTCGTCGACATCGCGGGCTTCACCACGCTGTCGGAACGGTTCAAGGGCGATCCCGAAGGCCTGACCCATCTGATCAATCGCTTCCTGACCACCATGAGCGAGTCGGTGCTCGAGCAGGAAGGCACGATCGACAAATATATCGGCGATGCCATGATGGCGTTCTGGAATGCGCCGGTGGACCTGCCCGACCACGCCGCCCGCGGCTGCGCCGCCGCCCTGGCGATGGTCGATGGTTTGAACCGCCTGAATGCCGAACTGGCCGCGGAGTCGCAGCCGATCAAGGGGTCCGGGGCGCCGGCCGCGGGTGGCGTTGCCCCCGCCGTGACGCGCATCGAGCAGCTCGAAAGTGATGCGCACAGCGGTATCGCCCAGGCGCAATACCAACTTGCCAAAGCCTACCGCGATGGCGCCGGCGTCAAACAAAGCGTTGAGATGGCCCTGCGGTGGCTGCGGGCGGCGGCCGATCAGGGCGACGCCCGGGCCCAGCGCAACCTGGGTCTGCGCTATGTCCGCGGCAACGGCGTTCCCCAGGACGATCGCGAGGCCCTGTTCTGGCTCAGCCTCGCCCAGCTCCACCTCGACACCGTCGCGGACGACCGGGCGGCGGTGCAGTACCGGCTCAGCAGTCCCGACGTGGAGGCGGTCCAGGCCCGTGTCGCCGCCTGGAAGCCGGCCCCCATCGGAAGCCGGGCCATCCGGATGGAAATGGGCATCGGTCTCAATACCGGTCTCTGCCTGGCCGGCAATCTCGGCTCGAAATTCCGCTTCAACTACTCGGTGATGGGCGACCCCGTGAACCTGGCCTCGCGGCTCGAGGCTCAGACCCGGACCTATGGCGTCGACGTGATCGTCAGCGAAAGCACCCGGGACGCCGCCCCCGATTACGCGTTCCTCGAGCTCGACCTGATCGCCGTCAAAGGCAAGACCGAGGCGGTCCGGATCTTCGCGCTGCTGGGCACCGGCGCCGATGCCCAGACCGAGCAGTTCCGCCAACTTACCGAGACCCATGCACGATTCTTGACAGCCTACCGGGCCCAGCGCTGGGGCGAAGCGCGCGAGCTGCTGCGCGCCTGCCGCCCCCGCTGGGATGGGCTGGGTGAGCTTTACGACCTCTACGCGCGCCGCATTACAATGTTCGAGGACAACCCGCCGGGTACCGACTGGAACGGCGTCTATGTGGCCCATTCGAAATAATGCAGAGCCGGTAAGGTCCTGAACGGTCCTTGTAATGTGCCTAGGCCGGAGATTTGGACCCCGCACCCCCTCATCTCTTTCTGTCCAAGAGGGTTAATAGGAGACGTCCAGTCTCCGATCCGTCACCAAATGCGGCTTCATTTTGGCCTCTTCGCCACGCTGTGTTTCAACCGTTGCTGATCCATTGCAAATGCGTCAACTGCTTCATCCGATTAACCAAAATCCGCATCGGATTCGTTTGCGACGATATTGAAGCGCCTTTAGGATGCCCCCAGATTTCGATTCAGGAATATCGACCTGTTGGCTTACGCGGTACGAGGCACGCGCCGCGAATGAAGGGCCCTCTTGGTCGTCCGAGCGAGTGACGAACGCGGTCGTGGGGGGCCGTCAACATGGACAACACGTTACACGGCACCGCATCTGGCGGCGGCGAGCATAGCGAAGTCGGGGCGACGCAGGTTGCCGCCGTCACTGGAACGCCGATCGGCCAGATTTCCGCCACCACCCAACCCGTCCATGTCACCCATCCCGACGGCAGCACCGAGGATCTCGGCGTCGGCGGCCAGATTTACGCCAACGACACGGTCAAAACCGACTCCGACGGCGAAGTCGAGATCACCTTCGTCGACGGCACTCATTTCTCGCTCGGCGGCAATGCCGAGATGCAGATCGACAAGCTGATCTACGACCCCTCGGGCAGCGATAACTCCCTGGCTGTCTCCGTGGTTCAAGGTGCCTTCGTCTTCGTCACCGGCGCCATCGCGGGCGCGCCCGGCGAAGGCATGGAGGTCACCACGCCCGCCGGCGGCATCGGCGTTCGCGGCACCAGCGTCGGCGGCCATTACACGCAAGGGCCCGAAGGCTGGGTCATCGCCCTGCTGAAGGATGCCAATGGCCATGTCGGCAAAGTCGTGGTCTACAACGACAAGGGCGAGGTCGTCCTCGACGAGCTGTTCGAATCCACCAAGCTGATCGATCCCAACACGCCGCCGACAGTCCCGGTCATTCTGACCAAGGAACAGATCGAGGCCCTGTTCGGCGTGCCGCTCGAGCTCCTGCCCGAGATCCATATGCAGATCGAGCTTGAGGGCCAGCGCGGCGAGCTCGACACGTTCCAGACGGCCGCCGGCGGTCCCAACAGCGGCGGGCCCAACCACGGCTCGCATTTCTATACCTTCGGTCTCGCCAATTTCGTGTTCGGTGTCACCGGCGGGACGGTTCCGGCCACGGCATTGGGCGACAGCGGTCCCTTAGGCGGCTCCAAGCTGGTCTATGACACGCCTGGCGGACCGCAAGACCCGCACGACAAGCAGTTCCAGGACAGCGGCGGTCCGTTCGGCATGGCGCTCGGCGGCGGCCATATCCCCGAGAATTCGCCGTTCGGCACCGTGGCCGGCTTCGTTGCCGCGATCCTCGGCGGCCCGCCCAACGCAACCTACACCTACAGCCTGGTCGACCAGGACGGTTTCGCGACCTTCCGGGTGCTAGCCTTCGCGGCGCTGGGAGAAGAGTCGCCCGCCTTCGAGATCGATCCGGCGACCGGCATCATCACTGTCCACAATCCCGAATTGATGGATTTCGAGACCACGCCGGATTTCTTCCTGACGATCCGTGCTACCAACGCCAGCGGCCAGTTCGTCGATGTGCCGTTCCAGGTCCATCTCGAGGACGTCAACGACAACGCGCCGGTCATCGATCCGCACGAGCCGATCGACCTCGCGGAGAACAGCGCCGCGGGCACCGTCGTCGGCCAGGTAACGGCGCATGACGCCGACACGACCGGTGAAGCGACCGTGTACAGCATCGTCGAGGCGAGCGATCCCAACCATTACTTCGCGATCGACCCGGCCACCGGCCAGATCACGCTGACGGCCGCCGGCGCCGCCTCGGGGCTGCTGGATTACGAGACCGAGCCCAACAAGATCGTGCTTCAGGTCATCGCGTCCGACGGCACCAACACCTCGGGCCCGACCGATGTCGAGATCGACATCACCGATGTGAACGAGGCGCAATGGTCGATCAGCGGCTCCACCTTCGTCTCCGAGGGAGGAACGACCACCTACACCGTTTCCTACACCGGCGTGACGCTGGCCGAGGGCGAATCGATGACCATCGACGTCCAGACCCAGCCCGGCAGCGCCGAGGACGGGTCGGACTATACCGGGCTCACTACCACCATCACCTTCATCGGCGGCGGTGCCACGAGCGCGACCGTCGAGGTTTCCACCATCGACGACACGGTGATCGAGGGCGACGAGGACTATACGGTCGCGATCGGCAATCCCAGCCACGGGAATGTCGCCGGCAGCGGCGAGGTGACCACCACGATCGAGGACGGCAACGACACCATCCTCAGCTGGCAGATCGAAGGCAACAGCACGGTCGAGGAAGGCCAGGACGCCGTCTATACAGTCTCCTACACCGGCGCCACGCTGGCCGACGGCCAGACCGCGACCGTGACCGTGCAGACGCATGAAGGCAGCGCGCAGGAAGGTGCCGACAAGGACTTCGGCGGCGTCGACCTGGTCCTGACCTTCACCGGCGGCGACGTTACCGCCCAGACGGTTTCGGTCGAGACCTTCAGCGATTCGCTGACCGAGGGCACCGAGGATTACTCCGTCGATCTCATCAGCAATGTCGGCACGACCGGTTCTGGCGTGACCACCGATATCGTCGATCCCCCACCGCCCATGGTCTGGACGCTCAATGGCGACAGCGGCGTCAATGAGGGTTCGAGCGCGACCTACATCGTCTCATACACGGGCGGCAGTCTGGCGCCGGGTGAACTCGCCACCATCACGCTGGACACCTCGTCCGGGACCGCCACCGAGGGCGGCGAAGGCGGCGACTTCGGCGGCGCGCACGTCGTCCTGACCTTCACCGGCGGCGAAGACACCGCCCAGACGGTCACCTTGTCGGCCTATAACGACACGGTCATCGAAGGCACCGAGGATTACACGGTCTCGATCCACGATCCGAGCGCTGGCAGCGTGGCCGGCGACGGCCAGATCACGACCCAGATCAGCGACAACGACACCGTCCTCAGCTGGTCCGTCACGGGTGACAGCACCGGCGTCGAAGGCGATTCCGTCACCTACACGGTCTCCTATGGCGACGCGGTTCTCGCCGACGGACAAACGGTCACGGTGACCGTTCAGACCAGCCCCGGCTCGGCCAGCGAAGGCGAGGATTACGGGGCCGTCGACACGGTGCTGACCTTCACCGGCGGCGACGCGACCAGCCAGACCATCGCGGTCGAACTCTTCAACGATACGCAGGTCGAGAGTTCCGAGAATTATTCGGTCGACCTCCAAAGCGACGTCGGCCAGGTCGGCAGCGGCGTCACCACCGAGATCCTGGACCCGCCCCCGCCCCTGGAATGGTCGATCAGCGGCCTGAGCAGTGTCACCGAGGGCGATGCCGCCACCTACACCATCGGCTATAGCGGCGGCACGCTGGCGACGGGCGAGATCGCGACCGTCACCATCGACACCTCGCCGGGAACGGCCGGCGAGAACCAGGATTATGTCGGGGTCCATACGGTCCTGACCTTCACCGGCGGCGAGGCCGCGACCCAGACGCTGGAGGTCGCCACCATCGGCGACAACAATGTCGAGGACACCGAGACCTATACCGTCTCGATCACCCAGGTCGACCATGGTGATATCGCCTCGGGCCAAACCCAGACGGCCATCATCGACAACGATGTCCCGCCGGATAACGGGAACCTCGACGGCACCATCGCCACCGGAACCAATCACTCGGAGCAGCCGGTCATCCTCACATTCGTGGATGAGAACCCGCTGACGGAGGGCGATCCGCTCCACGCCTATTCGCGCCTGCTGGTGATCGGCGGCGAAGCCAGCATCACCGAGATCGATACCGATGCCGGCTTCGACGTGGACGATAGCCGGACCTATCGGGCCGCGCTCGAGTTCCCGCCGGACACCATCGGCAGCCACCTGGATATCCATGGGGTCACGCTCGAAGGCGTAGACCTCGGGCCTCGTGACAACGTGACCATCGGCTACGACAATAACGGCACCCAGGATTCCGTGCCCGGCGATCCGGTCGGCATCACCGGGCTCCTCGATCCCGCGAACGGCGACGCGCTGCAGCCGATGCAGCCGTCAGAAGACGGCAACGGCAGCAACGACACGATCTTCGGCTCGAAGGGCAGCTTCAACTATCTGTTCGGCGCCGACGGCAACGACACGATCGAAGGGTCGACCGACCCGGAGATCCTCAATGGCGGCAATGCCGGATTCAATGGATTCGACTCCGTCGACGGCGGCGGTGGCGACGACATCATCGTCTATCATCCCGACAGCGTCATCGATGGCGGCTTCAGCGGCTTCGATATCCTGCGCGTCGATCAAGGGGCGATCGAACTCTATCAGAGCGACAAGAGCGGCGATCCCCTTGAGGCGAGCAGCACGATCGATCTGACCAACGCCAGCGTCTACAACATCGACATGATCCTCATCACCGAGGATGCCGACGCCGATTCCAAACGCGGAACCAGCCTCGAGCTCGATGCCGCGACAGCCGACCGGATGACCCGTTCGGCAGGCAGCGAATCCGACAGCAGCACCAACCTCTATATCGTCGGCAGCAAGGGCGATCACCTCACGCTCGACGATTTCGGCGGCGACTGGGTCGATGGCAATGGCGACATCCCAGGCATCCAGCCGGTCGGGCATGTCGACGACGGCCATGGCCAGGCGTTCGATATTTACCAGGTGGCCACGGACAATTTCAGCCGGACGACGAATGTCTATGTCGACACCGACATTCAGGTGACGGTCGACCAGGCCTCGGCTTGAGATTTGAAGCCTAGGTCTTGAGTTTATCGCATTAAGACAGCCTTACTGTCCTTTCTACTTCGTTGACCGCACAACGGGATGTAAGGAATTTCTTAGGTTCTTGGCGACGGGCCTTGATTGAGCGCGGTATAGTGGCCTTCGGAAGCAAACGACGATTTCAGCCGCGGTGGCGAATCCTTGCCGCCCGGCACGGTTGGTTGTGGAGCCAATCTCAAGAGCTCCGCTTCCGTCTGTATTGATTGGCAGTGATTTCGCGAGCAGCGCACCAGACGCGCTGATTGCCGCGCGAAGACGCCACCAAGGCGCCAGCGTGGCCACTACATCGTCACCGGACCAGTGCGGTTCGGAGGGGCCGCCATCATGGCGAACGTCGATCACGACACGACCCACAGTTCTGCCGTGGCGGCAGAACCGGGAACGGTCCAAGTGGCCCAAGCCAGCGGCGAACCGATCGGCCAGATCAGTTCGGCTGAGCAGGCCGTGCATGTGACGCATGCCGATGGTAGCAGCGATGATCTCGGCGTCGGAGGGCAAATTTATGCCAACGACGTAATTAGCACGGCACCGGACGGCGCGGTCGGCATCACCTTCGTCGACGGCACGCAGTTCTCGCTCGGCGGCGGCGCCGAGATGAAGATCGACAAGCTGATCTACGATCCCTCCGGCAGCGACAATTCGCTGGCGCTGAACGTCGTCCAGGGCGCCTTCGTGTTCGTCACCGGCGGCATCGCGGGCGCGCCCGGCGAAGGCATGACGGTGGGCACGCCCGCCGGCAGCATCGGCGTGCGCGGAACCAGCGTCGGCGGCCATTACGGCGAAGGCCCCGAGGGCTGGGTCATCGCCCTCCTCAAGGACGCCGACGGCCATGTCGGCAAGGTCGTCGTCTATAACGGCAAGGGCGAGGTGGTCCTCGACCAGGTGTTCCAGTCGACCACACTGATCGATTTCAACACGCCGCCGGCCACGCCCCATATCTTGACGAAAAACGAGATCGAAGGACTGTTCGGCAAGCCGCTCGAGAACTTGCCCGACATCCAGCTGGAAAACGAGCTCCTCGACAAGCATGGCGAGCTCGACATCAATACCGCAGCGGGCGGCGGCAACTCTGGCGGGCCGAATCACGGCTCGCATTTCTTCACTCCGACCGGTTTCGGGGATTTTGATTTCGGCCTGCTCGGTCTCGTATTGCCGCCGAGCACGTTGGACGAGACCCAGCTCGGCTACAACACCTTCGGCAATGACGAGAAAAATCCCAACGACAAGCAGTTCGAAGGGGGACCGCCCCTATTCGGTCTTGCGCTGGGCGGCGGCCACTTGCCGGAGAATTCGCCGGACGGGACGATTGCGGGATTCGTGGCCGCCATCGTCGGCGGCCCACCCAACGCGACCTATACCTACAGCCTGCTCGATCAGCACGGAAACCAGACCCTTCAGATCTTCTCCGCCCGCAGCTTCGCCTTGTTCGCGGAGCCGGAGCCTGCTTTCACGATCGACCCGAACACCGGCGTCATCACCGTCAACAACTCGGCGTTGCTCGATTTCGAGACCACGCCCGGCTTCACCATGACGGTTCATGCCCAGAACAATTTCGGGCAATCGGTCAATGTGCCGTTCGAGATCGATCTCGAAGACGAGAACGACAATCCGCCGGTCATCGATCCGCTGGGTCCCGTCGATCTTCCCGAGAACAGTCCCGCGGGCACCGTGGTCGCCACCGTCACCGCGACCGATGCCGACACCACTGGCGGGCCGACACAGTTCAGCATCGTGGCGTCGAGCGATCCGAACGGCTGGTTCGCGATCAATCCCGAGACCGGCGAGATCACACTCACCGCGGCTGGTGCCGCCTCTCCCCTGCTCGATTTCGAGAGCGGCATCCATACCACCACGATCCAGGTCGCCGCGACCGACGGTACCAATGCGGCAACGCCGATCGATGTCGAGATCGACGTCACCGACCTGCTCGAACCGGTCTGGTCGATCTCCGGCGCCTCGGAAGTGACGGAAGGCGGAACGGCAGCTTACTTCGTCTCCTATAGCGGCGCGGTGCTGGCCCCGGGCCAGATCCTGACCGTCGAGGTCGCGCCCGGCAGCGGCACCGCGATCTCCGGCACCGATTTCGTCGGCGACAGCATCACCCTCACCTTCACCGGCGGCGGCGAGACCAGCCAGTCGATCGGCGTCAGCACGATCGACGACACCATCATCGAGGGCACCGAGAATTTCTCGGTCACGATCTCGAATCCGAATGCCGGCACCATCGCGACGCCGAGCGACAACACGACGCTGCTCGATAATCAGGAGCCCCTGGTTTGGGACGTGACCGGTAATTCCGCCGGCACCGAAGGAACGGTTGCGACCTACACGGTCTCCTATAGCGGCGCCACGCTGGCCGACGGCGTTTCGGTCACGGTCACGGTCTCCTCCCATTCCGGCTCCGCCACGCAGGATCAGGATTTCGGCGGCGTCGATCAGGTCCTGACCTTCACCGGCGGCGAGGCCACGAGCCAGACGATCACCGTCTCCCTGCTGGCCGACAGCACGGTCGAGGATCCGGAGAACTTCACGGTCAGCCTGTCGAGCGACACCGGCGATACGGGCGAGGCCACCACCACGACGGTCATCGACGATCCCTCGCAGCCGATCGCCTGGAGCCTCGCGGGCACCGATACGGTCGAGGAAGGCGGGACCGCGGTCTATACGGTCTCCTATCTCGGCGGTCCGATCGCGCTCGGCGCCACCGCCACGGTGACGATAGCCTCCAGCTCCGGCAGCGCCCAGGACGGCGAGGATTTCTCCAGCCTGGCGACGGTTCTCACCTTCGTGGGCGGCGATCCCACCAGCCAGACTGTCGGCGTCGCGGCGATCGCCGACACGATCGTCGAGGGCACCGAGGATTTCTCGGTTGCCATCACCGGCGTCAGCGGCGGCTCGGTCGACAGCGGCACCGTTGCGACCGAGATCGTCGATCAGAGCAGCGGTCCGACCTGGAGCATCGACGGTGACAGCAGCGTCGCCGAGGGCGATGCGGCGACCTACACGGTGAGCTATGGCGATGCGAGCCTGGCGGCGGGCCAGACCGTGCTGGTCACCGTCGACACGGCATCGGGCTCGGCCGGCGAAGGCAGCGATTTCGATGGCGAGCATGTCGTCCTGACCTTCACCGGCGGCGGCGAGAGCGCCCAGACCCTGTCGGTCCAGACGCAGTCCGACACGCAAGTCGAAGGCACAGAGGATTTCTCTATCGGTATCACGCCCTCCCTGGGCGGCACCGGCACCGGCTCCGTCACCACCGAGATCCTCGATCAGACCACCGGCCCGACCTGGAGCCTCTCGGGCGACGGCAGCGTCGCCGAAGGTTCCGACGCCACCTATACCGTCAGCTACAGCGACGCTGCCCTGGCGACAGGCCAGACGGCCTTCGTCACGGTCGACACAACGCCGGGCACGGCTGCCGAGGGCGGCGAAGGCGGCGACTATCAGGGTGAGCATGTCGTCCTGACTTTCGTCGGTGGCGGCGAGACCTCGCAAACCCTGTCCGTCCACGCGCAATCCGATACCGTCATCGAAGGCACCGAGGATTTCTCGGTCGGCATCGCGCCGTCCCTCGGAGGCATCGGGACCGGCACGGTGACGACGAGCATCGTCGACCAGAGCAGCGGTCCGACCTGGAGCATCGCTGGCGACAGCTCGGTCTCGGAAGGCGGCAACGCGCTTTACACGGTGAGCTACACCGGCGCCACGCTGGCGACTGGCCAGACCGCGTTCGTCACGATCCAGACCCAGGGCGGGACGGCGACCGAAGGCACCGACTTCGACAGCCGCGACGGCACCATCCTGACCTTTACGGGCGGCGGGGGCACGTCGCAGACGCTGACGGTTCATGCCGACAGCGACACGGTGATCGAGGGCACGGAGAATTATTCGGTCCAGATCGCCAGCCCGACGCTGGGCGCGATCGGGACCGGCACGGCGACGACGAGCATCGTCGACCAGAGCAGCGGTCCGGTGTGGAACATCCAGGGCGACAGCTCGGTCTCGGAAGGCGGCAACGCGCTTTACACGGTGAGCTACACCGGCGCCACGCTGGCGACTGGCCAGACCGCCTTCGTCACGATTCAGACCCAGGGCGGGACAGCGGCCGAAGGCACCGACTTCGACAGCCGCGACGGCACCATCCTGACCTTCGTCGGCGGCGGCGGCACGTCGCAGACGCTGACGGTTCATGCCGACAGCGACACGGTGATCGAGGGCACGGAGAACTATTCGGTCCAGATCGCCAGCCCGACGCTGGGCGCGATCGGGACCGGCACGGCGGCGACGAGCATCGTCGACCAGAGCAGCGGTCCGACCTGGAGCATCGCTGGTGACAGCTCGGTCTCGGAAGGCGGCAACGCGCTTTACACGGTGTCCTACACCGGCGCGACGCTGGCTACCGGCCAGACCGCCTTCGTCACGATCCAGACCCAGGGCGGGACGGCGACCGAAGGCACCGACTTCGACAGCCGCGACGGCACCATCCTGACTTTTACGGGCGGCGGGGGCACGTCGCAGACACTGACCATCCATGCCGACAGCGACACGGTGATCGAGGGCACGGAGAACTATTCGGTCCAGATCGCCAGCCCGACGCTGGGTACGATCGGGACCGGCACGGCGGCGACGAGCATCGTCGACCAGAGCAGCGGTCCGGTGTGGAGCATCGCCGGCGACAGCTCGGTCAATGAGGGCGGCAACGCTCTCTACACGGTGTCCTACACCGGCGCGACGCTGGCCGCGGGCCAGACCGCCTTCGTGACGATCCAGACCCAGGGCGGGACGGCGACCGAAGGCACCGACTTCGACAGCCGCGACGGCACCATCCTGACCTTCGTCGGCGGCGGCGGCACCTCGCAGACGCTGACGGTTCATGCCGACAGCGACACCGTGATCGAAGGGACCGAGAGCTACTCGGTCCAGATCGCCAGTTCGACGCTGGGCGCGATCGGGACCGGCACGGCGACGACGAGCATCGTCGACCAGAGCACCGGGCCGGTGTGGAACATCCAGGGCGACAGCTCGGTCAACGAGGGCAATGATGCCCTCTATACGGTGAGCTACAATGGCGCCACCTTGGCGCCCGGTCAGACCGCCTTCGTCACGATCCAGACGAATTCTGGAACCGCAACTGAAGGCACAGACTTCGACAGCCGCGACAATGCGATCCTGACCTTTACAGGCGGCGGTGGCAGCGCCCAGACGCTCGTCATTCACACGATTCAAGACACGGTTCCGGAAGATAACGAGAACTATTCGGTGACGATCTCGCCCTCTCGCGGTGCAACCGGGACGGCTACCGCCACGACCAATATCATCGACGATGACGACTCCGATCGCCTGCTGGTCGGTAGTGACAGCGCCAATGCGGGCCCCGGCACGGCCGACGTCAGCAGCACGTCGCCCTACGCGAACCTGATCCTGCAGGGCGGAACGGGGCAGGATGTCCTCATTGGCGACAGCGGCGGCGCGACACACTTGCCCGGCGGCCTGCTCTATGAAGACCAGAATGGCGTCGCCGTCCTGGACAAGTCCGGCAGCGTCGCCGACAGCAACAACGTGCAGCTCGCCAAGGCCGTCGTCCTGTCGCTGGCGCAGAAATACGCGACCTACGCCCACGATGCCTTTCTTGCCGGCCAGGAAGTGACCGTCAAGTTCACCGTCGTTCCCTTCAACGGCGCCGCCGGTACGCCGATTACGGTGACCGCCAACGATTTAGGCGATCTGGTCCAGACCAGCCCCGGCGTCTGGCAATTCGCCACATTGGTCACCGCGGTCAACGCCATCAGTGCGTCGGGCAACACCGATTTCCAGGATGCCCTGATTGCCGCGCGCAACCTGTTCCTCGCCGACAGCGGCCTCGCCAGTTCGGCCAATTATGCGCCGCTCGCCGGCTTCGACGGCAACAACAAGCTGTTCTTCATTTCGGATGGCGCTCCGACCGAGCAGGCGAGCACCTTCCAGAATTATGATTCGCCGACGGGCAGCAGCGGGCTCGATTACTGGCGTGGCGTCTGGACCGCGCTCGGAGTCGAGGCGCATGCGATCGGCGTCGGCCTGACCGCTCAAAGCGGCGACTTCGCCAATCTCCAGAAGATCGACAATAGCGGCGGTGCCGAGATCGTCACGGCCGCCGACCAGGTGGGCTTCGCGCTGGAGGGAACCTTCCAGCCTGGCGCCGATATCCCCGACGCTGTCGGCGGCGACAGCCTCAGCGGCGGCAACGGCCAGGACATCATCTTCGGCGATGTCGTCAACACCGACCATCTCGATGCCTCCACGGTGACCGGCGAAGGCTATGACGCGCTCTTCGCGCAGATCCAATCCGATCTGGGCCATGCGCCGAACGACCAGGAAGTGCTGAGCTATATCCGCACCCATCTGGACGTGCTCTACGAGGATAATGACCCCCGGGGTGCCGCGGACCATATCGACGCGGGTGCCGGCGACGACACGGTCTTCGCGCAGGGCGGCAACGACACCGTCGTCGGCGGCACGGGCGCCGATCTTCTCGATGGCGGCACCGGCAACGACCGGATCGTGGCCGATGCGGTCGCGGGGACGCCCGACGGGGCGGTCGACACGCTGATCGGCGGCATGGGCAGCGACATCCTGGTCGGGGCCGACGGCGAGCCGGATTACTTCCAGTGGAAGGCCGGCCATCGCGGGGCCGAGGGCACCACCGGCCTGCATGCGCAGTCGGGGACCACCTTCAGCGAGGGATCGGGCGAGATCACCGTCACCACGACGCTCGACGATCCGCACAACATCCACTACTTCACTTTTGAGGTGACCGGCACCGAGGCGCAGGCCCTGACCATCGACCTCAAGAGCCTGAGCGGCAACATCAACACGCAGATCTATTTGTTCCAGGACAGCAACGGGAACGGGCTGGTCGGGAGCAGTGCGGCCGACCCGTTGATCAGCGCCAACAACGACGACAGCGGGCTCTATGGCATCGCCAGCGACGGCAGCAGCAACGGCAATGATTCCTTCATCGTCCAGGGCCAGTTGGCGCCTGGCAAATATATCCTCGCCATCGGCGACAGCACCCTCACCGAGACCGAGGCGCGCAGCAACGACAGCGTCAACGGCAACAGCAACAATGGCAGCGGCAGCGGCCAGTATCAGCTCACGATCACGGGCCAGAATGTGGACCTGACCGGCGGCCACGGCCTCGCGCAGGGCTTCATTCCCGATCCCAACGACGATACCGATACGGTGCAGGGCTTCCAGATCGGCGGCCCGGTCGGGAGCCGGGACGTGCTCGATTTCAGCGATCTGCTGTCCGGCGCTCCCCACACCGGCGCCGGCGCCACCGCGGCCAACCTGTCGTCCTATTTCGACGTCTCTTTCAGCGGCGGCAACACGATCCTCTCCGTCGACTATAACGGTGCCGCGGGTCCGGCCGGCTCCGGCTTCGATCCGCAGCTTCACGTGGTGCTGCAGGGCGTTTCGCAGGGCTCCTGGGGCGGCACGCAGGACGAGACCCAGGTGCTCACCACGCTCCTGGCCAACGGGCAATTGACGACCTGACCGTCGCGGTCGGCGCGGAGTTTTCCACAGGCTGAGGATCGTTCCGGGAAGGACGCCGGGCGGCTGCGCTTGTGGCCCCCTCTCCCTATGGTCTTTAATTCCCTGGCGCCGGCGCATCACCGCTGGCGGCACCTCTGCTGGAGCCGGGAGGAATCATGGGCGTCGTTTTGCCGGAAGGTTCGCCGGGCATCGGAGCCGGGCCGCAGATCCTCGCATCCGCCGCCAACGGCATCGCGGAGCTGATCGCCACCCTCGGCGGAGATGCCGGACGCGTCTTCGAGACCGTCCATGTCGATGCCCACAGCCTCGACAGCCCCTTCAACGAGCTGAGCCTGGCGCAATATTGCCAGCTCTTCGAAGAGGCCGCCCGCCACACCCGCTACGACAATTTCGGCCTGCGCTTCGGTTATGGCTTCAAGCCCAAGCAGCTGGGCGCGATCGGCTATCTGGCCGTCAACTCGCCCACCCTCGCCGCCGCGCTGCGGAATTTCTGCCGCTATTTCCCCGCCCATCAGCAGAACACGACCATGACGCTGCGCGAGGAGCGCGACCTGGTCTATCTCGATTACCGCATCGAGGACGGCCGGATCAGCCGGCGCCGCCAGGATGCGGAGCTGTCGATCGGCATGTTCTGCAACATCTTCTGGCATGCGCTGGGCCGCAACTGGCGGCCGCTCGAGATCCATTTCGAGCATCCCCGGCCGCCGGAGCCGCGCGAACATGAGGCGTTGTTCGATACGCCGATCTATTTCTCGCAGCCCTTCAACTCGGTCGTGTTCCGCCGCAGCGATCTCGACTGCGTGATGCCGGAGCCGGACTCATCCCTGTTCTCGCTGCTCGAACCTTTCATGAGCGGCCGTTGCCGGCGCGCGCGGCCCGACGACCTGGTGGCGCTGGTGCGCCAGAAGATCGAGATCCAGCTGCAGCACGGCAATCCCAGCATCAAGAAGGTGGCAACCGAGCTCGGCTTGACGAGCTGGACGCTGCATCGCCGCCTTCACGACCTCGATGTCAATTTCAACGATCTGGTGCGCGGCTCGCGGCGCGATCTGGCGCTGCGCTATGTGGCGGAGCCCCATATCCCCCTGACCGAGGTCGCCTTCCTGCTCGGATATTCCGAGCTCAGCGCCTTCAGCCGCGCCTTCCGGCAATGGACCGGCATGGCGCCGGCCCATTACCGGCGCCAATGCGCCCTCACCCGCCGGCTGGAGCGGTCCTCCGCCGCGATCCGGAACTGAGATTTCGCGGATCGAGACCTCGACAAGCCATTAATGGCTGCGGCCTTCGATCGCCTGGAGCACCTCGGCGATCCGGTCTCGCGCCCGGACGACACCCGCGGTCGGCCCGCTGATATAGAGGCGCCCGGCGGCCCCGATCATCTGCACATTCACCAACGTGTTCTCGGGCGCCACTTTCTCCGCCTCGTTGGCGGCGACCGCGGCGAACAAGGCTGGCACCATTTCGCAGACGAGCAGAGTCTCGCCCGGCATCACCATCGAGGCCTCGCGATTCCGGTTGATGATGACCGCATGCTGGTCGGTGATGTCCTCGATCACGTCGGTGTAGAGAACCCGCGGCCGGAGCTGATCGGCGGATTTCGATTTGATCCCCTCGAGGATCGCCTGCCCCGCCCGCTTCAGCGCCGCCAGGTCGCTGGAATGCAGCTCCAGCACGCCGAACTGCCGCTCGACGAAGAGGATGCCGGGCTCGACATCAGGCACCGATTTGAGCGCCAGGTCGATTACCCGCTCGATCGCCAGTCCCGGCGCCACCTCGATGATCAACGAATGCTGACCCTGGACGGGCGGGTAGCCTCGCGCCCGCGTGGGCGAGCTCAGATAGGCTGCGAACTGCGGCTGGAGATTCTCCACCATCAGATAGACGCGCAATTCCGTCATCGTCAGCGGGCCCGTCCGCAGGTTCCGTCACTCCCCCGGCCAGCCGGCCGGGGGCTCGATCCGCCGTCGGCGATCCGGGTTATTTCGGCACCGAGGTGAAGTGCTTGATCAGGTCCGGATGCGGCCGCGGGATCACATGCACCGAGATCAGCTCGCCAACGGTGTTGGCGGCCTCGGAACCGGCCTCGGTCGCGGCCTTCACGGCGCCGACATCGCCATTGATGATCACGGCCACCAGCCCGTCGCCGACCTGCTCGCGGCCGACGATCACCACATTGGCGGCTTTGACCATGGCATCCGCCGCGGCCAGGGCCGCGACATAACCCTTCGTCTCGATCATTCCAATTGCGTTCGACATCGTTCTCTCCTTGCTCGATGGATAGCGGTTCAAATCAATCTATTTGGCGTTCTTGCCATTCTTCGACGGCTCGTCGATCGAGCCGATGATCAGCGCGTCCAGCGGGGGCGCCTTGCCGGGGAACCAGGCGGCCGCGACCGAGCCGGTGGATACCAGCACGCGCTCGCCGATGCCGCAGCCCAGCACGTCGAAGGCGACCAGGCGGGTCCCCTTCCCGTCGTCGAGCTCGACCTCCAGCATGGCGCCGCTGGGAATCTCCTTCAGGCGCTTGGTTGACCAGACATTGCCTTTGACCGTCGCGCGCAACATCAGACGTCCCTCTCGATCTGCACACCCAACTGCCGCGCCTTGTCGCGCGCCAGCGGCGTGACCACCACGCCTCGGCCGATGACCAGCCGCGCGCCTGCCTTGGCGGCGTCGACCACCGTGTTCTCCTTGACGACACCCTTGGCGATCTTCTCGACTGCACCCGCCGGACGGCCGGAAGACGCCGCAGACGACGAGGACGAGAACCGCTTCAGCCGGAAGGCATGACGACCGGATTTCACGGCCTCGCGCGTCGCCGGATTCTCCAGGAGATGCACGATCCGGCGCACGAACTGGGCCAGCTCCTGGTCGCTCTGGAGCGAGACTTCCTCTCCGGCGCTCTGGCGGGCCTGAGAGGGTGATGCGCCCGGCGCGGGCGTTTTGGCAGCCGGCTCGGCCCGAGCCGGCGCCGGCGCGTTCGCCACGACCTTCTGCGCGGCGGCCTTCGCCGCAGCGCTGCCCTTGATCGCCTCGGGCAGGGCGTCGCGCAACACCTCGCGAACCATCCGGCGCATCGCCTCGCGATCCAGGCCCGATTTCCGATCGCTCACTGCAATGCCTCCAACGCCTGCTGGGCGGCGATCGAGGCCGCCCGCACATTGTCCTCGGTGCCGCTGAGATAGACCCGGCCGGTAGCACCCATCATCCGGTAGTCGATGACCTTGATGTCCGCCGCCTTCTCCGCCTCGTTGGTGGCGAGGATGGCGTAGGCCGCCGGCTGCATCTCCAGCACGAACAGGGATTCGCCCGGCAGGATCATCGAGCCCAGCTTGTTCCGGTTGATCAGGAAGGCATGGAGATGATCGATGCGGGTGATGATCTTGGAGGCCAGGATCTGCGGCTTGGTCGCCTTGTCTGCCGTGGTGTCGAGGAACTCGAGCACCGCCTGGCTGGCGGCCCGGACCGCTGCGGTCGAGCGCGAATGGATCTCCAGATAGCCGAACTGGCGTTCGACCACGAGGATGCCGCTCTGCACCTCGGCATGTTTCAGGGCCACGTCGGTGATTGGCTCGATATCGAGCCCCGGCGCCACTTCGATGATCTGCGCCGCCATGTTGGTGCGCGGCAGGCTCCCGCGGATCCAGCTGCCGAGATAGCACATGGTGCGCGGCTGCAACTGGTCGATGAAGATGAAGGAGCGCAACTCGGCCATGGATCAGGAACCCATGAAGAGGCTGCGCAACTCTTCGATGATGACCTGGCGGATCTCTTCCCGCATCTCGCCGAGATCGTCGCCGCTGCCGCCCTGGCGGGGTGCCGGCATCGCCAGCCCTTCCGTCCCGTCCGGCGCCTGCACGTCCCAGGGCTCGAGATGCGTATAGTCGCCGAAGACCTCGCTCGCGTCCTTGTTGTAGGCGATGCGGGTCCAGTGCACGAGATGCTGCGGCCCGACATTCTCCCCGATGGAGCTGCGCCCAAAGAAGCCGGTTCCGATCGTCATGGTCGGCGCGAGATTGGTGTCGAACCCCGCCGCCCCCTGGCTGCAAGGCGCATTGACCACGACGCGAAGCACATTGACGGCCATGGTGAAGGCCAGGACGGTCCGCGAATCCTTGCTGTGGATCGCGGCCGAATGGCCGCCGCCGCTATAGCGCAACAAGGCCCGCGCCGCCTCGACCCCACGCTGCGCGTTGGGCACCCTCAGGAAGCCCAGCACGGGGCAGAGCTTCTCGCGCGCGAAGACCTCCTCCGGCATCGGCAGATCGAAGGGCGCCAGAAGTATCCTGGTTTTTGCGGGCGCACGAATGCCGGCTTCCCCGGCGATCGTGTTCGCATCCCGGCCCAGCGCCCGGAGATTGAACTTTCCGCCCGGGAAGAGATAGGCGCGAAGCCGCTCGGTCTCCTCCTCAGAGCAGAGATAGGCCCCCTCGTTCTGCATATGCCGCAGCAGCTTGTCGGCGATGGCCGCTTCGGCGATCAGCACCGACTCGTTGGTGCAGAGCACCGAATTGTCGAAGGACTTGCTGACGACGATGCGCTTGGCGGCCTTGGCCAGGTCGGCCGTCGCATCGACCAGCACCGGGACATTGCTGGGCCCGACGCCGATCGCGGGATTGCCCGAGGAATAGGCCGCGCGGACCATGGGCGAGCCGCCGGTCGCCAGGATCACGTCCGTGCGCGGATCGGCCATCAGGGCCGTGACCAGGGGGATGCTGGGTTCGTCGATCACCTGCACCACGCCGTCGGGCGCGCCCGCGGCCATGGCGGCTTCCGCCATGCAGCGCACCGCATCGGCGCAGCAGGCCTTGGCCATGGGATGCGGGCTGACGATGATCGCGTTGCGGCTGAGCAGCGCAATCATGATCTTGAAGAAGACGGTGGAAACCGGATTGGTCGACGGCGTCAGCGCGAACACCACGCCCGCCGGCCGCGCCACTTCCACGATCTTGCGCTCGGCGTCGATCTTGAGGCCGGTCAGCGGTTCGTCGCGGTAGTAGTCGTAGATGCCGCGGCTGCAAAGCTCGTTCTTGATCTTCTTGTGCTCGACGACGCCGAAGCCGGTCTCCTTGACCACCCACTCCGCATAATGCTGGGCCTTGGCGAAGCCGGCATCGGCGGCGGCCTTGGCGATCCGCAAGGTGCTGTCCCGGTCGAGCCGGGCGAAAGCGGCCGCGGCCCAGCGGCCCCGCTCCAGCATCATGCCGGCGCGCGCAAGGCGGGCTTCGTCCTTCATGGTCTCGCTGGCGCTGGCGGCCTTGATCACCAGATCGGGCGGGCCGCCGGGCGCCTTTTCGTCCGTCCGTCGCTGCATCCGTGACATGGCCGAGCTCACGCTGCCGCCCGCTTGCCCTTGAGGCCGAGAACCTCGGCCCGGGCCTGCGCGATCGAGACCTCGACGCGATCCATCAGCTCCTCGCTCAGATCGCGCGTCAGCAGGAGACCCGGTTTGAACTGGAGCACCCGCGGATCGAGGGTCGAGAAGATCGCCCAGACGCCGTTCCGGTAGAGCGCCTTCATCACATACATGGCGCCCTTGGGATGGTCGAACTCGAGCCCCATCACCACGCCGTTCTGGCGGATGCCGACGAAGAAATCGCCATAGATCGCCTTGATCTGCTCGAGCCGCCGCCCGATCAGGCTGGAGATGTAATTCACCATCGAGCGCACTTCGGGACGGTTGCAGATCTCGAGCACCTTGATCGCCACGATGCAACCGAGCTCGGCGCCACCCATGGTGGACATATGGCCGAAGCCATCCTTGTGCAGCCAGGCGCCGGACTCCTCGGTGACGACCACGCAGCCGATCGGATACATGCCGCCGCAGATACCCTTTCCGGTGACCAGGATGTCGGGCTCGACGCCGTATTTGTAGCAGCCCCACATCTCGCCGGTGCGCATCAGGCCGGTCTGCACCTCGTCGGCGATGTAGAGCGCGTCATATTTCTCGCAGAGGCGCTTGACGCCCGTCAGATAGCCTTCCTTCGGCATCGGGAAGCCGTAGGTCGCGGGGATCGTCTCCATGATGACGGCGGCGACATCGCGCTTGCGCAGCGCATCCTCCATCGCCGTCAGATCGTTGAACGGCACCTGGATGAATTCGTCGGGCCGATCGGACAGGAACAGCTCGGAGAAGCGCTGGTCGCCGGCACAGACGGCGAGGCCGGTATGGCCGTGATAGGCCTTGATGACCGAGACGATCTTGCGGCGCTGCTTGGCATGGCGCGCCGACTTGATGGCGATGTCGATCGCCTCGCCGCCGCCGCTGCCATAGATCACATACTGCATGTTGGGCGCGCAGGTCTTGAGCAGCGCCTCGGCCAGCGCCGTGCGCGCCAGGCTCGGGAAATGATGGTTGCCCATGTCGAAATGCTTCATCGCCAGCTCGATGGTGGCGATGAGCTCGGGATTGCGATGGCCGAGGCTGTAGGTGCCGCCGTTCAGGTGAACGTCGATCAGCCGCTTGCCGCTCATGTCCCAGAGGAAATATTCCTCACGGCGATCGATCACGAGATCGACGCCGAAATCCTGCCAGGACTGGGTCTTTCCCGGATTCCAGAAGCTCTTCGATTTCTCGATGAACTCTTCCTTGGAGTCGTAGGAGAAGAAGCCGTAGTCGTACATCGCGCGCGCTCCCTCGGGGACTCTTCCCCGCCGGCAGGACCGGAAGCGTCGGAATCGCCGGCGACGGGTGGGAGGCAAGATGCGCCGCATCGGTTCGCGGCGGCTTGACAGCAACCGGTGCCGCTTTTGACAGCGGCTGCGACGCTGCCAATTTTGTTAGATTGCTATCAAACGCTTTTGCGCGGGACCGTCATCGAGCGGCAATGAAAAGGGCCCCGGCCGAATCCGAAGATCCGGCGCGGAGCCCCTGGGCCGAGCGCGGCCGCCGCCGACGCTCAACCGATCTCTCAGGAAACGGCCATTTCCTCCAGCGCCATCAGGGATTCCGGAAGGATCTGCCCGCCATCGATGATGATGGTCTGCCCTGTGATATAAGCGGCTTCGTCGGAGGCGAGGAAGAGCGCCGCGTAGGCGATGTCCTCGACCGAGCCCAATCGGCCCTGTGGCACCGAATCGCTCATCTTCTTCGCGTATTCCGGCCCCATGCTGTCCAACCCCTCGGTCCGGATATTGCCCGGCAACACCGCATTGACCGTGATCTTCAAGGGTGCCAGTTCAATCGCGGCCGTGCGCATGAAGCCGAGCTGACCCGCCTTCGAGGCGCCGTAGTGGGTCCAGCCGGGATAGCCCGTGATCGGGCCGGTGATCGAGGAGGTGATCACGATCCGGCCCTGCCCCTTGCGCTTCATCGCCGGCAGGCAGGCCTTGATCGCGAGGAAGGTGCCTTTGAGATTGACGCCGATCACATTGTCGAAATCCTCGGCTGTCATGTCCTTGATCTTGGCGGCCGGAAAGATCCCGGCATTGGTGCAGAGGATGTCGATCCCGCCATGACGCGAGAGAGCGGCCTCGGCCATCTTCTCCATGTCGGCGGGCTTGGAGACGTCGCCGGCGAAGGCCGCTGCCGTACCGCCGGCACGCTTGATCTCGTCGGCGGCCTTCTCCGCCTCGGCCAGGTGGCGCGAAACCACCAGCACCTTGCCGCCCTTGCTGGCGAAGACGCGGGCGATGCCCTTGCCGATGCCCTTGCTGGCGCCGGTAACGACGACGGAACGTCCTGCGATCGAAGTCAGCATGTTCATTTCCTCCCATGGCCCGCAGGGTTCGTCCCTGCGATCGATTTCGGTGTCAGGCGAAACGGCTGAGATATCGCTCCGCCAGGCGGCAACTTCCCTGCGTATAGGGTGCGCCCAGGCTCTTGGCGAGGTCGGTCTCGGCATGCGATCCGATCCAGGCCACCAGCAGCAGGCGGCGGAACATGATGAAGGTCGGAATCTCGGCCTCCTCCTCGCGCGAGAGCCGGATCACCTTGCTGTATCCCCTGAGCCAGGACTGAACCAGGTCGGGCACGTCCGGACGATGCTCGATGAAGCTCAACGCCGTGCCGAGGTCGTAGAGATACCAGCTGATGCCGCAATCGTCGAAATCGATGACCTTGGTGCGGGTCCCGTCGATCAGAAGATTGGCCAGACGGATGTCGGCGTGACAAAGCCCGAAGCGCTCGCGCGATTTGCCGAAGCGCTCGAGGCGCCGCCCGATGGTCTTTTCCATCCGACCCAGGATCTCCAGGGTCGGCTTGTCCACGCCGAAACTGTCCTGCCAGCGGCCCCAGGTCGGGTTGGCGCCGAAGGCGGTCTCGAAATCCCAGACATGGCGGGTGAAGCCCGGCGGAAGCGCCCAGCCGGCGGCATGGCGGTGCATCCGGGCCGAGACCTCGCCCAACCGCTCGAACGGGCCCAGCAGCTCATCCTCGGCCGGCTCCTTGCCGTCGAGGAAGGTAAACATCACGGCGTGGCGCGGATGGTCCAGCTCGGGGCTGCGCAAGATCTGGATGATCGAGCCATCCTTGGCCGGGATGGTCTCGGGCGTCTCCACCCCCGCCTCGCGGCGCAACGCCTCCATCCATTGCAGTTCGGACCGGATCGCGTCCTGACTGTGGTAGCCGACGCGGTGGACCCGCAGGATCGACCGCCCGCCGCTGGCCGGGTCGTCGACCCGGTAGGTCACATTCTCGGAATGATTGATCATGGTCGCGCGGGCGGAGGGCGAAAGCCCCCAGAGCGGGAGCGATCGTTCCACCATTCGTCCGATCCGTGCCAGCAGCTCCGTCGCCGGCAGCACTTCCGTCGTCGCCATGCCCGATCCCCCGGCCGTCGTCCGGCAGAGCCGTCTGCCTCCACTCTTAGAGGGAGGTTGCCAGGGGCACTTGACCGCAGATGGCGCCAATTTGACAAGCGGGTTGCAGGGCCGGGCGCTCCCAGGGCGTCCACGGCGGCGCCTGACGGGAGGGGCCCTCCGGGATCAGCCCGCTTGATCCAGGACGGCGCGCAATTGCCGGGCCAGCTCCTCGCGACGGTAGGGTTTGGTGAGAATCGGCACGACGAAACCGGGCTCGAGCTCGCGTTCCTTGGCGCTCATGGCGCCGGGGAATCCGGAGGTGAGCAGGAGCTTCGCGCCCGGGCGGCGGCGGCGGAACTCCCGCACCAGATCGAGGCCGCTGACATGGCCGCTCATCACCACATCCGAGAAGACCAGATCGATCTTTTCCGGGCCGTTGGCGATCTCGAGAGCCTGGGCGCCGTCGGCGGCCTCGATAACCCGGTAGCCGAGATCGCGAAGCTGGCTGACCACGAGGCGGCGCAACTCGAGATTGTCCTCGACGACCAGCACCGTCTCGTGAACCTGGACCGCCGAGGGCGGCGGCGCGGAAACGCCGGTCTCCCTGAATTTTCCGCTCAGGCGCGGCAGGTAGAGACGGATCGTGGTGCCGCGGCCGACCTCGCTATAGATCTTCATATGGCCCGAGGATTGCTTGACGAAGCCATAGACCATCGCCAGCCCCAGGCCGGTACCCTTTCCTTCCTTCTTGGTCGTGAAGAAAGGTTCCGCGGCATGGGCCAGCACGTCCGGCGGCATGCCATGGCCGCTGTCGGTCACCTCGATGACGACATAATCGCCCGCCAGAAGCCCCGGTTCGCGGGACGCGTAATCCTTGTCGAGACGCGTGTTGCGGGTCTGGATCAGCAGGCGCCCGCCCGACGGCATCGCATCGCGCGCGTTGATGGCGAGATTCGTGAGCGCGCTTTCAAGCTGCACGGCATCGATATTGACCGGCCATAGATCGGCCTGCAGTTCCCTCTCCACGGCGATCGTTTCGCCGAGGGAATGCTCGAGCAACTCGCAGACATTGCCGATGAGCTGGTTGACGTCGACCCGTGCCGGCTCCAGCGGCTGACGCCGCGCGAAGGCCAGGAGCGCGCGGGTCAGATCGGCGCCGCGCAACGCCGCCCGCAGCGCACCCTCGAGCAATCTCGCATTCCGGCTCTCGGCGCTGAACGCGGCGCCGATCAGGTCCAGATTGCCGATGACGACCGCCAGAAGATTGTTGAAGTCGTGCGCGACGCCGCCGGTCAGCTGGCCCACGGCCTCCATCTTCTGCGCCTGACGAAGCTGATCCTCGAGCAAGATCACCTCGGTCACATCGCTGACGACGTAGACCGCGCCGGGCTGTTCGTCTTCGTCGCTGGTCAATGTCGCCGATCGCACGGAGACGTCACGGCGGCGCCGGTCATGCGTCACCAGGCTCGCCGTGCCGTCGATCATTCGGCCTTCGGCAATGGCGCGCCCCAGATCCGGCGCATCCGTCTCGTCATGCGTCGTCGCCGGCGGGCTGTAGGGCTTGCCCACGGCATCGACCGCCGGGATGCCGAAAAGCCGCTCCGCCGCCATGTTCCAGACGGTGACCGCATGCCGGTTGTCGATGCAGACGATGGCCGCGGGCGAAGATTGAATGACGGCTTCCAGCTCGCGATGGGTCCGGCGCAGCCTGGCGTCGCTCACGCTCACGGCGACCGTCAAGGCGTCGCGGCGACGCAAGGAGCGCCGCACATAGCTGGTCGCCGCCGCGGTCAGGACCAGGCCGGCGAAAAGGAACAGCCAGGGACCCGGCGTGCGATTGGATTGCACCTCGGCCGGAAGGAACTGGAACAGCAGATAGGCGTTGACCCCCGGCCCTTCGACCCGCTTGGCGATCACCATGCCATCGAGATCGCTCGGCCGCACCGTGCCGACCTCCATGATGAAATGCTGGGTCGCCGGATCGAAGCGGGTAAAATACTGGCGTGCCTCGTTTGCGGGCCAAGGCTGCTCGGAAATATAGACCACCTCGGTCAGGCGGGGCGTGCCCTTGATCGCGTTCTCCAAGACATCGTGCAACGAGAAAGACGCGCCGACGACGCCGGCGATGTTGGCTTGCCGATCGGCGATCGTGCTGGGAACGCGGCCGCCCCGATAGACGGGGGCCGCGAACATAATCTCGGTGGCCCGTTCATCGGGCCAGCCCACGCCGCGATAGGGACGGGAAACGCGGACAGCGCCGCTGAACCAGGCGCGGATCAGGACCTCGCGGATCGCGGCCTGGGCATCGGCATCGAGCGCCGGCGGCCTGTCCGAGTCCGATGCGTCGCCGGGGATGTATCGCAGCGGCGTCTGAAAACCGGGATCCGAGGTCGGGGTGGATGCTTCGACAGGACCCGGCTGGGCCGAGAGATAAGGCCACCAGTAATAGGCGCGGGGCTTGTTGTCGATGTAGTTGCCGCGAATGCTCGCCCAGCGCGCGAAGATGGCGCCATCCAGCGGCTTGCCGTCGGAACGCTCGGTCGCGAGAAAGGTCGCAAAGGCTCCGACCGGCGATCCGACCGCCCGCAATTTCGATTCCAGATCCTTGGCGCGCCATTCCGCGCGATAATCGAGCGCCAGATGGAGCCGCTCGCCCTCCCCGTCATAGAACAGGTAGGCCCCTGCCGCCGATGCCAGCAGGCCCAGAAACACCGTCAGCATGATCGGCATCCAACGGCCGAGCCGGGTGCCGGGAGGAGCTTTCATCGCCTGTCCTCACGAACGGACATGCCGATCCGCTTCCGCCGCGATGCCGCCCGAGGCGTCGCCTGCCGAAGCCCAAACCCGGCCCTCGTGCCATGGTCGGCTCGATCCGCCGCCCGGTCAACCCGCGTCCCGGCCGCTTCGGCGCGGGCCGGCCTCCGTCTTGGCAACATCGATGGAAAATCCGCGCAGCCCGCCGACCGCGAAGGTCAGCCCCAGGTTTCGCGAAAGCCGCCGCGCCGCGCACGGACACGCGGCGCGGTGGGCGTCTCGACCGCCGGAAGACCCAGCGGCGGCTTGTAGGTCGGACGATCGGTCGGCTTTCCGAACAGCCAGCCCTGGCCCAGCTCCACGCCGATCTTGCGGAGTGCCGCCGCCTCGTCGGGGTTCTCGATCTGCTCGGCCACGGTGCGCACGCCGAGCTTCTTGCAAAGATCGACCAGGCTCTCGATCATGGCGCGATCGCGGCTGTCCTTCAGCACGCGCCGGATATAAAGCCCGTCGATCTTGACCCAATCGACCTTGAGGGCGCGCAGATATTGGAACGACGCCGAGCCGGCGCCGAAATCGTCGAGGCAGACCTCGAAGCCGCGCTGGCGGATTCGCTGGACGATGGCATCGAGCCGCGAGAGATCCTTGATCTCGGCGCTTTCGGTGATCTCCAGCGCCAGGCGGCGGGCAAGCTTCGGATGCTGGGCGAGCTCGCGCTGCACCAGGCCGGCGAAGAGATCGCTTCCCAGCGACCGGCCGGAGATATTGACGGCGACGATCAGGCGGGGATCGGTCTCGGCCGCCTCCAGCATGGCGCAGACCTTCATCAGCACGGCGATGTCGAAATCCTCGACCAGGCCCGTCTCTTCGGCGAAGCGGATCGCCTCATAGGGCGAGGTCTCGGCCTCGAACCGGCTCAGCACCTCGAAGTGATGCAGCGACTTGTCGGAGAGCGCCACGATCGGCTGATAGACGATCTTGAAGTCGTCATGCTTGACCATGCGACCGAAGGCGTCGATCCGCTCCATGGTGGCATTCACCAGCGCGTCGAACGTCGCCGCCAGGCCGCCGTCGATCGCGGCGTCGCTGCCGCCTTCCGTCAGCTTGTCGATGCTGTATTTGACCGCGCGCATGATGCCCTCGGGGCTGAGCTCGCCTGCCGTCATCTCGACGTTCCGGGTCAGCGGGACGATACCCTGCCCCTCATGGTCGGCGTCCTTGGTCAGCTTCTCGATGGCGTGGACCACCGCATGGGTGGGCTTGTTGGCTTCGTGCAGATAGCCGAACTGCTCATCCGCGAACTGACCGGCGGTCTGACCGTCCAGCGACCCGGCGCGCAGGGCGGCACCGATCCGCTGCATCAGGCTGCGCGCACTCTGGTGGTCGAGGCTGCCTTTGAGGCGGGTCAGGCCCGGCAATTCGAGGAACGTCAAAGCGAGACGCAGATCGAGCGCCTTCGAGGCGGCCACGATCTCCGCAGTCCGGTCGCTCAACGCATCCTTGCCCAGCAATCCGCCGGGCCCGGTGGCCTCGGGCGTCTTGATCGAGGAGAATGCGCTGGCCGTGAGCTGCGAGATCGCGCAGGCGATGCGATCGGGCTGCTGCGGCAGGCGGCAGGCATTGAACAGCACGCGACGGTTCACCTCGGGCCGGCGGCCACGCAGGCGGATCATCACCGGCCCGTAGCGGCCGCCGACATCGAGGGCTTCGACCAGCGCCTCGACCAGCGGCGAATCATCCTCGGCCACCAGATCGCGCCAGAGGCGACCCTCGAGCGTCTTCTCGTCCTCGTCGAAGAAAATGTTGGCGGCCCCGATGGCGAACGAGACGCGGCCCTCCCCATCCAGCTCGATCAGAAGATCGGCCGCGGCGAAGGCGAAGGCCATGTAGCGAATCGTCTGCGACGTCACAGGTGCTCGCGGTTCCAGACGGAAAGGGGCAATTGAAGCCTGCCCGAGAATGGTTGATGAAGGATGAAACCAGAGGCTTAAATGCCCGGAAAAGCCAGCGTTTTCGGCCTTCTTCCAATGACGGGCGCGGATTTCGATGGCGACCTCGAGGACCTTGGGATAAGCCTCCGCCGGGGAACGGAAGGCCCGGATGGCCGCTTGGTCAGGAAGCCCCCGCTCCCTTAAGCTTGGCGGACAGACCGGGCGGGTGCCGGGAGGCGACCCTTCCGGCCAACAGGGGGATTATCTTGACCACTGCACCGGCCCGCCATCGGTCCGCTTCCAAGGGACCCGTCTCGGAACCGCTGTCCAGCTTGAAATCCAAGCATGAGCTGGCCATCCGGCTCACCCTGGCGCCGGGCCTGATGATCGGGCCCGGCAAGATCGCGCTGCTCGAGAACGTCCGCACCGAAGGGTCGATCTCCGCCGCCGCGCGGGCCATGGGGATGAGCTATAAGCGCGCCTGGGAGCTGGTCGACGAGATGAACTCGACCTTCACCAAGCCCCCCGTGGTCACGACCAAGGGCGGCAAGACCGGCGGGGGTGCGCTGCTGAGCGACATCGGGCTGGAGCTGATCCGGGCCTATCGCGCGCTCGAAGAAGCGTCGCTTCGCAACTTCCACACCCAGTTCGCCGACCTCCGCCCGCAGTTGCGCAAGCGCGCGGCGCGCGGCTGACGGCCGCCCGGGACGTCAGATCTCTTGCCGTTCGGGACCGGACCGCTCCGGATACTGGCCGAAGCTCTTATGGTCGATGGAGACGGTCTTGACTACGGCGAAGACCTCGCGGCCGGTCGCCAGGCCGAGCTGGCTCATGGAGCGGCGCGTGATCCGCGCCTGGATTCTGCCCTCGCCCACCGCGATGGTAACTTCGCCGATCGGACGCCCATCGTCCTGGAGCGCCACGATCCGGCCGGCGAGGATGTTCAGCGCGCTGATGTGACCGGGCCGCTCTGTCGCGATCATCACGTCGCGCGCGCGGATCAGCACCCGCAACCGGCTGCCCACCGGATTGTCGAGCCGCGGCACCCGCAGCGGACCGCCGGCGGTGGCCAGCTCGGTCAGGCCGAATTCCTGGTCATGCGCGGCGACCTGGGCATCCAGCACCGAGCCCGCTTCGTAACGGCCGGCGGCCGTAAAGAGATCGGAACGGCCCATCACCTCCTCGACCGGCCCGCTCGCGACGACCTTGCCGGCGGAGAGCAGGATCATGGTGGTGGCGAGTCGCACCACCTCGGGCAGCGCGTGGCTGACATAGAGGATCGGGAGGTCGAGCCCGTCGCGCAGACGCTCGAGATAGGGAAGGATTTCGCCCTTGCGCGCGTCGTCAAGCGAGGCCAGCGGCTCATCCATCAGGAGGATCGCCGGATCCGAGAGGATGGCGCGACCGATCGCAACGCGCTGCTTCTCGCCGCCCGACAAGGATGAGGGCCGCCGGCTCATCAGGTCGCCGATGCCGAGGAGCTCCACGATCTGGTCGACCGAGCCCAACCGGAACCGCCGGCCCCGGAACCAGGAGCCGTAGAGCAGGTTCTGGCGCACCGTCAGATGGGGGAAGAGCCGGCTCTCCTGGAACACATAGCCGACGCGCCGGCGATGGCTCGGCAGATCGATGCGCGCGTCGCTGTCGTAGAGCGCACGGCCATCCACCAGGATCCTGCCCCGGTCAGGCTTCACCAGGCCGGCGACCATATTGACCAGCGTGGTCTTGCCCGATCCCGACTGCCCGAAGAGCGCAGTGACGCCCGGGCCGGTGCGGAAGGACGCCGCCAGCGCGAATGCGGGGCGCGACAGCGCGACATCGACCTCGAGCGTCACGCGGCGACGACCCGGCGCGCCAGACGACGCGCGAAGACTTCCGACAGCATCAAAGCCGCAAGCGAGATGGCGACCGACACCAGCACCAGGCGCAGTGCCTGCGCCTCTCCGCCCGGAACTTGGGTGAAGGCATAGATCGCCGTCGGCAGCGTCTGGGTCTCGCCCGGGATGTTGGAGACGAAGGTGATGGTGGCGCCGAACTCGCCGAGCGCCTTGCCGAACATGAGGGTCATGCCGGCGAGCAGGCCGGGCACGGAGAGCGGCAGGGTCACCGTGAGGAACACCCAGGCCGGCCGCGCGCCGAGGGTGCCGGCCGCGGATTCAAGCCGCCGGTCGACCGCCTCGATCGAGAGCCGCACGGCGCGCACCAGGAAGGGAAAACCCATCACGGCCGCGGCGAGGGCGGCGCCGGTCCAGCGGAAGGCGAAGACGATCCCGAAGCTGGCTTCGAGAAACTCGCCCAGGGGACCGCGGCGTCCGAACAGCAGCAGCAAGATGTAGCCGGTCACCACGGGCGGCAGGATCAGCGGCAGATGCACCAGCCCATTGACGAGCGACTTGCCCCAGAACTCGCATCGCGCCAGCAGCAGGGCTACCAGCACGCCGACCGGCGTGCTGGCGACCACGGCCCAGAGAGCCACCTTCAGGCTGAGGCCGATTGCGACAAGTTCTTCAGGACTGAAGGAGAACGACACTCTGGCCTATTTCAGGACCTCGAAGCCCTGCCCCTCGAACAGCTTGTGGGCGTCCTCGGTCCCCAGGAACTGCAGGAAAGCGGCTGCGTCGGGGTTGGTCGAGGAGGCCGTCTGGGCGACAGGATAGATGATCGGCGCGTGGCTGTCGGCGGGGAAGGTGTCCACGACCTTGACCTTGGGCTCGGCGGTCGCGTCGGTCTGATAGACGATGCCGAGCGGCGCCTCGCCCTGGGCGATGAAGGCGAGCGCGGCCCGGACATTCTCGGCCTGGGCCAGCTTGTCCTTCACGCTGTCCCACGCGCCCAGCTTTTCCAGCGACGCCTTGGCATATTTGCCGGCCGGCACCGACGCCGGATCGGCCACCGCGAGCCTGCCGTCGCCCAGCGCCTTCGCCAGGTCGAAACCCGGCGCGATCTTGAGCGAGACGCTGCTGTCGGCGGGCGCCACCAGCACGAGCGTGTTGCCCAGCAGATTGCGGCGGGTGTCGTTCCTGATGAGATTCTTGTTGGCGAGGTAATCCATCCAATCGAGATCGGCCGAGATGAAGATGTCGGCGGGCGCCCCCTGCTCGATCTGTTTCGCCAGCGCGGAGCTGCCGGCATAGGAGATCGTCACCTTGTGGCCGGTCTTGGCTTCGTAGGCCTTGGCCACATCATCCAGCGCATTCTTGAGGCTGGCGGCGGCGAAGATCACCGGATCGGCGGCCCACGCCACGACCGGCGCGACCGTCAAACCCACCGCAACAACGCCGGCCATCAGCGACGCCACGAACCGGCGACGATTCTCACTCCGCAACGGCATGCTCGATCCCCCTTTGAGGTTCCATATAGCTGCGCGACCATATCGCACGTTGTAGCCGGTTGGGAATAACGACGGCGGGATCCCCGGCCCCCCTCCCCGCAAAAATGGCAGCTCCTTTACATAACGGGGCGTCGATGCGGTTCGGCGGCGGGTGGCAGGAATCCCATACGTGACTGTTTATTATGGATAACTATGATTTCTCTTGAAACTTTCATGATGGCATATTATGAGCACACTCATAATATGCTTCACCAAGGATCCCCTGCATGACCGGATACAATCCCGAACGCAGTTTCGGTTTTCTGCTCTATGACGCGGCCCGTCTCCTGCGGCGCGATTTCGATCGCCGCGCCCGAAGCCTGGGGCTCACGCGCGCTCAATGGTCGGTGCTGGCGCATCTCAAGCGCAACGAAGGCTCGAACCAGGCCTCTGTCGCCGACACGCTCGAGCTCGAACCGATCACGCTGGTTCGCCTGCTCGACCGGTTGGAAGCCGCGGGCTGGGTCGAGCGCCGGCCCGATCCGGACGACCGCCGTGCCCGCCAGCTGTTCCTGAAGGACAAGGCGCGACCCGTGCTCGACCAGCTGATGGCGCTGGCCGCGGAGACCCGCGCCGTCGCGCTAGCCGGCATCGACGAACGGGAGCAGGACTTTCTCATCGAGGCCCTCATCAAGGTGCGGGCCAATCTCACCAGCCGCGACCTCGCCGCCGAGAAAACGACGAACGGTGCGGCAGAACCCGAAGTGGCCGTGAATCATGCCTGACGGATCCAATAGCAGCGTCTCCTCTCCCCACGACGCTGAAGACGTCATTGCGGCACAACGCGAAGCCGCCACCCGGCGCCGCCTCGCCCGACGCCGTTTCTGGCGGCGCGTCCTACTGCCCGCGATTCCGCTGCTGGTGCTGCTGGTCGCCGGCTATATCTATGTCACCGGCGGCCGCTATGTCGGGACCGACAATGCCTATGTGCGCGCCCATATGGTCTCGGTCAGCGCCGACATCTCGGCCCGCGTGACCCACGTCCTGGTCCATGAGAACGAGCAGGTCGCGGCCGGTCAGCCTCTGTTCGAGCTCGACAAGGAGCCGCTGCAGATCGCCCTCGATCAGGCCCAGGCCAATCTCGACAATGTCCGCAACAACATCGTCGCGCTCAAGGCCGCTTATCATCAGCGCCAGGAGGATCTCCAGTCCGCGCAGACGCAGATCGACTTCGCCGAGCGCGAATATAAGCGCCGCGCCAAGATGGTGGAGACGCATGTCGTCTCCGAATCCGACTACGACCAGGCGCGAACGCAGTATCAGGTCGCGATCAGCGCCGCCGGCAGCGTGAAGCAGGATATTCAGCGCATCATGGCGGAACTCGGCGGGGATCCGGACATCGCGCCGGAGAATCATCCGCAATATCTGGCGGCGCTGGCCCAGGTCAACCAGGCGGCGCTCGATCTCAAGCGGGCCACGGTGCTCGCCCCCATCGCCGGCATCGTCAGCATGGTCGATCACCTGCGGCCCGGCGACTATGTGAACAAGGGTGCCCCCGCCTTCAGCCTGGTCGCTGCGGATTCGCTGTGGATCGAAGCCAACATGAAGGAGACGGACCTCACCTATGTGAAGCCTGGCGACAAGGCGACGATCACGGTTGACACCTATCCGGGCGTCGAGTTTCCCGCCGTCGTGGACAGCATCGGCGCCGCCACGGGCGCCGAATTCAGCATCCTTCCGCCGCAGAACTCCTCCGGCAATTGGGTCAAGGTGGTGCAGCGCATTCCGGTCCGATTGGTGCTGCAGCCCAACGACGACCTGCCCGCCTTGAAGTCCGGCATGAGCGTGCTGGTCGATATCGACACGCAGCATCACCGCCTGCTGCCGAGCGTCGTCCGCTCGGCCCTGGCGTGGGTCGGCGCCGATAGCGGAGTTTCTCAATGAGCAGCGCCGCCGCCGGTTCTGCCGGCGCGGCCGCTGCGCCCGCCGGGCGGATCGGCCATGTCGGGTTCATCACCGTCTGCGTGATGCTCGCGACCATCATGCAGGCGCTCGACACGACCATCGCCAATGTCGCGCTCCCGCATATGCAGGGCAGCCTGTCGGCCACCCAGGACCAGATCTCCTGGGTGCTGACCTCCTATATCGTGGCGGCGGCGATCATGACGCCGCCGACCGGCGTGCTCGCGGCCAAGTTCGGCCGCAAGCGCCTCTTCATGTGGGCCGTCAGCGGCTTCACCGTGGCCTCGATGCTCTGCGGCATCGCCACCTCGCTCGAGGAGATGGTGGTGTTCCGGCTGCTGCAAGGCGTCTTCGGAGCTGCCCTCGTCCCGCTTTCGCAATCGGTGCTGCTCGATACCTATCCGCGCGAGAAGCATGGCCAGGCCATGGCGCTCTGGGGCGTGGGCGTGATGGTGGGCCCGATCCTGGGCCCGACGCTCGGCGGCTACCTGACCGAGATCTACAACTGGCGCTGGGTCTTCTACATCAACCTGCCCTTCGGCATCCTGGCGCTTCTGGGCATCATGGCCTTCCTGCCCGAGACCGAGCGCGACCATAAGCGCCGCTTCGATATTTTCGGTTTCGCCATGCTCAGCATCGCGATCGGCGCTTTGCAGATGATGCTCGACCGCGGCGAGCTGCTCGACTGGTTCGGCTCGACCGAGATCATTATCGAGACCGTGGTGGCGGGCACCTGCTTCGCCCTGTTCCTGGTCCAGACCTTCACCCACGAGCACCCGTTCCTCGAGCCCGCGATCTTCCATGACCGCAATCTCTCGATCGGGCTGGTCATCATCTTCATGGTGGGCGTGATCCTGCTGGCGACCATGGCGCTGCTGCCGCCCTACTTGCAGAACCTCATGGATTACCCGGTCATCACCACGGGCTTCATCCTGGCGCCGCGCGGCGTCGGCACGATGATCGCCATGATGGTGGTGGGCAGGCTGATCAACAAGTTCGACCAGCGTGCGCTGATCGCCTTCGGCCTGGCGCTCGCGGCCTATTCGCTCTGGCAGATGGCGGGCTTCACGCCCGACGTGTCGCAATACACGCTGATCGAGAGCGGCGTCATCCAGGGGCTGGGGCTGGGCTTCATCTTCGTGCCCTTGAGCACGATCACCTTCTCGACGCTGGCGCCGCGCTACCGCACCGAGGCCGCCGGCCTCTTCAGCCTGATGCGCAATGTCGGCAGCTCGATCGGCATCTCGGTCGTGATCGCGATGCTGTCGCGCAACACCCAGATCGTGCATTCCGAGATCGCGGAGCAGGTCACGCCCTACGGCATGATGATGCAGTCGCCCTGGCTGCCGTCCTTCTGGTCGCCGGCGACGCAGACCGGCATCGCTGCCCTGAATAGCGAGGTGACGCGCCAGGCCTCGGCCATCGCCTATGTGGACGATTTCCTGCTGATGATGTGGGTGACGTTGCTCGCGGCCCCGCTCTTGCTGCTGCTGCGCAAGCCGCGCCGCGCCACGGGCGAGATTCCGGCGGCCGCCATCCCGGACTGATCGAACACCGCATCGGGCGTGACCACGACCTCGGCGCCGGCGATGGTGTCGTCGCTGCCGGTGAGCTCGTCGAAGATCCATTGTCGCATCGCCTGCAATTTCGGCGAGGAGGCGCGATTGGGCGGATAGACGAGGAAATAGGCGAACTCCATCTCCATCGCCTTGCCCGGCAACCGCACCAGCCGTCCGGCGTCGATATCCGCGCCGACCAGCGAGGGCGCCGCCAGCGCCACGCCCAGGCCGGCGAGCGCCGCCTCGATCGCCAGGACCGAATGATCGAAATGCGGGCCCTTGCGCCAGTCGACGACATCGTCGATGCCGGCCGCCTTGAGCCACATCTTCCAGCCCGGAAAGGCCTTGTGCTGGTCGCTGCTGTCGTCATGAAGCAGCGTCACGGTCTGGAGAAACTGCGCCAGGTCGCCGGGCTCGTGGCGTGCGACGAGGGCCGGACTGCAGACCGGGAACAGCCGGTCGCGCAGAAACTGCTCCGCCGTCAGCCCCGGATAGCCACCGCGGCCATAGCGAATCGCCAGATCGATGCGGTCGGTCTCGAAATCGGTGAGGTCGGCGCTCGCCTTGACGTTCACCTCGATGCCCGGATGGCGCGCCATGAAACGGCTGAGGCGCGGCAGTAACCATTTCGTGGCGAAGGACGGCGCCACGGAAATCGTGAGCGAGCCTTCATCCTCGCTGCCGGCATCCAGCAAGGCCAAGGTGTCATGGAGCTGCCCGAAGGCATCGTCGATGCCGGGCAGAATCCGGGAGCCGGTTTCGGTCAGGACCAGCCCCTTCTTGGTCCGCTCGAACAGCGGAACCCCCAGGGAATCTTCGAGAAGCCGGACCTGCTGGCTGACAGCCGCGGCCGTGACATGGAGCTCCCCCGCGGCCTGAACCAGGCTGCCGTGGCGGGCTGCCGCCCAAAAGGCCCGGAGGGCGTTGAGCGAGGGAAGGCGTCGGGAACCAGCAGCCATCGTGAACCTCCCGCTATCCGAAAGAATCTCTTAATTGCCGATCAGTTTAGTAGTGATTAAAAAGAAGGGCAAGGCCAAAGACGGATTCCCAGGCTCAAGCTCGATTTCACCAGGGCCGCCAAGGGGAACCGTCCGCTTAAGCCGGGGTCGATTTCACCCACGCCAACGGGAGCTTCCGATGAACCACATCCTTCTGGCCCGCCGTCTGACCGTGACGCCCCTCAGCCCCGCCATCGGTGCCGTCATCGACGGCGTCAACCTGGCCCGGCCCCTGGATGCCCAGAACCAGGCCCGGATCGAGCAGGCCCTCCTGGCCCATAAAGTCATCTTCTTCGAGGACCAGAACCTCACGCCCGACCAGCATCGCGATTTCGCTGCGCGGTTCGGCAAGCTTCATATCCACCCGATCTATCCGACGGTCGAAGGCACGCCCGAGGTCCTGGTGCTTGACACCCATGAAGGCAACCCGCCGGACAACGACACTTGGCACACCGACGTGACCTTCATCGAGACGCCGCCGCTGGGCGCTGTGCTCTATGCCAAGCAGCTCCCGCCCCTCGGCGGCGACACGATCTGGTCGAACAGCATCGCGGCTTACGAGACGCTCTCGACCTCGATGCGCACCCTTCTCGACGGGCTGACCGCGACCCACGATTTCGAGAAGTCGTTCCCTCGCTCGCGCTATGCGACGACTCCCGACGACGAGGCGAAATGGCTGCGGACGCGCGCGACCCATCGCCCCGTCGTCCATCCGGTGGTCCGCACCCATCCCCAGACCGGGCGCAAGGGCCTGTTCGTCAATGAGGGCTTCACCACCCATATCAACGAGCTCACCCGCGGCGAGAGCGAAAGCCTGCTGCGCTATATCTTCACCCACGTCGCGCGGCCGGAATTCACTGTGCGCCATCGCTGGAAGCCGAACACGGTCGCGATGTGGGACAACCGCTGCACCCAGCATTACGCGCTGGCCGACTATCTGCCGCACCGCCGCGTGATGCACCGCGCCACGATCCTCGGCGACCGTCCGCGCTGATCCTTCCACCGACTCCAAGGGGTGCTGCCATGGCCGGCCAAGAAGGCAAGACCATCGCGATCGTCGGCGGCGGGTTCAGCGGATCGCTGCTCGCCTTTCATCTTCTCAACCGCTGCGGTCCGCAGGACCGCATTCTCCTGATCGAGCGCAATCGCCGCTTCGGGCTCGGGCTCGCCTACTCGACCGGCAACTCGAATCATCTGCTGAATGTGCGGGCCGGCAATATGAGCGCGTTCTCGGAGCGGCCCTCGCATTTCGTCGAGTGGCTGCGCGGCCTGCAGGCCGAAGAGCTGGCACAGCTGGCCGAGCCGCCGGGGCCGACGGGCTTCGTCCCGCGCGGCCTCTTCGGCCGCTACATCCAGCATCTGCTGGGCGACCGGATCTGGCGCGAAGGCCGCAGCCGGCAGCTCGATCTCGTGACCGACGAGGCCGTGGCCCTGCATCGCCGGGACCGTGGCTGGGAGGTGGAGCTGGCAATGGGCCGCAGGCTCGCGGTCGACGAGGCGGTGCTGGCGATCGGAAATTTCCCGCCCGCGGGCTCGACGCCGGGCTATCACGGCGATCCCTGGGACGCGAACGCGCTCGCCGGCCTCGCGCCGGACCGCGCTGTGCTGACTCTGGGCACGGGCCTCACCATGATCGATACGGTGATCTCGCTGCTCGATCGGGGTCATCGCGGACCGATCTATGCGCTCTCGCGCCGGGGCCTGCTGCCGCGCGTCCATCTGCGCACGCAAGGCGGCGCGCTCCCCGCCCCCTGGGTGTTCGAGGAAGCCCCGCGCGGAACCTCCCTGGTAAAACTCCTGCGCCTGGTGCGCGCGACCTGCCGGGAAGCCGAAGCGCAAGGCCGAGGCTGGCGCGTGGTGATCGACGGGCTTCGCCCGCACACGCAACGGCTCTGGCAGGAGCTGTCGCTTCGGGAACGGGCGCGGTTCCTGCGTCATCTCCGGCCCTGGTGGGATGTCCATCGTCACCGCACCGCGCCGCAGATCATGGAGCGCATCCTCGAGGCCCGCGACAGCGGCCAGCTTCGCCTCCTGACCGGACGCATCGCCAGCAAGGACCGCCGGCCCGGAGGATTCGCCGTGACCGTGGCGCCGCGCGGCGGCCTGCCGCCGCTCTCGCTGGTGGTCGATCGCATCATCGACTGCTCGGGCCCGCGCACCGATTGCACCAAGATCGATCAGCCGCTGCTGCGCCAGCTCCTGCGCGAGGGGCGGATCCGTCCCGATCCGCTGCGGCTCGGGATCGAGGTCGAGCCGGACGGCGCGGTCGTCGGGCGCAACGGCAGAGCCGCCACCGATCTCTTCGCGATCGGCCCGATCACCAAGGGCACCTTCTGGGAGATCGTCGCCGTTCCCGATATCCGGGTGACCTGCGAGCAGCTGGCGGCACGGCTGATTCCGGTGCCGGCGGCACAGGTCACCGCACGCGCGTCCTAGACCAGCGGGACGAATATGCTTGGTTGAGCTGGTGCGGCTTATAGGTTTTCGATCGATCCGCCCAGCCCCAGGCTGGCGCGGACCTGCCACCGGCCCGATTTGTTATCCATCAACGCGACTTCGGTCGCTGCTGCATGGATCGGCAGCTTTTCCGGAGATGCTTTCGCGAACTCCTCGGCAACTCGGTCCAATTCCCGCTCGTCTGCAAGTTGGGCAACGGTCAGGTGCGGCACGATGTTAGTATGCTTTCCGCCGTAGGGCGGCGTCTGCGGATACCGATTCCAGACGGCCAAAGTCAGTTCGCGAAACGGCTCGGCGGGATCTGGTGCCAAATACAGGACTTCTGCAGCGAGCCGCTCCGTCTTCGCGAGGGAAAAGCGAAACGGAGCAACGCGCGCAAAGCATTGTCGAAGAAAGCCGAGCACTGCCGTATCGATTCGGTCGGGTGACAGGAACGGGTACAATATTGTGATGTGGGCCGGTATGCCCTCCGCGGCAGAAGGGTCGTACTTTTGTCGAAAGGAATCCACCAACGGCTCGGCGTCCGGTACCAGGACGACCAACGCTGATTCTGCCGATGACATTCGCCTACATCTCCTCGGCTGCATATCCAGAAATCTGCAGCCGGAAATTCACGCATCCAGAAAAAGCGCGCGCCCTAATCCCGGAGCGTGAACTTCACCGCGCGCATCACCTCGAAGAAATCGCCGGTCTCGAAGCCGATGGTGCGGTCCCCCAGATGCTTGGCGCCCGGATAGAACGAGGCCTGATAGGCATTCACCGGGTTGGTGTATTTGATCTGCAGCGTGAAGGCGTTGGGCAGGCGGATCTTCATCGAGGCCAGATCCTCCTGCAGGGCCGCATTGACGCCCTCGCGGATGCCGCGCTGGGCGCGCGCTGGCGAGACGCTGACGCTCGAAGGCCCGACGCCGCGGCTGGTGGCGAAGGTCCCGATCTTCGGGTTCACCTTCTTGACGTCGGCGCAGAGGCCCTCGTCGCCGGAGACGAAAGCGACCGGCACGCCGAGCGTGGCGGCGGCGTAGGTGTGGAGCATGAATTCCGAGGCCGGCTCGCCATTGATGCGCATCTCGGCCACGTTCAGCGACATGGTGTGGGCGAGCGGGTTGCCCTCGGCGCCGGCGCGCGAGTGATAGCCGACCAGGACCAGCGCGTCGAAGCTCTCGTCGAGCTCCTGCACCATCGAATAAGGATGGCCGCTCCAGCCGCGCACGATGCGCGCGCATTCCGGCAGCTGGCTTACATAGATGTTGCGGCCGGAATCATGCGCGTCCTTGATCAGGATGTCGGTCGCCCCCGCCGCCACGGCGCCGTCGCAGGCCGCCACCACCTCGCGCGTCATTTCCTCGCGGAATTCGGGATAGGCGGGGTTGTTGCGGTCGGCCTCATCCCAATGGGTGATGCCGGCGGTGCCTTCGATATCGGCGCTGATATAGACTTTCAAGGGGGATACTCCGTAACGGGACCGGTTCCGACCCGCACCGTTCCGCGAGAAGCCCGGTCTTGTCAATCGCGCCGGCGGCGGGCGATGCTGCCCGAACGGCGGAAGCGATGCGCTCACCCGGGAAGGACGCCATGACAGCCCAAGGCATGAACCATTTCACGATCCTCGCCGAAGACCTCGGGGCCACCGTGACGTTCTATACGGAGTTTCTGGGGCTCAAGGACGGCTATCGGCCCGACCTTGGTTTTCCGGGCGCCTGGATGTATGCGCAGGCGCCGACCGACCATACCGGCCAGGCCGTGCTCCATATCATCGCCGGGCGGCCCATGCCCAATCCGCGCTCCGGCGTGATCGACCATATGGCCTATACCGCCAAGGGCATGGCGGCGACCGTGGCCAAGCTCGACGCGCATGGGGTCAAATATATGAAGCGCAAGCAGGCCGGCCATGCCGGCACCTGGCAGGTGTTCTTCTACGATCCCAACGGCGCGCGTATCGAACTCGACTTCGCGGCGGCCGAAGGCGACTGAGCGTCAGCTCTTCTTCGCGAAGCGGCCGAGCAGCGCGATCCGCAGGCCCGCCGGCAGGCATCGGACCAGCCCCAGCGCCAAGCGCAGGCTCAGCGGGTAGATGTAGCAGCGCCGGCGCGCCAGGATCGCCCTGACCGTCAGGTCGGTCATGCGCGACAGGGACATCGACAGGGGCTTGCGCTTCTTCTTGTTGCCCTTGTCGACGAAGCCCGGATAGAGCAGCGTCACATCGATGCCCTGGGGCGCGAGATCGATCTGCAGGCTTTCGGCCAGCCGCGCCACCGCCGCCTTGGCCGCGCTATAGCCGGCCGCACCGGGCAATCCCAGCAAGGCGGCAAGGCTGCTCACGAAGACCAGATGCCCCTGCCCGCGCGCCAGCATGTAAGGCAGCACGGCCTCGACGATATGCACCGTGCCCATATAGTTGAGCCGCATCGTCGCCTCGATGGCTTCGGCGTTCAGCGTCGAGCCCGCCGCCCGCTTGCCGCCGCCGGCATTCGCGATGACTCTTCCGATCGGGCCGAAATATTGCTCGGTCTCCGCGACCGCGGCGCGCAGGGCCTCCCTGTCCGTGACGTCGCAAGCGATCGCCAGCGCCCGGCCGCCCGCCTTGGTGATCTCGTCGACCGCTTCGTCGAGCAGCGACTTGCGGCGCGCGATCAGCACCACGGCTTCGCCGCGCCGTGCCAACGCCAGCGCGAGGGAGCGGCCGATCCCGCCCGAGGCCCCGGTGACGACGGTAACGGAGGAAGGGATGTCCGCGTTCATGAGGGATCCCTTCGCGAGGGCTTGCGAAGGATGGCGCTAGCGCGCCGCCGCTTCCCAATCGTGATAGTTGGCCTCGAACCGATCCTCCCACTGGATCATGTTGCGCTTGGCGTCGCGGAAATAGGGCGACTGCTTGAGCGCCCAGATCGAGAAGCGGTGGGCGGCCCGGCCCAGAGGCCGCATCGGCCGATCGAAATCGAGCAGAAGGATGGCCCGGGTCTCGCCGGTGTCGTTCGAGACCTCATGCTCGTAGGAATCGTCGAACACGATGCAGCGTCCCTCGCGCCAGACGATCTTCTCCTTCTCCACCCGCATGGAGCAACGCTCCGCCTCGGCCGGGACCTTCAGCCCCAGATGGGCGCGCAGGATGCCCTTGGTGACGCCGCTATGCGCCGGGATGTGATAGTTCGGCCCGATGATCGAGAACCAGGCGGATTGCAGGTTGGGAATGCCGGCCAGGAGCGCCGCGGTCTTGGGGCAGACCCCGCAATTGCGCTCGCTGCGCTCGCCGAAACCGTAGAACACGAACGCCTTCCAATGGCCGGCCTTCGAGATGCGCTTCTGGTCGGGCGAGATCTCGTGGAACGAGGGCAGCTTTTCGGGGTCGGCATAGATCCGGTCGAACTCGGCGCGGACGTCCTGCCAATGTTCCTCGAGTGGCGCCAGGAAGGGGAACAGCTTCAGGTCGAGCACGGGGCTGTTGGGCACGGTGGACTGCGCCGCCAGCAGCCGCCCCAGGCGAAACCGGGCCTTCTTGCCGTAGCGCACCACGCGCTTGCCGAGCCATGACCGCTTCAAACCCGCCATCGAACCCGTCCCTCTAAGACGCCCAACCGGCCGGAGCCTGAGCCCCGGCGGCACTCACGAGCCGGACCATAATATGGCCGGATTGCTTTTCCAATCAGGGCATTCGCGGCCCTTTCGCGCAGGCCGGCGGAACCGCCCGGGGCACTGGCGATTGCTGCGGGGATCTTCATCCCCTGGCCTACGAATCAGTCCCCATCCGATTGATTGCGCCTGAGGTTCTTGATCCCCGACGTGCGTTTCTTGCCCTCGAGGCGGCGCCGCTTCGAGGCCAGCGTGGGCCGGGTCGGGCGACGCGGGATCGGCCGCTCGGCCGCCTGACGGATGAGCTCCAGCAGCCTTTCGAGCGCATCGGTCCGATTCCGCTCCCGCTCGCGGTGACGCTGCGCGGTGATGACGATCACCCCGTCGCGGGTCAGCCGCTTGCCCGCCAGCCGCTCCAGCCGCACTCGAACCTCGTCCGAGAAGGACGGCGAATGACGCACGTCGAAGCGCAGCTGCACCGCGGTCGAGAGCTTGTTGACGTTCTGGCCGCCGGGGCCGGAGGCGCGGATGAAGCTCTCCGAGATCTCCGACTCGTCGAGGGCGATGCTGCGCGTGACCCGAATCATGGGCGGCACGCTAGCCCATGCGTCGGGCTCGCGTCAGCCGTCGTGCTGCCGCAGCGAGGTCAGGCGATCAGCCACCCTGCCCGCGCCCATGCGGCCGGCCGACGCGCATGCGGCCCCGCCCCTGATTGTGAGGCGATTTCGTATGGCGGTCTGCCCAACCGGGCTTGGGACCCTGATTGAAGGGCACGCGCGAGGGGTTCGGGGCATGCGCCTTCGCCGCAGCCGGGTCATGGCCGGCCGCTGGAGCCGCCGGCGCAGCGGGTTCGGCCTTCGGCTTTTCCGACGGGGCAGGCTTCGCGGCCGCCGCGCTCGACGCGGCCGGCTTGGCTGGCGCCATCATATAGGCGGGGTCGACCTCATGGGCCGAGCAGGCCGGCGAGGCGAACTCCCCGCCGTCATCCGCGCCCGGCGCCGACGGCGGTTTCGCCGCCGAACGCCGGGCTGCGGGCTTCGCTGTCTCCGACGCCTTGGCCTTGGCCGCCTGAGGTTTGACGGCCTCGGACTTGGCCTTGGAAGACATCGCCTTCGGCTTGCGAGTCATACCGGGACACCCTTCGTTTCAGGGCGGCACCAGGACGGTGGGGCATCCGGAAGGGCTGCCAAACCGCGCCGCCGGGATCGAGGTGTCAAGAATCGGCCGGGCACTCGCAGGCCGTCAAGAGTGGTCGTGACGCCGGATCACATCACCTTATCGAGCAGGGTCTGGGCCGCTTTGGCATCGGATTTCGCCTTGGCGAGATCGGAGGTCGCGGCGCCGGTTTCGGCCTTGGCCAGCGCCTGCTTCAGCAGCTTCTTGTTGGCGGGGGTGGTGTTCTCGGTCAGGGCGCCATTGCCCAAATCCTTGCAGGGATTGGCGACTTGGGCGTCGAAGCCCTTGCCCTTCGGGCCGACCAGACAATTGATCGTCATGTGAAGATGGGTCTCGACGGTCTTGAGGTCGGTGGCGCTGGCGGCCATGCCGGCATGCTGGCCGGCGGTCGCGGCTTCCTTGGAGAGATCGGCCGCGAGCGCGGCAGTGGCGACGGCGATCAGGCTGACGGCCCCGAACCCGAGAACGCGAAGCCCTTTGGACATACGGATGGTCATGATTGGCTGCCTCCAATGGCATCTATGTTTCTGATGCCGCCGGACGGGCCCATCGCGACGCGTCCGCGGCGGCCCTGATTTCGACCGTGATTGTGTCATTTCTTGGGGATTAAGGTCCTATGGCGCCGATTTCATGAAATCCCCAGGCTCTATTCATGAAATTAAGAACAATGACCAGGACCTCATGAATATTGCCTCACGATCTCTTGGAAGAAACCAGGGACCGCTTTCGTGGCCGCCGCCGATCGAAGGCGATTTGCGACCTCTACCGGCGTTCCCCGGCTGCTGGCATTCTGGCGAAGACGAATCTGTCTTGCAGGCCCGTCAGCCGAGGCGGGCATCAACAGGGAGTCTCGCCCCATGCGCCGCCCGCCTCAGCAGACCTGCGTGATGCATCGCGTTGTGGTGTTGCCGGCGACCTGATCCCGTCATGCCGGGCAATCTCGCGATCCGCAACGTCCATATCCTGGGCGGCCCCGCCATCGATCTGGTGATCCGCGAGGGCCGCATCGCGGCGATCGGGCTGGGTCTCGCCGCGCCCGGCATCGAGACGCTCGACGGCAAGGGCCGGCTGTTGCTGCCGGGGCTGGTCGAGAGCCATACCCATCTCGACAAGACGCTCTGGGGCATGCCCTGGCGCCCCAACAGCGCCGGCCCGACGCTCAAGGACTATATCGACAACGAGCGCCGCATCCTGCGCGAGGTCACGGTCCCGATCGCGAAGCGTGCCGGCGGCCTGCTCGAGACCTTCATCGCCAAGGGCACGCTCCATCTCCGCTCCCATATCGATATCGATCCCGAGTTCGGGCTCAAGCATGTCGAGGCCATGCTGGCGCTACGCGAGCGCTATCGCGACATCGCCGAGATGCAGTTCGTGGTGTTCCCGCAGACCGGACTGCTGATCCGCCCGGGCACGGCCGAATTGATGGAAGAGGCGCTCAAGCTCGGCGTCGAGACCGTGGGCGGGCTCGATCCCGCGGGCATCGACCGCGACCCGATCCGCCATCTCGAGACTGTCTTCGGCCTCGCGACCCGATATGGCCGCGGCGTCGATATCCATCTCCATGACCGCGAGGAGTCCGGCGTCTGGCAGATCGAGCGCATCGCCGATTTCACGGCGGCGAACGGCCTCAAGGGCAAGGTTATGGTCAGCCATGCCTACTGCCTCGGCCAGGTGCCGCGCGTGCGGATCGAGAAGCTCGCGCAGCGTCTCGCCGATCTCGACATCAGCCTGATGACCTCGGCGCCCGCCGACACGGAGATCCCACCGGCCACCTGGTTGCGCGAGGCCGGCGTCAATCTCTGCTGCGGCTCGGACGGAATCCGCGATGCCTGGTCGCCCTTCGGCAATGGCGACATGTTGGAGCGCGCCATGCTGCTGGCCTACCGGCTCGACTGGTCGAAGGACGAGATGCTGTCCGCCGCCCTCGCCACGGTGACCGAGAACGGCGCCAAGGCGCTGGGCTTGCACGACTACGGAATTGCCGTCGGCCACCCGGCCAATCTCCTCCTCATCGATGCCGAGACGGTTGGCGATGCCGTGGTACGCCGCCCGGCCGACCGCGTCGTGATCGCGCGGGGCAAGGTCATTGCCAAGGATGGAAAATTCATCGACAGCCGGCTCTGAGACGGCAGGAAGCGAAAAGCGTCATGACGAGATCGATCGTTGCTGCTTTCGCCCGCCATCTCGGACTGACCGTTGCGGCCGCGATGTTGGTTTGCCTGTTCGTTAAGCACTCGACGGCCTTGGCCACCGATCTCCTGGCGCCGCCCGACGGCTGGCGAGTCTACAAGATTAGCGAATTGAGCGACCCAGATCGTGAATGCGTGGGTCAGGCTTGGGTGAACCGATTTGCCAGGGTGTCAAACGGAGTTCTCAAGCTGAGCAGCGGCCCGGTCGTCATGCCGGGGCCTTTGGACGTTCCCTACGCCGGCGGGCGTCTCGTTGGGCAGGATCTGGGCGAGTGGGGTGGAAGACTCGAGTGGATTGCCCCCGAAGGCTCTATGCGTTCGCCGATCCTCGCAGAGAATACGCAATCGCTCGTTCGCAGTCCCACCGGCAACTTTCTGCTGACGGGTAGCGATGGTTGGGGCGTCGCCGTCGATGGCTGGGGCACTGTTGGCGAGGGGAAGATCTGGCGCCTGAGCGACGAGAGCGTGAGCCCTCCGAACGCAGTGCTTGTTGCAAACCTCGAGGGAGCCCCTCGGGCCTCGTTCCTCTCCCCTGATGGGAGCATCGTGATCGTCACGTCGGCGCAGGTCATCCGCCTTTCCCCGTCGGGTTCCGCGGAAACCATCCTCAGAGTCGATTTCAGAGGATTGTTCCCGAACTCGATCGTCGAAATGGCAGACGGTGTCATCTATATCGGCATGCGCCATTTCCTGGTGCGCCTTGTCCCAACCGGAGGCGGCTATCAGCTCGCCTGGCTGCTTCCGGCCGATTGCCCGCAGTTTCACCCGGCTGACCATGACTGCGTCTGCAGTGCGCCAGCACCCTAGTTTTTCCTGGACCTATTGTGGTATCTAACTGGTATCTAACACGGCAGTGACCCTTCCCCATGACCGCGAATGCTCCCCGAGCGCTTGCCTTCGCCCAGCATCCGTTCGCCCACGGCGTCGCGACGCTGCGCTCGGGCATGGAGATCGCCTGGTCGCGGTCCGGTGACGGTACCGCCACGCCGCTGCTGCTGATCCATGGCATCACCGACAACCGCGCGACCTGGGAGCCCTTCCGCAACGCGCTCCATGAAGTGGCGCCGGAGATCCCCTGGATCAGCATGGATCTTCGCGGCCATGGCGATTCCTCGCTGCCGGTGCTGGCGCCCTCGAACCACATCACTTCGGAGGGCTTCCGGCTCGCCGATTACGCGGCGGATGCGGTGGGGCTGCTCGACGCCCTCGGGATCGGGCGCGCCATCCTGGTCGGCCATTCGCTGGGCGGGCTGATCGGCCAGGAGGTGGCGCTGACCTATCCCGACCGCCTGCGAGGGCTGGCGATGGTCGCGACCACGACCAACTCGCGCGACAACCCGCTCTTCGTCCGCGATGTCATGGGTGAGCTCTTCGGCCGCCGACTGCCCGGCCTGGCCGAGGCCAAGGGCCTCCGTTACCCGCAAGGCCTCGCCGGCTTCACGATGCGCCAGCTCGACTCCTCGATGATGACCTGGCTGCGCGACGTCTGGTGCGTGACGCCCAATGTCGATCCCGCGCTCTGTGCCGCCGCGGTCGAATGGACGGCGGACATCCCGCTCGCCACCTGGTTCGGCGCCTTCACCGGCCTGCTCGAGATGGAGACGTCCGAGCGGCTGATGGATCTGCGCGTACCGAGCCTCGTTGTCTCGGCCGCGCGCGACGAGATCTTCCCGATCGAGCCCGACCAGCGGGTGATGGAGCATGCCATGAGCGAGGCCCATCGCCGCCACGGCACGCCCTGGCGCTGCAACGTCTATCGCGCCGTCGCCAGCAGCGACAATGGCCGCCACGATGTCGGTCATGCCGTGCCCTGGCAGGCCGCCAATGAGCTGGCGGGGGATATCGCGGCCTTCGTCAAATCCCTTCCCACCTGATCGGCCCCGATCCCGATCGCCCGAGAGGACATCATGAGCTATCGCCCTTCGCCCCGGCCGACCTTCGATCGCCCGACCCATATCCGCTACGACCAGGTCACGCGCCATCTCTGGGGCGACGAGCAATCGGCCCAAGTCGACGACTGGATCTATGCCTCGAGCGACAAGATCCATCAGCTCGTGTTCGGCCTGCCGTCGGGCGGCGCCTTCCGCCATTCCGAGGAGTACCGGACCGTCTTCGGCGCCGACGAGGTGCTCTATGTGCTGCAGGGGATATTCGGCTGTGCCAATCCCGAGACCGGCGAGGTCCAGGTCGCGCAGAAAGGCGAGGCCGTGTTCTTCCGCAAGGACACCTGGCATCACGGCTTCAGCCTCGGCACCGAGCCCCTGCGCGTGCTGGAGTTCTATGCGCCGCCGCCCTCCAAGGGCACCTCGGGCGCCTATGCCCGCACCAAGCCCTACCTGACGGAGTCACGTTATGAGCGGCCCGAGGTGTTCGGCCACTTTCCCATGGAAGCGGCGGCCTTGCGCAAAAGCGAAGGCATGACGGTCCTGCGCGACAGCGATCTCCATTGGCGCCTCCAGGGCAAGACGCAAGGCGCGCTCGTCGGGCTCTATGCCGCGACCGACCAGCTGACGGTCGGGCGCATGCGCCTCCTGCCCGGGCAGAAATCCGATCTCGAAATTCATGGCGGCGACGAAGGGCTCTATGTCCTCTCGGGCGAGCTCAATCTCCTGACGCCCGAAGCCGAGGGTCAGCGCTGGTTCGAGCTGCACCCCAAGGACGGCTTCTTCGTGCCGGAGGGCGTCGGTCACCAGTATCACAACATGGGATCCGAACCGGCCGAGTTCCTGTTCGGCATCGCGCCGCATTATCAGAAGAGCGCGTGAACTTAAAAAAACCTCACGCCCCCTCCCCTTGCGGGAGGGGGTAGGGGGAGGGGTGACATGGGCGCGCTGACGGCCACACTTACGATTGATCAACGCCCTGAAAGCAGCAGGCTGGGGTTAAGCTACGGACGGGCGAACACGCGTAGCCCAGGCTCGACACTTTTTACCACGACCTCGTGCGGCATCACCCCTCCCCCTACTCCCTCCCGCAACGGGAGGGGGCGTGATTCTTCTTTTATCCGCAAGCCGTCGCAATGACAGACCCCGCGACCGTGATCGGCGTCGATATCGGCGGCACCAAGACCGCCATCGGCGCGGTGCGGCTGCCGGGCGGCGAGCTGCTCGAGAAAATCCTGCTGCCAACGCCTACCGCTGCCGCGAGCGGCGCGGCCTTCCTCGACGATCTGGTCCGGCAGGTTGGCGCCTTCATCGAACATCGGGCCGACAATCCCCGCGCGATCGGCATCTCGATCTGCGAACTGGTCGATCTCCAGGGCCGGGTCCGCAGCGGCCATCGCGTCCGCTGGGAAGGGCTCGATCCCCTCACCCGCTTCGCCGAGATCCTGCCGACCGTCCTGGAATCCGATGTGCGGGCCGCAGCATTGGCAGAAGCGCGTTTGGGCGCCGGCAAGCGCTACCAGCAATTTTTCTATCTCAATCTCGGGACTGGCATCAGCTCGGCCCTCGTGCTCGATCGCGAACCCCATGCCGGCCATCGCGGCAATGCGCTTGCCATCGCCAGCAGCCCGATCTCGCTGCGCGCGCCGAGCGGCGAGATCGTCACCCAGGTTCTCGAGGATGTCGCCGGCGGCGAAGGCCTGGCGAAACTCGCCGCGAAGGCCGGCCTGTCTGCGCGCTCGGCCAAGGAACTGATCGCGCTCGCCCAGACAAGTGCCGGACCGGCACGCGAACTGATCCTCGACGCCGCGCGCGCCATCGGCGTGGCCCTCGGCCAGGCCGTCAACATCCTGGATCCGGAAGCCGTCATCGTCGGTGGCGGGCTGGCGCGATCCGAAGGCCTGTTCTGGGAGGCGATCCTGCGGGAGACCCGCGCCCATATCTGGAGCCCCGAGACCCGGCCGCTGCCGATCCTCAAGGGCGCCATGACCGGCGATGCGGCGCTGATCGGCGCGGGCCTCCGCGCCTATGCGATGTCTTCGCCAAAATTGCGATAGAGCCCGACATCGACCAGCCTGGCCGGGCCGCCCTTGTGCCGCCGCCGCAGGAAGGGCTCCGCCTCGACATAGGTCTGGAAGGTCCAGACCGCCATGCCGCCGGGATCGGGCCCCGTCAGTCCGACGCGGCGGATGACATGCCCGAGCCGGCCGGCGTCCTTCGACTTGGCGCGCTCGCGAAACCAGCCGGCCAGCTCGGCATCGCTCGCCTCGTCGGCAGCGAAAAACTCCACGAGATGAAGCCCGCCCGGCAGGCGGCCTTCGCCGATGATCTCGTCATAGAGGCCGCAGCGATAGAAGCTCATGGCCCGCGGCACGGGCGAGGTCTGGGCATAGCGTCGGCCCTCGGGCGTGCGGAAGTAATCCTCCCACCCATCCATCCGGGCCATCGATTTGATACGCCACCAGCACATGTAATGCGGCTCGGGCCCGATCTTCATGGTCCGGCCGATATTCAGCACCCGATCGTCCTCGTCCGAGACCCAGTCCTGATGACCGAGATGGCGAAAGATCTCGAGCGCGATGGAGCGGTCGCGGGCGATATATTCGGCATAGATCATGGGCGCGCCTCGAAAGCCGACACGGCGTTAAGAAAAGGGGAGGGTGCGGTCGCCCGCCCCTCCCCTCATGTCATCCAAGTTTCAAGAGACTGGCCTTACATCACGCCGGCCAGCCACTGCTTCTCGACGATGTCCTTGTTCTTGGCGATCCAATCCTTCGCCACCTGCTCCACCGGAGTCTGATCGACTTCCATCGCCAGGATCCACTGATTGACGACATTGGCGTCGAGCGCCACCTGCTTCAGGAACTGCCCGATCTTGGGGTCGCGCTTGTTGAGGGCGCTCGAATAGGCGATGTTCACGCGGGTCGGCGGCTGGCCGCATTTGATGTTGCTGGCTTCGAGCCAATCGTTGCGCTGCGCCGGCTGATAGAAGGTGTAGCAACCGTTCGGATTATAGCGGTCTGTGCCCTTCGCATCCTCGGTGGTGTAGCCGTCGAAGGGCGGCTGCTGCAGCTCGACGATCTTGTAGGCCGCGAAGATCCATTCCGGCGTCCAGTAATAGAAGACGATCGGCTTCTGCTTCTCCTCGGCGTCCTTGAGCTGCGCCAGGAACACGGCCTGGTCGACGGTGGTCAGTTCCATCGTCTTGTCGAAGCCATAGGACTTGGCGCGGACCTGCGTGTGGTTGGTCGATTCCCAGCCCACGGCACCCGCCCAGATCTCGCCCTTGCCGTTGCCGTCGCTGTCGAACAGCTTGGCGACGTCCGGTTTCGCCAGATCGGCCAGGTCCTTCACGCCGTATTTCTCCTGCACATAGGCGGGGATGAAGATGCCCTCGGTGCCGAGATAGGGCTTGGCATTCAGCAGGATCGACTGGTGGCCGCCCGGCAGCACGTAGTTCTTCATCTGCTCGGGCAGGTGGTCGGTCCACATGTCGGCCACGATGTCGACCGACCCGTCGCCCTTGTCGAGCGCCTCGTAGAGCGCTTCCTGCGCGGCCGCGATGGTCTCGACATCGGCGTCGAGATACTGGGTCATGATCTGCTTCAGGACTTCTTCGATCGCCGTCGATCCCGGCCAGTCCAGCTGGCCGATGACCACCTTGGTCTTGGCCTCGGCCGTGCCGGCGAGCGCCAGGACGGCGATCGCGGCAGTGGCCAGCATTGTCAGACGTCTCAACATAGCTCCTCTCCTGGGTTTGCTTCCTCACTGTCTCCCCGGGCTTCTTTTCGAGAGAGGGCCCGGTGGAGGGTTCTACTTCCGTCGCCGCTCTCTGCCTTCGCGCCTGACCATGCGGTCGAGCGCCATGGCGCAGACCACGATGGCGATACCGGCCAGCATTCCCTGGCCGGTCTTCAGATGCTGCAGCGAGTGGATCACTTCGAGCCCGAGCCCGCCCGCGCCGATCATGGCGGCGACGACGACCATGGACAGGCTCATCATGATGGTCTGGTTGATGCCGAGCCGGATCGACGGGATCGCCAGCGGCAGCTCGACCTTGAGCAGCAGCTGCGCCGGCGTGGCGCCGAAGGCGTCGGCCGCCTCGCGCACATGGGCCGGCACTTGGCGGATGCCCAGCGTCGTCAGCCGCACGATCGAGGGCAGCGCGAAGATCACCGTGGCGATGACGCCGGGCGGCTTGCCGATCGAGAAGAAGGCCACGGCCGGGATCAGGTAAACGAAGGTCGGGAGGGTCTGCATGATATCGAGCAGGGGCTCGATGATCGTGTTGGCGCGCCGGTTCTTGGCGCAGAGGATGCCGATCGGGATGCCGATGACGACGCAGATGATGACCGAGGTCGCGACCAGCGCCATAGTCGACATGCTCTTTTCCCAGAAATTGAACATGCCGAGATAGAGCAGGCTCAAGCCCACGAAGACGACCGCGCGCAGGCCCGAGAGATACCAGGCAGCCAGCATCGCCGTCATCGCCACCACCGGCCAAGGCGTCAGCACGAAAGCGGTCTCGATCGCGTTCAAGGTGGCGCGCAGGCCCGCGGTGAAGGCGTCGAAGAAATCGACCCAGCTCCGCTTCATCCAGTCGACCGTGACGTCGAAGAGATAGGCGGTGCCGCTGTCGAGCCCGTCGAAGGTCGGGAAATTGACCAGCAGGCTCCAGGGCTGCGGGGCGGTAAAGCGATAGACGATCAGCGGATAGGCGAAGAGCAGGATGGCGATGCCGATGAGCAGCGCCTGGTGCGGCGTGAGCCGGCTGTCGGCCACGCGCTCCGCGGTCGAGGAGCCATAGGCGCCGACCAGCCCCAGGGCAATGCGGACCAGGATGATGAGGACGAGGCCGCGGCCCGGCATCGGCACGACATCCTCGATCGGCGGGGTGAAGCCCTGGACCAGTAACACCAGCCCGGTGACCTCGCCGATGGCGGCCATGGCGAACACGAACCAGCGGCTGCGCTGCGCCGCCCAGAGGGGCCCCAGCAGGAAGGCCCGGGCGCCCGCCATCAAGGTCGAGGGCTCCGCGGATCCGGCGAACCGGCTCGCCTCGGCCGAGGGGTTCTCAAGCATGATGCTGCCTCCGTGCCAATGTCTTCAGGACCGCGGCCCGGTCCACCAATCCCACCGCGCGCGCCGTGCCGTCGGCGATCACCACCTTGTCCCCCTGCACGGCCAGCAACTCCGCCAGCAAGGCGAGATCGCTGTCGAGCTGGGCCTTGGGCCAGTTCGCCGCCTCGGCCGGCAGAGCCTGACCGTTCAGCGGCGTCATGATGTCGGAAGCCCGAAGGACCTTGGCGGGTGAAAGGCCGCTCAGGAACTCGGCCACGTAATCGTCGGCGGGATTGCGCAGGATCTCGACCGGCGTGCCGATCTGGACGATGCGGCCGTCGCGCATGATCGCGACCCGCGAGCCGACCCGGAAGGCCTCTTCCAGGTCATGGGTGATGAAGACCGTTGTCTTGCGCACCGCGCGCGACAGCTCGAGGAACTGATCCTGCAACTGGCGGCGGATCAGGGGATCGAGCGCGCCGAAGGGCTCGTCCATCAGCAGGATCTCGGGGTCGCCCGCGAGCGCGCGGGCGAGGCCCACGCGCTGCTGCATGCCGCCGGACAATTCGTCGGGCCAGCGATGGGCCCAGCCGGTGAGCTGGACCGTCTCCAGCACCTCCTCGGCGCGGGCCATGCGCTGGGCGCGCGGCATCTTGCGCAGCTCCAGCCCGAAGGCGACGTTCTCGATCACGGTGCGGTGCGGCAGCAGCGCGAAATTCTGGAACACCATGCCGATCTTCTCGGCCCGCAGGCGGCGCAGGGTCGCCGGATCCTTCTTGGCAATATCCTCGCCGTCGATCAGCACCTGACCCACGGTCGGCTGGATCAGCCCGTTGATATGGCGCACCAGGGTCGATTTGCCGCTGCCGGAGAGCCCCATGATGCAGAAGATCTCGCCGCGGCGGACATCGAAGGTGGCGTCGGCGACGCCGACCACGCAGTCGAACCGGGACAGCAGTTCGGCCTTGCGGAGCTGCTCCTTCTGCATGGCGGCCAGGGCCTCCTCGACCCGGGCGCCGAAGAGCTTCCAGACACCGCGGCAGGCGACGATGGGACTTTCCTCGCGCTCGGCCATCACCAGACGCTCCCCAGCGAGACCGTCATCGCCTCGCCATTGACGCCGCTGGCGGCATCCGAGGCGAGAAACCCGATCACCTCCGCGATCTCCTCAGGTGCCAGCACGCGCTTGGCCGGATAGGCGTCGGCGCGTTCCTTCCAGACCTGGGCCGCCGTCAGGCCGCGCTTGGCCGCTTCTTTCTCGGCGTCGCGATCGGCCATCTCGGTCTTGACCCAGCCCGGCAGCACCGCATTGCAGGTGCAGTTATACGGGGCGACGTCATGCGCCACCGACCGCATCAGCCCGATCAGCCCATGCTTGGAGGCGCAATAGGCCGACATCGCCGGCGCCCCCACCTCGCCGGCCGTCGAGCTCACCATCACGATGCGGCCCCAGCGCCGGTCGCGCATGTCGCGGCTGGCGAGGCGCGTGAGCTCGAAGGGCGCGTCGAGATTGACCGCCATGGTGGCGCGCCATTCCGCGGACGACTGGTCGAAGATCGGACCATCCTCATGCCCACCCCGCCCCGCATTGTTGACCAGGATCGCGATCGGCCCCAGCTTGCGCGCCGTGGCCACGACGGCCTCGCAGGCCGCGGCATTGTCGAGGGAGATGGCAAAGATCTCGGCACCGGTCTCCTTCGACAGGGCGCGCAGCTTCACCTCGTCGCGCGCCACCGCCAGGACGCGGGCACCGCGCCGGCAGAGGAGCGCCGCGGTCGCCCGACCGATGCCGCTGCTGGCACCGGTCACGATCGCGACCCGACCCTGAAGTTCTTGTGCGCCGCTGGCCGCCATCTCCGGACCCTACCCTCGCTTCGTTCTCGGATGGATGATATCGCGGAGCGCGCTCACCACGGCGCCCGGATCCGGCGCGCCCCAGGCATTGCGCCCGAAGGCGACACCGGCCGCCCCCTGCCCGATCGCCGTCGCGACATCCTTCATGAGCTGTTGGCGGTCCTTGGCAAAGGCGCCGCCCGCCAGGATGACCGGCACGCCGCAGGCCTTCACGGCTTCCGCGATCGCGGTCGACGGCACCGGCATGGTGGTCTTGATCGCATGCCCGCCGAGCTCGGCGCCGGTGCGGCAGGCGGCGATGATCGCCTCGGGTGCCGCGGGGTCGGGATAGGTCTTGCTCTCGACCGGCATGATCTCGCAGAGATAGCTCATCCCCGCCTTGTCGCAGCGCGCGGCCAATATCGCCGCCTGGCGCAGCGCCTCGAGCTCGAAGGGCGCGCCCAGCTGGATATAGGTCAGCGTGGTCTTCACGCCGAGGCGCTGCGCATCCTCGATCGTGTAGGCCATCACATATTCCGTGAGCGCGTAGTTGGTGCCCATGGTCAGCGTCGTGATGTCCATCTTGAGAATCGGCGCCGCGCGGCCGAAGCGCTGGCGGAAGTCGCGGATCGTGCCATAGCTCGCGATGATGCCGTCCGCACCCGCTTCCGCGACCTGGTCGATGATCTGCCCGCGATCCTCGAGGCCGGGACAGGGCCAGGAATAGAGCGTGTGGTCGATGGCGATGATGACGCTCTTGCCGTCGGCGGCGAGGAAATCGGGCGAATGCATCAATGGGACTCCGGAACGAACATGGATTTGAGGCCGGCGAAGCTCTGCCGGCGGACGATCGCGGCCTCGACATCGGCGAAGCCGCAGCGCGAGGTGATGAGGCTCTGGAACGGCAGCTTCGGATCGCTCAGCAATTCGAGCGCCTGGTCGTAGCGGTTGCGGCACTGATTGGGCGGCGTACCGACCCATTCGCTGCCGACGATCGCGATCTCGCGGTAATGCAGATCGTTGACATTGATCTTGGCCTCCGGCCGGTTGCCGAAGCCGGCGAAGAGCACCACGCGCCCGCCCGGACGGCAGGCCTGGACGCAAGGCATCACCATGTCGGGATCGCCGATGGTGAGGATCACGGCATCGGCGCCCTTATGCTCGCCAGCCCAGGCTTTCGCCGCCTCCTGCCAGCCCTCGGCCGGCACCACCTGCTCGGCGCCGAACTCCTGCGCCAGCCTGCGCCGCACCTCGAGCGGCTCGACCACCATCACACGGACGCCGATGCGCGCGGCCTCGGCCACCATCTTCAGGCCCATGACCCCGGCCGCGATGACGATGGCGTAATCGCCCGCTTTGAGCCGGGCCTGGTCATGGACCGCATGCAGGCAATCGGCCAGCGGCTCGATCAGGATGGCGCGCTCGAGCGGCAGATCGTCGGGCAGGCGCAAGGGTCCCCGCGACCAGGCGATCGGATCGACCGGGATCAGCGCATAGTCGGCATAGCCGCCATAGACATCGCCATAGAGCCGGTCGCCGACCTTCCAGCCCGACACGCCCTCGCCGACGGCGGCGACGCGCCCCAGCCATTCATGGCCCGGATTGAACGGATATTCGCCGTCATTGACGCCGATCTCATATTTGCGCGAATCCGTGGCGCAGACGCCGCAGGCCTCGACCTTGACCAAAAGCTGGCCCGCCGGCGTCGCCGGCACGGGGATCTCCTCCACCCGCATGTCGCGGATGCCGTGGAGCCGGGCCACGCGCATGGTTCGCTGCGGCGATGAGGTCGCGTTCATTCTGTCTCCTTCTGAATTTTCCGTGGCGGCTGCACCGAGGCAGCCAGGTCGTGCATCACGGGTGCGAGACGCGGATAGAGCTCGCGATAGATCTCGAACAGTTCCTCATAGCGCCGGCTGTTCTCAGGCCGGGGCCGGACGATGCGATCGAGCCCCGGCTCCAGCCGGTGGCCGACGGCCCGCGCCGCCAGCCAGGCCGGCGCGCAGGCTTCGCCCGCATGGGCGACGATCTCGAGCGGCGTCGCCGTGGCATCGGCGATCGCCTGCACCAGCCCGGCATTGCGAGCGCCGCCGCCATTGACGCGAAAGCCGGGAAGCGAGCCCGACAGCGTTGTCAGCCGCCGCGTCAGGTCCATCGCCGACAGCGCCACCGCATCGATTGCGGCGCGCGCGAGATGGCTGGCATCGTTGGCCAGCGAGAGTCCGAGAATGACGCCGCGCGCATCGGGATCCCAGACCGGCGTCCGCTCCCCCGCCAGATAAGGCAGCATGACCAGATCGCCAGCGCCGGGCGGCAGGGCCTCGGCGGCGGCAAAGGCCGCGGGCCCGTAGAGTTGCTGCGCCCAATCGATCAGGCTGCCGCAGGCGGAGGTCCAGCCGCCGAGGAAACCGCCTTTGCCGACATGGCGGGTCAGCCGCATCCCTTCGCCGCAGCGATCGTTCTCGACCACGCGGCCCATCACCAGGGTCGAGCCCAGCAGCATGCAGGCCTCGCCAGGCTCGGTGACGCCGCTGCCGGCGATATCGACGAAGCTGTCATAGGTGCCGACCGTGACGGGGATCCCGGCTGGAAGACCGAGCCTCTCGGCGGCACCGGGCGTGAGACCACCAGCGATCGCATCGGCGGGCCGGGTCGGCGGCGACGGCAAAGGCGACGGCAGGCCGGGTGCCGCATGATCGTCCAGCGTGATCGGATCGATCACGAGCGCGTCCGTCAGGTCGCTCACCAGATAGCCCGCGGCATCGACGCAGCAGGCAGCCTTGGCGAAACGTTCCGGTTCCCGCTCGCGAATCCAATAGAGCCGCGGGATCACGTGATCCGGCCCCAGGGTCTCGTCGCTCAAGCCATGGGCATCGCGGAGCGCCAGCCGCGTCGGCTCCGCGCGACCGTCGATCGAGAACAGGGGCGACGGTCCGAGCGGCCGGCGATCGCGATCGAGCAGCACGGGGCAAGGGCCCAGAGCGCCGATGCCGATGGCCTCGATCCGGGGGTGCCCCGCCTCCTGGATCGCCTGGCGGCAGGCCTCGACCACCTGAAGGCTCCAGTCGAGCGGTTCGCGTTCGAACTCGAAGCGCCGGTTCGCCCCGGCACGGCGCGCGCTGCGGCCCTGGCCGAGCGGGCGACCCGTGGCGTTCACCACCGAGGCGCGCGCGCCGGAGATGCCAAGATCGATGCCGAGATAGCAGCCGGTCATGCGTCTCGACGCGAGCGATAGAGCGTGGTGCGGAACCGATAGCGGTCGCCGCGGAAGAGACTGTGGCTGAGCTCGATCGGTCGGCCGCCGCGATCGTGGGTGATGGCGCTCGCCACCAGCAGCGGCCAGCCCGTCTCCACGCCGAGGAGCGGCGCCTGCTCGGCGCTGGTCGCGACCGCCTGCAAGGTGTATTCGGCGAAGGCCGGCGCGCAACCCGCCTCGCGCAGCGCGTCATAGAGCGACGAGCCGGTGAAATCGAGTTTCGGCAGGCCCGGCGCATAGCGCAGCGGAATCCGGCTATGCTCGATCGCGACCGGGATGCCGTCGAGCTTGCGCACGCGCTTCAGCTCGAAGAGATCGCTGCCGGGCGCGATGTGCAGATCGTCGGCTTCGTCGATCTCGGCGGCCCTTGTCCTCGCCACCAGCACCACCGAGCGCGGATCGAGCCCCCGGCCGCGCGCCATCTCGCTGAAGCCCATCAGCTCGTTGGGCTCCCCGAAGCTGGGCGCGTTGACGAACCAGCCGCGTGCGCCGTCGGAATCGATCATTCCCCGGTCGCGCAATTCCGCCAGCGCGCGGCGGATCGTGACGCGGCTGACATCGAAGCGCTTGCACAGCTCGCGCTCGCCGAGAAGCTGGGCGCCCGGCTTGAGCTCGCCGGCACCGATCTGTCCCGCCAAGGTCTCCGCCACCGTCATGTAACGGGGCAGGACTTGGGCGAGCGTACCGGTGGTCGCGAGTTGCGGCTTGGCCATGGCTTCCAGGCTGGATAATACCAGTGCAATACCAGAAGAATGCCAGATAACTTCCGCCCTGGCGAGAGCCTCGAGACGGATTTCCACAGGCTTTCCTGGGCGCGCCGGCGGACCAGGTTCAACCGCCCCGGCCTTTCAAGATTACGCGTTCGTCACTACGCGCCCGAGGGTCGATGCGCGCAGCATGACCCGGTGTTCACAAGGTCCGAATCGCGGAGGTCGCCGACGGCATCGGCACGGCATCGACAATCGGGCGGTTGAAGCCGCCCGCGCCGACGCGTCCCCGCTTTGTCCGACCCCCTGGCACGCTCAATGTTTTTTGAAACCCGATTGAAAGGAACCCGAATGCGTCCCCTCTCCCCGGTTGCGATCGCCGCTTTTGTCGGCCTTCTCGCCACCAGCCCCCTCGCCCAGGCGAGCCCCCTGGCGACCCCGGTGCTGCCGGCCCAGCAGGGCTACATCACCGTGGCCGATGTTACGATGACGGTCTCGAATTCGGCGGGTTATGCCAATCTCCGCAAGGAGCCGACCAGCCACAGCGCGTTGATCGAGAAACTGCCTGCCGGCACCAAGGTGACCATCCTCGGCAAGGCCGCGGGCGGCAAGTGGTACCATGTGAAGGTCGGCGACAAGGAAGGCTATATCGCCCGCAATCTCTTGAAGTAGCGCAGCATTGATGGCGGCCTGCGCCTCTCACCCCGAGACTGCGCAGGCGCCATCATCTCCCCGCCCGCCGCTCCCCGGCAAATCTGGGAGTCGACGGCTCGCAATCCGGCGCTATGATCGGGCGCGGACTATTGTCTTAGGTTCGCGAAAAGGCCCGATCTCCCCCGTGCTCGCCGTCGGTTCCCTTCGGCAGCTTCGACTCTGCCCGCAGCTGGATCTGCGCGCGCTCGGCGGATTGGTGGGGATGACGTCAATTCCAAAAGGGGAACCACCATGTCTGCCCGTCTTGCCGTTTCCACGGCCCTCGTTCTGGGCCTGCTCGCCGCCGGCCCAGCGCTGGCGAGCCCGCTGTCAGTTCCGGCGGCACCGCCGGTCCAACCCTCGATCGTCACGGTCGCCGACGGCACCATGACCGTCGCCAGCGGCGGCGGCGACGTCAATCTGCGCCTCGAGCCCAGCACCCGCAGCCAGGTGCTCGCCAAGCTGCCGCGCGGCACCAAGGTCACCGTCCTCAACATGGTCGATGGCGGCAAGTGGGTGCATGTCAGCGTCGATGGCCGGGAAGGCTATATCGCCCGCTATCTGCTGAAGAACTGAGACGACGGATTCGGCAACGACCGGAATGCGGACGGCCGCATTCCGGTTCTCCTCTTTCCCGCCGGCCTTACTGCAGCGGCTCGCGATTGGCGCCGGCGCGTGCCCGGGTGAATGCACCCCAGAAGGCCTGCCAGTTCGCGGCGAGCCCCGCGCGCCAGGCGGTCGTCCAGGCGCGATAGCGGCGCGCCCGCAGGCGCGGCTGGCCCGACAGCATCAATCCCAGATTGCGCGCCGGATGGCCGAGCTTGCGCGGCAGATGATCGCTATGCATCGCATGGAGCGTCGGCCGGTCGAAAGGCTCGGCAATCAGCGCGCCCTCCCTCACGGCCCGTTCCACCAGGCCCTGCCCCGCGGCGGTGCGCGCGATCGCGATGTTGACGCCGGGCGCCTCCTTGTGGATCGGCTTGCCGTCCACCATCACCCAGCCATCGGGACAGGCGACATCGGCCAGCTCGCCGATCGCGTCGGGACAGATCTTGCAGCGGAACTGGATGTCGTAGCTCCAGAGTGCGTCGGAATTGTACCAGACCTCGTCATAGCTGAGGTCGAGGCTGCGCCCGTCCCTGGTCTCGATATGGGTCGGCCCCGGCCAGCCATTGCCCCGCCAGCGAAAAACCGACAGCTCCTCGGGCTTCACGCCCTTGTAGGCCGCGATCTTGTGGGCGGTGCGGATCGTCGGCACGCCGCCGCAGAAGATCGACAGGCAAAAGGGGATCTGTTTTTCCACCCGCGCATCCACCTTCGCGAGATTGCGGATCGCCGCGATGTCGCAAGGCTTGGCCATCACCGCGAAACGCAAGCCGCGATCGAGCAGATGGTTCACATGGACCAGCGGTGCCGCCGGGCCGTAACGCGACTGCGCGCCCGCGATCACCTCGTCGGCGGTGTAGCTGATCTGGGCGTCGGTCATGGCCGGCGCCTCGGCCGAGGCCTTCACATGCAGGACCGCATCGACCTCGCCGCTCTCGAGCAGATAGCAGCCGAGCGCGGTCAGCGATCCGCCGGCCGCGGCCCAATGACGGATATCCGGCCGCCCGGCCCAGACGCGATGGAGCGACAGGATCGGCCCCCAGATCGGATCAAGCGTCCCCGGCTCGCCGGCCCTGGGCCCTTCCGGCCCGGTGATATGCAGGCCCGGACAGACCTGCAACACCCGGTCGAGCAGCGCCGGATCCAACGCCGCCTTGACCTGCGGGCGGACCTGGCTGAAGGAGGTCAGGCGCATTTCGACCTTGTCGCGCCCGGCCATGCTCTCGCAGATGCCGCAGCCCGCGCAGAGACCGTGTTCGACGACGCCGTTCAGATCCTTGACGCGCGACATGGCCGGTATTGCTTCTCCGCTTCAGGCCGGTGAGCGATTCGATCGGGCCCGCAAGGTCGCAAATCCGGCGGGACCTTGCCACAGGCAATCGCGGGCGCGGAAACCAGCGGAGGGAAACGGAATCAGCCGAGGTCGGGGAAATCCTCGACCGCCGCGCATTTGTCCACCCGGACCCCGTCGCTCGACAGCGGCCAGATGGCGCCTTCCAGCCGCAGGAGATTCCCGGTCTGCTGCGAGGGATTGGAGGCGCGCATATAGAGCGGCTGCCGGTCGAAGCAGACACGCTCATACATCATCTGGATCCGCTGCTTCTCGTCGGCTGGCGTGTTCTTGAGATCGTCGAGATAGCGACCGGTCAATTCCTCGTCGAGCAGCGAGACGCGGGTGCCGCAGAGCCGGAAGCGGACGCGGAAAGGTTGCGCTTCGATGTCGGCGAGGATGAAGAGCGGAAGGATGTCCAGGATCTCGGAAGGGTCGATGTCCTGGCGCCGGGGTAATGCATCCCCGCGCCATTTGCTGCGCCAATAGACATCGAACCGCTTCACCGGCCCGGACTTGAGATCGCACAAAGCGACTTCACAGGCGGATTCTCGAGTCATGAAAATCGGACGCACTCCTTATGCGTGCAGTGTAGCGCGAAATCCTTTCGAAGAAAATGCAATGGCGCAACACCGCCATATCCGGATAGGTAGCGCGGCGCGTCAGTTCATTGGTCGATGGATCAAGGAACGGCGCGCCTGCCGGCCGCCGCGGCACCGCTGGGATGGCGGTACTGCCTATCGACATCGGTGATCAGGAGCGAGCGGTCTGCCGGGATCTGAAACGGCTGTAACGCGCCGTTGCCGTCCTGGAACACACGGCGGAAGGTCAACCCCGCGGTCGTACCGCCGCATCCCGTATAGGCGCTGGCCGATTGCAGCACGACCAGATCGGCTGCGGACTGGCGGACATGTGTGCTCGGCGCACAAGCGGCCAAACCGCAGCCGAGGACAATACCGATGATGATTCGCATCGCCCCCCGCTCCCAAGACCATCGAAACCCGGTTCCGGCTTCGACGCAAGATCCGCCGACGCCGGGCATGCGCCTTCACGACAGCGCAGGAATGTTCAATAACCCGCTCGGGAGCGCCGTTTAACGTTTTGGGCACCTTCGCGCGAGGCGGAGCGGCAGGCCCTCGATCATGGGGATTCGCATGGGGCCAGGCTTGCACGGGCCGCGTCGTCCAACAGGCTCGTGACACCCAACCGACAGCCAGGAGCTCGCCATGGCCTTCAGCATCAATGTCAATGGTCAAGACCACACGGTCGATGTGGATGACGACACGCCGCTGCTATGGGTGCTGCGCGACGTGCTGGGCATGACCGGCACGAAGTTCGGTTGCGGCATGGCGCTTTGCGGCGCCTGCACCGTCCAGATCGACGGCACCGCGACGCGCTCCTGCATCACCACCATCGACAGCATCGGCGCGTCGAAGATCGTGACGATCGAGGCCATCGGCGAAACGCCCGCGGGCAAGAAGATCCAGCAGGCCTGGCTCGACCGCGAGGTGGTCCAATGCGGCTATTGCCAATCCGGACAGATCATGTCGGCCACGGCCCTGCTGGCCGGCAATCCCAACCCCAGCGACGCGGATATCGACGATGCGATGTCGGGGAACATCTGCCGCTGCGGGACCTATGTCCGCATCCGCGAGGCCATCAAACAGGCTGCCTCCGGCAGCACAACGCAGGGGGGCTGATCCCATGCTGCTCGATCGTCTCGCCAACTCCCTCCTCGACCGGGCCGCCGCATCAATCGATGCGACCGGCCTCTCCCGCCGGACCTTTTTGACCGCGAGCGCCGCGGCCGGCGGCGGCCTGCTGCTGAGCATCGGCCTGCCGCGCGCGATCCTCCCGGCCGAGGCGGCAGAGGCCGGTTCCTTCGCTCCCAACGCCTTCATCCGCATCGGCAGAGACGACAAGATCACGCTGGTCATGCCCTATGCCGAGATGGGCCAGGGCACCGACACCAGCATCGCCATGCTCATCGCCGAGGAACTCGAGGTGGGCCTGGATCAGGTCCAGATCGAGCATGCGACCGGCGACGACAAGCTTTACACCAACCCGCTGATCGGCGAGCAGGTGACGGGCGGCTCGACCGCCGTCCGCGCCTCCTGGGATCCGATGCGGCAAGCGGGTGCGGCGGCACGCATGATGTTGATCGCGGCCGCGGCCCAGGCCTGGCAGGTCGAGGCCACGGATTGCCATGCCGAGAAAGGCACCGTCTTCCATGCTGCCAGCAATCGCCGCGCACCCTATGGCGATCTCGCGGACAAGGCGGCGGGATTACCGGTCCCCGGCAAGGTCGCGTTGAAGGATCCGAAGGATTTCACCCTGGTCGGTACGCCGGCAAAGCGCACCGATTCCCCGGGCAAGGTCAACGGCACGGCCATGTACGGCCTCGATGTCAGGCCACCCGGATTGAAGGTGGCGACCGTCGCCGCTTGTCCCGTCATCGGCGGCAAGCTGGGCTCGGTCGACGACAGCCAGGCCAAGGTGGTCAAGGGCGTCCGGCAGATCGTCCGCCTCGATGACGCGGTCGCCGTGGTGGCCGACCATATGGGTGCCGCCAAGAAGGGCCTCGCCGCCCTGCAGATCACCTGGGACGAAGGCGCCAATGCTCATGTTTCGACGGCCGACATCGTCGCCCAGCTCGAAGCGGCGGCGGCGAAGCCCGGTGCGGTGGCGCGGCAGGAAGGCGACGTCGACGCCGCGCTCAAAACCGCCGCCTCGAAGTTCGAAGCCGACTACCATCTGCCCCTGCTGGCCCACGCCACCATGGAGCCGCTGAACTGCACCGTCCATGTGCAGAAGGACAGTTGCGATGTCTGGGTCGGCAACCAGGTACAGAACCGCGCCCGCGCCGCGGCGGCCCGGATCACCGGCCTGCCTTTCGAGAAGGTCCAGTATCACAGTTATTTCCTGGGCGGCGGATTCGGCCGTCGCCTCGAGATCGACTATGTCGAGCAGGCGGTGCGCATCGCACAGCAGGTCGATGGCCCGGTGAAGGTGATCTGGACCCGCGAGGAGGACATCCAGCACGACGTCTATCGCGGCCATAATTTCAGCCGCTTCGCGGCCGGCCTCGACGCCAATGGCATGCCGGTCAGCTTCGAGCATCGCGTCGTCGGGCCCGCGGTGATGGCGCGCTTCCTTCCGGTCCTCTTCAAGGACGGCGTCGATCTCGATATCGTCGACAATGCCGCTGGTCCCTATGGCTATCCCAATCTGCGGATCGATTATGTCCGCCAGGAGATGCCCACCGGCCTGGCGACCGGCAATTGGCGCGGCGTCGGCGTCACGCGCAACACGGCTGTCGTCGAGGGCTTCATCGACGAGTTGGCGCACAACGCCGGCAAGGACCCGGTCGAATATCGACGCGCCCTCCTCGACAAGGACCCCCGCGCCAGGGCGGTCCTCGATCTCGCCGCGCAAAAGTCCAGCTGGGGCCAGCCGATGCCGGCCGGTAGCGGCCGCGGGATTTCGCTCCTGCTCGGCTTCGGCACCTATATGGCGCAGGTCGCCGAGGTCGCCGTCGACAAAAACGGCCAGGTCGCGGTGAAGCGCGTGGTCTGCGCCTATGATTGCGGCATGATCGTCAATCCCGACACCATCAAGGCGCAGATCGAGGGTGGCATCATGTATGGCCTCTCGGCCGCGCTTTATGGCGAGATCACGCTCAAGGATGGCCGTGTCGAGCAGAGCAATTTCGACAGCTACCAGGTGCTTCGCATCAACGAGGCGCCGGCGATCGAGGTCTATCGCGTCGAGAACAGCGAGGCGCCGGGCGGCATGGGCGAGCCAGCGACCTCCGGCATCGCCCCCGCCGTCGTCAACGCCGTCTTCGCCGCGACGGGCAAGCGCCTGCGCAAACTGCCGATCGATGCGAGCCAGCTCAAATCGGCCTGAACCAATCCGACATCGACCGCCCTATCGTGAACCCATCTCCAGAGGTCCTCATGCGTCGTATTCCCCTCTCGTTGCTTCTCGCTTCCTCCCTGATGCTGGGCGCGGCCGGTTCGGCGAGGGCCGACGGCGACGCCGCCCATGGCAAGACGCTGTTCAGCCGCTGCTCGACCTGTCACACCGTCACGAACCAGAACAAGGTCGGCCCCACCCTTGCCGGCGTCGTCGGCCGCAAGGCCGGCACCGTCGAGGGTGCGCGCTATTCGAAAGCCCTGCCGGCTTCGGGGATCGTCTGGGACGATCAGAACCTCGACAGCTTCCTCACCGATCCCGCCAAGCTGGTGCCGGGCACGACGATGATGGTCAAGCTGCCCAATGCCCAGGATCGCGCGGACATCATCGCCTACCTGAAGACGATTCCGGCTCCTTAAGGCACAGCTTCGCCACTTGGCGCCGGTGACGGCGCCAGGACCGAAATCCTCCCCTCTATCAATTCGGGCCTGATCTTCCCTGGGGGCCGTGGCCACTTTGTGGCGTCGCGGCATTCTGCCGTTCCGCACCGATCGTCGAGTTTACAGGGCGGCGGCGTCAGGCCAAAGTTGGCTCGACGTCCAATGTCGTTCCTGTCCTGCCGAAGGAGACATCCCCATGACGAACAGCGCCCGTTCGATCCGCTCCGGAACTTTGGCCTCGGTGCTCCTCGCTGCTGCCCTCGTGGCGGCCCCCGTCGGTTTCGGAACCGATGGACACTGGGTCGATGGCGCCGCCGCTTACGCAAAGAATGGGGGTGGCGGCGGTGGCAACGGAAATGGCAACGGGAACGGCGGTGGCAATGGCAAGGGCAATGGCGCCGGGAACGCAAACGGAGCGAGCAAGAACGCCAATGCCGGCAAAGGGCTGTCGAGCGCGAGCGATGATGAATCCGCGCCGGGCAATCATGGCGCCCTTGCCAGCAGCCTCGGCGCCTTGAATGCGGCCAACGCCTCGACGAAGGCGCTCGACAAGGCGAACCCGAACTCGCGCGTCGGAAGGATCGCGACTTACGGAAAGGTCGTCGCCGCCGAGGACACCCTGGCCGATCCCAACGCCTCGGCGGAGGACAAGGCCGCCGCGCAATCCTTGCTCGATGGGCTCGGCCTGGCCGGAATGACGGCCGAGGATGCCGAACGGGCTTCGCTTGAAGATGCAGCCAACAAGACGGTGACCGACAAGGTCATGGACGCCGTCAACGACATGCTGGGGCTCTGAGGTCGTCGGCCGCGGAGGGCTCAGGATCGAGAGTCCGGCGGCATGGCAGCGCCGTCGTCGGGGCTTTCCCGATGCCGGAACAGCGGTAGCCTCACCGTAAATCTTGCCCCGCCCGCGGGGGCGTCGCCGGTCGCGACGCTGCCGCCCTGGGCCTCGACCAGGTTGCGCACGATCGCGAGGCCGAGGCCGGCGCCGCCCGTGCGCCGGTTGCGCGAAGTCTCGAGGCGGACGAAGGGCTCGAACAGCTCCTCGCGCAGCTCGGCGGGGATGCCGGGGCCCTCATCATCGATCGTCAGGAGGACCGCCTCCGGATCGGTTTCCAGAGATAAATGCGCGGCCTGGCCGTATTTCACGGCATTGTCGATCAGGTTCGAGACGATACGGCGAAGCGCCAGCCGGTCGCCGAGGATCGCGGCATCGGCCGCAGGCGCTCCCATGCGGAGATCGACCGGCGCGCCGGCGGCCTTGCGATCCTCGACCTCGGCCTCGACGATCCGGCCGAAATCCACAAGCTCCTCCGAGAGCTCCCCGGCTCCCGCGCGGCTCGAGAGCAGCGCGTCGTCCAGGAGGCGGACGATGTCGTCGATGTCCCCGATCGCGCGCTCGCGCTCGGTCCCTTCCGGGATGTGATCGACCCGAAGCCGCAGCCGGGTCGCGAAAGTCCGCACGTCATGCGAGATGCCGCCCAGCATCGCCATGCGCGCGCGAAGCAGCCGGGAGAGGCGCTCCTGAAGCCGGTTGAAGGCCGCGATGAGGGTCTGAATCTCCGGCGCGCTGGTGCGTGCCTGAGGAAGAAGGCTGGGCTCGCCCGCGAGATCCATCCGGTCGACCGCCGCCGACAGCCGGGCCAGCGGCCGGGTCTCGCGATGCATCACGATCAACGCCGCGAGGGCGATCAGTGTGCCAATGAGGCCGGCGCCGAAGCCGACCGGCAGCCCGAAAACCGTGAGGGGCAAGGGACTCTTCGTGTCGAGAACGAGAGTCTCGCCATCCTTCAGCACAACCCTGAATTCGAGCCCGCGGGTCGCGAGCCCGGAGGAGCCTGTCACGGGGCGTGTCGTGATGACGAAGGCGCGATCGCCCAGGGCCGCGGCGTAACTGTCGTGCAATGCCGCCACGACGGGACGGGCTTCGGGCGACGGAAGATTGGCGGTGTCAGCCGACCGGACGTTCAGGATGCTCGACGAGACGGCCTCATAGAAAAGCGGTCTTTGATCCGGCGGCGTCTGCTCGGCCAGCTCGACCAGGGCCGCGATCTGGTGCGGCAAGGGCCGGGCATTTTCTCCGGCGCCCGCCTGCGACCGATAATAAAGCGCGAGAGCCCCGATCCAGGCGACCAGCAGCATGACCAGCACGATCAGGGTGATGCGCGTGGCCAGGCTGAGCCGCAGCATCACGGCACTCGCTTGACGTCGGCCGTGAAGAGATAACCGCCATTGCGCACCGTGCTGATCGGATTGGAGCCCGGGCTCGCCGCCTCGAGCTTCTTGCGCAGGCGCGAGACCAGCATGTCGATGGTGCGGTCGAGCGGATCGGCCGTGCGCCCGCGCGTCCAGTCCAGGATCTGGTCGCGCGTCAGCACCCGGCGCGGCCGCTGCACGAAGCAGGCGAGCAGGTCGAACTCGGCGCTGGTGAGAGCCGGGCCACTGCCGCGCTCATCGACAAGCTGGCGCGCATCGAGGTCGATCGTGAAGCGGTCGAAGGCGAAGCGCCGCGACGCCGGGGCCAGCGGCTGGGCGTTGACGCGGCGCAACAGCGCGCGGACACGGGCCAGCAGCTCACGCGAGCCGAAGGGTTTCACGAGATAGTCGTCGGCGCCCATTTCGAGCCCTACCACCCGATCGATTTCCTCGCTCTTGGCGGTCAGCATCAGGATCGGGAGCTGACTCTGCGCCCGGAGGCGCCGGCAGATGGAGAGGCCGTCCTCGCCGGGCAGCATGATATCGAGAATGATCAGATCGGGATGCGCGCGGGCCAGGGCCGCATCCATGGCGGCCCCGTCCTCCGCCGTCTCGACGCCGAAGCCTTCCCGGCGCATCACATCCGCCACCAGCCGGAGGATGTCAGGATCATCTTCCACGATGAGAATGGTGGCCGGGCTCGCGCTCATGGCCGCATTTCTCGCCCATTCCCGGCCGTCCCGCAAGGCGGGCGGGGCCTGTTACACACCGTTACCTGCCCGTGACCAAACCAGACAAAACGATAATGGCCGGTCAAACGGCGCTGACATTCCGCGCGCAATCTCCTCGCCATGGCCTCAACCCCCATCGGGTGGCCAGAACCGCAACAGAGGAGATCGGACGATGTCCGCTCACACCACCGTCTTCACCGACCCATCCACGCATCTGATGGTCCTGGGGATCGCCGCCGCTTTCATCGGCCTCGAGCTCCTGATGAGCCGCCTGGCCCAACGCGACCGGGACACCCACGACCTCGGCGAGAGCGCCGCCACCCTGGGCGTCGCCATCGGCCACAGCCTCCTTCGCGCGGCCGGAGCCGGCCTGCTCGCGATCCCCTTCGCCTTCGCTTATCACTACCGCCTGTTCGACTTCTCCGCGACGACGCCGCTGGCGCTGGGCGCCCTCTTCCTCGCGACCGAGTTCGTCTATTATTGGCATCACCGCGCCGCGCACCGCGTCCGCTGGATGTGGGCGACCCATTCGGTCCATCATTCGCCGACGAAGTTCAACCTCACGGCGGCGCTGCGCCTCGGCTGGACCGCGGGCCTCTCCGGCGATTTCCTGTTCTTTCTGCCGCTCGCCCTGCTGGGCTTCCACCCGGTCGCCATCATCGGCATGCTGAGCGCCAACCTGCTTTATCAGTTCTTCATCCATACCCAGATCGCGCCCAAGGTCGGGCCCCTGGAATGGATCCTCAACACGCCCGCGCATCACAGCGTTCATCACGCCTCGAATGCGGCCTGCCTGGACAAGAACTATGGCGGCGTGCTGATCCTGTTCGATCGCCTGTTCGGCACCTTTGCCGAGGCGCCGAAGGACGAGCCGCTCCGCTTCGGCCTCGTCGGCGGCGCCCGGACGCTCAATCCCTTCCGCATCGCGTTCGGCGAATGGATCGCGCTCGTCCGGGACTTCCGCCGGGTCGATACGCTCGAGATGAAGTGGCTGGCACTGTTCGGCCCGCCAGGTGCCGTGAAGTCCGTGCCCGAAACGACCACCGCGTGAGGCTTGGTCGTTACTCAACCTCTGGCGCGGCATTCGACCAGGGCGGCCGCTCTCAACCCGGGAGCGGCCGCCGCCTCGTTTCGATCTCAATGCACCTGCCGGTTCTGGGTGTAGTTGATCGGAATGAAGACATAGCCCTTGCCGTCGGCGCGGACATGGCCGAAGGCCGGATAGGGCAGATGGGCGCCCGCGATCCAATAGCCGTTCTTGGCGGCATCGGCGAGGACCTGCTGGCGCGTCGCCACCGCCTGCTTCGGGTCGCTGTCCCATTGGATCGCCACGCCGGGATCGGCGAACTGCACGGCGGCGGCATGGATCAGGTCGCCCCAGAGCAGCAGCTTCTGCCCGTCGCTTTCGATCTGATACATCGTGTGGCCGGGAGAATGGCCCGGCGCGTCCACGGCCTTGACGCCGGGGAAAAGCTGCGTGTCGCCGGTGAAGGGCTTCATCCGGTTGGCCGCGAGATAGAGGCCCATGGTCTGCCGGGCGGTCTTGAAATTCCCCTGCTGGCTCTCGGGCGCGCCGGCTTCCTTGGATTCATTGAGCCAGTAGCTGACTTCCTTCTGGTTCACATAGAGCGTCGCGTTGGGGAAGGCCATCTTCCCGTTCAGCGACAGCCCGCCGACATGGTCGCCATGGAGATGGGTGAGCAGGATCGTGTCGACCTCCTCCGGTCGGTAGCCGGCGGCACGCAGATTGTCGAGCAGATGGCCCAGGGTCGGCCCGTAGAGAGCCCCCGCCCCCGTATCGACCAGAATCAGCTTGGTAGCGGTGTTGATCAGGAATGCGTTGACCGAGGTCTCGGCCGGCAGCCTGAGATAGGCGTTCTTGAACGCCGCCTCCACTTCGCCCGGCTTGGCATTCAGCAGGAGCTGATCCATCGGGAAATCGATGGTGCCGTCATTGAGCGCGGTGATCTCGAAGCTGCCGAGCATCAGGCGGTAGAAGCCCGGCGCCTGCGTGCGCACCTGCGGCGCCGCGGCGAAGCTGTCGGCCTGCGCCAACAGACCGAACGCGACGAAGGCGATCGCGGCAGCCAAGACCTTGCGGAGGGAGCCGGAGTGACGGGTCATGATGGGGTTCCTGACAATGGATGATCTGACGGACGTCCGGGCAAGGCGGCGGCGGGACCTTGAGCGCGGTCGATCAGTGCCGGTGAATGCGAAGCTCACTCAACAATCCCTTCCCCGACCTTCTCAAGCAAGCATCGAGATCGTTGGCGGGGACCGGCGGCAGCAGCCTGACCTGATCGACCGTCGCGATCAGCAGGCTTCCCTTGGTCGTGTCGGGAATGTCGGGAACCAGCAGGACGCAGTCCCCATCTTCATCCGGCTCGACGATGTAAGCGGGCTGCCAGTAATCCTGCCGCCTGATCAGGGCGCTCGCGTAAGGGAGGATCCGTTGTTTGTGCTGCAGTTTCTCTTCGGCCATGGATTTGTAGGTGTCATAGCCGGGCAGGTATTCGAGGAGCAGCCCTTCCACGGACTGACGGAACGCCGCCAGGAAGGCGTAACGCATCAGCAGGTCGCACAGCAGGCAGAGCGCGATCAGAAGCACCCCCGTGGCCACGGTCGTTCCGCCGAATCCGATGAAGGAATTCAGGCCGAAAACCTGGGCGATTTTCTTGCCCACCGAGGTGAGCCCGACCCACGCCTTGGTCAGGATGACGAAGACGACGACGACGGGCAGCAGAAAGAAAAAACCGGCGATCGCCAGATTACGAATGTTGATCAAGAAGGTCTTCATCGGCTTCCGGCGCCCCCTTCCGATGTCGCGTTTTCCAGTGCCCGCTGACGCGTCGCCAGGGCGACGCGATCGGGCGACGGGCGAGCCCGTGGACGGCCGGATGGCCGCGCGCGGTCTTTCACAACTACAGCCGTGAGGCTGAGCGCGACAGTGGGATTATTGGACGCCGAAGCACCCATCGCCAGACCCCGACTGCAAGGCCCCGGGATTCTCGATGAGAACACCGGGACGCCGATCGACGGCAACTTGGCGCCGTCACCGGCCTCGCTTGCCAGCCGTCCCGTCGGTCCGCACCAGATTATCGAGCGGCACCTCGAGCGCGTCGGCGATGCGCTTCATGGCATCGAGCGAGCCGGGCTTCTTGCCGGTCTCGATCTCGGAGAGATAGCCGGCCGGTAGTCCTGCTTTCTCGGCCAGCGCCAGGGCCTTCAGGCCGCGATGCTCGCGCCAGATCCTCACCGGGCTCTCGCCCAGGATCATACGCTTGGCCATCTCGCTGGAGAGATGGTCGCGTCGCGCCCGTTGTTTGCCGACCGCGCGCTCGCGCAACTCGGCCGCGGCCACGACGGCCGCGTCTTCGGCATCCTCGATGCGGGCCAGCAGCGCCTCATATTCCGCCCGGGGCAGGGTCACGAGCTCGGCACCCTCAGCGCTCTTTTTCTTTGCCGTTCCGCTCATCGATAAATCTCCTTTCGATTGCCGACCGCCTCGACGACGACCGTTCGCTCGACCGTGTCGATGCGGTAAATCGCCCGCCAGCTGCCATGCCGCCATCGATAACCGCGCGATCCCTGAAGGCGTGTAGCCCAAGGATGCGAGCCGAAGGGATCGGCCGCCACTTCTTCGAGCTTCGCCAGAAGGGCCAAGGCGTCTTTCTTCGGCAGGAGGCCGAGGCTCTTCAGGGCGGCGGGGGCAATAATCAACTGCACGAAGGTATTTTCTCCAATAGAGAATCTCTCATCAAGCAAAAAATTCTCTAATGGAGAATATTCGGCACCGCTTCCGGCACTCTGGCGGCCTATATAGGCAGCGCAGCATCAGCCCCAACATAGCACCTGCAATATTGGACAAATCTTGGGCAGCGCGAAGGGAGAATTCTCTAAACCATTGATATGGCTGGCGTCCCCAAGGGGAAGGAAAACCCAGCAACAGAAAAACGCTAGGAACCGCGCCATTCCTGGGATTCTCAAGGGGGTGCGTGTGTGGTAATCGTGTGTGGTCGACGCCCATTCGGAACGCCACATGCCCGCCTACATTCAGAAACGCCGCCGTCGCTGGTACGCCGTCCTTGAAATCCCCGAAGCCGTCCGCGAGGCGGTCGGCAAACCCCGCTTCGTCAAGTCCCTCCAAACCGAGAGTGAGACGGTAGCGCGCCGCCGCGCCCTCCCCCTAGTCGCCCTCTGGAAGCGCCAGATTGAGAAGGCCAACGGCAACTCCCCCTTGATCGCAGAGGCCCAGCGGTGGCGCCAGAGCATCACGGAGGAGATAGAGCGCGGCAACTACGACGACGAGCTTGGCCCAATCGTCCCCCTGCTTCTCGGCGACCGGGCAGAGGAGATCGAAAAGAAACACGGCACTGAGGCGGCCGGCCTGTTCTACTCAGTAGCGACCGGTGACGCGGTCATGATCGAAGACATGGCGGACAAGTGGCTTGCCGAGGCGGGCTACCCAGAGAAGGGCGCCTATCAGCATCGCCGCGCGCTTGCGGTGCTCACCGCACGCCACAAGACGGTCGGCGAGATGGACCGCAAGACTGTCGGCGCCTTTGTGACTGACGTGTTGGCGCAAGGTAGGAAGGCCGCTACCGCGAACCGGATTATTTCGACCTACTCCGCCCTGTGGCGCTGGCTTGAGCGCCGTGGGCACGTCGAGGGCAACCCCTGGCTCAACCAGAGGCTCGCGGTGAAGGGCGACAATGGCGACCGCCGCGCGTTCACCGAGGCGGAGGCCATCAGGTTTTTGGCGGCCCTGGACGGTGTAGACCGCGACGTTGTGTCGGTCGCCGCGGTGACGGGGATGCGCCTTGAGGAGATCACCGGCCTAGAGCCAGCTGACGTGACTGCTAATGGCAAGGTGGTGTGGCTGGAGGTAAGGGAGGGCAAGACGAAAGCTGCCGCCCGCCGTGTGCCTGTCGTGGCCCCTTCGGTGCGAAAGATGTTGCTCGACAGGAAAGCGGCGGGTCACGCCAGCCCTGCCGGTGGCAGGGGACCCAAGCTGTTTCATGAATTGAAGCCCGACAGGTTCGGAGACTACGGGAGCGCCCTGAGCAAGCGCGTTGGTCGCAAGCTGCGGAGCATCGGGCTAACCGATCCTCACCTAGTCGCGGATCACTCCTGGCGCCACCGAGCGCGGACGCTCATGGAACATGCTGACGTAATGCCCTGGGTGGCAGATGCCTTGATTGGTCATAAGCGCCCCGGAGAGGGGCTTGGGCGGTATTCTAAGGGGCCGAGTGAGGAGCAGCTTGTAGCGGCTGTGAAGGCAATCAAGCTGCCGGCGATGTAATCAGTAAGCACGTTGCTTTCTATGGTGACTATGAAACGGGCATACCCAAATAGCCCATTAATGCCCTAGTAATTATGGTAGAGGCCACGTCTCCCGCGACCTTTAGACCCTGCTTTCCCGCGCTCGTAACCATCCTGCCGAGCCACGTTGAGGTTCGCTCTCCAATGTCCGTCGCGCTTCCGTCCTTCGAATCTAGTTCAATTGCCTCAGTGAGCGTCCGTATCTCGCCGTCCCCGATCCCGATTTCCTGCAACACCTTTGCGAGGCCCTCAAGGTCGCCTTTATGAACGTTGACGGTGCCAATTTGGGCGAAGCCTTTTGCTGAACCTGCAAAAACGTTGTTCCCACCATAGATAAGGTTTGTCACGTACTGGTTGATCCTTTCATTTGGCAACCTAGTTGTACCCTGATCAATCGAATCTCCAAGCTCGTCCTGCAGCTCTAATGCAAATGCTAGCACTCGGTTTCGAATTGTGTCGCAAAGCGAGACAAGAGCGCTTGGAGGAATGTCCTGCCATGCTGACGCGAGCAAATAGCCTTTAAGAAATTTGTCCTGATAGACCGCAACTAAATCTGGCGGCCACGGCGCCTGTAAGGCTGCATCATTTTTCCCTTCCCTATGCCCTCGGATAAGAACGTCATAGGAGGCAATCGGATCAAAAAACGAGTGCTTTCTTGCGATATCTCTGTGTGCGTCTTTCAGAATATAAGCCGGCAGCGGTTGGTTCATAATTGCTGCACCAAAAGGCCCCCGGAAGTGGCCCTTAGAAGAGACGCTGGCGACACGGTATTCAGGAAGCTCGTCGGTGTCGGAATAGCCGTTCAACTCCTTCAGCGCCCAGTCTTTCAGCTTATCAGTTTTCAGCATGGCGGCTAAAACGAGGCACTTCCGCAGAAGGACGCTCAATGACTCTCTGTCACTCACCGCGAGGCCGATGATTTCCTGAAGTAGCTCAGACTTCGACACGCTCATGCGGCTCGCCACAACTCATGTAGGAGAAAAAGACGACAAAGCGGCCGGAGCCAAGAGCCATTCCTTTTTGAGCGTCAAGACTTCGCGAAAGGAATATGAAATCCGAATCTCTTGATCGCTCACCGCGATATTCAGCCGTCTTTCATTATCCGGATGTTGGCCCCACGTGGTCCAACCGCGCAACTGTTCGTCGGAAAAGAAACCACTGAGATGCAAAAGCTGCTCCCTCAATTCGTTGCCGCGTGACACGCACTTTTTAAAAAGCTGGGTTCGCGCTTTAAGTTCGTGCCGAGGCATACCGCTTACTGCATCTAAGGCATCGGGCACAGCTAAGGACTCAAGGTCTTTGATGACGCAAGCCAGCTCTTTCTCAGGGTAAAAGCGTTCCTTCAAAAATCCTGCTGCCACTATCGGCGCGACCTGCTCACTTTCATACTTGCTCTGCTGTCCGCCATCGTCGCCGCGAAACCCACTCGGCCCATCTGAAAGAGTCCCGCTCTTTCGCCGAACGACGGTCAACATTCCACCTTGATCCTTCTGAGTGTTCTTTAGCAAAGCTGCGAAGGATGGTAGACGCGTGTTTAGTGCGTCCCTCACCATGAGATATTTTTCACAGACAGGAGCAAGCCGCTTAATGGCGGCAATCATGTCCGGCACGCGTTCAAGGTTGTCGATTAGGAAATACTGATTCTCCAGCTCTAGCCTTTCCTCTTTGGCGACAGCCTCCATTTGCCGAAACTTCTCGATCCCGAAATATTCAGGACCGCAGCAACTACCGACAATTCTAATTTCGCCATCAGGGCACCACACGAGATAGCCGTAGCAATATTTTTTGCGCCCCGCACATGCCGAGCACGGGATGTAATCATGGTTGGGGCGCTTGGCGCGGGGCACATAGAACGGGCACACAAGCCGATGCCCTGTCGCCGTCTTGTCCGGCGCGGTTGTTGACAGCAGCGCATATTTTTCCGGCTCCCCCGTCTTCTCTACGAAGGCGAGAAATAGGTCTCTCTGTAATTGAGACGGGGGAGTCGGAAAGCGCCCGCGATTGTTTCGCCCATCATCAGCCATGCGATTTAACGATCACCTTGCCGACACGGGCTGCGCGGTTACTTGCGGTCTTTCGGGTTGGTATCGACGACCTGCCGCCACTTGCGGCCGGGATCGCTGGTGGGAGGCGCGGGCTCGCCCCGAACCATGGTCGCCCGCTTCGCACCGTCGCTGTAAATGCCGGAATCCGGAACCTTCTGGCCCGGGCGGATAGGGGGCGGAGTGCCCCCACTCTTTTTGGTAGTCATGCGTCCTCTCTAGCTGCGTTGCCTCGGTCTGCGGCACTTGGCCGCAACACTTGCTGTTTTCAAGACCCCTGCGCACTAAATGTTGAATTTTCCGTTGAAGGCCCGGGCTTTGGTTCTGGTTGTGTTCTATCATTGGGGCGGCTTCAGTGCAACTCTGGATCGAGGGACTCCTACTAAATCTCTGAAATCGTTTGGTGTTTGGCGCGTATGGGTTGGGAGTTTGTGGAGAAAAATCTTTGAGCCCATCACTAATAGAGAAGGCGCGCCTTACCCCCGTGGCCCCCTCAACGCACCACCCAACTCCACCCTAACGACAACCTCAGTGGCCTCTATCGTGGCGCCCCAAAGTTCGGTCGAAAAAATCTGAGAGCCTATACGTGTTCCCTCGGGCCGGCGCTTCCCCCCGTGGGGTGCCTCTCGTCTCGCAGCGTGGGCGCATGGTGGCCACGGCCAGCACCGCACCACGTGACTCGCTCGATCCCTGCGCGTGAACTGCCGGTGCAACGCGGTCGAGCGCGCGAGCCCGTGCCCTTGCGCCGGTCGATCCGAACCACAGCACCTTGACTGCCGACTCCTGGCCGCCTATGTCATTCCTGACAACGTTCGTTGAGAGGAACGACACAATGAGCCAGGAAGCAGGGAAATACGTTGCCTACCTCCGCGTCTCGACCGCGCGCCAGGGCCGCTCGGGGCTGGGCATGGAGGCACAGCGGGAGGCCGTGCAACGGTTCGTCGCCAGCCGCAGCGGTCGCATCATTGCGCCCGAGTACGTCGAGGTGGAGTCCGGTAAGGTCAACACGCGCCCCGAGCTAGACAAGGCTGTGAAGCGCTGTCGGGCGACAGGCGCAACTCTTGTGGTCGCCAAGTTGGACCGCCTGTCACGCAACGTCGCGTTCCTCATGACCCTGCGGGACAGCGGGGTTGCGTTCGTCGCGGCCGATCTGCCCGAGGCCAACACGATGACGGTTGGCGTCATGGCCGTGGTCGCACAGCACGAGCGCGAAGCCATCTCAGTTCGCACCAAGGCGGCCCTGGCCGCAGCGAAGCGGCGCGGCACAAAGCTAGGCGGGCGCCGCAAGGGCGCGCCGAACATCAAGCGGTGGCAGCGGGATGGTGTCGCGGCGGCCCAAGCGAAGGCGGCCGAGCGCCTGGCGGACGTGGCGGACTACCTGCGGGGCCACATTGCCCAAGGGCTGTCGCTCAACGCCATCGCCCGCCGGCTCAATGATGACCATGTGCGTTCGCCTCGGGGCGGATCATGGACAGCAACGGCAGTGCGGAGAGCCGCAGCGCGCCTGGGGTGAGATCCTATCCACCTGTGTATTCGTTGACGGCCGAATCCGAATGACTCATATGGGAGACCCTCGGTCGCAACTCTGCGGCCAGCAATCGACCACAGGAGGGTCTCGCCATGTTCACCCGTTCCGTCTACCTCAAGCTTCCGTTCCTCGGCGCCCTGTTCGTTGGGCACCGAGGCCAGCGCCGACCCAGTCCCTTCCTGTCCTGGGCCAGGGAGCGCGGTGAGTGGCTCCTGTGGGCCGGCCGGTGGGACGTGATTTGGACACCGGCCGCAGTGCTGGCCGCTGAGAGGGCTGCCTAGGAGTCCATTAGAGAGTCACTGGCGCGCGTCTCGCTCGGGGCGGTCTCCAAACAAAGGGGGCCGCCCTTCTTGCTTCCTGGGGAGTCCGCTGTGGCGCTGGAGCGGCGTCGATTAGTGCTGATCCTCGACCTAGCCAGACCGAGGGCAATTAGTGCCGATCCTCGACTCAGACACACCGCGCCGGGGATTAGGCAACACCTTCGACTTGAGAGAAAACGCAACGCGGTGGGTTAAGCGCGGCCCTCGATCCAATGCGGTGGTCTAGGGATCACAAATCCCCTGCGCCTCCGGTGATCCCGCCAGTTTCCGGCCGGTGTTGCGGCGCGTGTTGCGGCGAGGCGTCGATTAGGGCGCACCTTTGACTGAAGGAAGGCGCCGCGCATTACCTTGCACCCTCGACCATAGACAAACCGGCGGCGGCCCGTTTCGGCCGAAAGTTGGCCGCTCGTTTCGCTCTTTGATTCCCCGACCCCAGGACGGCCCTCCCTGCGGCCGTCTCCCCCTTTTTCCTAATCCGACAAGGCAACCTTGGCGACAGCCAGGGCCGGACCTTCACGCCCACCTCAAACCCCACTCAAGGACCACCCATGGACAACCCTCTGACTATCAGCTGCAACGCTGCCCGCATCGGTTCGCGGAAGCGCACCCGCAACTACACCATCCATCACTTCACTCTCGACCCTGCGGCCGACATTGCCTTGGTCGCCGCGCGGACCCGGCTGGCACGCATCGGTGGCCGGGCGGTCTCAGCCTCGATCATCGTTCGCCGCGCGCTTGAGGTGCTCATGGCCCGTCTCGACGCTGCGGAGAGCCCGGAGGAGGAAGCGGCCGAAGTGGCGGCGCTCATGAAGCACGTCCACTGACCACGACACCACTGCAGAACAGAGGAGCCTAGACCCGCCCAATGCGTAGCCCCTTGGCTATCCCCACCGCTGACAACACCTGGGAACACCTTCGCGTCACCGCAATGTGGCGCCTTCGGTCCATCCTCGAGCGCCACGGCAACCGCCTGAGCGCGGAACACCACAACGCTCTGTGGGCACTTATCGTGTCCATGGTCGCCCGCCTAGAAGGCACCGACCGCGGGCGCCTCGCCTTCGGACTACCGACAGGCATGGGCAAGACCACTGCCATTGTCGCCCTGTGCGCGGCCATGGAAGACGTGCAACACCTGATCGGCAACAAGACCATTGCCGTGTCTGCCTCCAAGGTCGAGGCGCTGTGCGAGTTGAAGCGCGCCATGATCGCGGAAGGTGTCAGCCCCGAACATGTCGGGTTGATCCACAGCAAGCGCTATGACCCCAAGATTGCCGCCAAGATCGCAGCCGGTGAGGTTGCCAAGGACGACTACGCGAGTGAGCCATCAGAGGGACACGACCGCCCCATCCTCTTGGTGAGCCACGCTCGGGTCCGCGGACAGAATGGCGCCGTTGCCGACTACATGCGCCGTGATCTGCTGATCTGGGATGAAAGCCTATTCGTCTCGGACTCCAGTGGCGTTGCCCTGTGCTCTCTTGATGAAGACGCGGGCGCCCTCCAACGTGTCGCCCGATACAAGCCTGAGATGGCAGACCTTGCCGACTACCTCGACAGTTGCATTGGTCTCTGCCACGCCAAGATGGAGGAGCTACAGGAGAATGGCGAACAAGAAGCGGTCTTTCGCTTCCCGAACCTGTCAGCCGACTACATGGAGAAATTCCGCGGCTTGATCGGGAGCCGATACGAGACCGTCGCCCGCCTTCTCGACTATGTGAATGAGCCCATCCGCTACATTCCCACCAAGTTAGGTGGGGTGCTGTCGTATCGGCTGGCCGTTCCCGACGACATAGAGAACATCGTCATTCTGGACGCCTCTCACCCCATCCGTGAGCTTGTTCGGTCCACTGAAGGTGTCATTGATGCGGAGCGAGACCACCCCCTCATTGCCGGTCTCGGGATCAACCTCTCTCGCATCAAGCGCTTTGACCGAACGACCATCATGTACATGAAGCGGTCGGGAAGCCGAACCGAGATGACCCGCGACTTGCTCAAGACCAAGCGAGGCGAGGAACGCTCGGTCTCTCGCGAGCTAGTCGAGGTGATCCGCAACATCCCTGAGAATGAAGCGGTCCTAGTGTTCACCTACAAGCCACGACCCAGGGACAAGCGGTCTATGGCTTCAGTGCTCCTGTCGGACTTGGAAGATGCCGGGATCGACACGGCCGCGAAGGTCACAGACCACAGCGGAGCGCAGCGAGACCGCATTACCGTCCTGACCTGGGGCCAGGAGACCAGCAGCAATCACTACTCCCACTGCAAGCATGTGATCCTTGCTGGCGTGCTCCTGAGGGCAGAGGAAGACGTCGCCGCAGCCTTTGTCGGGGAGACCCGCAACATCCGGGTCAACATCGACAACGACCGCATCCGCGCCTTGATCCAGACCGAGGCCGCGCACTGTGCCTATCAAGCGGCGTCTCGGGGATCCTGCCGGACAGCAGTCAATGGCTATGCTGAGGCAATGACGCTGTGGCTCATGCACGCTGACCCGGTGATTGTCGAGACCCTCAGGGAAGTAATGCCTGGGGTGAAGGTCGAGCCCTGGCGGTCGGTAACTGCCACCTTCCGGGGTGCCAAGGAGAACACGACCGCGGCCACCATCGCGGAGTTCCTTGGTCGGCTACCGGAAGGGACCAGCAAGGTGTCCGTCCGGCAGTTGAAGAAGGCGACCGGCTTAGAGGGAGTCCCGAACCAGTCGTTCAGGCGCGCAAGGGACGCAGCCTTGCAGCTGTCGCCGTGGCGCGTAGAGGGTAACTCCCTTGTCCGCATCTTCTAACCAGCAACTGAACCGTCCCTGATAAGAAATCCCTCAGGAGCGGTTCAGTTTGAGCGTCCCCATGTCGGGGGTGTTCTACCTGAGGAAAAGCACCGCACCTGATAGGAAATCCCCAGGAGGGGTTCTTTTCAGGGAGATGAGCAAAGGGGGTGCTCCCAAAATACACCCTTCGGGGGTCGCCCCCTTCCCCGCCCCCACCTGGCCCTGTCGATCGACAGGCCCCTTACCCCCGCCTTGTCACATTCCGTGCACCTGCCGTTGTGACGGCGGGTCCCCCAACAGCAGGAAACCTACACACCATGACCGAAACGCCACCCCCGGCTGGGGAGGGCGCGACCAGCCTTGGCGAAAGCCAAGGGACCAGCCTTGGCGAAAGCCAAGGGACCAGCCTTGGCAACAGCCAAGGTACCGACGCCCCTTTAACTGGCCGGGCTGCCCGAGAGGCACTCCTAGAGCGCATCTGGAGGGCCACAGCCGAAGCCATCGCCCAGTCCTTGGAGTCTCCCGAAAAGGAAGACCACAAGGCGGCCATGATCAACGTGGCTCGCCAGTTCCTCACCGACAACAAGGTCACCAATGAATCCCTCGACCGTATCGGCGAGAGCAAACACGTCGCCCTTGCAAAGGTCCTGAACCAGCTGCCCGAGGCGGACAGTGAAGCGGAACCCATCCGCCCCCTCTTTGGTGATCCCCTGCCCGCTCTCCCCGATCCGTAACTATGCAAAGGAAATGACCATGACCGACAACAAGCCCGTGTCTCCCGAGGGCGAAGCAGCCGCCCGCCAACTCGACAGGGCCGGAAAGGTGTTGATGAAGCTGAGGGGCTTGAAACATCGGCCCCACCTACTCGACCGGTTCGTCGCGGCGATTGCAGCGGTCGAGGCTGAACATCCCGGCGCGACACGCTGCAAGGTCGCCAAGCTCGAAAGATGACGACGCCCATCCGCCAGCGGTTGGCGGAATGTGCAGCGAAGGCGCGGACGTGTGAGGTCTCAGGCTGCCACTTACCTCGGCAACACTTTGGCAAATGGTGCGAAGCGCACGACCGCAGAGCACAGGAGACCGGTCACCCTCTCGGCCGCACCATTCGACGACGAGAGTTTGAGCCGTTCGTCAAAGGCGCTCGGCGCTACCTCGACAGGCACCAAGACCACCCCCGCATTGCAAAAGCGCTGAGTTGGCTAGAGGCGCTTGTCTATGCGAGTGGCGCCGCACCGGCCGAGATCACTCGTAAGTCAACCGCCCACGACCGTCTGTTGACTTGGCTCGTCAAGCTGCGGCGACAGGAAGTCTCCCCGGTCGAGATGCTGGCCATTGCTATCGGGATTTGCGCCTACCGGGAATGGTCGCCCCAGGTCTTCCGCAGTGACCGCCACTTCAACCACCAACTCGCCATCCGCGTCCTGCGCCTCGCTCGTGCGGAGCGTATCACCACCATGCACCGTGGATGCCACGAGTACCGAAGGCACGACCGCATAACGTCTGGCGTTCGCGACCTTCTGAGCGAGGCGCTCAACAGACACGTTGGCGTCGTGGCCCTTTCGGTCGCGCGAAAGCTCGTCGCCAAGGTCAACGCCTCCAACCCCGTTCCAACCGCTCTAACCATGATCCTCGCCGGCACTGCCAGCCTCGCCAGTGGGCAAGGGGCCGGCACCAATGAAGGAAAACCAACGAATGAGTAACAGCCTGGAAATCCAGAACAGCAACAGCAGCGACGACAGCGGGCAAATCGAAATTTTGCCCGGTGGCGTGTCGCGATACCAAGTCGGCGCGAGACGGCCCGAGCAGTCGGAGCAATCGCAGTCCGGCGGCGCCTCGGGTAAGTGGGTAGGCGATGTTCATCGCGTGACCGTGAAAGACGGCAAGGTGACTCAGGAGACGGTCGCCAACGTCGCGAAGTCCACTGACGCGCCCGCTCAAGGTTCGCATTGGCTCGACAACGCCCGGACAACTTCCGGTCGCCCGCTCGGTCGCCACGAAATCGACGAGAACAGCGTGGTTCGGCTGCCAGGAGGTGGCGAATTTCAGGTCAAGGCGCTTCTGCGCACGGGGGATCTGATCAAGACCCCGGATGGCCGCATTGTCGAACCGCCGAAGAATGCGTTCGACCAGTTCGACAAACAGCAACAGCAGCAGCCGGCCGCCCCGCGTGTTGATGCCGGAGAGGATATCGACAGCGAAGGCCAGAAGCTGGCGCAAACGATCATCAACGGCACGCGCGAGGGTGACCGATTGGCAGCGATGCGCCAATTGATCGAAGGCGACGGCATAACCCCTGCCACCCTGGAGCACATCGCAAGCTCAATGCACATCGAGCCCGACAAGGCAGCCGGCATGGTCGAGGCGCTCGTCGGCAAGTTCGGCGAACAGGCTGCGAGGGCCGTTGCACAGGTCGCGCCAGTGGACCTTCAAGCTGTCGCGGAGTGGGCTCGGGCCAACAAGCCCAACGACCTGAAAAAGGCTATGTGGGCAATCGCGTCTGACGACCGGGGAGCCGGTTTCAAGGCGCTCGCTCAGGACTACATCGCGGCCCTGCCCATCCACGCGCCCCACTTGGTGCTCAACGCGGAATTTCCGCCGGGCGTGAGTGCCTACCAGGCGGGTGATCGGATCATCCTAAAGACACCTCAAGGGGAGGTGGACTTTAAATCTGCGGTCCTGTCCGGTTTCGTCACCGTCTCGCGGCGCGGTCGCCGATGATCGCTGCACGTCCTGGCGTTCTCTCGCCCACCGGCCACCGGGAACAGGCTCTACTATCCGAGTGGCGCAAGCACTCTCAGGCCCCGGCATCCGTCACGATGTCGAGGGATGCGTGGGTCTATAGCCAACGGCAGGGGTTCATCTTCGGCGCCAATGCCGTCAAGGTCACCAATGAGGAGAACCGCCTTGCGCTGGAACGCTGGCGGCGCAACAGAGAGAGGCGAGGGTGAGTGACAGAGACCTTGCGCGGTTCGCGTCTCAGGCCGCGCAGGACTTCGCCTCATTCCAGCGTGAAGCCAGCGCAGCTCATGACCGAGCCAAGAACCAGCCTGTAGGCGATGCGTACCGTATGACGTTCGTTCCACCACCTGAGTGGGGCGCCGTCACCGAACGCATTGAGACGACCTACATGGGAGCACCGGCTGTGTACCTGCGGTTCGCCAATCATGACCCGATATGGCGACTGCGGGTTCCAGTGAGGGGGTTCGATAACTGACCACCGCGGCGCCCCACTCTCTGGGCCAACCTCACGACTCGAACGCGTGCACTCTGTGGAGTGCAGCCAGTAGAACAATCGTGACGGAGGGTCCTGAGGGTGGGGCGTTGGTCAGCTGAGGACTACACGCTGATCTTTCCCGATCACATCGCGTGAGACGCTTACACTAGTTTGTCGCTTTAAGGCCGATATTCACAACCTGATCGATCAGGCCATTGCGGCCAGGCCCAAAGATGTACCGCTCCGCTTCCTTTGCTCTCTCCGACACGCTGGAAAGGTCTCTATCTCTCACAATTGCCTCCGGCCATTTTGGATCGGCTTGAGTGTCAGGAAGAGCCAAACCGATGGATAAAACGAGCGCATTGAGCGATATCTCCGTTGAAGGATCAGCAAATCCTCCCGCCTTTGCAAGGTACTCCAATGTAACTGGCTGGTTGCCCATGCAAAGCTCATCAAAGTTAAGCAGCGTGACCGTTGCGGACAGCTGATTGTCGTCCGAGAATATCTGCGTGCCGTAATTCAGCGTAACATTGGCCCCTTCCGGTGGTTTGCAAACCGCTCGACCTTTATAGATCGCGTTAATGAAGGAGTCTGACTGGCTCAGGCCTTTCAAAAAGGCCGTGGCCGTTGCCTTCTGTTGAGGAGTGAGCCCGTCAGCTGTGACTCCCTCCAATTTGACTTCAAAGTCTCCTTTGTCCGTGCGCACCACAATTGTATCTGGGCCTGTCGCTCCAACCAGATTGCCCGATGTGGGAACATCGCCGTGTTCACGAAGAAACTTCAATAGAGAGCGACTGTCATTGCTATCGTCGTCTCGCGCGTTCATCCCAGCCAAAATGTAAGCCCACTCCCATTTGATCTCGCGATTGGCTGGCGTCCTATAGAGTTGATCGAAGTAGCTCTCTACATCTCCCACCGTTGTGCTGCTCGGCATAACCGTCCAACCTCGCGGGATGTCACTTACACGATTTCCTTGCAGTCGAACTGCCCAAGAGCGGGTGCTTATGCCGGCAAACATGCCAAACATGGCGCTGGTCCTCTGATCGGGAGAAAGGTTGTTCCAGCAGGTGCCGTCTAGGACGATGGTTTTCCCTTTCATACAGGGAATATCTTGCGCGTCGGCTTCGGTCGCTCGTGTCAGTATGGCAGCCGCTACCAACAGAGCTACAGCACTCCATTTGCGAATTGGCATGTTTCACCTGCCCTCTTGTAAAAATAGAACACCCCTTAACCGCTGTGTTCTGTGATCCTTCCCAACCGCGCGGACTGTTGAGTCATTAACGTGTTGCGCGATCCCCTCTTGGTTGTAATATACATATATGAGTCGCGCAATTATAGTCCTGATCGCCGGGTTTTTGCTGGCGACTTCTCCATCATTGGCTGGAGGAGGGATCACCGGCGTTTCCTCGGTGGTCGATGGGGACACCCTCGAAATTCACGGGACGCGCATCCGCCTATTCGGCATTGATGCACCCGAAAGTCGGCAACTCTGCGAAGCACAGGGCCAGCAATACCGTTGCGGACAGAAAGCGGCCTTCGCTCTGGCTGACCATGTCGGGTCAAGCCCCGTCACCTGCGACCCGCGAGACACCGACCGCTACGGCCGCACGGTCGCAGTCTGCTATCTCGGCAGCGAAGACCTAAACGCCTGGATGGTTAGCCAGGGGTGGGCGCTCGCGTACCGCCACTACTCGACAGACTATGTTCCACAAGAGGAAGCCGCGCACGCTGCCGGGCTCGGGATATGGGCGGGAACGTTCACCGCGCCGTGGGACTGGCGGGCACAAGAGCGAGGCGAGACGACAACCTCAGGACCGCAGACACCGATCCCCCAAGATGCAACTCAGCAGTGCCGCAAGGTCTGCACCACGGGGAAAGCGTGCGGTAACTCGTGCATCAGCAGGTCGAAGACGTGTCACAAGGCGCCGGGGTGCGCGTGTGACGCACAGCAATGAGGAGTTGTTTGAGTGTACGGAGCTAGCTGGTATCGTTTGGCAAACTAGCCAGGAGCAGTCTGTGGTCCAGTCTCTATCACGCCAGTGCCCCTACTGCGGGCATTTCACGGCGCACCGCGGCACTAACGTTCACTTTGATAATGTATCGTGCTTTGAGAGCCGCCACGGCACGACAAGACTGATAATCACTCAGCATCTTTGTTCCAATCCCGCGTGCCAGGAATTGAGTCTGTCCGCAGATTGGTGGACGGCCGACAACACGGTTAATCCAGAAAAGCTAACAGCCGTGCTGGGCCATTGGAGCCTTCGCCCGTCATCTAGAGCGCGCCCACAGCCGGAGTACATTCCGCTGGCTCTGCGACAAGACTATGAGGAGGCGTGCAAGATTGCAGCGCTGAGCCCAAAGGCGGCAGCCACTTTAGCGCGCCGTTGCCTTCAAGGGATGATCCGGGACTTCCACGGAATTGAAAAGCGCAGGTTGGTCGATGCCATTGAGGCATTGCATGGCGTCGTCGCGCCGGAGGTTTGGGCGGCAATCGACGCGGTCAGAAAGATCGGCAACATCGGCGCGCACATGGAGAGCGACATCAACTTGGTAATTGATGTTGACGAGGACGAGGCCAACTTGCTCATCGAGCTAGTCGAACAGCTGTTCGCGGAGTGGTACGTCAGCCGCCACCAGCGGGCTCAGCGTATGAAGGCAATCACCGAGGCGGCTGCCGTGAAGGAGACGGCTAGGCAAGGTCAGCAGCCGCAAGCGCCTTCCCAGCCCCCCGCGGGCACCAAGTCAACAGGAAGTCCCTCGGAGGTCTAAAGGCGTGTGTGGCTGGCGTGTGTGGTACGCTCAAACGCAGCTCCCCGGAAGCCCTTGAATTGCTTGTGTTAGTGAGCTTTCTAAGATGCTGGCGTCCCCAAGGGGATTCGAACCCCTGTTACCGCCGTGAAAGGGCGGTGTCCTAGGCCTCTAGACGATGGGGACCTTGCGGCCATGCCGGGGGCCGTGGCGACCCCGGGCGCGTGTCCTGGCGGAACGCCGCGATCCTGTAGCGGGTTGAGGCTCAAAAATCAACCATTCCCGCCGGGTAAGGCCCCCATCTCCGCGCCCGCCCGTGCCAGCGCGGGCACCCCTTCATGGAGTCGTTCCGGGCCCCGAGAGGCAGCATTTCTTGAATTTCTTGCCACTGCCGCAAGGGCAAAGGTCGTTACGGCCGACATGCCGCAGCGGGTTGATCCGAGGCACCAGGATATCGAGCTGCGGCAGATCGGCGCCGAGATCGATATCCCCGAACTCCTCATCGTCGTCGCCCTCGCGTGCATAACGAGCCTGATCGGCCTTGTACTGGCCGGAGAAACAGTACCAGCGCGACAGCGAGCCGATAGCGTCGGTATATGGCGCGATACGGCGATGTTCGAAGCCCGCCATCCGCTCAGGGTCGCCGAGCGTGCGGCGCAAACTCCCGCGGAAATCGTTGACGTTCATGATGCCCGGCTCGACGAATTCGAGCCTGCAAAGCTCCTCGGCTCGCGCCGCGAGGTCGCCATAGCCCAGGAGCGAAACAGCATCGAGCCAGCCGGCCCAGACATAGCAGGGACCCCGAGGTTCCATCTCGTCGAAGAGATGCTGGAGATAGGCGCGCATCTCGTCGTCGGTGAAATGGCCCGTTCGGGTGAGATAGGCCCTGGCCAGCAGCGCCCCCGCCCGAACGAACTCGTCGGCATCGACATCCTCGATCACCGCGTTCAAGACCTGCTCGCTCCCATCGAACATAGAGATGAGAATGGCCTCCATATCCTCCGTGATCCCGTCGTCCAGTATCGTCTCGATGGCCTCGGCCTCGCGGATGAGCGAGCAGAGCGCGCGGAAGGCCCGTTTCTCGTCTTTCTCGGCCAGGAGATAGATCACGAAGAGAAGCGCACGCTCCGCTTCCTCGGAGCGGTCAGTCCCGCCCACATAGGCCTCCAGCAACCCGGCGAAGCGCGGATAGGCGTCATCCCAGTTCTCCAACGCCCACTGCATGGAGGAACGCGGCAGCGTGCTGCCGGTCGTCGCGAAGTCGCGGATGATATCGTCGATGGTCATGGGCAAGGCTCCGATGGCCAACCTGTCCTTGTCTAGCATCGCACGAGGCGAAGCTGCGAGACCTTTGCCCCATCCACAATGCGACGAGATTTTGCCCGATCGCCACAGGCAACGGAAGGGTGAGCAAGGCCGCTCGGGAAAGGCATGGGAACGCCACGGCGGTCAGCGATCGAGCTCGTGTTAGCCGCCGAGCTCGATCGAATTCTCCTCGCACCACGCCCGCAACGCGACCTCCTCGGCCTTGGCAGAGAAATCATGCCAACGATCGATGACGCCCCTTCGCGCCGCCAGATCCTTGAAGCGGCGGTAGGCGCCACGTTTTCCGAAGAATCGGCGGACGTCGTCGTAGTCTTCGGGCAAGAACTCCCCAACGAAACCCATGACGAGCGGTCTGCCGAGATCGAGCTCGTTCCTGTGGGGTATCTCGATATATTTCTCGTCGTCGATGTCGTCGGGCAGTTCCTCCAGGACACCCTCGCCCAAGACCTCGGGATGCCAATGAATCTTGCCCGAGTGCCTGTCGAGAAGGGCTTGATTCTCGCCCATGCCACCGGAGCTGACGAAATCGAAGGCGAGTTGCACGTCCGAAAAGCTGACAGCCATCGGGCCACCTCGGGGTAGAGGCGAAAATCTCGAGGAGAACAGCCACGAGATGATGCCATCGAGGGCACTGCCCCCTCAACAGCTTCGAGGCGACCTTTTCGAAGCGCACCGCCCAGCGAGACGGCACCCCGTTGCAAATATCATTAATAAAATACCGATTAATAATATCGCCATTCTTATGGGCGGTGGGATGAAATGGATGCCCATAGCTGCAATTTATCCCCAATATGGCGATATCAACGATCCGATACATCAGCCGTTGATCGTTGCTTTAATAAATGCGCTGTTAGTAGCGATCATGATATCGGGCGAGCCGGACCGAGGAACGGTCCGGCCGAACGAAAAGCGAGTGCCGATGGCGCCCCCACGACCCCGACAAAGTACTGGACGCAAAGCGCGGGCCCGCATCCCGCTCCGGCAGACGGCGGCGACGCACAAGGCCCGCACGCGCAAAGCCCCGCTCGACCGGAAACAGGAGATCGTCGAAGCCAGCATCGCCGTGCTGGCCGAGCAAGGCTATGCGGCCTTCACCCTGGCCCGGGTGGCGCAGGCGGCCGGGGTCTCGACCGCTCTCATCATCGTCCATTTCAAGGGCAAGGAACGGCTGCTGACGGAAGTGCTGAAGCGGCTCGGTCAGAGCTATTACGGCGCGCTCCACGCCAGCCAGTTCGGCACCCGCGGCGGCCCTGCGGACCTGCTCTGGAGCCTGGTCGAGGCCGAGTTCGCCGACGAGAGCTTCCCGCCGCGCCATTTCGCGGCCTGGAAGACCTTCTGGACGGAAACCGAGGCCCGCCGCGCCTATGTCGCGCTGTTCGCGCCGCAGGCCCTTCATTTCCTCGAGCTGACGACCGAGCTCTGCCGCCGGATCGTCGCGGAGGGTCATTATCCGGACCATGATCCGGTCGTGGCCGCACGACTGATCGACACGCTGCTGGGCGGCTTGTGGATCGACATGACTGTCGCGCCGAAACCGCTGACGGTCGAGCAGGCCCGGCTTGCCGCGCGCGCGCAGCTGGCTCTCGTCTTTCCGCAGCACTTCACGGCCAAAGGCCCGCGATGAACGCCTCGCACCGGAAGCCCTGACCCATGCGCGTCGCCAGCTACAACATCCAATACTCGCTGGGCCAGGATGGCCGATACGACATGGCGCGCGTCTTGAGCGCCGTGCGCGACGCGGACGTCATCTGTCTCCAGGAGGTCGAGCGGAACTGGCATCGGTCCGGCATGGTCGACCAGCCGGCCCTGATCCAGGAGCTGCTGCCGGACCGCTACGCCGCCTATGGCAGCCCGTTCGATGTCGATGCCAGCGCCACCGACGAACTCGGCCGGCTGATCAACCGGCGCCGGCAATTCGGCCAGATGACGCTGAGCCGCTGGCCCATCCTCGCGGCGCGCGCCCATATCCTGCCGAAGCTCGATACCGGGCGGCGCTTCAACATGGTGACCGGCGCGCTCGAGACCATCATCGCCGCGCCCGGCGGCCCTCTGCGCCTTTTCAACATCCATCTGAGCGACGCCTCGGTCGAGGAGCGGCTGCTGCAGATCGAGCATCTCATGGGATTGCTGCGCCACTCCTCCCGAGAGGGCGGCGTGTGGAACGGCAGCGAGGCCGATCCGGCTCACTGGCAGACCGAGAATCCGCCGCCTCTCCCCGCCGAGGCGATGCTGCTGGGCGATTTCAATGCCGAGCCCGGCTCGGCCGAATATGTCGCGGTGACGCGGGGCACGAGAACGGCGCGTTCCCTTCCCGATACCGCCGGCGACCATCACGCCTTCGTCGACAGCTGGATCGCCGCCGGCCATCAGGCCCGGCGCGGCATCACCTATCGCCGCAATCCGGCCCAGCTCGCCGAATGGGACCAGCGCATCGACTATTGCTTCCTGCCGCTGGCCTGGGTGCCCCGCCTGATCGGCGCCCGCATCGATGCCGAAGCGACCGGGTCGGACCATCAGCCGATCTGGGTGGAGTTGAAGGGCTGAGACGCTTTGCTTGCGACGGAACCCGTGGCCCGCGCTTTTGCCGCTACCCGTCGCGCGCGCCCTTCGGCATAATCCCGCGCCTTGCCGGTTGGCATCCTTAGGATTTCGCAGGGGTCGGGCACCGTTACGGGCGCCGCCCTCGTCCTGGCGGATCGGCCGGCGGAGCGCCGCCGCGGATCGCGCGGGGCGCTGTCTCGCAACCCAATTCATCCCAGAGGGGACATCAGAGAATGAGCAAGATTCAGCGGATCGGCGTCGGCGCGCGCCTCAGCGATGCGGTCGTCCATGGCGACACGGTCTATCTGGCGGGCCAGGTCGCCGACAAGCCGGTGCCGTCAGCGGCCAAGCAGACGCAGCAGATCCTGAAGAGCATCGACAAGCTGCTGAAGCAGGCCGGCTCGGACAAGTCGAAGATCCTGAAATGCAACATCTGGCTCTCCGACATCCGCTATTACGACGAGATGAACAAGGTGTGGGACGGCTGGGTCTCCAAGGGCAACCCGCCCGCCCGCGCCACCGTCGAGGCGCGCCTCGCGGGCCCCGAATATCTGGTCGAGATCATGGTGGTCGCGGCAAAGTAAGGCCGGGAAGAAATCCCGCGCCTATTGAGGTTTATCCCCTCCCCCCTTGAGGGGGAGGGTTAGGGTGGGGGGCGATCGACGAACTCTGCAGCGCAGAGTGCGGCGGCTCCCCTCCCCCTACCCCCTCCCGCAAGGGAAGGGGGTGAGTATTTCTTGAATCATCTGCGCTCTCTCAACCTGCGCAGTCACTGCGCCGGTGCTGCGTCCTCGATCACGAACTGGACGTCGTCCCGCCCCTGCCAGCGGTCCGGGCGCAGATGGCCGGCGATGTGCATGGCCGGGCCGCCGGTCTGCGCCAGCGCGCGGCCGAGCTCGCTGTCGCGCACGCGAAAGGCAATGCCCTTGAGCCGCCCGTTGCCGCCGCCGGCGAGGATGCAGCGCAGATGGTTCTCACCGACGGGATCGGCCTTCACCACCCGCACCGCCGGCAGCGCGAAACGCGGCTCGGCATTGCCGCTGCCGAAGGGCGCGAGGCGCTCCAGCATGTTCATCAGATCGACCGTTGCGGCCCCCGGTTGCAGCGCGCCGTCGAGCCCCAGCTCCGGCACCAGCCCGCCCTCGCGGACATGATCGGCGACGCGGCCGGCGATGAAATCGCGCAACGCCCCGATCTTCGACTCTTCGACCGTCAGTCCCGCCGCCATGGCATGGCCGCCGCCATTGATCAGCAGCCCCGCCTGGCGCGCGGCCAGCACGGCCGAGCCCAGATCGACGCCGGCGATGGAGCGGCCCGAGCCCTTGCCGATGCCGCCCTCGAGCGAGATCACGAAGGTCGGCCGGTTGTAGCGGTCCTTGAGCCGGCTCGCGACGATGCCGATGACGCCCGCATGCCAGCCGGCGGAGGCGCAGAAGACCAGATCGCCGCTGCGGCCGTCGCCCGCCTCGACCGCCGCGATCGCCTGCTCCAGCACGATCGCCTCGATCTGCTGGCGTTCGCGGTTGAAGCCGTCGAGCTCGGCCGCGAGCGATCTCGCCTCCGCGGCGTCCTCGGTCGCCAGCAGCCGCGCGCCGAGATCGGCCTTGGCCACGCGCCCGCCTGCATTGACGCGCGGGCCCAGCAGGAACCCCAGATGATAAGCCGTCGGCGCCCCGTCGAGCCGCGCCACGTCGGAGAGCGCCGCGAGGCCGGCATTGGCGCGCTTGCCCAGCACCTTGATGCCCTGCGTGACCAGCGCGCGATTGATCCCGATCAGCGGCACCACGTCGGCGACGGTGCCGAGCGCCACCAGGTCGAGCCATTGCAGCAGGTCGGGCTCAGGCCGGCTCGCGCCGTACCAGCTCGCGGCCCGGAGTGCGCGGTTGAGCGCGACCACAAGCAGAAAGGCGACGCCGACCGCGGCGAGCTGCCCCAGCCCCGCCGGTTCGTCGAGCCGGTTGGGATCGACCACGGCCACCACCGCCGGGAGTTTCGGCTCGGCCTTGTGATGATCGATGACGATGGTCTCGAGCCCGGCCGCGGCGGCGCCTTCGAGCGGCTCATAGGCGGTGACGCCGCAATCGACCGTGATCACCAGATCGATGCCGCGCTCCTTGAGCTTCAGCAGCGCCGGCAGGTTGGGCCCGTAACCTTCCGTCAGGCGGTCGGGAATATAGCGGTCGATCGGATGGCCGATCGCGGCGAAGAAACGCTGGAGCAGCGCCGAGGAAGTCGCGCCGTCGACGTCGTAATCGCCGAACACGGCGATGCGCTGGCCTTGCACCAGCGCCTGCACCAGCCGCGCCACGGCGCGGTCCATGTCCTTGAGCCGAGACGGGTCCGGCAGCTGGTCGCGCAGCCGAGGCTCGAGGAAGCCCGCCACCTCGTCCGGCCCGATCCCGCGCGCCGCCAGCACGCGGCCCACGATCTCCGGCAGGCTGTGGCGCTGCGCCAGCATGAGCCCCTGGCGCTCGTCGCCGAGCCGCGCCCGCCAGCGCTTGCCCGAGAAGGAGCGCTCGACGCCGAGAAAGGCGGCCGAGGGAGCGACGCTGCTGGAAAGGGGCGCGGTGGCGGTCATGAGGGCCCACAAAGATTAGCACCAACGGCCCGGAGTCGAACCGACAGATGTTGGGGATAAGGGGGCTGAGCGGTTCCCATTGCTAGCAATGAGCGCAATCGAGTAGGTTTTCTCCACTTGCAACCTGGCCGAGGGAACGCGCCGACAATGGCGACACGGGGTCAGTACCTCCATGAGGCACGGTTCGACGAATTCGTCCGGCTGACCGACGAGCGATTGGCGCCCCTCCTGCGGCAATTCGGATTCCGGGCAGCCGAACCGCCCGAAGGGTTCAATCGCTACTGCAAGCGCCGCTATGTGAACGGCGCTCGGTCGGTCGAGGTGTATCACGAGATACTCGAGAACTACACGAGCATCTCGCTCCACGGATCTGATCATCGCAGCAGCGATCTGGCCTTCATCTGCCAATGGATGGGCCGGGGCAACGCCCGCAATGTTGCGGAATTTCGGCGTCCATTCTCAGAGCATCTGGAAAATTACATTCGGCTTATCAACGATCACCTGTCCGACGTCCTTTCCGGAGCGACGCCGTATCGTTTCTCCGACGCCGACTTTGATGCGCTGCTGGCGAAATCGCGTGCAACAGAGCAGGATTTTCGCGAAGAGCTGAAAAAGCGGCTTGTAGATCTAGATTTTTCCTTTCAAGAGGCGAGCGATCGAGAGGTCCGCTTCTCAAGGCCCAGGCTGGGAGGATCGGTGCGGCTTTCTGTAAGCACCAGTGCGGGCTTCTATAGCGTCAGCGCCAATGTTTATGTCTCGGTTCGTTTTAACAGGCTCGAGGAACTCTACAGAGAGGTTTATGCGGCCGCTAACGGCGGCCAATGTCCCTTCGGCCTAGATACGTCATCGATCTATACAAGCCTCTACGCTCTTGAAGGTGACGAGTTCAAGCATTTGGATATTGGTGAGAATCTGTCGGCGGCCGATGCCGCACGACAAGTGGCGGCAGACATCGCCCGTCTCGGCGAATCCTTCTTTCAGCGAATGTCTGACCTGGAACAGTTCTTCGAATTTTCCGAAGGAGAAGCGAAGACATTGCCTGGATACAGGCCGGGCATATTCGAGGTCGAGCGTCTACTGTGCACCGCCTGTCTAATCGGGCGGTTCAGCGACATTCCAGAAATTCTCGCGCGAGAGTCGATCCGTCTCGAAGCCATAGATGAATATGGCGGCGGCTTTGTGCATTCGCTCAGATCGATTGCTGACGCTCTGCGTCAGCGTTTCCCGCAGCTATCTCTCGCAAAGCATTGATCGATATTCACTACGCTTTCAGACTCGCATTAGCGGCAACGACCGTGACTTCGTTCAGCAGCGCGAACAGCCGGTTCGAAAGATCGTCGTAGGTCTCGCCGATCTCGCCCTGAAAGCCGAGGTCGTTCCAGGAGCCCATCGCACCGAAGACCCAGGCGGCTTCGGCGGCGCCGAGGAGTTGGCGGGCGGGGAGACCGAGCCCGTCCTTGTCGTCGAGCGTCTCGAACCAGCCGCCCGCGAGCGGCGTCGGGCTGGCCAGGCGTTCCATCGCCGTGCGGAAGCTCTCGGCGAAATTGTCGAGCTGCTGCGCGTCGGCGAATTTGGCGATCTCGGCCAATGTCGCGGCGAGCTCGGCGCGCACCGCGGGCGCCTCGCGCGGCGTCTCCTCGGTGAGGTCGAAGCCTGTCGCCACCCGGCCATAGGTCACAGCCCAGATCTTCTGCGCCGGATCTTTCCGGTCGCTCACGGCCCAGCGCGCCTCCCAGAGATCGGCCCTTTCGCCGCTGGCCGTCGCGACGAAGCGGCGACCGCCGCCGCCCGCCAGGCCGACCGTCTCGCGGTCGCGCTGGGTGCCATGGCTCGGGACGTAGAGCAGCCGCAAGGCCGAGACGCCCTCGGCCTGGATCTTCTTCAGCCAGGCGAGCGGGTGATCCGCATAGGGCTCGGCGACCGGCGCCGGGTCGGGTCCGCTCAGCGTGACGAAGGCCACGCGCTTGCAATAGCGGAAGACCGACGCCTCGGGCCAGAACGCGCCGACATCGCCGCCACGCAGGAAGCGGTTGCCGGCGAGGGTCAGTGCCACGGCCTGGGCGATCGGGGCCTGCAAGAGCGCGATCTCCTGATAAACCTCATGCCCCCTCCCCTCGCGGGAGGGGGTAGGGGGAGGGGAAGCGCGAAGTGACGAACTGCGCGTCGGATTGATGGCGCGTCCACCCCCCTCCCTACCCTCCCCCGTCAAGGGGGTGGGCTAGAGTGATTCTCTCTGTTCGCGCGCTTCGGGACTACCGCTTCGCCGGATCACCGCCCGGCTTGCGGGCGAAATGGTGGCTGGCTTCAATGAGGCGCACGGTCGCGGTCTTGGAGCGCATCACCATCGAGTGCGTCGCGGCACCGCCCTGGAAGCGCCGGACGCCGCGCAGCATGGTGCCGTCGGTGACGCCGGTCGCGGCGAACATCACGTCGCCCTTGGCCAGATCCTGCAGGTCGTATTTGCGGTTGAAGTCCGTCACGCCCATCTTGACGGCGCGGCCCTTCTCGTCGTCGTTGCGGAACAGCAGGCGTCCCTGCATCTGGCCGCCGATGCAGCGCAGGGCCGCGGCGGCCAGGACGCCTTCGGGCGCGCCGCCCGAGCCGATATAGATGTCGATGCCGCTGTCGGGCCGCGAGGTCGCGATCACGCCCGACACGTCGCCGTCGGTGATCAGCAGGATGCGCGCGCCCGCCGCGCGGACCTTGCCGATCAGATCGGCATGGCGCGGGCGGTCGAGGATGCAGGCGACGATATCCGAGACCTCGACCTGCTTGGCCTTGGCGAGATTCTTGAGGTTCTCGGCGGGCGACGCGTCGAGATCGACCACGCCCGTGGGCAGGCCGCCGCCGACCGCGATCTTGTCCATATAGACGTCGGGCGCGTTGAGGAAGCCGCCCGCTTCCGCCATGGCGATGACCGCCAGCGCGTTGGGACCGCCCTTGGCGGTGATGGTGGTGCCCTCGAGCGGATCGAGCGCGATGTCGATCTTGGGGCCGCCGGCGCCGACTTTCTCGCCGATATAGAGCATCGGCGCCTCGTCGCGCTCGCCCTCGCCGATCACGACCGTGCCGTCGATGCTGAGCCCGTTCAGCGCCTGGCGCATCGCATCGACCGCCGCCTGGTCCGCCGCTTTCTCGTCGCCGCGTCCCATCAGCCGCGATGCCGCCAGCGCCGCCGCCTCGGTCACGCGCACGGCTTCGAGCGCCAGATTGCGATCCATCTCATGCTTGGCCATCGTCTTGTCCCTTTTCCTATCCCTGGTCCGGGCCCGGCCTTCGGCGGCCGATTGTTCCCGTATCGTCCGTTGGGTGCGGCCCTTCCGCTCAGGCCGTCAGCGATTCAATGCGGATCATGCGCGGCGGTTCCGCCACGGTGTCGAGCTTGGCGATGCGCGCCAGGGCCCGGCGCATCGAGGATTCCTCGGTCTCGTGGGTGGTGATCACGACCGGCACCACCTCCTCCGGCGCGCGGCCGCGCTGCAGCATCGCCTCCATGGAGACGCGCTCGTCGCGCAGGGCCGCCGCCACGTCGGCGATCACGCCCGGCCGGTCCTTGACCATCAGCCGCACATAATAGGCGCCATAGTGACGCTCCATCGGCGCCACCGGCAGCCTGGCCAGCTTCGAGGCCGGAATGGCGAAGGTCGGCAGCGCGCGCTTGCGGGCGAGATCGATCAGGTCCGCGACCACCGCCGATGCGGTCGGGCCGGCGCCCGCGCCGCGGCCCTCGGCCACGTTCTGGCCGACATAATCGCCGATCGTCACCACCGCGTTGAACACGCCCTCGACATGGGCGATCGCGGTGTCGAGCGAGACCATGGTGGCGTGGACGCGCTGCTCGATCCCGTGGTCCGAGAGGCTGGCGATGCCGAGCAGCTTGATGCGATAGCCCAGCTCCTGGGCGAAGGCGATGTCGACGGCCGAGACATGGCGGATGCCTTCGACATGCACGCCGGCGAAATTGATCTCGCAGCCGAAGGCGACGGAAGCGAGGATCGAGAGCTTGTGCGCGGCATCGATGCCGTCGACGTCGAAGCTCGGATCGGTCTCGGCATAGCCGAGGCGCTGCGCGTCCTCGAGCACGTCGGCGAACTCACGGCCCGTGCGGCGCATCTCGGTCAGGATGTAGTTGCAGGTGCCGTTGAGGATGCCATAGACGCGCTTGATGCGGTTGGCCGCCAGGCCCTCGCGCATCAGCTTGATGATCGGGATGCCGCCCGCAACCGCGGCCTCATAGGAAATCGAGACCCCCGAGGTCTCGGCGAGCCGCGCCAGCGCGTTGCCGTGATGGGCGAGCAGCGCCTTGTTCGCTGTCACCACATGCTTGCCGTCATGAAGCGACTTCTCGACCAGCGCCTTGGCGACGCCGTCGGAGCCGCCGATGAGCTCGACCACCACGTCGACCTCGGGATCGACCGCCAGCGCCAGCGGATCGTCGACCCAATGGACCTGCGAGAGGTCGATCCCGCGGTCGCGCTTGCGGTCGCGCGCGGATACCGACTTCAGGCGGATCGGACGGCCGGACCGCTCGGCCAGCAGGCCCGCATGTTCCTGCAGGAGTTTGACGGTGCCGGCGCCGACCGTGCCGAGACCGGCGATCGCGACAGTGAGCGGTTTCGTCGTCAAGATGCGAAGTCCTTCATTAGCGCCTGTAAAACTGGAGAAGCGTCGGGAATGAGGCGATGCCAAAAGGCGGCCCATCGCGCGATCGCCGATGGCAGCGATCGCGGCGGAAGAGATCCGCTTACGGTGTCAGGAAAATATCGGCGCGGCGATTGCCGGCGATCCCGGTGCTCGCGGTTTCGTAGAAGACCGGCTGGGTGATGCCGACGCCGCGCATCTCGAGCGCGCCGCCGGGAACGCCATAACCGGCAAGCGCCTTCGCCACGGCCTGAGCCCGGGCATAGGAAAGCTTCGAGTTGAAACCATTGTCGCCACCCGGAATCCAGGAGGCGTGGCCCACCACGCGGATCACCTTGCCCTGGGCGCGGTAGATCTGGGCGACCTCACGCAGCACCTCGCGCGAGGCGGCATTGAGATAGGAGGAGCCGTTCGCGAAGAAAATCAGGCCCAGGGGCTGTCCCGACGGCGGCAGCGGGACGGCCCCGGGTGCCACCATCGCCACGTTCGTCCCACGCGGCACCTCATAGAACGCCAGCTGATTGGCGTTCGGCTGCCACTGCGGATTGCCGGGCTGATAGGCGGGCTGCTGATAGACAGCCTGTTGATAGACGGCCGGTTGGGTCTGCGGACCCGGCCCGGACAGACTGTCGAGCGCGCCGAGATCGACATAGAGCGGCGGACGGGACCCTGCGGGCTGAAGTTGAGCTTGCGCCGGCTGCAATTGGCGCTGCGTCGGCAACGTCGTCTCGGGGGCGCCGCCGATGGCGCTGAGATCGACGGTCACCGCCGCGTTGCCCGTGGGTGCTGCCGCCGCCGCGCGCGGCGTGGCCTGCGAATAGCTGAAAGGGCCCTGAGGAATGAGGCTCTTCGGCGCGTTGGGCGCCGCGGTCGCCGGCTGTGTGCTGTCGGCCAGCTGGGTCATGCGCGGCGAGACCGGCGCGAAATCGTCGGCGTCGGACTCCGCCATCCCCTCGCCGCCGCGCAGCTCGGCATATTGCAGGGCGCCCGGCACCAGGGGCGCCGCGTTCGACTGCGGCTGCGTCACGCCGGTGGTCGAGGGAACCGTGGTCCCTGTCGGCGGCGGCTCGGCGGGCGTATTGGCCGGCGCCGCATCGGGCAGCGGCTGCGAGGAGACCGGGGTCTGCGGCGTCGCCGGCATGTCGGGGGTCGAATCGGTGGCGGCGCCCGTGGCCGCGCCCGTATCGGCAGAGGGCGTGATGGTGGTGGTCCCGAGCGTCGTCCCGCCGCCTTCGGGCGTGATCGGCGGCGGCGCCGGCGGGGCTACGGAGCTGGTGGGTTGGCCGCTCAGCGGCGTGTCGCTATAGACCGCGTTTTTCCGGTCGGCGACCAGCCCGTCCATGATCGCCTGGCGCTGCTCGGGCGTCGTGACCGGCGGTGGCTGATCGGGAACCGTCCCGAGATTGGGGAAGGATTCATTGCCGGTACTGGAACTGGTGGCTGCGGGTGCCGTTGCTGTCGTGCTCGCGGGCGCCGTTGCCGTCGTGCTCGCCGGCGGCGGCGCGTCGCTCGAGGAAGAACAGCCCGCCGCCAGGACCAACAAAGCCAGCAATGCCGCGGCCGTCCCCGTGCCCGGGCCCCGCTTCCGCCGATCTCTCCGCCATACCGGTCGCCGCCCCTGAGCGGCCAACTTCGCCTTGATCATTGGTGCCTTGCTTGTCCCTGTTGCCCAGATGCCGCCCCGACCACCCTGGCTCCAATCCGCCTGATGACTCGGGGCCGCCCCGCCTGTCCCTGCCGGCCGCCCGGTATGCCCGTTTTCGTGGGCCCATGCATCGGCGATTTTGCGCCTTTTTATCGTCCCTTGCGCCCCGGAATCGCGCTAAAGGGTGTGTAGTCATATCATTGGCATGATCCGGGATGCGGGGCCGTCTTCGGCCCCTCCCGGGTTCCCCCGAGGCGAGCCGGGCCGGCATGATAAGGAAGGCATAATGGTCGATCAACAGGGCGCGGAAAGAAAATTACCCGACCCGATGGAATTGTCGCGGACCATGACGGAGATTGCCGAGCAATCGCAGCGTCTCGTGACCGATTTCCTGCAGAAGCAGAGCCGTGGCAGCGGCGACGCGTTCGGCATGTCCGACCCGCTCAATATCGGCCAGGCCTTCCTCGAGATGACGGCCCGCCTGATGGCCCAGCCCGAAAAGCTGGTCCAGGCGCAGATGTCGCTCTGGAACGACTACATGAATCTTTGGCAAACCACCGCCCGGCGCATGATGGGCGGGCCGGCAGAGGCGGTGATCGCGCCGGCGCCCGACGACCGGCGCTTCAAGGACTCCGCCTGGCAGGACAACGAGCTGTTCGACTTCGTCAAGCAGTCCTACCTGCTGACCGCGCGTTGGCTGCAGACGACCGTCAACGAGGTCGAGGGGCTCGACGACAAGACCGCGCGGAAGGTCGAGTTCTATACCCGCCAGTTCGTCGATGCGATCGCGCCGACCAATTTCCTCATGACCAATCCCGAGGTGCTGCGCGCGACGGTCGAGAGCAAGGGCGAGAACCTGCTCAACGGCCTGAAGAACCTGCTGGGCGATCTCGAGCGCGGCAAGGGCGAGCTCAAGATCAGCATGACCGACCAGGAGGCGTTCGAGATCGGGCGCAACGTGGCAGTCACCCCCGGCAAGGTCGTGTTCCAGAACGACCTGATCCAGCTCATCCAGTACAACCCGACCACCGAGCAGGTCTATCGCCGGCCGCTGCTGATCATCGCGCCCTGGATCAACAAGTTCTACATCCTCGATCTGCGCGAGAAGAATTCGCTCATCCGCTTCGCGGTGGCGCAGGGCCATACCGTGTTCGTGGTTTCCTGGGTCAATCCCGACGAGAAGCTCGCCCAGAAGAGTTTCGAGGACTACATGATCGAGGGGCCGCTCGCGGCCCTCGACGCCATGGAAAAGGCGACGGGGCAACCCGATGCGAATGTCGTCGGCTATTGCCTCGGCGGTACGCTCGTGGCCGCGACCCTGGCCTGGCTCGCGACCAAGAAGAAGGCCGACCGGATCGCCAGCACCACCTTCCTCACGACCCTGACCGACTTCAAGGAACCGGGCGATCTCGGCGTCTTCATCGACGAAGAGCAGCTCCAGTCGCTCGAAGCGCGCATGAACGAGAAGGGCTTTCTCGAAGGCGGCGCCATGGCGAACACCTTCAACATGCTGCGCGCCAACGACCTGATCTGGTCCTTCGTGATCAACAATTATCTCCTCGGGAAGGAGCCGTTCCCGTTCGACCTGCTCTACTGGAATTCCGATTCCACGCGCATGCCGGCGGCGATGCACAGCTTCTATCTGCGCAAGATGTATCAGGAGAACAAGCTGGTGCAGCCGGGCGGCATCACGCTGGCGGGCGTGCCGATCGACCTGCGCAAGATCAAGACGCCGATCTTCATGCTCTCGACGCGCGAGGACCATATCGCGCCCTGGAAGACCACCTACGCCCTGACCCAGATCGTGACCGGCCCGATCCGCTTCGTGCTGGCCGCCTCCGGTCATATCGCCGGCGTGGTGAACCCGCCCGAGAGCCACAAATATCATCACTGGGTCAACGACAAGAATCCGCCGAGCCCGGAAGACTGGCTTGCCAGCGCGACCCAGCATCCCGGCTCCTGGTGGCCCGAATGGGCGAAATGGATCGCCGATTTCGGCGGCGAGAAGGTCCCGGCGCGCAAGCCCGGCGACGGCAAGCTGAAGGTCATCGAGGACGCGCCGGGGTCGTATGTGAAGGTCCGCGCGGGGAGCTGAGGACGGATTCCCTCGCCACTTCCTTCCGTCGTTGCTGCTGCCTTCTGTCATCGCCGGACTTGATCCGGCGATCGAGGGCCGGCAAGGGCTGGATCCCCGGGTCCGGCCTGCGGCCGGCCCGAGGATGACAGTAAAAATGGCGCAAGACCTCGCCAAGACCCCTCGCCCCAATCTCGCCGAAATCATGAACTAAGGATCGCGGCATGATCCGAAAAATCCTGACGGCGGGAACCGGCGCCCTGGCGCTCCTTCTCGCGATTTCCCTGACGCCCGCCTGGGCCGCCGACGGCTGGTCGGTCGTGGCCGCCCCTTCCGACGACGAGCCGTTCGAGGCCGCCTCGGTCACCAACGACGCCGGCGACAACCTCATCCTCTGGTCGCGCAATGTCGGCGGCCATATCCAGGTCTTCGCCGAGCTGCACCCCGCGCAGGGCGTGACGCTCGCCAAGGCCATGCCGGTCTATCAGATCGACCATCGCGCGCCGATCGACACCGACGACATCCGCGCGCGCGGCGACGCGCAGAACGCGATGTGGGGCCTGACCAACGACCACAGCAGCTTCTGGCTGGTCTGGGAATCGAACAAGCCGGTGGTGAAAGCGGCCGATACGCTGCACCCCTGGTTCGTCGGCCAGGAGCTCCGTCTCTCAGTCATGACCCACGACGGCAGCAAGCGCGAGATGCTGTTCCCGCTGACGGGCTCGGCCGCGGCGATCCAGAAGGCGACGGGAGTGCGGGCGGAATGAACGCGCGGGTCTAGACGGCCGCCGCCTGCGCCGCCAGGCGTTCGGCCAGCAGCAGCCCGCGCACCGAGTTGCCGAGGAACACATGCTCGGCGCGGGCGAGATCCTCGAGCGTGAGGACCGCCTCCTGGGCCCGGCCCGTCGCCAGCAGCTCGCGGCGCAGCGTTCCGTCGAGGAGGCCGCTGCTCAAGGGCGGCGTCAGCAGCCGCCCGCCCCGCTCGAGGAAGAGGTTGGTGCGGCTGCCCTCGGTCAGCTCGCCGCGCTCGTTGAGGAACAGCACCTCGTCGCAGCCGGTCTCCCGGCTCAGGCGTTCGAGCTCGCCGTCATAGAGCGCGCGGCGCGTGGTCTTGTGGAACAGGAACGGGTCGCGGCTGTCGGTCGCGCGGTCCGAGATCGCATAGCGCATGAGACCGGCCGCCGAAGGCACCGGGATCGCGGTCGCCGCGATCCTGATGGCGCCTTCGCGATCCAGCAGCAGCCGCACGCGGCAGCAGGCGCCGGCGAAACCCAGCGAGGCGGCCTCGAGCTGGGCGCGCACGGTCTCGGGATCGCAGGGGAACCCGAAATAGGCGGCCGAGCGATGCAATCGCTCGAGATGGCGCTCCAGCAGGGTCCAGCCGGCTTCCCGCTGCCACAGCATCGTCTCGATCAGCTCGAAGGGCCGGTGCGGCACGGTGAGGAAGCGCGCCTTCAGCAGGCATTCCTCATATTCCGCAGCCTCGTCGGAATCATAGACCAGCCCGCTGCCGATCCCCATCTCGCCGCGGCCGGCCTGGTCGATCTTGAGGGTGCGGATCGCCACGTTGAGGCAAAGATCGCCGTCCGGCGCGAACCAGCCGATGGCGCCGGTATAGACATCGCGCGGGCCCGCTTCGAGCTCGCGGATGATTTCCATCGCGCGGATCTTGGGCGCGCCGGTGATGGAGCCGCAGGGGAAGAGCCGGCGGATCACCTCGTCGGCGCCGATATCGGGCAACAGGCGCGCCGACACGGTCGAGATCATCTGATGCACGGTCTCGTAGGTCTCGACCTCGAACAGCCCATCCACCTTGACCGAGCCGATCCGCGCGATCCGCCCCAGATCGTTGCGGATGAGATCGACGATCATCAGATTCTCGGCGCGCGACTTCTCGTCCGAGCGCAGGAAGGCCCGCGCGGCTTCGTCGTCCTCCGGCGTGGGACCGCGGGCCGCCGTGCCCTTCATCGGCTTGCCGACCGCCCGGTTGCCGTCGATGCGGACGAAGAGCTCCGGCGAGAGCGACAGGATCCAGTCGGCCTCGGTCCGGATGACGGCGCCATAGGCGACATGCTGCTTGCCGCGCAGCTCGCGATAGAGCGACAGCGGATCGCCCTCGACATCGAAGCCAAGCTTGAAGGTGAGGTTGATCTGATAGACGTCGCCGGCGCCGATGTAGTCGCGCACCTGGCGGAAGGCCTTGCCATAGGTGGCACGGTCCCAGCTCGGGCGGGTCTCGCCCAGCCGGTGCGCGTCCCGCACCTCGCGATCGAGGAAGGCCGCGGTCTGTGCGCGGCTCAGCAACTCGGGCGTGCGGAAGAGGCCCATCCAGATCAGCGGTCCGTCGCGGCCGGCGGGCATCAGGGGTGCCAGCTTCGGCTCTAGCGCATAACCCAGCTCATAGGCCAGGTACCCCACCGCATGAAGCCCGCGCACGCGCGCGCCGGCGATCCGCGCCAGCGTCGCCTCGACCTCGGCCGGATCGTCGCAGCGCAGGATCTCGACCGGATCGGCATAGAGACGGCTCCCCGCCTCCGGCGACCGATTGTCGTCGAGCAGCACGAAGGGACCTTCCGGATGGGGCGGCAGGGGCAGGCTGGTCATGGAAAGGAGTCAATCATAGGAGGGCCGCTCCGGAAACCCCGCCGGCGACCTCGCTTGTGCGTCTTGCGACCATGCTGAGTCTCCGGACCGCAACCGATCGGCAGGATGGTCACTTCTCGCATTTTGGATTATCATCTATAACTATTACTATTATTACGAGAAACCGAAGTGATTGCCTTTTTATTCCAATTTTGGTATATTCCGTGGCGCGACATCTGATTTCTGGCGAGAGACCGCTCGATTGGGTCGGCTCTTCCAAGGAAGACTTCCTTGCCTTCCCGCATGCCGTGAAGGCGGAGATGGGGAATGCGTTGGGCGTGGCGCAGTTCGGCGGCCTGCATCCCTCGGCCAAGCCCTGGAAGGGCCAGGGACCGGGAATCTTCGAGTTGGTCGAAGACCATAAGGGCAACAGCTATCGGGCCCTCTACACGGTCCGATTTGTGGAAGTGATCTACGTTCTTCACGCGTTTCAAAAGAAATCGCCGCACGGCATCAGAACGGCAAGAACCGACATCGAGCTGATCCACAGGCGCTTGAAGGCTGCACAACATGACCATGAGATGCGCTACCACAAAGCGAAGGGCTAACGCCAAGATGGCCGATACCAGCATCAAGCGCGGCAGCAACAATCTCTTTGCCGATCTGGGTTTTCCGGACGCCGAAGAACGTCAAACCCGCCTCTGGCTGGCTTACACCATCAATCAGGCCCTCGCTGGGCGGGGCCTGACTCAAGCTGCGAGCGCGGCGCTCCTCGGCATCACTCAACCGAAGGTCTCCGCCTTGCAGCGCTATAAGCTCGAGGGATTCTCTCTGGAACGCCTGATGGGATTCCTGACATCGCTCGACCTCGATATCGAGATCGTGATTCGCAAGAAGCGGCGGTCGCACCCGACCGGTCAGATCACGGTGACCGCGGAATAGCCGCTGACGGCCTGATTTGGTCAGAGCCCCTGCTTGCGGTAGAGCGCCCCGAGCTCGGCGTAATAGGGCGCGGTCGAGGCGAAGTCTTCCATTTCCTTCGGGCTGAGCTGGCGCATCAGCTTGGCAGGGCTCCCGGCCCAGAGCTCGCCCTTGCGTACGCGCTTGTTGGGGGTGAGCAGCGCACCGGCCGCGACCATGCCGCCGCCCTCCACCACCGCGCCGTCCATGACGCAGGCCTTCATGCCGACGAAGGCGCCGTCCTCGAGCGTGCAGGCATGGATCAGCGCCATATGGCCGATGGTGACGTTGTCGCCGATGAGGCAGCGATAGCCCGGCGCGCCGCGGCCATGGTCGTCCTGGGTGTTGAGATGGACGATCGTGCCGTCCTGGATGTTGGTGCCCGCGCCCACGCGCAGCAGATTGCCGTCGCCGCGCAGGATGCAGCCATACCAGATGTTGGCCCTCGGTCCGATCACGACGTCGCCGATGATGACCGCGGTCGATGCGATGAAGGCGGTCGGATCGATCTGCGGCGTGAAGCCGTCGAAGGTGAGGATCTGCGCGGCCATGGCTGCCTCAGGCGCCCAGCATGAGCTGGATGTTCTGGACCGCGGCGCCGGAAGCGCCCTTGCCCAGATTGTCTAGCCGCGCGACCAGGACCGCCTGGCGGCGCGCCTCGTTGGCGAAGACGCGCAGCTCCAGCCGGTCGGTGTCGTTGAGTGCCTCAGGCTCGAGTTTGCCCGCTTCCGTACCCGCCCCTACCGGCACGACCTCGACCAATTTCTGCCCGGCGAAGCGCTTCGCCAGCACGGCCTCCAGATCCTTGCCCTTGGGCTTGCCCGTCAGGGTCTCGAGATGGAGCGGCAAGCTCACCAGCATGCCCTGGCGGAAGTTCCCCACCGAGGGCACGAAGATCGGCCGCGTGGCGAGGCCTGAATAATGCTGCAGCTCGGGCAGATGCTTATGCTCGAGGCCCAGCCCGTAAAGCTCGAAGGCCGGCGCGCGATGCGCTTCATAGGCCTCGATCATGGTCCGCCCGCCGCCGGAATAGCCGCTGACGGCGTTGATGGTCAGCGGATAATCGGCCGGGATGATGCCGGCTTCGACCAGCGGCTTGATCAGGGCGATGCCGCCGGTGGGATAGCAGCCGGGATTGGCAACGCGCCGGGCGCCGCGGATGGCGGCCGCCTGCCCCTCGGCCATCTCGGGGAAACCATAGACCCAGCCCGCCGCCACGCGGTGGGCGGTGCTGGCATCGACGATCTTCGGACCTTTAGCGCCCATCGCGTCGATCATCGCCACGGTCTCGCGCGCGGCATCGTCGGGCAGGCAGAGCACCACCAGGTCGGCTGCTTCCAGCATCTCGCGCTTGGCGACCGGGTCCTTGCGGCGCTCGGGCGCGATCGAGCTCAGCGCGATGCCGGCCAGCCCGGTCAGGCGCTGGCGGATGCCGAGGCCGGTGGTGCCGGCTTCGCCGTCGATGAAGACCGTCTTGGTCCGCGAGATATTGCCCATGTGGTCCGACTCCTGCCGCCGATAAGAGCTTATCCGATATGGAAACGAAGCCCGAAAAGCAAAAGGGGCGCTCCGACCGGGAGCGCCCCTTTGTTCGATGGCATGCCCCAGTCGGGGCCGACCGCGGGTGTCGCGATCAGCGCTTCGAGAACTGGAAGCTGCGTCGGGCCTTCGCCTTGCCGTACTTCTTGCGCTCGACCACGCGGCTGTCGCGGGTGAGGAAGCCGCCGGCCTTGAGCGCGGGCCGCAAGGCCGGCTCGAAGTAAGTCAGGGCCTTGCTGATGCCATGGCGCACCGCGCCGGCCTGGCCGGAGAGGCCCCCGCCGACGACCGTGCAGACCACGTCATACTGGCCGACCCGCTGGGTCACGCCGAAAGGCTGGGCGATCATCATGCGCAGCACCGGACGGGCGAAATAGACCTCGCTGGTGCGGCCATTGACGGAAACGCGGCCGGAACCCGGCTTGATCCAGACACGGGCGATCGCGTTCTTGCGCTTGCCGGTTGCATAGGCGCGGCCTTGCGCGTCGATCTTCGGCTCCGCGGCGGCGGAGGCCGCCGGGGCCATCGAGCTGCCCCGCAGCTCCTTGAGATCGGTGAGCTTCTGCGTCTCGGTCGTCATGGCTTAGGCGATCCTCTTGTTCTTCGGATTCATCGCCGCGACGTCGAGCGGCTCCGGGTTCTGCGCGGCATGCGGATGATCGGCGCCCGCATAAACCTTGAGATTGCTCATCTGCTGACGGCCCAGGGGACCGCGCGGCACCATGCGCTCGACCGCCTTCACCACCGCGCGCTCCGGAAAGCGCCCGCCCAGGATCTCGCCCATGGTGCGTTCCTTGACGCCGCCGGGATGGCCGGTGTGCCAGTAGAAGCGCCGGTTCTCGAGCTTGCGGCCCGTGAGATGCACCTTGGCGGCGTTGATGACGATCACGTTGTCGCCGCAATCCATATGCGGGGTGAAGGTGGTCTTGTGCTTCCCGCGCAGGCGGTTGGCGACGATCGAGGCGAGCCGACCCAGCACGACGCCGTCGGCATCGACGACGATCCATTTCTTGCTGATGTCGGAGGGTCGGGCGGTGTAGGTCTTCATGGCGGTCCGTTGTTGTCTCTGGTGCCGGCGACCGGGGAGGAACCCTCCCCGCCCGGCAGTTCGGCGGCGGAGTATCGCGATTTCCGCGCCAGGGTCAAGCTTTAAGGGCGCAGAAAACTGCGACTTTTTAGGGCGGTATCATAATACCACATCCGAAGCCGGAGGCCCCGGATCGGTAATTCCCCCTGGCACCGGCAGTCTCCGGAAAGCCCGGCTGTAACCGAAGGATCTCCACACCGGTCATAGGTCCATGGGATCGGAAGGAATTCCGCGCTAACCTTACCGTCCAGCAAGGATTTTTCGAGTACGACCCGCCCCTGACGCGGATGCCGGGAATGATTAAGGGGGGCTCCCGGATCGGCTGGCCGCGTCAGACAATCCCATCCCGCCATGCCATCGCCACGTTGCCATGTCCGGGACGCGTCATTTTTTCTTATCCGGTGCGCGCCCGTACCAGCCCACCGGGATCGGTCCTTCGTGCGCTTGACCGTGAGACGGCTTGAACCCCGAAGAAAGCCAACTGGCGCTTTTCCAACAAGACTTTTCCCGACTGGATCAGCCCTCTGTCGTAAGAATGCGCAGCCCCAGCTCGGCCACCCAAGGCGGACGGGAAGGGGTTGCCAATGTGGGAAAGATTCCCAAGAAAAGCTCCTACCTACCGGGCTAGGCTAGGAGCCAGCGCAGAGACGGAGCCAGGGCTCATTGAAGCATCAAGCGCCCTCCGCGGGGAATGCCACCTCCACGCTGCTTCCCATCGTGGCTGCCGCGTTTGCGCTCTGCATCTTCATAGCCGACACGGTCAGCCCGTTGGAAATCACGGTTGCCGTGCTTTACGTCGCGGTCGTGCTGTTATCCGCCCGCTTCTGCCGGGCACGGGGCGTCCTGCTGGTCGCCCTGGGATGCGCGGCGCTGACGCTGCTGAGCGCGGCCATAACGCCGCCACCAGGCCCGCTATCGACCGGGATCGTCAACATATTCATCAGCATCCTGGCGATCGGAGGAACGGCCTTCCTCGCCCTGCAAAGCCAATCGGCGCAAGCGGCGCTTCGCGAGCGGGCCGATCTTCTCGACCTTTCGCACGACGCCATATTTTCGTGCGACATGAACCATGCAATCTCCTACTGGAGCCGCGGCGCCGAGGAACTCTATGGATGGAAAGCGGAAGAAGCCGTCGGCAAGGTGTCTCACGAGCTGTTGGCGACGGTTTTCCCCGTTCCGGTTGGCCAGATCAATGCCGAGCTCGAGCGCATGGACCGCTGGGAGGGCGAACTCGTCCATGGGAAGCGGGACGGAACACGGATTGTCGTGACCAGCCGCTGGCTCCTGCAACGGGACAAGCGAGGGCGGCCGGCCGCGATCCTCTCGACCAGCAACGACATCACCGAACGCAAGCGCGCCGAAGAGAGACTGCGACGGAGCGAGGCCTATCTGGCCGACGAACAGAGGCTCAGCCACACCGGCAGCTTCGGCTGGAGCGTGTCGAGCAACGAGATCTACTGGTCGGAAGAGACCTTCCGGATACTCGAACATGACCGTGCGAGCCCTCCCACGGTGGAACTCGTCCTGCAGCGAACGCATCCCGACGACAGGGCCCTGGTCCAGGAGACGCTCGATCGCGCGCAACGGGAGGGAACGGCCTTCGACATCGAACATCGAGCATTGATGCCCGATGGCGCCGTCAAGCATCTCAGGGTCATCGGTCGCGCCGTCGCCACCGAGTCCGGTGCGCTGGAGTTCGCCGGCGCGGTGATGGACATCACGGCGCGCAAGCGTTCGGAGGAGGCCCTGCGACGGAGCGAGGCCTATCTGGCCGCAGCGCAGAGGCTGAGCCGCACCGGCAGCTGGGCATGGAACGCCACCACCAGGGAATTGACCCACTGGTCGCAGGAGCAATACCGCATTCACGGACTCGACCCGAAGAACGGGGTCCCGTCATGGGAGGACGCCCGCCAGCATATTCATCCGGAAGATCGGGCCGGATTCGTCGACAGCATCGAGAGAGCGGTGCGCGAGGCAACGGACTGCGAGCTGGACTACCGGTCCGTTCTTCCCGACGGCACCGTCCGCTACATCCACACGGCGGCGCATCCCGTTTTCGACGGCGCCGGCAATCTCGTCGAATTCGTCGGCACCGATATGGACACCACCGACCGCAAGCGGGCGGAGATCCTGATCGGCCAGGTATTCGAGAAGTCGCCGGACGGTGTCGCCATCATCGGCAGGGACTATCGTTATCGGCGGGTCAATCCGATCTACGAGCGAAACTGGAAAATACCGGCCGAAAGATTCATCGGCATGCTCCAGGCCGACCTCACCGGCAAGGAGACCTTCGAGCGAACGATCAAGCCGCATCTGGACCGCTGTTTCGCCGGCGAAGAGGTGGGCTACAGAGAATGGTTCAGCAACAAGTTCGGCCGGCGTTTCATGGCGGTGTCCTACTCGCCTTTGTGGCTCGGTTCCGACCGGGTGGAGGCGGCCCTCGTGATTTCCCGCGACCTCACCGAGCATATGGTGGCCACGGAGTCCCTCCACGAAGCCCAGGCGGCGCTCGCGCATGTCAATCGCGTGATGCTCCTGGGCGAGATGGTCGCCTCGATCGCGCATGAGGTGAATCAACCCATCGCCGCGGTGGTCGCCAATGCAGGCGCCGGCCTGCTCTGGCTGGGCGCGCCGTCGCCCAACCTGGAAGAGGCGCGCGAAGCTCTCGAAAGCATCGTCAACAACGGCAAGCGGGCTGGCGACGTCATTGGCCGCATCCGCTCCCTCGTCAAGAAGACGCCGCCGAGCAGAGACGCCCTTGATATCAACGAAACGATATTCGAGGTTGTCCGTCTGGCCCGAAGCGATTTGCAGAAGAATCGCGTGGTGCTGCAAACCCATCTTTCGAGCGGCCTGCCTCCGGTGCGGGCGGACCGCGTCCAGGTGCAGCAGGTGATCTTCAATCTCCTGGCCAATGCCGTCGAGGCGATGGGCAACGTCGATGACAGGACAAGGGAGATCGTCGTCCGCTCCGGCCGAAGCGATGCGGACGACGTGCTCATCGACGTCCGCGATTCCGGCCCGGGATTCGATCCGGCGAATCTCACCCGCCTGTTCCAGTCCTTCTACACGACCAAACCCAATGGCATGGGCATGGGGCTGGCGATCAGCCGGTCGATCGTCGAGGCCCACGGCGGGCGGCTATGGGCGACGCCGAACGAGCCCCACGGCGCTGTCTTCTGCTTCACGCTGCCGATCGCGGCGGATGAAACGACCGGCGTGGCGGCGGCCCCCTCCCCGCGCCCGGCGCCGCCGGGATTTGACTCATGAGACAGCACGCCGTCGTGGCCTGCCCGATCTTGATGCGTGACGCGCTGGCCGATCTGTAATTTCGGCACGTAACCCGATATGCTTCGCATGCCACGCGCTGCGACCGCGGCATCTTCCGAAGGGCGCAGCGGCCCCACTTCCGGAGGCGGCAATGAAGAAGGTCGGATCGAAGCTGGCGTTGGCCGGAATGGCGTTGATTCTTCTCGCCTCGGTAGGCGCGCAAGCGCCGGCCGCCGAGGTCAAGAGCATCGCCGTGCTCGTTCCCGAGCAAGGCACGGATTTCGGCTGGAATCAGCAAGGCATCGAAGCCGGCCGGGCGGTCGCGAAGAAATACGATCTCAAATTCATCCCGGTGGAAGGCCTCGGCTATGGCGATATCCGCCCCACGCTTCGCGAGCTTGCCGGCGATGGCGTCGACCTGCTGATCCTCCATGCCAACGGATATTCCGAAAGCGGGATCGAAGTCGCGCAGGAATTGAAGGTGCCGATCGCGATCGCGGGCAAGCCGGACGCGGCGAAGCCCGGCCTGATCGCGGATTGCATGGTGGACGGCTACGAAGGCGCCTATCTCGCGGGCGTCCTCGCGGCCAGGATGACGCGCACGGGCACGTTGGGGATCGTGGTTTCGGGCGAGCCGGTGCCCTGGAACACCCAGTCGGCCGGCTTCGTCATGGGTGCCAAGGCAACCAAGCCGGATATCAAGGTCGTCTATGCGGTCATCGGCCCGGCCGCCTTCTCGGATGCGGCGGGCGGTCGCCGCGTGACCGACCTGGTGATCGCCGCCGGCGCCGACATTGTGTTCGGTCAGGGGGACGGATCGACCTTCGGCATGATCGAGGCGGTCGAGACCGGTAAGGCCCGCGACGGCGGCGAGGTCTGGTTCATCGATGTCATTGGCGACAAGAGCAGCATCGACAGAGGGCATTTGCTGACATCGGTGGTGTGGGACCTGGCGCCGATCTATGGCGCGATGGTCGAGGATCTGCGCGCCGACAAATTCGGCACCAGAGGCTTCAGGCTCAGCCTGGCGGACGACTCCGTCCGGCTGCTGAAGACGCCCCACATTCCGGAATCCGTATGGACCGAGGTGATGGCCGTCCGCGCCAAGATCATCGACGGCAGCCTGAACGTGCCCCAGGTCCCCGATGCCCAGCGGGTCCGCGCGCTGATGAGCACCGTCGAGGCCGCGGCACAGTAGTGCCGCTCTCTGGCGCGGCGGCGACAAGTCCGGCCCTGGATTCCTCATCCGCCGAACGGATAGATCTTGGCCCAGTCCCACTTCATGTCGACCACGGTCCATTTGGCCGCGACCGCGGCGTCGAGCGCCTTGTCGAGCCTCCCGACCTTGGATTGCCGGTCATAGGCCCATTCCCGCTTTTCGTCGGTGTGATGGACCAGCATGCCGAAGCGCGGCCCCTGCCCACCCGTGACCCATTGCAGCATCTCGAGATCGCCGTCCGAATTGCCCGCCGCGAAGATCGGCCGTCGACCGATGAACTGATTGATCCCGACCGGCTTGCCCGGACCGTCATCGATAAAGTCGATCTTCGGCAGGCGCATCAGAACCGGCTTGCCATCCTTCATCTCGAATTTGGTCACGATGGAGCTGCCGACCACCTGCTCGGGCGGAATGCCGTAGACCTTCTCGGTCCAGGGCCGCATGAACTCGATGCCACCGCCGGAGACGATGTAGGTCTTGAAGCCGTTCTGCCGCAGCAGCGCCAGGGTGTCCAGCATCGGCTGATAGACCAGGTCGATAAAGAGCCGGTTGAAGCGCGGATGTTTCGCCGTCGTGGCCCAGTCGACCACGAGCTGCGCGAACTCCGCCGTCGTCATGCCGGCATGGGTCGCCATGACAATGGTGGCCATCCCCTTCTCGCCGCTCTCGGCCAGGGTTTTCATGTCGCCCGAGATCGCCGCGGCGAAAGGCTGCTGATTCTCCCATTCCGGATGCTCCGGATAGAGCTGCTTGACCCGGGCCAGCGCGAAGAAGAACTGGAAATAAGCGGGCTGCTCCGACCAGAGCGTGCCGTCATTGTCGAACACGGCGATGCGATCCTCGACCGGCACGAAATCGGACCCGCCCTCCTTGGTGACGCGGCCCACGAAATCCAGGATCGCCGTCTTGGAGCGGCTGTCATTCCAGGACGGCAGCGGATCGTCGGCCGCGGCCTTGGCGAGGGACGGTGCCAGGAGGCCGACGGCGGCCGCGGCGAGCGGCAGCGTCAAGGCTTGGCGGCGGCTCAGTTCTGAAGGGCTCTGTTTATCGCTCACGGCGGACCTCCCGGAAGTGAGAAACCCCGAGGCTACACCATCTGCAGGCCCCGCCTCTTATCCCGAGGCGCCAGGCGACGACCTTCTCCCTGAACACGGAAACGACATACAACTGGAAATCCGAGGACTGGACGGTGCCGCTCAATTTACAGGTTACTCAAGTGCTGAAGATCGGCAGCCAGCGCGTCATTATCGGGGGTGGCGTCTGCTACTATGCCGATGCGCCCCAGGGTGGACCCGAGGGCTTTGGCGCCCGGTTCATCGTGACCTTCCTGTGCCCGCAATAGGCGCAGCCCCTGGACCCCTCGCCCGCCATCGGCCAAGATCGCGCAGCATTCCAACTTCGGGCGACCTTTCCATGGCCTACGACCATCTCGACGACGCCACCATCAACGCGCAGTTCAGCCCGCGTATCGCCGTTCCCGATTGCGAAGAATGGCTGGCCCGCGACGCGAAGCTGTCGGCCGAGACGAGAGGCAAGATTCGCCACACCGCCGACATCGCCTATGGCGAGAGCCCCGGCGAACGTCTCGATGTCTTCCCGGCCGGCAATCCCGGCGCGCCGATCCATGTCTATATCCATGGCGGCTATTGGCGGGCGCTCGACAAAAAGGATTTCAGCTATGTCGCCGAGCCGCTGGTGGCGGGCGGCGCCACGACTGTCGTCCTCAATTACGATCTCTGTCCCAAGGTCACGCTCGACACCGTCGTGCAGCAGACCCGCAACGCGGTGATCTGGATCTATCGCCATGCCGGACTGCTCGGCGGCAATGCCGACAGGATCTTTCTCTCGGGCAGTTCGGCGGGCGCGCATCTGGTCGCGATGATGCTGGCCGAGGACTGGACGCGAAGCCCGGTGCCGCCGGACGTCATCAAGGGAGCGGCCTGCATCACGGGGATCTACCAGATCGATCCGGTGCTGCGCATCCAGGCCAATGCCGAGATCCGGCTCAAGCCCGAGATGGTGGCGCGCAACAGCCCGCTGAGCCTCCCTCTGCGCGCGCATTGCCCGGTCCTGGTCGCGGTCGGGGCCAAGGAGACGCCGGAATGGATCAAGCAGTCGGAGGCCTATGAGGCGTTTCTGCGCCGGCACGGGTGCGCGACCGAATTCATCAAGCTGCCCGAGACGCATCATTTCTCGATCACGCAAAGCCTGAGCTGGCCGCAAAGCGTCCTGGCCAAGGCGATGCTCAAGCAGATGGGCCTCTGACCGGCACACCACTCCAGAAGAAAGCGCTCATGAGCAACCTCGCCAACGAACCCGAGCTCCTATCACGGGTCGAAGACGGCATCGCCATCCTGACGCTCAACCGTCCCGCCGCGCGCAATGCGCTCTCCTTCTCGCTGATGGGCGAGTTGCTCGAAGCTTTCGCCCGGCTGGATCCGGCGGTCCGGGTCGTCGTGATCGCGGGCAACGGGCCGGCCTTCTGTTCCGGCCATGATCTGCGGGAGTTTCGCGCCGCGCCCGACCGGCATCGCTATGAACAAGTCTTCGACCGCTGTACCGCCCTGATGCTGGCCATCCGGCGCTGCCCCAGGCCGGTGATCGCGCAGGTCCATGGCGTGGCGACGGCCGCCGGCTGTCAGCTGGTTGCAGGCTGCGATCTGGCGGTGGCCGAGAGCGGCGCCCGCTTCGCCACCCCCGGCGTCGATATCGGCCTCTTCTGCTCGACACCGGCGGTGGCCCTCAGCCGCGCGGTCGGGCGCAAGCCTGCGATGGAGATGCTGCTGACGGGCGAGCCGATCGACGCCGAGGAAGCGCGCCGGATCGGATTGATCAATCGCGTCGTGCCGCCATCGTCCCTCGCGCCGGAGGTAATGGCGCTGGCGCGGCAGATCGCCACGAAATCCTCGGCGGTCATCGCCATGGGCAAGGAAGCCTTCTACCGCCAGGCCGAGCTTGGCCTCGAAGAAGCCTACCGCCACGCGTCCGGCGTCATGGTCCGCAACCTGCTGGAAGCGGACGCGGATGAGGGTATCGATGCGTTCCTGGGAAAGCGCAAACCCGAATGGCGCGGTTGATGAAAGACACCGGCGGCATCACATATCCCTGACTGCCCGAAACCCTCAGAGAGTCCCATGCCGGATTATCCCGACGCGCTGTTCGAGAGGATCTTCGCCGAGACCAAGACCATCGCCGTGGTGGGGGCAAGCCCCAAGCCCGAACGGCCGAGCCATGGGGTGATGCGTTTCCTGCAATCGCGGGGCTATCGCTGCATCCCGGTCAATCCCGGCCAGGCCGGCGGCAAGATCAACGGCGAGACGGTCTATGCGAAGCTGGCCGACATCCCGGAGAAGATCGACATGGTCGATGTCTTCCGCCGCTCCGAGGAGGCCGGCGCGGTCGTGGACCAGGCCATCGCCATCGGCGCCAAGACCGTCTGGATACAGCTCGGTGTGCGGGACGACGCGGCGGCGGCGCGAGGCGGGAAGGCCGGCCTCACGGTCATCATGGATCATTGCCCCGCAATCGAGCTGCCCCGGCTGGACGCCAAGCGCGGGCGCGCGCAATAATCGCCGGAGAGCCGGCGCCCGGCAGAGAGCAGCAGGCAGCGTTCACATCGAGCTTTGCCGAGGCCTGAAATGCTCATTCATGGCTTCTGACCGGGTATCGCAGGGGGCCGTTGCGTGAAGCCACTCCTTGAATTTCCGACGGCCTGGGCCGCTCGACGGGCCATGGCCTCCGGCCTGGGTCATCTCACTTACGCGGAGATGCGCGAAGGCATGCTGCGATGCAGCCGATTCTTGCGCGAGCGCCACGGCGTCTTGCCGGGCGACCGCATCGCCTTCTGCCTGCCCAAGAGCCTGGAGGCCATCCAAGTCATTCTGGGAATTCTCGCGGCCGGCGCGGCTTATGTGCCCCTCCAATTTCAGGGCCCTGCCGCACGCCTCAATTCCATTCTCAGATCGACCGAGCCCAAACTGCTGATGACGACGCCGCAAATGGCGGATCAACTCGCGGCGGAAGGCGGATGGCCCGGTTTCCCCGTCTGTCGCCTGACCGCAGCCGAAGCCGGCCAGGGGCTTGCGACGCTCCTCTCAGGAATGCCCCCCGACGCGGAGCCCTTGCCCCTCAGCCCCGAAAGCCTCGCGGCCATCTACTTTACGTCCGGTTCGACCGGGGAACCGAAGGGCGTAATGCTGTCTCAGGGCAATATCGCGGCCGGCGTGGAGCTCGTCGTCAAATCCGACGTCCTCGACGATCGGGATCGGATGCTGAGCCACACCAATCTGCACTACGCCGCCTACGATATGTTCTTTCCCTTCGCGGCAGGCGCGCAGATTTTCCTGCTCTCCGATCGCGAAGCCATGATCCCGGCGGGTGTCGCGGGTGCCGTCGAGCGAGAGCGCGTGACGGTATGGCGATCCACGATCACAGCACTTCGCCTCTTGCTCGAGAGCGGCGAACTGGGATCCCGTGATCTGCGTTCGCTGAGGATGCTGGGTGTCTTTGGCGAGTCCTTCCCCATTCCTTTGCTGCGTCAGCTCATGGCTGCGCTGCCCACCTGTCGATTCAAGTTCAACTATGGAGCGACCGAGGTCTATCGCATTACTTCCTTCGAGATTCCGCAGAATCTGCCCGACGACCTGGTTTCACTGCCGATCGGGCCCGACAGGCCGGAATATGCCATCTCCCTGCGCGATGACGCGGATAGGGAAGTGGAAAATGGGGCGGTCGGCGAGCTCTGTGTCGAAGGAGCGCCGGTCATGCTCGGCTATTGGAAGGATCCGGAGTTGACCGCCAGGCGACGCCTCTCCGGGCGTCCTCATTCCTGGCGTTCGGGCGATTTTGCTTATAGGGATGCTGCCGGGCTGCTGCATCTCGTTGGCCGCCAGGATCAGATGATCAAGATCCGCGGTCATCGATTCGACTTGGGCGAAATCGAGGCCGTGTTGCGGAGCCAACCCGGTGTTCGCGATGCCGTCGCCGCGCTCGTGGCAAAGGCAGATGGCAACGCCGAAGTCCATGCCGCCCTGCTGGCGGAGCCCAGCGAGACGATCAAGACGGCCGTGCGCCTTGCCTGCGCCAAGCGCCTTCCGGCCTTTGCGCGCCCCTCCCGCTTACTGACGTTCGAACAGTTCCCGCTGCTGCCCTCGGGCAAAGTCGACCGGATGACCCTGCAAGCGAAGCTCCGCGAAGCGGGATGATCGTTCGGAACCCAACGCTGGAAGCCAGAGCCCTTGTCATTCGCGTTGCCGCCCGAGCAGACCGGCGCCGCCGCCTGGTATGGCCCCACCCTCGCCGGAGGCGACGAGTGGCAGATGCGGCTCGCGGCCACCGATATCACCGAGATCGAATCCGCGACCAAGGCGTTGACGGCACGCGAAGCCGACATTGCGGTCATTGCAGCGCGCGATTTTCCCCTTCCAACGCTGGCCCCGAAGCTCAAAGCGCGTGTCAGGGACGAGGTGCTCAACGGCCGCGGCTTTCTGTTGATCCGCGGGCTGCCGGTCGAGCGCTGGAGCGTCCGCGAGGCGGCAACGGCCTATTTCGGGATCGGTGCGCATCTCGGCAGCGCCCGCTCCCAGAATGGCAAGGGTCATGTGCTGGGCCATGTGCAGGATCTGGGCCTCGACGTTCAGGATCCCAATGTCCGTATCTACCAGACCAATGCGCGGCAGACCTTCCATACGGACTCCTGCGACGTCGTGGGTCTTCTCTGCCTCAAGACCGCGCGCTCCGGCGGACTGTCTGCCCTCGTGAGTTCGACCACGATCTTCAACGAGATGCGCCGCCGCCGACCCGATCTCCTGAAGCTTCTGTTCGAGCCGATCGCCACCGACCGACGCGGCGAGGTGCCGGAGGGCCAGAAGCCCTATTTCGAGATTCCCGTCTTCAACTGGCATCAGGGATTCCTGACCGCGATCTATCAGCGCCAATACATCAATTCGGCGCAGCGGTTTCCGGATGCCCCAAGACTTACGCCGGCCCATATCGAGGCCCTCGACCTGTTCGATGCCCTGGCCGACGATCCCACGCTCAACCTGTTCATGGAGTTCAAGCCCGGCGACGTTCAACTCGTGCATAACCATACCCTGCTACACGACCGCACCGACTTCGTTGATTGGCCGGAGCCCGAGCGACGCCGGCACTTGCTGCGGCTATGGCTTGCCGCCTCACATGCACGGCCCCTGCCCGAGCTTTTTGCCCAGCGCTACGGATCGGTAACCATCGGCGACCGCGGCGGCATCATTGTGCGCGGCACACGGCTGCAAGCACCGTTAACGGCAGATTAAGTCAACCGATTGGCGGCCTGTCCGCAGGTTGTTTTGCCGCTACGTTAGCGGCTGACTGATCATTCAATCCTTGGTTTTCCCGTCGCCAGCGGCCCTTGGCGATTGCATCGAATTGTTCCGAACGTTCAGAGGTTCTTGACGGCAGGGAATCCATGCTCCTTCAGGGGAAGTTCGGGATCGGTTCCAGGGAGGAACCCGTCATGGTCATGGAGATCGCTGACCAGGATCTCAGCGGCCGGTGGCTGCAGGGCGTCAGCTTCGCCGGCAAGACCGTCAAGCGCGTCAAGTTCGACGGCGCCGATCTGCGCCGCTGCGATCTCAGCCACGGCCAGTTCTTCGACTGCTCCTTCGACAAGGCCGATTTCGAGGGCGCCCATCTGGTGCGTGCGCTGTTCGAGAACTGCAACTTCCGCAACGCCAAGTTCGTCCGCACCAATGCCAGCGAGGCGATCTTCCGCAGCGCGGCCTTGCCCTCCCACAAGGCGCCCGGACTCGACGATGTCGAGCCGCAGGTCTCCTTCGCTGGCGCCACGATCGAGGGGTCGGATTTCACCAACGCCAACCTCCACAAGGTCTCGCTCTCCAGGGTGAAAGCGAACGACGTCAATTTCAGCGGCGCCGACCTGCGCGGCTCGCTGTTCGAGGAATGCAGTATCGCCGGCTCGGAGTTCGAGAAGGCCAGGCTGGATGGGGCCGACTTCTCGCAGACCCGGGATGCCGCGGCGACCCTGCCGGGATGGGCCGCCAGCATGGTGAAGCTGCCCCAGCGGATCGAACTCGACGACCTCCTGGAGATGGTCCAGGAGCACCGACAATGGATCGACAGCTACGGCCTCGAGGGCGCCCGCCTCAGCCTCTCCGGCCAGGACCTCACGGGGTTCGAGATCGCGGGGCTGGATCTCTCGGGCGCCGATCTGCGCAACTGCCGGCTCGACTTCGCCGATCTTTCCGGCGCCCGGCTGGTGGCGAGCGACCTGCGCGGCGCCAGCCTGGTCAAGACCGACCTGCGCAACGCCGACCTGCGGGCGGCCCTCATCACCGAGACGGCGCTGAGCAAGGCTCGCGCCGAGGGCGCCCGGAGAGGCTGAGCCTCCCTCGTCGAAGACCTGCCCCTCCCTTATCTTGAGCCGCGGCTCGGATTATGGTCATCGGAGAATGCCTCGCGACGGCCCATGATCGTGGCTGTCGTCGTTGGGGCGTTGGACCGGTTTTCATAGGGCGCTTGCCTGCGCGAAGGGGTATCGATGAATCGAAATGTGACAACGCAGGGCTCCGGCGCAGCGGCTCCTGAGGGAAACGAGCCGGCACGGCTGGCCGATGCTCCGGGCTTTCCGCATCAGAATCCCTCGGGCTACGTCGCGCTCGACGACGAACCTCGCTTCGACCCCCGCCGCCATTTCGCGTTCACGCAGCCCGAGCGGACCTGGACGCTCGCGGACTTCGGCTATGACAAGGGCACGATCGCGGCCTCGCCCAGCCCCGTGGCCGTGGCCGGGCCCTTTCGCGTCTTGTCGGAGGAAGGCGCAGAAACAGCCCGCGCCATCGCCCTGCGGCTCAAGGAACTCGGCCGGCAGAGCGACCGGACGGCCTCCTACCTGACTGGCGGCGTCTATCGCTCGCGGTTCCTGCGCGATCTCTTTACCTCGCCCGAGTTGGCCGCGTTCCTGTCGTCGGTCGCCGGCACGGCGCTCGCCCCGCATTCGATGCCGTCGCAACAGCTCTATGTGAACTATGCGCCCGAGGACATCACGCGCCATGTCGATACCTGGCACACCGATTCCATCGGCTTCGACATCGTCCTCATGGTCACGGATCCCAAGGCCATCAAAGGGGGACTGTTTCAGTTCTTCCGCGGCTCGCGCGAGGAGGCGGCCCGGCTGCTGGCGGCGCCTGTCGCCGGGCTGATCAAAGGCAGCAGCGTCGAACTGCCCCCGGACCGGATCGAATCCATGCCCTTTCCGGGTCCGGGCCATGCGCTGTTCCAGCAGGGCAACCTGGTCCTCCACCGGGCCACGCGCCTCATGGAGAAGGGCGAACGCATCACCATGGTGCCGGGCTTCGTCGCGCGGGACACGCGTTTCGCGGATCCGACCAATGTCGGGTCGATCGTCAATTGGGGCGAGCCCGGCATTCCAGCCGAGCTCGCGCGACACAAGGCCTGGTTCGCACATGGCCGCCTGGAGGCCGTCATGTCCGACCTGCCGATGGACGCGACCCCCCGAGAGGCGGCCTCGGCGTTGCGCCATGCCATCGCCGACGCCTCCGCGCTGGCGGATCTGTTGGATCGAACCGGCAGCACCGAAGCCGCCAGCTGAGGACGCACGCGGCGAATTCCGTGAGTTGCGGGGATAACCGCGGCCTTTTGCGTTAACGCTATCCGACAACCCTCTGATCTATCTCCGAGATCAAGGAGTTAGGTCACGTCGCTTTTCCGCATCCCCGGCTTAGCCTAAGATGGCACATCAAGTGCGCCGAGGGTCGTCATGAAAACCAATATGTTAGAGACCAATCATCACGCAACGACTCTGCGCCCGACCTCGGTGCAGCTGCGCTGGCTCAGCAAGGGGCTCAAGCAGCCCGGCGGCAAGCTGCCGCTGTTCGACGAGTGGGGCCAGCGCATCAACGAGCGCACCATCCGCCATTGCATCGATATGGGCTGGGCCGAGCCCTGGTTCAGCAATCCGCTGAAGCCCGAATGGCTGGTCTGCAAGCTGACCGATACCGGTCGCGCCCTCCTCGCTCACCATCGCTGAGCGACCGCTCGGTCCCGCGACACGCGGGACCGGGTTCTCCGATGCGCCGACAGCCCCTCGAGATCAGCCTCGGGAACGACGATCCCGGCCTCTCCACCGCTCTCCGGGGATGGCGCTATCGCGCCAGCAAGCGGGGTCCCAGGATCCTGGTGACCGGCGCCGTCCATGGCGACGAGGTCACCTCCAGCGCCGCCCTCTGGCATACCGCCGAGCAGCTGGAGGACTGGATCACCGCCGGCTCGGTCACCCTCATCCCTTGCGTCAATGTGCTGGCGGTCCGGGCCAGCCAGCGCCAGGTGCCGCTGGAAAACATCGACCTCAACCGGCGCTTCCCCGGCCGGCCGGACGGGCTGCTCGCGGACCGGATCGCCCATGCCCTGGCCGGCCTGCTCGAAGAGCATGATGCGCTGATCGACGTGCACACCGCCGGCTGGAGCGTCCCCTTCGTCCTGCTCGATCATTTCGCGGACAGTCGGCTCGAGCGGCGCGTCCTGCGCTGGGCCGCCTGCTCCGCCCTCCCCGTCGTGGCGGAGATGCCGGCCGAAATATCGAACCTTCAGGGCCTCGACCGGAGCTGGTCGGCCTGGGCCGTGCGCCAGGGCAAGCCGGCCGTGACCATGGAGCTCTCGGGCTTCCATGCGATCGACCATGTCGGCGCCCATCGCGGCGCCACGGCGATCATCAACATGCTGAACGCGGCCCCCGACCTCTCCGACCGCTTGCCGCGGCAAGGGCCGGCCGCAGCACCCTGGGTGCGGCGCGCGATCTGCAGCGACTGGGGCGGGCTGTTCGAGGCCGAGCGCCGGCCGGGCGATCATGTCGGCGCGGGCGAACGGATCGGCTGGGTGCGCAGCCTCACAGGCGAGCCTCTGGGTGCGATCAAGGCGCCCGAGGCGGGCCTGCTGCTCGAGATCCAGCCGCTCTCGGCCCTCCATGTCGGCATGCGCGCGGCAACGGTGGCGGTCGAACGCAAGCTCCGCCCGCGCTAGGCTGCGTCCCCGCGCGCCCTCCGGTCGGGGCCGCAAGACAGAAAGAGATCATGATCTTCGCCGATGCCCATTCCGGGTCCGCATTCCTTGCCGCCTTCCTGGCCTCTCTGGTCGAGTTCGTCGAGGCGCTGACGATCGTGCTGGCGGTCGGCACCGTTCGCGGCTGGCGCTCGGCCTTCCTCGGCGCCGGGCTGGGGGCTGCCCTGCTCGTCGCGCTGATCCTGTTGCTCGGGCCCACGCTCGGGCTGATCCCGATCACCTGGCTGCAGCTGACGGTCGGGGTCCTGCTGCTGCTCTTCGGCATCCGCTGGCTGCGCAAGGCGATATTGCGGGCCGCGGGCATCATCGCCCTCCATGACGAGGAAAAGATCTACCAGAAGGAAACCGCCGAGCTGCGGCGTGCCGGACTCACCCGCTTCGGCGGTTTCGATGCGGTCGCGACGGCAACCGCCTTCAAGGCGGTGACACTCGAGGGGCTCGAGGTCGTCTTCATCGTCATCGCGGTCGGCGCCACCGGCGGCAAGCTCGTTCCCGCCGGCATCGGCGCCGGGGCCGCCCTCGCGGCCGTGCTGCTGCTCGGCCTGCTCATTCACAAGCCGTTGACGAAGGTTCCGGAGAACGGGCTCAAGCTCGTGGTCGGCGTCATGATCTCCGCCTTCGGCGTGTTCTGGATCGGCGAGGGCCTGGGGACACCCTGGCCCGGCGCCGACTGGGCCATCCCCGCCCTCGGCCTCGGCTTCCTCGCCGCCGCCTTGTCGGCCATCGCCCTCGTCCGGATGTCCCTGGCGCGGCAGGAGAGCCGGTCGTGAGCCGCCTCGTCGAGATCCTCCGCGAGATCGTCGGTCTCTTCATCGACGATGGCAGCCTCGCGATCGCCATCCTGGTCTGGGTCGCGATCGTGGCCCTCCTCCTGCCCGCCCTCGGCCTGCCCGAGGTTTGGCGGGCGATCTTCCTGTTCGTCGGCTGCGTCGTCATCCTGATCGAGAACGTCGCCCGGTCGGCGCGGCGCTCGCGGTCGTGACGCCGTTGCCTCGCTGTTGGAGAACCCGCCCATGCCAACGCCGCCTCGGACGATGAAAGCGGTCCTGCTCACGGGCAATGGTGGCTTCGACAGGCTCGACTATCGCGACGATGTGCCGGTGCCGGCGCCGAAGGCCGGCGAGGTGCTGATCCGCGTCGGCGCCGCCGGCGTCAACAACACCGACATCAACACCCGGACGGGCTGGTACTCGAAGGCCGTTACCGCCGGAACGACTTCGGCCGGCGGCGTCGGCGGCTTTACCGAGGCCAAGAGCGAAGATTCCGGTTGGACCGGCGCCGCACTCGCCTTTCCGCGCATCCAGGGCGCCGATGCCTGCGGCCGCATCGTCGCGGTCGGGGCGGACGTGGATGCCAGGCGGATCGGCGAGCGCGTTCTAATCGAGCCGGTGTTTCGCGGACCCGATGGCGACCCCTATCGCATCACCTATTTCGGCTCCGACCGCGACGGTGCCTTCGCCGAGTTCGCGATCGCGCCCGCGCTGCACGCCCACCGCATCGAGAGCCGGCTCTCCGATGCCGAACTGGCCTCCTTCCCTTGCGCCTATTCCGCCGCCGAGAACATGCTCGCGCGCGCCGGCCTCGCCGCCGGCGAAACGGTCCTCATCACCGGCGCCTCGGGCGGGGTCGGGTCGGCGGCGGTCCAGCTCGCACGCCGTCGCGGCGCCACCGTCATCGCCGTCGCCGGCGAGGCGAAAGCGGCGGCCGTCCTATCGCTCGGCGCCAGCCGCGTGATCCCCCGTGACGCCGACCTCCTGGCGCAGGTCGGGCGCGAGACGGTGGATGTCGTCATCGACGTGGTCGGCGGCGCGCATTTCCCCCACCTGCTGGACCTTCTCCGCCGCGGCGGCCGTTACGCCGCCGCCGGCGCCATCGCCGGCCCCGTGGTCGAGCTCGATCTGCGAACGCTCTACCTCAAGGATCTCCGCCTCATCGGCTGCACCGTCCTGGAACCGGAGGTCTTCGGCAATCTCGTTCTCTACATCGAGCGCGGCGAGATCAAACCGGTGATCGCCAGCATCCACCCCTTGAGCGCCATCGTCGCGGCACAGCGGGAATTCCTCGCCAAGCAGCATACCGGCAAGATCGTGCTGCTCCCCTCCGCCTGATCCTCCGTTCTCCCCGCAAGAGTACCGCCGCGATGCCTTCGCCCATCCATTTCACCTATCTGAACGGCCCCGACATGGCGGCTCTGGCGCTGACCGACGACGAGATCCTCGGTGCCATCGAGGCGAGCCTCGCGATGCAGGGGCGCGGCCAGACCGTGATCGAGCCGCGCATGCATCTGCGGCCCCGCGACACGCGCGGTCATTTCAACGTGCTGCGCGGCGTGTTGCCGACCGGCGAGGGCCGCGGTTTCGCCGGCGTCAAGATCGTGGGCGACTTCATCGACAACTGGCAGCGCGATCTGCCCTCCGAAATGGCGATGCTGCTGCTGTTCGATCCCGCGACCGGCATGCCCCAGGCCTTGATCGACGCGACCGCGATCACCGAGATGCGCACCGGCGCCGTTACGGCCATCGGTGCCAAATATCTCGCCCGCAAGGATTCGCATGTGCTCGGCCATGTCGGCGCCCGCGGCACTGCCTATTGGAACGTGCGGCTCCTGAACCGCCTGTTCGATCTGACGGAGATCCGGGTCCATTCCAAACGCAAGGAAAGCCGCGAGGCATTCGCCGCCACGCTCGAGCGCGACCTGAAGCGCAAGATCGTCGTCACCGAGGATTGGGAAAGCTGCTTCGCGGGCGCCGATATCCTGGTCGAGGCCTCGCGCCTCGACAAGCCGGAGCCGCTGTTCAAGACCGAATGGGTCCGGCCCGGCGCGCTCGCGATCCCTTACGGCACCATGAGCGCCGTCGAGATCGACCTCACCGACGCGATGGACAAGGTGGTGATGGACGATTGGGGCCAGGCCGGCGCCGGGCCGTTCGGGGCGCTGCGCCGCCATGTCGACGAGGGCCGGCTCACGCGGGAGACCCTGCATGCCGAGCTCGGCCAGATCGTGGCCGGTCTGAAACCCGGCCGCGAGACGCCGACGGAGCGCATCCTGTTCTGGCACCGCGGCCTGTCGCTCTCCGACATCGCGCTGGGGGCGCTGGCCCTGGAAAAAGCCCGCCGGCTCGGGATCGGCAGCCAATTGCGCTATGCGTGATCCGGAGGCGCATCGACTTCCGAGATCGGCCGGCCGCCGAGTTCCTGGCGGGCCAGCCAGAGCCCCGGCAGCATCGGCAGCCAGAAGGTGAAGCCACGCAGCAAGAGCGTCGCCGCCAGCGCCGCCTCCACGGAAATGCCGCCAAGCACCAGCGTCGCGACCGACGCAGCCTCGAAGGTTCCCAACCCCAACGGTATGGGACCGAGGGTGGTGACCACGTTCGCGATCATGAAGGCCGCAAAGGCGCTCAGCAGCGAGTTCGGTTGGCCAAGCGCCAGGAGCATGACATCGAGCGTGAGGCCGTCCAACAAGAAGACACCGAGCTGAAGCAGGGTCGTTTCGGCCATCAGGCGGGGACTGCGCAACAGATTCGAGGGCGCCGCCGCGATCGATTTGAGCAACCGCGCCACCCCCGGAATTCGCTGCAGGCGTCGCAGCCAGGGGCCGTCGTTCAGGCGGCGGAGCCTCAAGACCGCGACGGGCAGACCCACGACGAACAAGGCGAAGACGGCTCCAATGGCGATCACGACGCGGTTGATCTGGTCGTGGAGCCACAAGGCCCCGAGGGCGCCCAAGGCTGCCACTCCATAGGCCGCGTAGAAGGAGACCAGGCCAACCAGCATGGCACCCATGGCCAGGTCGGACGGGACCCGGCGACGCGCCAAGCCTTGGACCACCATCAATGTCCCGCTGATTCCGCCCGACGGGAGGATCTGGTCGGTGAACAGCTTGGCGATGCCCAGTTGCATCAGGGACGTCATCGGCCGGCGCTGGCCGATGCGCGCCAGGGCGCAATACCAGACTCCGGCAGCGCAGACATAGGTCAGCAGCTGCAGCCCCACGGCCAGAAGCAGCCACACCGGTTCCGCACCCTGCGCCAGCGCCACGAAATGCTGGAGATCGCCCAGGTGAAAAACGACCAGGATGACGGCGGCCAGCCCCAGCACGCCGAAGGCCCATCCAGCCCAATGTTTTCTCGACGAAAATGCGTTCTTGACTGCCATCGGCTGGCTGCGCTGCATGCCCCCTGCCGCCAGAATAGGGGCAGTCGGCCGGCCCCTCCAGCCCGACCTGCCACCAGTGCTATTCTGCCGCTCGGACTCGAAGGAGGCGCGAACAATGAGCGGACGCGCGGCCATGGCCCTGACGCCCGAACTGGTGGCGCGGGTGCATCGCGACGTGCCGGATCCCGGTCATTCGGTCATGAAGAAGGAGCCGATGACCGACGGGGATTACCGCGCCCTGACCGACTCCCTGTTGGCGGCGCGAGATCCCGGCGAGGATGTCTGGCTCTTCGCCTATGGCTCGCTGATCTGGAAGCCCGCCTGCGACATCGACGGGCAGCGCGCGGCCCACGTTCACGGCTGGCACCGGAAGTTCTGCCTGCGCCTGGTGCGGTTTCGCGGCACGCCCGACTGCCCGGGCCTGATGATGGCGCTCGATCGTGGCGGCTCCTGCCGCGGTGTGATCCAGCGGTTGCCGGCGGCGACCGCACCCCAATGCATCGAACAACTGCTGCGCCGGGAGGTCAGCGTCAAGCCGCCGGCTAACATTCCGCGTTGGGTTCCCGTCAAGAGCGATGGCAAACGACTTCCCGCCCTCGCCTTCACGGTCGACAGCAAGGCCGGCAACTATGTGGGCGGCCACACGCTGGAAGAAACCGCGGCCGTTCTCGCCAAGGCCTGCGGACATTGGGGCTCGGGCGCCGAATATCTGATGCACACCGTCGCCCATCTCGAGGACCTCGGCATCCACGACCGCTATCTCTGGAAACTCCAGGCGCGCGTGGCCGAGCTGATCGCCGGCGAGATCGAGCCCCCGCTGCCGATCGTCACGGGGACGCGCTAGGACCCCTCCCCCTTACCCCTTTTTCGGGAGGGGATAAGGGGGAGGGGTTCCGGCGAGCTCTCAATCCTCCTGGCGGTGCACGTCGTGAACGATGCAGCCGGCGCCTTCGGGCGGCATCTCCATCCAGGCTTTCTTCTTCAACGTGGCCTTGGTGTCCTCATAGCCGCTCTGCCAATGCTCCCGCATCGAGATGCCGGAGAACTCGTAATCCTTGGCGTGTCCCTCATAGGCTTTCTGCTGATAGATCAGCTGGAGGATGACGATCTCCGGCAGATCCATCAGCTCGCACCGCAGCTTCTTCTCCTCCTCGTCCAGCAGTTCTTCCGGCATCTTCTTCAGGATCTGGCCCAGCTTCATCTTCCATTTGTGGAGGCGCCGATAGACGTCGGTGTTGTAGCGGGTGCGGGACGAATAGATGATGTCCTTCTGGCGCGCCATCACGTCCTGAATATCGCGGGGCATGTCGCCGCGCGCACTGAAGAGGTCGACCTGGAAGGCCAGCGTGTTGAGCGCATCCTCCTGGTCCAGCAGATATTGCAGCGGCGTGTTCGAGACGATGCCGCCATCCCAGTAATAGTCGGTGCCGAGCTTGATCATCGGCAGCGCCGGCGGCAGGGCGCCACTCGCCATGATATGCTCCGGCTCGATGATCTCCTTCTGATTGTCGAAATACATGAAGTTGCCGGTCAGCACATTGACCGCGCCCACGGCGAAACGGCAGCCATGGTCGTTGATCAGGTCGAAATCGACCAGCTCGCGCAGCGTTTCCCGCAAGGGCGCGCTGTCATAGTAGCTGGTGGCGTCCTTGGCGCCGGCGGCCGTGAACCAGGGCCCCGGAAACCGCGGCTCGAAGAATCCGGGCTGTCCCTGGCTGATGGTCAGCGAAGAGCTGATCGCGTTGCGGATCTTGCGGTAAATGTCGCCGTCGGGCGTGTAGTTCCAGATCTTCCGCTCGGTGATCCGCTCCCAAAAGGTCCTGAGCCGGTCCAGCCGCTTCGGCGGATGGTTGCCGGCGATGATCGCCGCATTGATCGCGCCGATCGATACGCCCGCTACCCAGTCCGGCTCGATCCCGGCCTCGTGCAGGGCCTGATAGACCCCGGCCTGGTAGGCGCCCAGGGCGCCACCGCCCTGCAACACCAGGGCCAGCCGGTCGCAGCGCTCGGGGCGCCAACCGCCTCCCGTCCTTGACTTATGTAGCACCGGCGTTTCGGCATCCATGGCAAATCTCCCGGAAAATTGGGGCAGCTGGAACGCATCTGCTGCGTCTTGCCTTCGCCCGGCACAGTAGTGCGGCGATATGACGAGCAGGTGACGTGACAAGCGGCCTATAACCTACCATCTTCGGAGTCACGGTCCTGTCAAACAATCGTCGCACAGGCGTGGCCGTTGTTCCTATATGAGGGGACCCGGTCGCTCCGACATCCGCCTTCGCCCGGTTTTTTCACGGCCCTCCGGCCGCAGACTCCCTCCCCTTACATGGATGAATCCTCATGAACGCTCCAAAGACCGCCCTCATCACCGGCTCGACCAGCGGGATCGGCCTCGAGATCGCGCGCGAATTCGCCAAGCAGGGAACCAATCTCGTCCTGAACGGCTTCGGCAACGCCCAGGAGATCGAGACGCTGCGTGCGGGGCTCGCGAAGGAACACAAGATCGAGGTGATCTACAGCCCCGCGGACATCAGCAAGCCGGCCGACATGGCGCAGATGATCGCACTGGCCGAGAGCAAGTTCGGCGGCGTGGATATTCTCGTGAACAATGCCGGGATCCAGTTCGTCTCGCCGATCGAGGAATTCCCGATCGAGAAATGGGATGCGATCCTCTCCATCAACCTCTCTGGCGCCTTCTACGCCACGCGCCTGGTCGTGCCCTATATGAGAAAGAAGAAGTGGGGCCGCATCATCAACATGTCGTCGGCCCACGGCCTGGTGGCCTCGCCCTTCAAGGCGGCCTATGTCGCGGCCAAGCACGGACTGCTCGGCCTCACCAAGACCGTGGCGCTGGAGACCGCCGAGGCCGGCATCACCGTCAACGCGATCTGCCCCGGCTATGTGATGACGCCGCTGGTGCAGAAGCAGATCCCCGACACCGCCAAGGCGCGCGGCATCTCGGAGGAGGCCGTCATCCGTGACGTCATCCTCGAGGCGCAGCCGACCAAGAAGTTCGTCGAGGTCTCGGATGTGGGGGCGCTCGCCGTCTTCCTCGCCTCCGACGCCGCCGCTTCGATCACCGGCGCCGCGCTGTCGATCGATGGCGGCTGGACCGCGCACTGAACCCACGACCGCAGAGAGAAACGGAAGATCATGCGCAAGGAAGACGTCCTCCGCCTGCCCTCCATGCCGCTGGCGAGCCCCAGCTATCCGGCGGGGCCCTATCGCTTCATCAATCGCGAATACATGATCATCACCTACGAGACCGATCCGGCCGTCATTCGCGAGCAGCTGCCCGAACCCCTCGAACCGCTGGCGCAGCCGCTGGTGGCCTTCGAGTTCATCCATATGCCGGACAGCTCGGGCTTCGGCAGCTATTCCGAATCCGGGGTCGTGATCCCCTGCCGATTCAAAGGCGAGGACGTCAATTTTTGCAGCCAGATGTATCTCGATGACGACCCGCCGACGGTGGCGGGTCGCGAGATCTGGGGCTTCCCGAAGAAGTACGCACACCCGAAGCTCGAGATCGTCAAGGATACCTTGACCGGCACATTGAGCTATGCCGGGCAGATGGTCGCGATGGGCACCATGGCCTACAAGCATGAGAGCATGGCCGGCAACGGCACGAAGACCACGGCCACCCTGTCCAAGACCCAGATCAATCTGAAGTTGATTCCCGGCGTCGATGGCCGGCCGGAGATCTGCCAGCTCGTGGCCTACAACCTGACCGAGATCACCGTGAAGGGCTCCTGGGCCGGTCCTGCCAGGCTCCATCTGATCCCGCATGTCAACGCCCCGGTGGCGGATTTTCCGGTGCGTCGCGTGCTGGGAGCGCATCACTTCATCGCCGACCTGACGCTGCCTTATGGCCGCGTGGCGTACGACTTTAATCGCCCGGTTTAGGAGTCGCCTGCAGAAGTGCCGCGCCATCGGCGTAGCAGCGACGAAACCCTCCCACCGGCGGGGGGCTGCCGGTGGGAGGGTCATCCCTGTGACCACGCCGTCGGCGGCCGGATTTCCGCGGGGCGTTGGGGGGAACGCCGCGAACTCTCAGGGCTGCCGCCCGTGCCGTTCGGCCGGGCCCGAAGGCCCGGCCTCACCTGGACGGCACTTCGGGGCGTTGCCGCGCGGCGTTACCTGAGGGCGGGGCCTGAGGTCTTGCCGCATGGCGTTGCCACGATGACAGGCCGTCCGAGTTCGACGGCGCTGCGTGCGCTTTCTATGCGGCAGCCGGTACCGGTAATCCAGGCGGCAAAGGGACAGCTAAACCTAAGGAGGCGGGACTATCCGACCGTATAGGGCGCTGCGACACGCTGTTGAGGGTGCTCACCATTCTGGCGTCGCTGGCGCTATCCAACGGTCAAGGCGACGCTTCCAGTTGCGCCAGCGTTTTCGAATTCAGGCTCTGGCGGAGCTTGAAAAAGCCCTCCCAGGGATCGCGCTTCAACCGGGCCAGCCGATCCCGGATGTTTTCGAGACAAAATTGATCGGATTTGACGCGGGGTCCGAGCTCGCGCCACTCGAGCGGCGCGGATATCGGTGCCCCTTCGCGCGCCCGGGTCGAATAGGGTGCGACTGCCGTCGAGCCGCGGTCGTTGCGAAGATAATCGACGAAGATCTTGCCCTTGCGCGCCGCTTTCGACGCCTTCGCCAGATAACGCGCGGGATTGTCGGATGCCATGCTCATGGCGACAACCTGCGTCAAACGCTTGACCGGCTCCCACGCTATCGCGGGCTTCAACGGGGCGACAACATGCAGCCCCTTCCCGCCCGTCGTCTTGAGAAAGCTTTCGAGCTTGAGTTCCTTCAGCCGCTCGCGCACCTCCTCGGCCGCACTGACGACGTCCGGCCACGCGACGCCGGGATCGGGATCGAGATCGAAGATGATGCGATCCGCCTTGTCGACATCGTCGACCGAAGCGCCCCAGGGATGCAGCTCCAGCACACCGAACTGCACCAGCGCGATCAGGCCTCGCACATCCTCGATCGAGACATAGGTCTCGCGCCCGGTCCTGCCCTTGACGCTGAAGGGCTTGATGGCGTCGGGCATTCCGGCGGAGAGATGCTTCTGGTAGAAGCAGGCGCCGCTGGCGCCGTCCGGGCAGCGCACGATCGCCAGCGGGCGCCGGCGCACATGCGGCATGATGTAGTCCGCGACATCGACATAATACTGCGCCAGGTCCTGCTTGGTGATGCCCTGCTCCTTGTAGAGGAGCTTGTCGGGATGGGTGAGCCGGACGCCATGGAAACTCTCCTCCTTCGAGGAGCGCGCTGCCTCGTCCTTCGCGGCTGCGGTCGGCTTTCGCCGGGTGGGACGGGCGGGCTTTTCCTTCTCGGTCCTCGACGACGGCGTGCTCGCGCGTGCCATGATTTTCTCGCGTGTGATCTGGCTGGCGGGCTTGTCTTCGCGCAAGCCCAAAAACGAGGCCTGGCGAACGAGACCATCCCGCGTCCAGGTGGCGAACTCAATCTCGCACACCAGCGTCGGTTTGACGAATGTGACGCCACGCCGGACGGCCGCCGGCAGCGCGTCGAAGGGCGGCTTGTCCTGACGGATTCGCTCGAGCCTGCGCCTCAAGGCCAGCGACTGCTGCTGGCTGAAGCCGGTGCCGACGCGGCCCGCATAGCGAAAGGCCCCCTCGCTGCCATAGCCCAGGGCCAGCGATCCGATGCCGGGCAAGCCCTTCGCCGGCTTGGTGAAACCGGCGATCACGAATTCCTGTCGCTCGCGGCATTTGGATTTGAGCCAACCGAGCCCTCGGCCCGGCCGGTAGGGAGCATGCGCCTGTTTCGACACCACGCCTTCGAGGGCGAGCTCGCAGGCATGGCGATAGATCTCGGCGCCATCGCGGTCGAAATGCTGGCTGAAGCGCAGCGGGCCGCGCTCGTTCGCGCCCAGCAGCCTCAACAGCCTCGCCTTGCGCTCGAGCAGCGGCAGGGGACGAAGGTCATAGCCGTCGAGATAGAGGAGATCGAAGAGTACGAAAGCGAGCTCGCCCTCCTCCTCGCCGCCCAGGATCGCCTGCAGGCGCCCGAAGTCGGACAACCCGTTCTCGGCGAAGGCGACGATCTCGCCATCGAACAGGGCGGTCTTGGCGGGGAGCGCTTCTATGGCCGCGGCGATGCTGGCGAAACGGTGGCTCCAGTCCAGCCCGCGGCGCGTGAGAAGCCGTGCCTTGCGTCGCTCCAACCGCGCCTGGATCCGGTAACCGTCGAGCTTGATCTCATGCAGCCAGTCGGCCCCCTCGGGCGGCGCTTCGACCCGGGTGGCCAGTTGCGGCTCGACGAAATCCGGCAGCGCGGTGCGCTTGGCCGCTTTCGTCGGCGCGGCCCGCCTGTCCGATGGCGATGGCCGCCCCTTCAGCTCGGCAGCCGGTTTCGCTGTCTTGTCGTCTTGCCGCGCCTTGCTGTTCCAGACCGATCGGCTGCGGCCGATTTCCTCCATGCTGCGGCCGGAGACGACGCTGCTATCTTCCATTTCCAGAAGACTGTCGCCCTCACCCGGCCGCGCCGCGCTATCATGGCCCTTGATCAGGAGCCAATTCTCGCGCTTCTCGCGCGGCGAGCGGTTTCGCATCCGGACCAGATTCCATTCGCCCTTCAGCCGTTCTCCGTCGAGCCGAAACTTGAGCCGGCCGGCCCGGAGCATGGCATGGGCATCGCCGAGCGGCTCCCAGCTGCCTTCGTCCCACAGCATCACCGTGCCCCCGCCATATTGGGGCTTTGGGATGATTCCCTCGAAGCTGCCATAGTCGAGCGGATGGTCCTCGACATGGACCGCAAGACGCTTGTCGGCGGGATCGAGACTGGGACCGCGGGTGACGGCCCAGCTCTTCAGCACGCCATCCAGTTCCAGCCGGAAATCGTAATGAAGGCGGCGCGCCGCATGTTTCTGGATCAGGTAACGGTGGCCCCGCGAGCGGGCCTTGAGGCCGCGCGGTTCGGGCGTCGCCTTGAAGTCCCGTTTGGCGCGATAGCGCGCCAGCGACCGGTCGCCGCTCGCAGACGTCGACCCGCGCGTCGGCTCGGACGTCATGCCCTCTTTCGCGTTTTCCCGCGCGCCGCCGGCCGGCGCGGCGCGGCGGCCTTCCGGGCCGGTGCATCAGCCGGTTCGGGCGCGCTCGCCTTACCCACGGCGCCGCTCTTGCGCCCGACGCTCTGGCGCAGCGCTTCCATCAGATCGATGACCTCCGCCCCTCTGCGTTCCGGCTCCTCGGTCCGGATCCGGCGGCCCTTCGATTTCAGCTTCCGCTCGATCAGCTCGCGGAGCGCGTTTTCGTAATGGTCCTTGAAGCGCTCCGGATCGAAGGGCGCGGCCTTTTGCTCGATGAGTTTCTTGGCGAGACCAAGCTGATCCTTGTCGACCGCGACCTTCTTCATGCCGTCGAAATATTTACCGGCCTTCTTGAGGTCCTCGGCGTAGCGCAAGGTTTCGAGCAGCATGCCCTTGCCGCAGGGCTGTAGGGCCGCGATCCGCTCCCGACCCGACAGCACGATCTGGCCCAAGCCGACCTTCTTCTCGGCGCGCAGCGCATCGCGCACGACGGCAAAGGCGTCGAGACCGGCATCGCCATCCGGCACGACGAAATAGGGTTCGTCGAAATAGATCGCATCGATCTCGTTGCGGTCGACGAATTGGACGATGGAGAAATTGTCGGCGGATTCCAGGCGGACCGCCTTCAGCTCCTCCGGCTCGAGCAGCACATACTGGTCCTTGGCATACTCATAGCCCTTGACGATCTCGTCGCGCTCCACGGCACCGCGCCCCGGCACCACATTCTGATGGCGGACGCGCTTCCCCGAAGCCTTGTGGATCTGATGGAAGTGGACTTCGCTGCGCGTGTCGACGGCATGATAGAGCCGCACCGGCAGCACCACGAGCGAGAGCCGGATGGCGCCCGTCCAGTAAGGTCGCGCCGTAACCGCCTCAGCCATGGGAGGTATAGAAGATCAGCAGCGCGCCCAGCGCCACGATGACGAGGACGAGCGAGGTCCCGAGAATGATCCGCAGATGGCCGGAGGTTTCGCCCGATCGGGCCTTCTGCGTGCTCAGCGTGGTCTTCTGCGTGTCCTGAGGCATGGCGCGCAACTCCTCGCCTTGTTCACCGTCGGTCATGAAGGGCTCCGTCGAATCCTGACTCATCATGCCGTCGTCCTTCACCAGGCGTTCGTCACTCATCACCCGCTCTACTTTCCGCGGCGGGCTCGCGTTCGGGCCGCCTTCTTGGCGGAAGCCGAACGTGCCGCGGCGGGGCGCGCCGCCGCTGCCCGCCCGCCTCGTTTGCCGCCCTTCTTATAGGGCGCCTTGTTCTCGGGCTTGCCTTCGCCCGACCCGCCAAGCCGGCCGCCGCCGGAGATCTTGTTCTCGACCGCCCAAGCCCGCGCCGCCGCTTCCTTGGGTGCGACACCGCGCTTCTCGAAGCTCTCTTCAATATGCGCCACCTGGCGCTTCTGCTTGGGTGAATATTTGGACTTGTCGCCGCGCGGCATGTTCCTCTCCTTCGAGATGGGCCAACCCGAGCGCGCCAAGCCCGGACCTGGCATCGTCAACGATCGCGGCCGGGCCGGCCGGCGCGGCGTGAGCGCCGCCCCGGCCGGACCCGGTTTCCCGGTTTGGGCCCGTTTAGAGCCAATAGGGCGGGATGCCGTAATAGTCATGAAGACTCTTGCCCCATTCGCGATCGGCAAGCGTGGATTCGTTCTCAAAGCGGGGCGCCTTCTTGAGCTTCTCGGCGTCGAGGGCCACGACATAGCCGCTCTTGCCGGTGTCGTAGCTCAGGACCGACCAGGGCAGCGCATAGCGGGACTGGCCGAGGCCCAGAAAGCCGCCGAATGTCGCGACCGCGTAGGCCACCTTGCCCGAGAGCTTGTCGATCATGATCTCGTCCACTTCGCCGAGATGATCGCCCTTGGGATTGTAGATGTGGGTGCCGTTGACCTTGTTGGCGCCGATGAGGCTGTAGGTCTCACGCTGCTCGAGCGTGCTTTGCGTCTTCGGAAGTGGCGATGCCATTTGTCGTCTCCTTGATGATCCGGTATCTGGTGAGAGTGCCCCGGCGATGTTCAGGTAACTGCCGCGGACCGGATCCGTTCCCTAGCCGGGGAAGCGCAGCTTGAGCGGCGGCCTGCGCGGGGTTGACCCCGGCGGCTGATCGGGCGGTTGATCCGGCGGCAGTTCGGGACTGCGCTTTCCCGGCGACGGCAGCGGCGGATCGGTCGGGCCCGGGTCGCCCGGCACGGGATCGCCCGGCATCGGCGGGCCGGGCGGCAGCGGTGTGGGCGGATCGGGATCCGGCCGCCCGGGAATGATCGCCGCATAGCGTGCCCGCGACAGGAGGCGGCGGCGGACGAAGTCCGGCCGGACCGGCATGTCGGTCATGAATGGCATCGTCATCGAAACCTCTTGAGGCTTTCCGGGCTCTGAAGCGGACAGGCCCGGCGTTGCGTGGGCAGCGCCGGGCCTTCGCTCAGACGCGTTCGGCGAAACCGTGGTGGTCCAGCCGCCCGCGTCTTCGCTCTCGGCGAAAGCTTAGTTCTTGTTGCCGCGATCGTTGTCGCGGCCGGCGCCGGGCTTCGTCTGGTCGCCCTTGCGGTCGACCGGCACGTCGCGAGCACGGTCCGTGCCCGACGCGTAGCGGTCCTGCGGAGTGCCCGTCTTGTCCCGCTGGCTCGGATCATGCTGGCTGGGATCGCTCGGCTTCTGACCCTGGCCCTGCCCCGGATTCCGCTGCGCCTGCTGCGGATTCTGCGGGTTCTGATTCTGGTGGGCCGGCTTGTCCATTGGGTTACCCATGATCTAGTCCCTTCATATTCGGGTTGTCGATATCAGGTACAACGCGAGGGTCCCGGACGGGGTTCCGCCATCCCAGATGAAGTCGCGCCCCTGCAAAGGCTGCAGTGCCGCCGGCCGCTTGCGACAATCCCGGCCACAGGAAGACCACAAGCAATCCATCTCATTTCTTCCGGCTGCGCTTCGCGGGCACTTTCTTGCGGCCCTCAGAAAGGCCGATGGCAAGGGTCTGGGCCCAGCCCCCATCGGAGAAGGAACGGTTAACGCTCCCCCTTTATGCTGGCTGCAATGGCATCCGTTTGCGGCCCCAGGCAGCCGACGGCTGCATAGCCACCTACTCGACCGCCGTTACCGGCAGCGAAGCTCTGATAAGCCTGCGACCCTTGACCCAGACCTGACATGACCAAAGCCGATCTCAAGATCCCCTCGCCCGAAGAACTGAAGGCGATCGTCGGAACGCATCTCCTCTGGACCAAGACACCGGCCAAGGGGAAGCGGGGCGAGCTCTCCTATTGCGCGCTGCCCGGCATCGACCTCTCGGGCCTCGATCTTCACGGCATGGTCTTCACCGGCGCCGATCTGGGCGGCGCGCGGTTCGATGGCTGCAATCTCGCGGAATGCGACTTCTTCGGCGCCAACCTCTCCGGTGCGCATTTGCGCGGCGCGAAGCTGACCCGCGCGGTCCTGCGCGGCGCACGCCTCGCCGGCACCGATCTCGAAGGGGCGGACCTGCACGAGGCCGATCTGCGCGAAGGCGTGCTCTATCGCCATCGCGGCCCGCGCCGGCCGGGCGAGATCGAGACCGACGGGGCGGCCGAAGGCGAGATGACCAATTTCTTCCGCGCCGACCTCAGCAACGCCAAGCTGTCGGGCTCGGTCTTCAAGGGCGCCAAGCTTGCCGGCGCCATCATGGCCAACGCGACCATGGTCGATGCCGATTTCACCGGCTGCGACATGACCGGCGTCGATCTGCGCGGCGCCAACCTCTCGCGCACCAACTTCACCAGCGCGCGGTTGACCGGCGCCAAGATGGTCGGCGTCTCGATCGACAAGACGGTCTTCACCGGTGCCGATCTCACCGGTCTGATGCCGGAGGACCTGAACCAGGTCAAAGGCTGGGCCCGCGACGCGAAGTTCGATCCGCCGCCGGTCAACAACCGCGACAATTTCCCGGCCGTGATCGCGGCCCACGAGAAATGGCTGCAATCGGACGGGCGGGAAGGAAGGCAGGCGGTCTTCGAACGGGCCGATCTGTCGGGCCTCGATTTTTCCGGCAAGCTGCTGCGGCTCGTCGTGTTCCGCCGCTGCAGCCTCAGCGGTGCCGATTTCGGCGACGCCCGGATCTTCGCGGTGGATTTCAGCGGCTCCGACCTCCGCCAGGTGCGGTTCCGCGGCGCCAAGGTCAGCGGCGGACGTTTCGACGGGGCGGATCTCACCGGCGCCGATCTGGCGGGCTGCCGCATCGCGCCCTTGCCGCTTGCCGGAGGCGGCGGACAGATCGCCACCAGTTTTCGCAGCGCCCGGCTCTCGCGCAGTGTCTTCGCCGGGGCCGACGTGCTGGCCGGCGATTTCAGCGAAACGGCGCTGGCAGGAACCGGCTTTCCCTTCCGCGGCTGAACCGGCCCGGACCGCGGCTCGAGCGGCGGAACTGAATCCCGCGACGCCACGCTCTCCACGCATGCTGTCAAAAGAGAATCCGAGCGCGTCTTCGGAACGGCGATGGCTGGCCGCCATGGAGGCGCTGGGCCCTCAGGTCGTGGCCGGCAAGCTCCAGGGGCCCGGCACCAGTTACGGCCGCGGCGCCGATGTCAGGGGCATCGTCGACAGCGATCCGCATCCTTCGCGCAGCTTCGTGGAAAGTTGGCTGGCCGAGAAGGCCCGCGCGGCCGAGGCGCTCGAGCGCGCAAGATTCCGCTGGGTGGTGTGGCTGGCGGTCGCCGCCGCGATCTTCAGCGCGATCGCGGCCTGGCCCATTCTGCGTTCATGGCTGGATTGAAGTTTTCACAGAGATAGCAGGCGGATGCCGCTGCTGCTCGCGGCGCGAGCAAATTTGTGGCCGAGGCCGGAAATCGCTCGCGATGCGTTGAAAAGTCATAGAGCCGATTCAAGATGACGACAGCACCGCTTCCCTATCATTGCCGAGAGACGACAATGGCAAAGATCGAAGAGCTCGAGCAGCGCATCGACGACGCCGAATCCACATTGCAGGCCATGTTCTGCACCATCACCGCGGATCTGATCATGTTCCAGGCGGCGGTGAGCGCCTTGCGCGAAGAAGGGGTGCTGACCGCAAGAATGATCGATCGCATGGCGATCGATGCGCAGATCCGATTGCAGCAATATGACAGCCCGGCGCTGGGAGCGCCGGCGATCAGCGAAATCGCCGCGCAGCTGGATGGACTGGCAGAGCAGTTGCGGGCCGGCGTTCCGTCGGCGCCTGCACCGGCGCCGACCCGACCCGTCCACGCCGGAAACGGGCGCGCCCCGCGGCCCGCCGCGCGCTCGCCCGTTCGATAGCAGCGGATTCCCTCAGGGCTTGAGCAACTCTACCTGCTTGAAGACGCCGTTCTCGATCTCAAAATGGCCGTAGACGCCCTCGATATTGCCATTCTCGTCGAAATCGCAGTTCCCGCTCGCGCCCTCATAATTGATCTTCTTGCCGGCGGCGATCGCGGCCTTGGCCTTGGCCCACTCCCCGGGTTCGATCACCTCGCCGCCGGCGGAGCAGCACACCTCGCGAAGGGCATCCCGGATCTTCTTGCCGTCGGTCGCACTGGCCTTCTCGATGGCGAGCGCGATCAGCATCGTGGCGTCGTAGGTCTGCGCCGCGAATTCTTCATCCCCGGTCCGGTTGAAGGCGGCCTTGTACAGCGCATCGAACTTTTTCGCGGCCGAGGTCGAATCGTCGGTCGTGGGCGCCGTGAAGAACATCCCCTTGAGATTGTCGGCGCCGATTTCCGCGATCAAGGCCGGGTCCATCAGCGCATCGGTTCCGATGAATTGTTTGAAATGGCCGCCGGCCAATGCGTCCTTGATGAGGGTGATGCCGCCGGCCGTCGCGAAGTCGATCAGCACGAGCGCTTCCGGATCGAACGGCTCGAGCTGCTTCACCTCGTCGGCATAGCTGGCCTTGTTGGCTTCGTGGCCCAGGGCCGTCGTCACGACGCCTTTGTAGTTCTGAAAGTTGTCGCGGAAGGTGTCATTGAGGCCGCTGCCATAGTCGCTGTCGATATAGGTCACCGCGACCTTCGTGAATCCCTTGTTGTGGACCAGGCCCGCCAGGACCCAGCCCTGGTCGGCGTCGCTCGGCACCACGCGGAACACGAAGTCCTTGTCCTCCAGGTCGGTCAGTTCGACCGCGGTCGAGGCCGGCGAGATCATCGGAATGCTGTTGGGAATGGTGACCTTGTGGGCGGCGGCGAGCGTGGCGACGCTGGTGATGGACCCGACGATGGCGACGACCTTGTCATCGCGCACGAGCGCGCTGGCCGCAGCAACCGCGTCATCCTCGGTGCCCTTCGAGTCGGCGAGAACCGTCTGGAGGTTCTGCCCCTTGAGAAGCCCGCCATTGGCGTTGACCTCATCGACCGCCAGCTTGGTGGCATCGAGGAGCGGCGGCACCATATCCGCGACCGGACCGGTCACATCGAACAGGATGCCGATCTTGATGTCCTCGGCATTTGCGGGCCCCGATAGCATCAGTCCGAGCGCCAGCGCGCCGAGGGTCAGCACCCCGCACGCCGCGCGACGATGAATTGCCCTAGAGTCCATGATCACCCCAGCTGGTCGCTTCGTCCGACATTTCCAGGACGAACCTGGATCGAAGTTAATGCTAACGAGTTGCCAGGATAGGCGATAGCCGAGATCCGATCGGAAACGATCGACCTCGCGGGGCCGAGGGAATCTTTCCTAGAGGCGTCGCGGCCACCGACGTGAGTAGAAACCGCAACATGTCGACGGCGAGAGATTCGAGGCCGCGGCGGTGGCGCGCACGAAACGACGACGCGCTCGCGAATGCAGATTCGATCGAACCGCGGGCAGTGCCGCCTGCCGTGGAGGCCGATGAGGATCGTCGAAATCGGGGGAAGAATGGTCGGAGCGACAGGATTTGAACCTGCGACCCCCAGACCCCCAGTCTGGTGCGCTACCAGGCTGCGCCACGCTCCGGCCTTAGGGCGGTCCTTATAGCGGCCCGCTCCGGTCCAGGCAACCGCCGCCTCCTGCGGGCCCGAGACCCGCAAGGATCGCAGCCAAGACAGCAAAACTCTCGGTTCAGCCCAGCAGACGCGCCAAGCGGTTACGGAGCTCGGTCAGCTCCTCGATCGCGTTCTCGATGAGCTCCCGGCGATGGCTGGCTGGGTCCGCCGTTTCGGCGGCGGCCTCGACCGGCTGGTCGGCGGTCGCCGCCTCGGGCACCGGTTCCGCGCCGAGATCCAGCTCGCCGGTGGACAACTCCGCCGCGTCGCCGGTTTCGGGCGCCGCCGTCTCCTGGGCGCGGATGCGGAACACGCCCTCGCGCATCAGTCGCTGCACCCCTTTGATCGTGTAGCCTTCTTCATAGAGCAGCTTGCGGATCGCCCGCAGCAGCTCGACATCCTCGGGCCGGTAATAGCGGCGGCCGCCGCCGCGCTTCAGCGGCCGGACCTGCGAGAACTTGGTTTCCCAAAACCGCAACACATGCTGCGGCACATCAAGTTCGGTCGCCACTTCGCTGATCGTGCGAAAGGCGCTCGCCGATTTTTCATGACGGCGGCCCGCGGCATCCCGGCTTTCGGCCGGAACGGCGCTCTCCGCTTCATTGCGGCGCTGCGGTTGGGGCAGCGGCATCAGTCGACCTCTTTCGGCGCCGTCTCAGGGCTGCCGCCATTGACGCGATGCTTCAAGACATGCGAGGCGCGGAACACCAGCACCTTGCGCGGCTTGATCGGAACTTCCTCACCGGTCTTCGGGTTCCGCCCGATCCGCTGGCCCTTCTGGCGAACCATGAAGGTGCCAAATGACGAAATTTTCACAGTCTCGCCCTTGGCCAGCGTGTCAGCGATCTCCTTCAGCACCGTCTCCACCAGATCAGCCGACTCATTGCGCGACAGGCCGACCTCTTGATAGACGGCTTCGCTGAGTTGGGCTCGGGTGACCGTGTTGCTCATGGCATTCCCCCGTTCTTCATCCAAAACGCTAGCGCGCGGCGGGAAATCAGTCAATTACAGCAGGATCGGCCCTAATCTTGAACCTGCGTGGGCGATGACGAATCCAACCCACGAGCGAATCGCGTTAACCATGATGCATGGGCTTGTTCGGACGGTCTAATCCTCATCCGATGCGACTCTGTGTCATCACCGGGGCAGTCCGGTGACGACTCGGGGGAACGGACCCGTTTCGCCAAGTAAGTGGATAAAAGGCGGGAAAACTCTCAATCGGCCGGCCGGGGGCACCCGGCAAAGGAGCCCGAAGGCCCCTTCCCGCCTACCAGCGGATCAGCGCCGAACCCCAGGTGAAGCCGCCGCCCATGGCTTCAATCAGCACGAGCTGACCCCGCTTGATGCGCCCGTCGGCATGAGCCTCGGCCAGGGCCAGCGGGATCGAGGCCGCCGAGGTGTTGGCATGGCGATCGATCGTGACCACGACCTTTTCGGGCGCCAGCTTCAAGCGCTGCCCCATGCTGTCGATGATGCGCCGGTTGGCCTGGTGCGGGACCAGCCAGTCGATCTCGGCTTCCGAGACGCCGTTGCTCGCGATCGCCTCGTCGACGGCCTGGGCCAGCTTGGTGACGGCGTGGCGAAACACTTCGCGGCCTTCCATGCGGACCACGCCGGTGGTGCCGGTGCTGGAGGGCCCGCCATCGACATAGAGCATGTCGTGATAGCGGCCGTCGGAAAAGAGATGGGTCGAGAGAATGCCGCGGTCGCTCTTGTCACCCTTGCCCGGCGCGGCCTTGAGGACGACAGCCCCCGCGCCGTCGCCGAACAGCACCGAGGTGCCGCGATCGTTCCAGTCGAGAAGACGGGTGAAGGTCTCGGCGCCGATCACGAGCGCCGTCTTCGCCTGCCCGACGCGCAGGAAATTATCCGCCACGGCCAGTGCATAGACGAAGCCCGAGCAGACCGCCTGCACGTCGAAAGCCATGCCGCGGGTCATGCCGAGGGCGGCCTGCACCCGGGTCGCGGTCGCCGGGAAGGTCTCGTCCGGGGTCGTGGTGGCCAGGACGATCAGGTCGAGCTCGTCGGCCTTGATCCCGGCATCCTTCAACGCCGCCTCGGAGGCCTTGATCGCCAGATGCGAAGTCAGCTCGCCTTCGGCCGCCACGTGGCGCTGGCCGATGCCGGTGCGCTGGCGGATCCATTCGTCCGAGGTCTCGATCTTCCGAGCGAGATCCGCGTTGGTCACCACCTGCTTCGGGAGATAGGCGCCGCAGCCGGCGACGACGGACCGGATCACGCTCACAGCTCGGCCGCCTGCGGACGCGAGACCGCCGCGGTGTTGCCGAAATCCTCGGTGATACGGGCGAGCGCCCGATGCGTGATCATGTCGGCCGCGACACCGATGGCGTTGGAGAAACCGAGCGCGTCGGTCCCGCCATGGCTCTTGATGGCGATGCCGTTGAGCCCCATGAAGATCGCGCCGTTGTAGCGGCGCGGGTCGGTGCGCAGGCGCAACGCATTCAAGGCCGGCCGCGCCAGCAGATAGCCCAGCTTCGACAGGAAGGAGCTCTTGAAGGTCGCGCGCATGAACTCGGCATAGAGCTTGGCGGTGCCTTCGATCGATTTGAGCGCGATATTGCCTGTGAAGCCGTCGGTCACGACCACGTCGACGGTGCCCTTGGCGATGTCGTCGCCTTCGACGAAGCCGTGGAAGCTGCCGGGCAGCTTGAACTCGCGCAGCATGGCGCTCGCTTCGCGCAGGGCCTCATGGCCCTTCATGTCCTCGGAGCCGACATTGAGCAGACCCATGGTCGGGCTGACGACGCCCAGCACGGTACGGGCGAAGACGTTTCCCATGACGGCGAACTGCACGAGGTTGTCGGCGTCGCATTGCACATTGGCGCCGAGGTCGAGCATCACGCTCTCGCCCTTGAGAGTCGGAAAGAAGGAGGCGATCGCCGGCCGGGTGATTCCCGGCAGGGTCTTCAGCACCACTTTCGCCATGGCCATGAGCGCGCCGGTATTGCCGGCCGAGACGACGCCGGCTGCGTCGCCGCTCTGCACCGCGTCGATCGCGAGCCGCATGCTCGAGCTGCGGCCGGCGCGCAGGGCGGTCGAGGGCTTGTCCTCACCCTTCACCACCTGGTCGGTGTGATGGATGGTCGAGACCTTCGCCAAGGCGCGGTATTTGTCGACGAGCGGCTTCAACCGCTTCTCGTCGCCGAAGAACAGGAAGTGCACCTCGGGGAAGCGTTGGCGCGCGATGTTCGCGCCCTTCACCACCATCTCGGGAGCACGATCGCCGCCCATGGCGTCGAGAGCGATGGCAAATTGCCCGGTCACGCGGTCTCCTCTCGGGAGATCAGCCGGCGAGATCAGGCGGCCTTGGACTCGGAAACGCTTCGGCCGTCGTAATGCCCACAGGCGCCGCACACATGGTGAGGCCGCTTGAGCTCGCCGCAGTTGGGGCACTCGGCATGCGCATTCGGCGTCAGGGCATGATGCGAGCGGCGCATATTGCGGCGCGACTTCGAGGTCTTTTTCTTAGGAACAGCCATTGTCTTACGTTCTCCGCAGGGGCCCACCGGCCGGCGCGCCCGTTTTCTATCCAAAAACCATTGTTCCGGCAAGCTAAAGCCCACGCGGACCGCCCGATGATACGGGCCTTCGTCTCGGGCCGTTCAGCCCTTCTTTCCCTTCTGCAGCGCCGACAGCGCGGCAAAGGGTCGCTTGGGCTCCGAGATGGCAGGTTTTTCATCCTGCCAGGTCAGGTCGGCACCCGGTGCACGCGGATAAAGATCGATCCGCTCCGCCAGCTGCTGCACCACGGCCTCGCCGAGATCGATCAGCCCATCCTCGATCGGCTCCGGCGGATCGACCGAATCGATCGCGACGACTGCTTCGGTCTCGGGGCCAGGCCCCGCCTCCACGAACTCCACGGCGAACTCGCCCTCGATCTGGGCCGCCACCGGCTCCAGGCTGACCACGCAAAGCTGGGTCAGCTTGGCCTCGAACCGCCCCTCGACCGCGATCCGGCCGCGCGACAGGCGCTTCAGCCGAAGGTCGGCCTGCAGCAGGTCGAGACTCGCCAGCCCCAACCGCTCCGCCAGGGCTGCCCGCTCGTCCGGCTTGGCCTCGATGCGGCGCTCGATTTCTTCCCGGCCGATGCGCTCGACGCGGATCGTCCTGGAAAATTCGGATTCTAGCTGGGATTCGGCCATTGCCTCGCTCCTTGGGCGCCGGCCGCAAAAAGCGCGCCACCATAAGGAAAGCTCCCGGCCCGGTCAATGCCCGCCTGACAGCGCCCGGGGCGGTTTGGGACAGCGTGTAAATTCGTAATTAAAACAATGGACTAACGAGACTCCAGACGAAATATCGGAAAGCTGACCTGGCCCGCCATCAGGCTGGCTGCGGGCTGATCTCCGATTTCCGCCGCCGCTTGGCGCAAATAGCGGGCCATCGCGGTCAGCGGCAGTCCCTGCCGGTCAGGCAACGTACCATAGAGGTTCCGCGCCAGGGCCTGTTCCAGCGTCGCGGGCGCGGAATCCCCCAGAGCGGCCTCATAGGCCGCCGCGCGGCCGTAGAAGGCCTTGGCCATCGCCTTCACCCGCTTGCCGACGCTGAGATCGCCGACCCCGATCTCGCGCAGCGATTCATCCATATCGACGAACATGCGGTCGAACAGCGCCTGGGCAAGGCGCGCCCCTGCCTGCCCCTCCGCCCGGAGCCGTCGCAGCAGGAGAAAGGCATGAAGCGCGACCAATTCGAAGCGGCCATCCAGGCTGTCCGGTACCGCGCCGTCCCGGTAGAACGCGGGCTCGCGCGCCTGGGCCACGAGCGCGGCATAGAGCCGTTCCGCCGCGATTTTCTCCGGCTCGGAGCGAAACAACCGCGCAAACCAACTCATTGGACACCATGCTGAAAACAACGCCGCGAGGCGTCAGGCCGGTTGACAGGATTCAGAGCCGGTGGAAAGGTGCGGCGCGTCGGGCGGGACTCCGCCGAGGGGATCAAGAGGTCGAAGGAATGGGTAACAGCCGCCGTCTTGCGCTGAGCGTCGCGAGCGTGATCGTGGCGACTCTGGCCGCGGGCTGCTCGCCCACGATCGACACGCGCGGCAACCTCCCCGACCCCGACCAGGTCCTGAAGGTCCAGCCCGGTGTCGACACCAAGAACGAGGTGGCCCAGCTCCTGGGCTCGCCCTCGACCACCGGCACCTTCAACAACGACAAGTGGTACTACATCAGCACCCGCACGCGGAGCATCGCGTTCCTCGAGCCCGATATCGAGGATCAGCAGGTGCTGGTCGTCAGCTTCGACAAGACCGGTGTGGTCAACGACATGAAGATCATCGGCCTCGAGGACGCCAAGCAGATCACGCCGAGCGACCGCGTGACCCCGACCCTCGGCCGGCATATCACGATCCTTCAGCAGCTCCTCGGCAACCTCGGCCGCTTCAACAAGAATCCCGATCAGTAGCCGTCTCGTCGCGCGGGCCCCGACGCGGGCCCGGCGGCAGGACGCCAGGCGATCAAAGCAAAACCCCGGCGGGATGTCCCGCCGGGGTTTTTCGGTTCTGCACGAAGCAGCCGTCACGAGCCTCGCACCGTCAGCCGGCGGCGAGCATCGCGAGCAGCAGCAGCGCCACGATGTTGATGATCTTGATCATCGGGTTGACGGCCGGGCCGGCGGTGTCCTTGTAAGGATCGCCGACCGTGTCGCCGGTCACCGCGGCCTTGTGGGCGTCCGAGCCCTTGCCGCCGTGATGGCCGTCCTCGATGTACTTCTTGGCATTGTCCCAGGCGCCGCCGCCCGAGGTCATCTGGATCGCGACGAAGAGGCCGGTCACGATCGTGCCCAGCAGCATCGCGCCCAGCGCCGTGAAGGCCTCGGCCTGCCCCGCGATCGCATTGATCACGAAATAGAGCACGATCGGCGCCAGCACCGGCAGCAGCGAGGGGATGATCATCTCCTTGATCGCAGCCTTGGTCAGCATGTCGACCGCGCGGCTATAGTCGGGCTTCGCCTTGCCCTCCATGATGCCTTTGATTTCCTTGAACTGGCGGCGAACCTCGACGACGACCGCACCGGCCGCACGGCCGACGGCCATCATGCCGAGCGCGCCGAACAGGAAGGGCAGCATGCCGCCGATGAAGAGGCCGACCACCACGAACGGATCCTGGAGGCGGAACTCGACCGACAGATTCGGGAAGTAGTGACGCAGGTCCTCGGTATAGGCCGCGAACAGCACCAGCGCCGCCAGCGCGGCCGAACCGATCGCATAGCCCTTGGTCACGGCCTTGGTGGTGTTGCCGACGGCGTCGAGCGCGTCGGTGGTCTTGCGGACGTCCTTGGGCAGGTCCGCCATCTCGGCGATGCCGCCGGCATTGTCCGTCACCGGGCCGTAGGCATCGAGCGCCACGACCATGCCGGCCAGCGCCAGCATCGTGGTCGCCGCGACCGAGATGCCGAACAGGCCCGCGAAGGAGAAGGCGATGATGATGCCGGCCGAGATCACGATCACCGGCAGGGCGCAGGCTTCCATCGAGACCGCGAGGCCCTGGATGATGTTGGTCGCATGGCCCGTCTCCGAGGCCTTGGCGACGCTGCGCACCGGACGATAGGCCGTGGAGGTGTAGTACTCCGTGATCCAGACCAGGAGGCCGGTCACGCCGAGGCCCACCAGCGAGCAGTAGAAGATGTCGGCGCCGCTGACGGTACGGTCGGCGATCTGCAGGGCTGCATTCCAGCCGAACAACTGCTGGATGACGATGAAGATCAGGACCGCCGAGATGATGGCGGCGACGATCAGGCCCTTATAGAGCGCGCCCATGATGTTGTTGGACGAGCCGAGACGGACGAAGAAGGTGCCGATGACCGAGCCGATGATGCAGACGCCGCCGACGAGCAGGGGGTACAGCATGAGCTGGCTCTGCTGGGCCGGATCGACCACGAAGATCGCGGCGAGCAGCATCGTCGCCACCACCGTGACCGCATAGGTCTCGAACAGGTCGGCGGCCATGCCGGCACAGTCGCCGACATTGTCGCCGACGTTGTCGGCGATCACGGCCGGGTTGCGGGGATCATCTTCGGGAATGCCGGCTTCGATCTTGCCGACCAGGTCGGCGCCGACGTCCGCACCCTTGGTGAAGATGCCGCCGCCCAGGCGCGCGAAGATTGAGATGAGCGAGGCGCCGAAGCTCAGGGCCACCAGGGCCTCGAGGATATGGCGCGTCTCCAGGCCCATGCTGCGCAGGAAGAAGTAGTAGATCGAGACGCCGAGCAGACCGAGCCCGACCACGAGCATGCCCGTGATGGCGCCCGACTTGAAGGCGATGGCCAGGGCCGGCTTCAGCCCCTGGCGCGCCGCCTCGGCCGTGCGGACGTTGGCGCGGACCGAGACGTTCATGCCGACATAACCGGCGGCACCCGAGAGCACCGCGCCGATGACGAAGCCGATGGCCGGCCAGAGGCCCAGCGTCACGGCCAGGATCACGACGATCAGCACGCCGACGATCCCGATGGTGGTGTATTGGCGATTGAGGTAGGCCCGGGCCCCCTCCTGCACCGCGGCCGCAATTTCGCGCATGCGGTCGTTACCGGTGGGCGCCGCCATCACCGAGCGTGTGGCGTAGATGCCGTAAAGCAGCGCCAGCACGCCGCAGGCGATGACGATCCAGTCAGTGGTTGCCATAGCTAGTCCTTCCATCCCTCGGGAATTTGCCCGGAGAAACCGGCGGGGGCGCGCGAGTCGGCTGCCCACCGCCCGGCCCAGGCGGCTGAAAAATGCGGGCCGGACCTTAGGGGATTCAGCAGGCCAAGGCAACACGGGAAGCCGCGGTTTGCGGCCAATTTTCGCAGGGGCCGCCGCGGTCTAGCGGGATATCCCGCCTCAGACGAGGCCGCTGCCGACCGCGGCCATGGCCCGCCGGCGCGACTTGAGCCACAGCACGGCGAAAGCGGCGGCAAGGATGGCCGGCAGGGGACTGAGATTAACCACTTCCCAGCCGAACACCGCCTGCAGCGCGCCGGAGGAGAGCGAGGCGACCGAGACCCCGAAGCCGATGAGGAAGTCGTTGAGCGCCTGAACCTTGGCCCGCTCGGCCGACCGATAGGTCTCGGTCAGCAGCGCCGACGCGCCGATATAGAGGAAGTTCCAGCCCAGCCCCAGCAGCAGCATCGCCCCCCAGAAATGCGCCACCTCCGTGCCCGAGAGCCCGGTGGCGATGCAGGCCAGGAGGGCCGCCGCTCCCGCCAGCATCACATTGAGCACGCCGAAACGCTGAATCAGATGGCCGGTGAAGAAGGAGGGCGCGAACATGCCGACCACATGCCACTGGATCACGAAGGCATTGTCGTCGAAGGAGTGATGGTGGGCCATCATGGCCAGCGGCGAGGCGGTCATGACGAAGGACATGGTGGCATAGCCGATCATGCCGCCGACGACCGCCACGATGAAGGTGGCGTTGCGTGCGATCTCGCCCAGCGGCCGGCCCGTGTCGCGCCGTTCCTCCAGCGTGGGACGCGGGATCCGCAGCAGCTGCAACAGCAGCAGCGCCGCCAGCCCCAGGGCCATGACCACGACGAAGGAGCCGGCGAACTCGGTCCCCTCGATCGCGAGCCGCGACCAGCGCGCGGAGAGCGGCCCGAGGAAGGCCGCGATCAGGCCGCCCACCATCACCATCGAGATCGCGCGGGCCTTGAAGGTCTCGTCCGCGGCGTCGGCCGCGGCAAAACGATAGAATTGCGCCGTGGCGGCGCCGATGCCGATGAAGGCATTGCCGACGCAGAAGATGACGAAGCTCGCCTGCAGCACGCCGACCAGCATGATGGTTCCGCCCAGGAGGGCCGCGGCGGCCCCGAGCGAGAACCCGATCCGGCGGCCGACGCGCTTCATCAGCAGCGACACCGGGAAGGTGGTGAGCATGGCCGCGGTGAACTGCAGCCCGAGCGGCAGGGTCGAGAGCGCCGGGTCGGCGGATAATTTGTGGCCCGTCACGGCCGAGACCGTGATCATCAGGCTCAGCCCCGTGACATTGAGGGCCTGGCACAGGGCGAGGATAAAGACGTTGCGACGGGTTGCGGCGGAGAGCATGGCCGCGTCAGGATGGGGGCCCCTCGTCCGCCGGGCAAGGGGAGCAAAGGAGGGAGACACCCTCCGCCGCCGCACGGGAAATGCAGATGCCGCCTGCCCTCACCTTCAATGTCTCCGCTTCGAGAGTCTGGCGGGCGACGGCCGGCACCCTGAGCCGGCTCATGACGCGAGCGCCCCTGTTCTGGGGCATCCTGCTCATGTTGCTGACGACGGGCCTCTGGGCCCTCGCCTTCGTCGTTCCCGTCGTGCTGGGCGGGTCGAGTGCCGCCGAGATCACCGTCGGCCGGTTCCTTGTCTATGGCGCCCTTTCGCTTGCCTCGCTGGGCGCGACCCGGACCGGCCAGCTTTCCTGGCGCCTGTTCGGCATCGCCTTCCTGCTGGCCCTTGCCGGCAACGTGGCGTTCTATTTCATCCTCACCCTCGGCATCCAGCTCTCGGGCGCGACATTCGCGATCCTGGTGATCGGCATGGTGCCGGTGACCATCTCGCTGTTCGGGAGAGTGGCCACCGATGAAGGCAGGTTGCGGGACATCGCGCCGCCGCTGGGGCTCTTCATTCTCGGTGTCGTGACCTTCAATCTCGGCAAGACCGATTTCCTTCGCGATCTGTCGGATTTCTCCGCGCTGGGAACGCTCTGTCTGCTGGCCTGCCTCGTCATGTGGACCTGGTATGCGATCGCCAATGCGCGGTTCCTGCGCCAGCACCCGAACATCGACGCGCGCGAATGGAACTCGCTGATCGGGGCCGCGTCGCTGGTGGCGGTGCTCCTGGCCGCACCGATCTTCTATGGGCTGGGCGAGTTGCGAAGCCCGCTGGCGATCCCCCGGCAGGAGATGGCGTCGATCGTCTGGTGGAGCATCGTCCTCGGCGGCGGCTCGACCTGGCTCGCCTATCTGCTCTTCAACCTGGCGGCGCGACTGCTGAAAGTGTCCCTGCTCGGCCAGCTCATCATCTTCGAGGCGATCTTCGGCGTGTTCTACGTGTTCCTGGTCAGCGGGAAGATCCCCAACCTGGTGGAGATGACCGGCATGGCCGTGGCGTTGCTCGGGATCTGGTGGTCGGTGCGGCGCCTGCAGCGCGAAAGACGAGCCTAGCTGGCGAAGCGGGTCTCGACCGCGGTGAAGGTGACATTGGTGATGGAGCCCGGGGCGCCCATGACCTTGTCGGCTGCGATCAGGAGTCGGCCCTTCACCATGTCCAGATTGAAGTTCTGTTCCTGCATGATGCGGCGGCCCAGCAGATCGTAGAGCACCACGAACAGACGATCGGCCAGCACCGGCAGGCGCTCTTCGGCCTGGGGACGGACCGTCTCGTCCCTGAGCTCCATCGTCATCTCGACGGTGACCAGCCCATGCGGGGTGCCGTCGCGGATCACGGGCACCGTCAGCGCCGGAAGCTTCAGATAGGCGATGGGCGCGGCCACGGGCGTTGCCGCGGCCTGCGGATCCGCCGGCGGCTTGCGCAGGAGAAACCACCAGGCCGCGCCGCCACCGCCCCCCAGCAGAAGCAGCACGAGCAGAATGAGGACGATCTTCTTCATCGCGGGGGACAGGATCGCCCCGGGGCGTTGAAAATTGGGTTAAGACTTGCCTAAGTTCGAGCCAATTTCAGGCGGTTCCGCCGCCTAGAAATGCTGCCAACCCCGGCGCTCGAGGGCGATTTCCCGCCCCTTTTCGTCGAGCAGCCGGACGGCGCCCGGATGGCTGCCGGCAGATTCGATCATGCGGCCGATCGGGGTGAGGCGCAGGTCCAGCCGCTGCCCCAAGGCCGCGATCGGAGCCTGCGCCGAGGACGGCGCGGTGAAGAGCAGCTCGTAATCGTCGCCGCCGGCCGCGATCTCCGCGATCAAGACCGGGTCGTCCTGGAGCGCGCGCGCGGCCGCCGGCGACAGCGGCAGCCTCGCGCTCTCGATCTTGGCCGCCAGATTGGATTGCTCGCCGATATGGCCGAGATCGGCCAGCAGGCCGTCCGAGATATCGAGCGCCGCCTTCGCCAGGCCGGCCTCCATCAAGGCCCGTCCCAGCTTCAGCCGCGGCTGCGGCAGGCGGTAGCGATCGATCAGGAAGATGCCCTCCTCGGCCGACAGCGCCGCCAGCTTGCCGCGAAGGCGTTTCAGCCCCAAGGCCGAATCCCCGAGCGTGCCGCTGACGAAGACCAGATCGCCCGTCTGGGCCGCGTTGCGGCGCAGGGCACGGCCCGCCGGCACCTCGCCCATCGCCGTCACGGACAGAGTGAGCGGCCCCGGCGTCGCTACCGTATCGCCCCCGAGGAGCCCGATCCCGAAGGCTGTTTGATCGGCGGCAAGGCCGGCGCAGAAAGAGGCGAGCCAGGGCTCGTCGACCCTGCCGTCGAACGCGCAGGTCATCAGATATCCCAGCGGCGTCGCGCCCTTGGCGGCGAGATCGGAGAGGTTGACGCGCAACATCTTGCGCGCGATCTGGTCGGGCGGATCGTCGGGAAGGAAATGAATGCCGGCCACCAGGGCGTCGGCGGTGACGACCAGATCCTGCCCGGCGCGCGGGCTCAGGATCGCGGCATCGTCGCCGAGGCCAAGGGCCGCCGGCGTCCCAGCCGCGAGGGGCGCGAAGTAGCGCCGGATGAGCTCGAACTCACCCGGCCGTTTCGCGTTGGCCACGCGCGTCGCCTCCGAGCTCGTCGGGCCGCAGCGAGCGCGCGATCCGGTCGAGGATGCCGTTGACGAGCCCGGTCTCGCGGTCGCCGAGGAAAGCCGCCGAGATCGCCACATATTCGCTGATGGCGACGCGAACCGGCAGGTCCGGTCGCGCCGATATCTCATAGGCGCCGGCGCGCAACACAGCCAGCAGCAGCAGCTCCAGCCGTTCGACCGACCATTCCTGATCCAGCACCGCGGCGATCATGTCGTCGAGCTCCCCGCTCATGGCGGCAGCCCCGCGCACCAGGTCGGCGAAGAGCTGCGGATCGCTGTCGGGCACGCCGCCCTCTTCGATCGCCTTGCCCAGCCGGTGGCGCATGAATTCCGTGATGACGATGGCCGGGTCGGCCGAGGTCAGCGCGATCTGATAGAGCGCCTGGACCGCCGCAAGCCGCGCCCCGCGCCGCGGGTCGAGCGCGGACGGATCCGGTACGGATTTCCTGCCGCTCATTGGTCGGCTTCGATGACGCGATCGACGCCGTATTTGCGCTTGAGCGCGATCATCGCCAGGCAGGCATTGACCGCATCCTTGCCCTTGTTCTTCTCGGTCACCCGCGCGCGGGCCAGCGCCTGCGCCTCGTTCTCGACCGTCAGGATGCCGTAGCCGATGGCGAGGCCGTGGCGGATCGCCAGTTCCTGGAGGCCGCGGGCGCTCTCCCCGCAGACATAGTCGTAATGGGTGGTCTCGCCGCGGATGACGCAGCCCAGCGCGACATAGCCGTCGAAGGGCTGCTTCACGCCATGCGTCGCCTCGGACACGATACGAATGGCGCCCGGCACCTCGAAGGCACCCGGGACCTCGATGCGCTCATAGCTGCAGCCGGCCGCCTCCAGCGCCTGGACCGCACCCTTCAGCAGCTCGTCGGAGATATGGTTGTAGAAGCGGGATTCGACGATCAGCACATGCGCTGCGCCGGAACCTCTGGCAGATGACGGACGCACCATGAACTCTCTTCCTCAGCGGGCCGGCGGGATCGGCCATTGATCGACGACCGTCAGGCCGTAGCCCTCCAGCCCGACGATGGTCCGCTTGGTATTCGAGATCAGGATCATCTCGCGCACGCCGAGATCGATCAGGATCTGTGCGCCCACGCCATAGTCGCGGAGCTGGCCGGTGCTCTCGCTCTTCTGGTTGTGATGCGCCAGCACGCGCTCGCTGAGGCTGGTGGGCTGCGGCTCGCGGATCATGACGACGACGCCGCGGCCGTGATCGGCGATCATCTGCATCGCGGCCTGGAGCTGTCCGCCCCGGCCGCCGGTGCAGTCGCCCAGCACGTCGTCCAGCACATTGAGCGCATGCATCCGCACCGGCACCGGGCCCGGCGCCGACAGATCGCCCTTCACCAGCGCGATATGCTCGGCATAGGCCACGCGGTTCACATAGACGATCATCTGGAAATTGCCGCCATAGCGGCTCTCGAACTCGGTCTCGATCGAGCGCTCGACGATGCGGTCATGGCGGCGGCGATAGGCGATCAGGTCGGCGATGGTGCCGATCTTGAGGCCATGGCGCTGCGCGAAGGCGATCAGGTCGTCGCGGCGCGCCATGGTGCCGTCGTCGTTCATGATCTCGCAGATCACGCCCGACGGGTTGAGGCCCGCCAGCCGCGCCAGATCGACCGCGGCCTCGGTATGGCCGGCACGCACCAGCACGCCGCCGTCGCGCGCCTGGAGCGGGAAGACATGGCCCGGCGTCACGATGTCGACGCGGCCCTTGCTGGGATCGATCGCGGTGGCGATGGTCCGCGCGCGGTCGGGCGCCGAGATGCCGGTGGTGACGCCCTCGCGCGCCTCGATCGAGACGGTGAAGGCGGTCTGATGGCGGGTCCCGTTATGCTGCGCCATCAAGGGCAGGCCCAGTTGCTCGACCCGGTCCCCGGTCATGGCGAGGCAGATCAGGCCGCGGCCGAACTTGGCCATGAAGTTGATCGCGTCGGGGGTGGCCATCTGCGCCGGGATGACGAGGTCGCCTTCGTTCTCGCGGCCCTCGTCGTCCACCAGCACGAACATGCGTCCGTTGCGGGCTTCCTCGATGATGCTTTCGGTCGGCGAGACGAGGTCGGAGAAGGTCGCCCGCCAGGGCTCGAGCTTGGGCTGGCTCATGCCGGTTCCTTTTCGGTGAGGCGTGCAAGGTAGCGCGCCATCATATCGATTTCCAGATTGACCCGGTCGCCTTCATGGGCGCTCCCCAGGTTGGTCGCATCCAGGGTGATGGGAATGAGATTAACGCCGAAATCGACGCCCGCGACCTCATTGACGGTCAGGGACACCCCGTCCATCGCGATCGAGCCCTTGGGCGCGATAAAACGCGCCAGCGCCTTGGGGGCGGATATGGTCAACCGGACGCTGCCGCCATCCTGGCGGACGGATTTGATGGTGCCAACCCCGTCGACATGGCCGCTGACGAGATGGCCGCCCAGCTCGTCGCCGAGGCGCAGGGCGCGCTCGAGATTGACCTTGGTGCCGACCTGCCAGCCGCCCAGCGTGGTCACGTCGAGGGTCTCGTTCGAGGCCTCGAAGGCGAGCCAGCCGGGCCCCTTCTCCACCACCGAGAGACAGACGCCGTTGCAGGCGACCGAGGCACCCAGATCAATCGCGGCGGTGTCGTAGCGCGTCTCGATGACGAGCTTCGTCACCGCGCCGGGCGCGCGCTCCCGAACCTTGCCGAGATCGGTGATGATGCCGGTAAACATGCCTGACCGCTTGCGGGGTTGTTGCTGGCGCTGAGTTAGGAGCGGCGTTTATAGCTTTCCAGGAGGTCCCCGCCCAGCGTTTCTACCGCTATGCGCTGGAAGCGGGGCATCTCGGCGAGCTTTGCAAGACTGAGCGGGGATGCGGCCGGAATGCCGTCGCCGCCGATGATCCCCGGGCTGCGGAACCAGGCGAGCCGGTCCACCAGGTCATGCACCAAAAGGGCGGCGCTGAGCCGGCTGCCGCCTTCGACCAGAACGCGGGTGAGCCCGCGGCGCCCCAGCTCGGCCATGACGGCCGCCAGGTCGAGCCGTCCGTCGCGGTCCAGGCCGGCTTCGACGAGCTCGACCCCGGCGGCACGATGAGCCGCGCCCCGCGACGCTGCGACATCGGGTCCCACCACCATCCAGGTCGGGTGCGAGGCGGCCGAGGCGACGAGCTTCGCCGTCAAGGGCAGCGACAGATCGCGATCCAGCACGATTCGGACGGGATGCCGATCCTCGAGACCCGGCAACCGGCAGGTCAATTCGGGATCGTCGGCGATGGCCGTGCCGCTGCCGACCAGGATCGCATCATGCTGCGCGCGCATCAGATGGACGCGGGCGCGCGACGCCTCGCCGGTGATCCAGCGGCTTTCACCGCTCGCCAGCGCGATGCGCCCATCGAGCGTGCTGGCGATCTTGAGCGTGACGAGCGGCCGGCCCGATCCGATCCGCGAGAAGAATCCGGCATTGAGGTCCGCGGCCTCGCCTTCCAGCGCACCCACCGCGACCGCGATGCCGGCTTTGCGCAGCATCGCGAGCCCGCGGCCCTGGACCCGGGGATCGGGGTCTTCGATCGCCACGACGCAGCGCGCGATACCGGCGGCGGCCAGCGCCTCGGCGCAGGGCGGCGTCTTGCCATGATGCGAGCAGGGCTCGAGGCTGACATAGGCGGTCGCCCTTTTCGCGGCCGCGCCCGCACGGCGCAGCGCCTCGGTCTCCGCATGGGGCCGGCCGCCCTTCTGCGTCCAGCCGCGCGCGACGACGCGATGATCGGGCGAGACCAGAACGCAACCCACCGCCGGATTGGGCCACACCCGCCCCAGCCCGCGCGCCGCCAGCGTCAGCGCGGCGCGCATATGCGCGAGGTCGGTGCCGGAGAACTTCGAGGTGGCGCTCACTGTTTGTTCGTTACCTACAAGCGATCTGGTCGCCCACTGCGCGCATCACTGTCGCGCCGCCCCTATCGTCACCCCCGCGAAAGCGGGGGCCCAAGCCTGCCAGGGGCGTCACAGTTGGACCATGGGTCCCCGCTTTCGCGGGGATGACATGGGGAGCAGCGGTGACGACGAACGCAACGACAGCCAGCAACTGACGCGGGAGACTCAATCCGCGTCGCCGCCGAGCCTGCCGACGAATTCCTCGAAATCCTTCGCCTCGCGGAAATTGCGATAGACCGACGCGTAGCGCACGAAGGCGACCTGGTCGAGGCTCTTGAGCGCCTCCATCACCATCTCGCCCACGACCTTCGACGGGATCTCGCTCTCGCCCGAGCTTTCCAGCCGGCGGACGATGCCGTTGACCACGCGATCGAGCCTGTCGCCATCCACGGGACGTTTGCGCAGGGCGATCTGCATCGAGCGCATGATCTTGTCGCGATCGAACGGCTCGCGCTGGCCGTTGCTCTTAACCACGGTGAGCTCGCGCAGCTGCACGCGCTCGAAGGTGGTGAAGCGCGCGCCGCAATTCGGGCATTGCCGACGCCGACGGATCGCCGATCCGTCTTCGGTCGGACGCGAATCCTTGACCTGAGTATCCTCGTTGCCGCAGAACGGGCAGCGCATCGCGAGTGTCCCCCTTGCCGCTCGGCGCCCGCTCGGCTAGCGCCGACCGGTATAAACCGGGAAGCGCCGGCAGAGCTCTTGAACCTGGGCGCGAACCTCGCGCTCGGTCTTGCTGTTGTCGTCCGGATGGGCCGCCATCCCGTCGAGCACCTGCCCGATCAAACGGCCCACCTCCTTGAATTCCGCGACGCCGAAGCCGCGGGTGGTCGCCGCCGGCGAGCCGAGACGCACGCCGGAGGTGATGGTCGGCTTCTCCGTGTCGTACGGAATGCCGTTCTTGTTGCAGGTCATGCCGGCATGCTCGAGGCTCGCTTCGGCCGCCTTGCCCGTGAGCTTCTTCGGCCGGAGATCGACCAGCATCAGGTGATTGTCGGTGCCGCCGGTGGTGATGGCGACGCCGCCGCCGACCAGGGTCTCGGCCAGCGCCTTGGCGTTCTCCACCACTTGCCTGGCATAGACCTTGAACTCCGGCCGCAGCGCCTCGCCGAAGGCGACCGCCTTGGCGGCGATCACATGCATCAGCGGGCCGCCCTGCAGGCCCGGGAACACGGCGGTGTTGATCTTTTTGCCGATATCCTCGTCCTGCGCCAGGATCATGCCACCGCGGGGCCCTCGCAGCGTCTTGTGCGTGGTGGTGGTGACCACATGGGCATAAGGCAGCGGGCTCGGATGCACGCCGCCGGCGACCAACCCCGCGAAATGCGCCATGTCGACCATGAAATAGGCGCCGACGGAATCCGCGATCTTGCGGAAGCGTTCGAAATCCCAGAACCGCGGATAGGCGGAGCCGCCGGCGAGGATGAGCTTCGGCTTGTGTTCCTTCGCCAGCTTCTCGACCTCGTCCATGTCGACGCGCAAGCTGTCGGGACGGACATTGTAGGGAACGACCTTGAACCACTTGCCGGACTGATTGACCGGCGAACCGTGCGTGAGGTGACCGCCGGCGGCGAGGTTCAGCCCCATGAAGGTGTCGCCCGGCTGCAGCAGCGCCATGAACACGCCCTGGTTCGCCTGCGCGCCCGAATGAGGCTGCACATTGGCGAAGTTGCAGCCGAAGAGCTTCTTGGCGCGATCGATCGCCAGCATCTCGGCGACGTCGACATATTCGCAGCCGCCGTAATAGCGCTTCGAGGGATAGCCCTCGGCATATTTGTTGGTGAGCACCGAGCCCTGCGCCTCGAGCACCGCCGAGGAAACGATGTTCTCGGAAGCGATCAGCTCGATCTGGTCCTGCTGGCGATGCAGTTCGTCACTGAGGGCGCGCGCCAGTTCCGGGTCGCGCTCGGCCAGCGACATGGTGAAGAAACCGGGGATCTGCGCGGAGGCGGCGGGAGACATAGCGTCGATATCCTTCTCTCTAAGCGAAAGGCTTCGGTCGAATGTTTGCGGGGGCCGCGTCAGGACAATTTGCCGACGCGCCGGTTGTGTCGCTCGCCGCCCTCGAAGGCCGTGGCGAGAAACGCCGCCAGGCAGTCCTTGGCGACCTCGGGCCCGAGCAGACGAGCGCCCAGGGCCAGCACATTGGCGTTGTTGTGGAGGCGGGCGAGCTTGGCGCTGGTGCCGTCATGGCAGACCGCGGCGCGGATATGGCGATGGCGATTGGCGGCGATCGAGATGCCGATCCCGGTGCCGCAGATGAGCACGCCGCGGAGCGCAAGGCCGTCCTTGAGGGCCGCGGCCAGCTTGTCGGCGAAATCGGGATAATCCACGGATTCCGGGCCGGCCGTGCCGAGATCGAGCGGCTTATATCCGCCCGCGGCGAGCTCCGCCTTGAGCAGTTCCTTCAGCTCGAATCCCGCATGGTCGGCAGCGATGGCGATGGTCTCTTGCGGCATCGGCGCGAGGTGCTCTCAGGGGGTTGGCAAGACCCGTAGCCTTACCACATCTGGCGGCCGGCAACCAAGGCGCCGCAAACCCTCGCGGGAGCCACAATATGGCGCTGGCAGCGTCAAACCGGCCGCTCGGGCGACAGTGAGAAGGGTTAACGGGATCGCCACCATCTCCCCTCCCCGTCTTGCGGGGAGGGGGCTGCTCGGTCGCGAAGTTGCGGACATCGCGTCTTCCCCCTTCCTACCCTTCCCCCGTAAGACGGGGGAAGGGACAAGATCCAGTCCGCTTCCAGCATCCAGTCCTCTTCCCACCCCAAAAGCAGAAGGGCCCGGCGTCGCCGCCGGGCCCTTCCTTAACCGTCGTTGCCGCCGGAGACTACTTCATCTCGGCGTAGTTGCCGTCCTTGAAGACGTACCAGACATAGGTGGCCGCCGTCAGGTCGCCCTTCTTGTCGAAGGCGAGCTTGCCGATGACCGTGTCCCACGGGCCGCTGCGGAGAGCCGCCGCGACCTTCTCGGCGTCGGTGCTGCCGGCCTTCTTCACCGCCTCGGCCCAGACCTGGATCGCGGCGTAGGTGGCGAGGGTGTAGCCCTCGGGCTCGAAGCCGTCCTTGCGGAACGCTTCGACGACCGTCTTGGCGCTCGGCAGGTTGCGAGCCTCGGCGGCGTTGGTGAACATCGTGCCGTCGGCGGCCTTGCCGGCGAGCGTCGCGAACTCGAGCGTGTTGAGCGAGTCACCCGAGAGCAGCGGCGCCTTCAGGCCCTGCTCGCGCGACTGCTTCACGATCAACGCGGCCTCGGGGTGATAGCCGCCGAAATAGATCACGTCGGCCTTCGCGTCCTTGAGCTTGCTGACGAGCGCCGTGTAGTCCTGCTCGCCCGCGGTGATGCTCTCGTTGAGGACTTCCTTGGTGCCGGCCTTGTTCAGAGCGTCACGGGTCAGATCGGCCAGACCCTTGCCGTAGGCCGACTTGTCGTCGACGATCGCAATCTTCTTGCCCTTGAAGTGCTCGGCCAGCCACGCCCCGGCGAAGGAGCCCTGCTGGTCGTCGCGGCCGCAGGTGCGGAACAGTGTGTCCCAACCGGAAGCGGCGGCGTCTTCGGTGAACTTCGGATTGGTCGAGGCCGGCGTGATCTGCAGGATGCCTTCCTCATGATAGACGGCCGAGGCCGGGATCGAGGAACCGGAGCAGAAGTGACCGGCGACGAAGACGACACCCTTGGAAACGAGGTCGTTCGCGACCGCAACCGCCTGCTTCGGATCGCAAGCATCGTCGCCGACCTCGAGCTTCAGCTGCTTGCCCAGCACGCCGCCCGCGGCGTTGATGTCCGCCACCGCCTTCTCGGCGCCGCGCTTCAGCTGCGCGCCGAACTCCGCCAAGTCGCCGGTGATCGGGCCGGCCACACCGATGGTGATATCGTCCGCGCGCGCGGGCGTCACCGAAAGCGACGCCGCGACGGCCGCGGCCGCCAGCAGCGGTAGTGCAAATTTACGCATCAATCGTCTCCCTGTTGCAGTTGAGCTCCGGCGTGGACCGCCGGCAGCCCTCGTAAAAGCCTTCGTTATCTCCGCATACCTTGCAGGTTGGTGACATTCTACCACCCGCCATGGGGGCGGCAATTCGATTTCGGCTCCCCTCTCGGGGGAACCTAAGCCCCTGGCCCGTCAGGAGATTTCCTTCCAGCCGAAAAGCCCCGACCGGGCGTAGAGCCACGGATACTGGCTGACCATCTTGCGCGCCTGGGTCAGGCGATGGGCCGTCAGCGCGATCAAAATCAGCACGACGGCATGGCTGACATAGCCGATCATGGGCCCCACATCGTCGAAGCTCAGGGGAATGATCCGGGCCGCGAACAGGAAGTTGTCCGCCAGGCGCTCCGCCACCGTGAGCAGCAACCCATAGACGACATTCTGCCAAGCCGGCCGCCAGGTCTCGCCCAGCGCCTGCCCCATCATGAAGGAGGCGCCGCCGAAGAGGATGATCGTCAGCCCGATGAAGACTGGAATGGATTCGCCGAGGATGAATTCCATCTGCCTGTTCCCTCCCCCTCAATGCCCGCCTTCGAGATAGGCGGCGCGCACCTCGGTATTGGCCAGCAATTCGCGCCCGCTGCCTGACATGGTGATCTGGCCGTTGACCATCACATAGCCGCGATGGGCGAGACGCAGGGCATGGTAGGCGTTCTGTTCCACCAGGAACACGGTCATGCCCTGGGTGCGGTTGATGTCGCGGATGACTTCGAAGATCTGGCGCACGATCAGCGGCGCCAGGCCGAGCGAGGGCTCGTCCAGCAACAGCAGGCGCGGCCGGCTCATGAGCGCGCGGCCGATCGCCAGCATCTGCTGCTCGCCGCCCGAGAGCGTGCCCCCGCGCTGCGACTGGCGCTTCTTCAGGATCGGGAACAGGGTGAAGATGCGCTCGAGATCCTCCCCGAACTTGCTCTCGTCGGCGGTGATCGCCCCCATCTGGAGGTTCTCCATCACCGTCATGCGCGCGAAAATCCGGCGCCCCTCGGGCGACTGCGCGATGCCGAGCCGCATGATCTGGAAGGTCGGCAGCTTGGTGATGTCCTGCCCTTCGAAGATGACCTGGCCTTCGCGCGCCGCCGGCGTGCCGCAGATGGTCATCAGCAGCGTCGATTTGCCGGCGCCGTTGGCGCCGATCAGGGTCACGATCTCGCCCTGGCGCACATCCATGTCGATGCCCTTCAGGGCTTCGATCTGGCCGTAGAAGGTATGGACGCCACGGATCTGCAGCATCGTCGCGCCGGCGGGTGCGGCGGCGGGCGTGGGTTTGGTCAGGGTGTCGCTCATGCCCGGGCCCTCATTTCTTCAGCCCGAGATCGGCCGCGACTTCGGGCGGCAGATTCTCCTCTTCGGCTTCGCCCAGATAGGCGCGGATGACGGCCGGGTCCTTGCGGATCTGCTCCGGATTGCCGTCCGCGATCTTGCGGCCGTAATCGAGCACGACGATGTGGTCCGAGATCCCCATCACCACGCTCATGTCATGCTCGATCAGCAGCACGCCGATCTTGTACTCGGCGCGGATCCAGAGCAGCAGTTCGTTGAGCTCGTGCGATTCATGCGCGTTGAGGCCGGCCGCGGGCTCGTCGAGACACAGGATGACCGGCTCGGTACACATGGCGCGCGCGATCTCGAGCCGTCGCTGGCCGCCATAGGGCAGGCTTCCCGCCGGCTTGTCGGCGCGATCGATCAACTGCACCTTCTCGAGCCAATGGCGGGCGAGCTCGACGGCCCTGCGCTCGGCCCGGCGATAGCCGCCGACGCCGATCAGGGCGGCGACACTGAAGCCCGAGGCGCGCATCAGCTTGTTGTGCTGCGCGACAATCAGGTTCTCCAGCACGGACATGCCGGGGAAGAGCCGGATGTTCTGGAAGGTCCGCGCGACCTTGGCGCGTTGCGCGATGCGGAAGCCGTCGATCTGCTCCAGCAGGAAGCGGCCATGAGGCGCGTTGAGCGTGAGCCTGCCGACCGTAGGCTTGTAGAACCCGGTCAGGCAGTTGAACACCGTGGTCTTGCCGGCGCCGTTCGGGCCGATGATCGCGGTGATCTGCTCGGGTTTGGCCTCGAACGAGACATCGTCGATCGCGACCAGCCCGCCGAAGCGCATGGTCAGATGTTCGACCCGGAGCAGCGGCTCGATCCCCGCCTGAGCCGCCGCCCCTGGGGCTGCCGCCGTTGAGGTTGCCACTATGGCGCTCACGGCTTCCCTCCCCCGCCGGCGTTCCTGGGATTCAGGCGGATGGTCGGGTCGCGATGGGCCAGCAATCCACCTGGCCGCCAGATCATGATCAGCACCATGCCGATGCCGAAGGCCAGCATGCGGTAATCCTTGAGCTCACGGAACAGCTCGGGCAGGCCGATCAGCACGCCCGCCGCCAGCACGATACCGACCTGACTGCCGAGACCGCCCAGCACCACGATCGCGAGGATGACCGCGGATTCGATGAAGACGAAGCTCTCGGGGCTGACGAAGCCCTGGCGGGCGGCGAAGAAGGAGCCGGCGAAACCGGCAAACATGGCGCCGCAGGCAAATGCCGTCAGCTTGGTATTGGTCGGGTTGATGCCGAGCGCGCGACAGGCGATCTCGTCCTCGCGCAAGGCCTCCCAGGCGCGGCCGAGCGGCAACTTGCGGATTCGCAAAGTGAAGAAGTTGGTGACGAGGGCACAGGCGAGGATGAGGTAATAGAGGAAGACGATGCGCCAGTAGGGATTATAGGAGAACTCGGTGCCGAAGATCTTGCTGAACAGGTCGTAGATCGTCATGCCGCCGTCGGGCGCGGTCCGCTCGAAGCTGAAGCCGAAGAAGGAGGGCCGCGCCACCTTGTTGATGCCGTTCGGACCGCCGGTCACCCACCACCAGTTGATCAGGATGATGCGGATCATTTCGCCGAAGCCCAGCGTCACGATCGCGAGATAGTCGCCGCGCAGGCGCAGGACCGGGAAGCCCAGCAGCAGGCCGAACGAGGCCGAGAGCATGCCGGCGATCGGCAGGCAGAGCCAGAAGCTCCAGCCGAAATCCACCGCGAACATGGCGTAGCTGTAGGCGCCGACCGCGTAGAACGCGACATAGCCCAGATCGAGCAGGCCGGCGAGGCCGACCACGATGTTCAGGCCCCAGCCCAGCATGATGTAGGTCAGGACCAGCGTGCCGATGTCGATGACCTTGCGCTTCGAAGCGCCCATCGGCAGCCAGGGCAGGATGATCGCGAAGGCGATCAGGATGATCGCGAGGATCGGCAGGAAGCGGCGCACGGCGACGCCGATCTGCTGGCCGACGGAGGCCCTTTCGGCGACGCCCCGCCTGCGGTTGCGCGCCTGCAGGGCAAGCTGCGCCGCGCGGATGCAGATCACCGCGGGCACGATCGCCGCGCCCCAATCGACCGTCACCGACTGGAACGGCAGCAGCATATGCGCCAGCGAACTGCTCTCCTCGAGCAGCAGGGCCCCGACCAGCACGGCCGTGACGATGCCCGACCCGATCAGGGCCGGGACCGGATGGCCGGCGCGCATCAGGCTGATTGCTATCGAGCCGAAGAAGACGCCGAGGACCGCGATGAAGACCTCGGAATAGCGCGTCACGAAGACGAGCTGGCCGGTCGAGCTCACGGTCTCGATGCCGACGATCGTGCAGGCCAGGAGGAAGGTGACGACGGCCGCCAGGGCCGCCTTCTTGAGGATTTCCGGCATGTCGGGACCGGCCGGCGTTTGGGTCGTTACCGCCATGATCTCAGACCTTCTCGATTTCCGGCCGGCCCAGCAGGCCCGTCGGGCGGAAGATCAGCACCATGACCAGCACGGTGAAGGCGGCGACGTCCTTGTATTCGACCGTGAAATAAGCGGACCAGAACACCTCGATGAGGCCGATCAGGAGGCCGCCGAGCATGGCGCCCGGCATCGAGCCGATGCCGCCCAGCACGGCCGCCGTGAAGGCTTTGATGCCCGCGACGAAGCCGATGTAGAAATCGATCACGCCGTAATAGAGCGTCACCATCAGGCCGGCAACGGCGGCGAGCGCCGCGCCGATGATGAAGGTGGTGGCGATGGTGCGGTTGATGTTGACGCCCAGGAGCGATGCCATCTTCATGTCCTGCTCGCAGGCGCGCTGCTGGCGCCCGAGCGAGGTCTTGGTGATGAGCAGGGTGAAGCCCGTCATCAGGCCGACCGTGATGAGCATGATCGTGATCTGCAGATAGCTGAGCTCGACGGTGAAGCCGTCGGCCTCCATCAGCGTGAAACCGCCGGAGATCGGCGGCGGCGTCAGCGGCTTTCCGCGCGCGCCCTGGAGCAGCAGCACGAAGTTCTGCAGGAAGATCGACATGCCGATCGCCGAGATCAGGGGCGCCAGCCGGGTCGAGCCGCGCAAGGGCCGGTAGGCGACGCGCTCGACGGTCCAGCCATAGACCGCGGTCAGCGCCACCGCGACGATCAGCACGATCAGGATCGCCAGGGGCACCCAGGTGATGCCGAGATAGCCCAGGACCAGGAAGCAGATCAGCGCGTTGAAGGCGCCGATCATGTAGATGTCGCCATGGGCGAAATTGATCATGCCGATGATGCCGTACACCATCGTGTAGCCGATCGCGATCAAGCCATAGACCCCGCCCAGCGTGAGTCCATTGATCAGCTGCTGTAGGAAATATTCCATTCTGCTTCCCCGCAGACGGCTCGCGAGGGAGACACCGGCAACAGCCGGCGGCATTCGGTCGAGCCACGCGCGATGCGCGCGCGGCTGCCGCCGCCGATATATGTGCTGAAGGACGCGAACTCCTGCGCCCCGGCCGGAAAGCCTCCCCTCACGCTCGTGTCCGAGCCAGTCCCTGTTTTGATCATTATGCCAGCGGTTGGATCCGCGATTGGCCTTTCGACCCCTATAGCCCAGCGCCGGGAATGCCAGCAAGCGGGTTTTTGGAAATTGGCGGCTCAGCCAGGAACCATCGCCGGTGGGAAGCCCGAACGCCGGCAGCCACAGTGCCATGGGGCGCGGACCGTTAACAGGCCGCAATTCGCCGGCAGCCTGGAGATCGCATGACATCATGTTCAGACCCGCTCGTCGGCCGTCCTGGACCTCAAGGTCGCCATCAGCCCGCCCGGGCGCAGCAGGAGCACAAGCACCAGGACGATGAAGACGGCGATATCCTTCCAGGCCGCGCCCACCAGGGCCGCGGTGAAGGTTTCCGTGAGCGCGATCAGGAGGCCGCCGATCACGGCGCCGGTGAGCGACCCGATCCCGCCCAGGAGCGCGGCCGTCAGCGCCTTGAAGCCCATCAAGGTCCCCATGTGGAAATTGATCACGCCATACTGGGCGCCGGCGAAGATGCCGGCGGCCCCGGCCAGCGTACCGCCGATCATGAAGGTGATGGCGATGGTGCGGTCGACATCGACGCCGAGGAGCCTCGCCATGTGCGGGTCTTGCGCGCAGGCGCGCTGGCGACGGCCGAAACGGGTGCGCATGTTGACCCACCAGAGCAGCGCCAGGATGACCATGGTGGCGCCGCCGACCATGGCGTGGCCCCGGCTGAGATAGAGGTCGAACCCGTGGCCGGTGACGAGCGGCCAGCTCTGCAACTGGTCGACCAGCAGATAGCGGGTCTTGGCGCCCTGCAGCAACCGCACCGATTCCTTGAGCACGAAGGAGAGACCGATGGCGGCGATGAGCGGCACGGTCGAGGGCGCGTTGCGCAAGGGCCGGAACACCGTGCGCTCCATGGCCCAGCCATAGGCCGCCGAGACCGCCAGCCCGAAGGCGAAGATCAACAGCAGCACGCCGGTGCCGGTCTGGCCCAGCACATAGAGCACGGCGGCATTGGTCAGAAGGATGAAATAGGCGCCCATCATATAGACCTCGCCGAAGGCGAAGTTGATGGCGCGCGTGATGCCGTAAACCAGCGTGAAACCCAGCGCGATCAGCGCATAGACGCAGCCGAGCGAGATCGCGTTGATGCCCTGCTGCAGGAAATAGAGCGCCTTGGCCTGCGGCGTCGGCGGCGCGGTCGGCTCGGTCTCCTGCGGGATCAGATCCTCGAGATGCTCCAGCTTATAGAGCTGCTGCATGTCGTACCGGCTCATTGTGCCGTAGCGGCTGGTGTCGAGCTGCTGGATCTGCCAGGCGTCGTTGTCGCTATGGCGCGGCAGGAAATAGCAGACGATCCAGCCGTCCTTGTCCGTGCCCTTCTCCGACTTCCATTCGATGCGCACCGCGGTGCTCTCGCCGAGCCCCTTGTCTTCCGTCTCGATGCTGACCGAAAGCGGCGAGCGGTCGAAGGCGCGTACCATGTCTTGGCAATGCGTCGCGGCCGTCCCCTCGGCCTCGGCCCGGGCATTGCCGGGTAGCGAGATCGCCAGCAGCGGCGCCAGGATCAGAGCCGCCCAGCCCCCCCTGCGCCTGATGCTTCCCAGTTCCATGGCCCGCGCCCGCCCTTCGCGCTCCGGGGCTCGCTTCGCGGCCCCATTTATGTTACCAGTAAATTGAGTTTAGATGGTATCAACGGACGATGCAACGCAGCCCGAGCCTCTTGTTGGATTCCGCCGAAGAGCCGCCGAGCCGCGCCGGCAGCCTGGCGCTGGTCGGCGGCATCGCCTGTCTCAACTTCGCCAATACCAGCAGCGGGCGGGGCACGCCGCGCCATCTCGAGCATCTGCGCAGCTATGACCTTGTGCTGGCATGGGCGGAACATGCGGGGCTCTTGACCGCGGCGCAGCGCCGGAGCCTGTCGGATCTCGCGGCCCTGCAGCCGGCTGCGGCCGCGCGCCTGCTGCGCCGGGCGCTGGACTTGCGCGAGGCGATCTATGCGACGGCGGAAGCCCTCGCCCATCGCACGCCGCCGCCGGCCGATGCGTTGGCGACTTTGAATCAAGAGCTCGCCCGGGCGATGAGCCAGGCCAGGATCCGCCCCGACGCTTCCGGTTTCGCCTGGGATTGGCGCGATGCCGAGCCCGCGTTCGACCGGCCGCTCTGGCCGATTGCCCGCTCGGCCGCCGAGCTGCTGACGAGCCCGGCCCATGAGCATGTGAAGCAATGCCCCGGCGCCCATTGCGGCTGGGTCTTCCTCGACCTGACCAAGAACCACCGCCGGCGGTGGTGCGAGATGGAGGTCTGCGGCTCGCGCGCCAAGGTCCGCCGCTACCGCGAACGCCGGCGCGGGGCCGACGCCGCCTGACGGGGATTACGGCTGCATAACCAAGGGTTTCGCCAGCCCCGGCCGGCCCCGCCCCTTTCCGCTTGCAGGCGCATGGGCAGGGGCGCCAACTCATGCTAAGAGACCGGCTCAATCCCGATCCGAACCGTCGCAGGAGACCCGCGATGACCGCCGCTGGCGCCACGCACAAATCCGCTTCCGCCAAGTCCCACCGTCCCGAATTCCAGTGGGAGGATCCGCTGTTCTTCGACGAGCAGCTGACCGAGGAGGAGCGGCTCATCCGCGACACCGCCCGCACCTACTGCCAGGAAAAACTCATGCCGCGGGTGCTCGAGGCGAACCGCCATGAGCGCTTCGATCGCGAGATCATGAACGAGCTGGGCGCGCTGGGACTGCTCGGCTCCACCATCGAGGGCTATGGCTGCGCCGGCGTGAATTATGTGAGCTACGGGCTGGTGGCGCGCGAAGTGGAGCGGGTCGATTCCGGCTATCGCTCGGCGATGAGCGTGCAGTCGAGCCTGGTGATGCATCCGATCCACGCCTACGGCACCGAGGCGCAGCGCCAGAAATATCTGCCGCGCCTGGCCACGGGCGAGATGGTCGGCTGCTTCGGCCTGACCGAGCCCGATGCCGGCTCCGATCCCGGCAGCATGCGCACCCGTGCCAAGAAGGTCGACGGCGGCTTCGTGCTCAAGGGCGCCAAGATGTGGATCACCAATTCGCCGATCGCCGACGTGATGGTGGTCTGGGCCAAGGACGACAGCGGCCAGATCCGCGGCTATGTGCTCGAGCGCGGCATGAAGGGACTGACGACGCCGAAGATCGAAGGCAAGTTCTCGCTCCGCGCCTCGGTCACCGGCGAGATCGTCATGGCCGACGTGTTCGTGCCGGAAGAGAACCTCCTGCCCAATGTCAGCGGCCTCAAGGGTCCCTTCGGCTGCCTCAACAACGCGCGCTATGGCATCGGCTGGGGTGCCCTCGGCGCCGCCGAGTTCTGCTGGCATGCGGCCCGCAACTACACGCTCAACCGGCAGCAGTTCGGGCGTCCCCTCGCCGCCAACCAGCTGATCCAGAAGAAGCTCGCCGACATGCAGACCGAGATCACGCTGGCGCTGCAGGCCTGCCTGCGCGTGGGCCGGCTCAAGGACGAGGGCAAGGCGGCGCCCGAGATGATCTCGCTCATCAAGCGCAATTCCTGCGGCAAGGCGCTCGACATCGCCCGCACCGCGCGCGACATGCATGGCGGCAACGGCATCTCGGACGAGTTCCATGTCATTCGCCATGTCATGAACCTCGAGGCTGTCAACACCTATGAGGGAACGCATGACGTGCATGCCCTCATCCTCGGCCGCGCCCAGACCGGCATCCAGGCCTTCAGCGCCTGAGATCCGAAACCGAAGCGACGGAGATCGGCATGACGACGGCGCTGGTGGTCATCGACATGCAGATGGGCATGCTGGGCGACACGCCGCCGCCCTATCGCAGCGACGCCATCCTGCGGCGGATCGCCGGGCTTCTCGAGCGCGCCCGGTCCTCCGGAACGCCGGTGTTCCATGTCCAGCATGACGGCGGCCCGGGCGACAGCCTCGCCAAGGGAACGCCCGGCTTCGCCCACCACCCGATGGTCGCACCCCGGGCCGGCGAGCCGGTCATCGAGAAGCGCCATGTCGGAACCTTCCACGACACCGACTTCGACGCGCAGCTCAAACGCGCCGGCATCGACCGGCTGGTGATCGCGGGCCTGCAGACGGAGTATTGCGTCGACACCGCCTGCCGCGCCGCGGTCGCGCTTGGCTACAAGGTGGCCCTGGTCTCGGACGCGCACTCGACCTTCGACACGCCGGTCCTGCCGGCCGCCCAGATCATCGCTCACCACAACAAGACCCTCGGCGGCCCCTTCGTCGAGCTCGTGACCAGCGACGCGGTCGCGTTCTGAATCGTGACGGCACCGACCGTTCCCCGCTTCAATGAAGCAATGTGGGTGGCGGGATACTATCTATCTTTCGCCGTGCACATGATTTCAATGGACCAGGGTGTTTTTCGGCCGGTCGGCGGATCCGTTCGCGACGGCAAGACATTCCTCCGCTCCTTCGACGCCAAACGGATGGAGGTCGCTGCTGCAGAAGGCCGGACGTGGCTCGAATCCAACCCGGATCACCTCGACCATGCCGTGCTCTTGTTCGATGGCTACTACAACCTGCCAAACCGCAAGGTCGACGCATTGTGTGCCGAGATCGTCGACTACGCTCAACCCCGCCAGAATTTGAGAGTGGCCCTGCCCTATCGTCCGGTCACCTCGGCCGCGGGACTCGCCATCTACCGGCTCAAGGTCATCTTAGAGAACGAGGCGGACATGAATGGCGAAACCGCCCAGATTTTGGGACAAACGCTCATGGATGGCTTCGAAGCGTATTCCGAGGGGTTCGATATCTGGAAACAGCATCAGGACGAAAGTATCTGACGAGACTCTCGCCCTGTTTCGTCAGCGTGAGATCGCCACGCGCAGTCCGACCAGAATCAGAACCGCGCCCGCGACGCGGTCGATCCAATACCGCGCGCGGCCATAGGCTGCCTGCACGACCGGATGCGAGAAGGCGCAGGCGACGCAGAAATCGCAGAGCAGCGACACGATACCGATCGTAGCGACAGCCGCTGCCTGAAGCACTGGCGAAGATTGGGCCGGCAGTAAGGAGAGAAACAAGCTACTGAAAAAGACCACCGCCTTGGGATTGGCGATCGCGGTCGCGAAGCCCCAGCGCCAGACAGCGCGATCCGCGCCTTTTCCCTTCTCCGGCAATGACAGCATCGACGGTGTTCGGAAACTCGCGACGATCATGCGCGCCCCGATGACGATGAGAAGCGCAGCGCCCGCGAACCTGAGCCCGTCATAAATCCAGGCCATGGCCGCGAAGAGCGCCTGCAATCCCATCAGCGCGCCGGCGGCCCAGACGACATCGGCCAAGGCCGCGCCCAGCGCCATCTGGAACGCCGTCATGCGCCGGCCGGCGACGGCATAGCGCACGGTCATCAACAGGATCGGACCCGGCGTCAGCACGATGACGCCCCAGATCCCGGCAAGGGTCAGGAGGATCGTCAAGGCTGTCATGATCGCTCTCCCTGCGCATTGATGAATCGAACAGCACGGCAAATGGGGTGGCGATACAGGCAAAAGGCGGGGAGCCGCGCCGTCAAGCTCCCATTTGTCGCGGTATTAATTCCTATATCCGCCCCACCTTGCCAGCACCTTGGGGCCCGTGCCATCTTGTGGCCGCCGAGTTCCGGCCAATCCGGTAGTATCATGAAACAATTGGAAGAATTTCTCGCCGAGCGCAAGATCGACGAGGTCGAATGCCTCGTTGCCGACATGTCGGGCATTGCCCGCGGCAAGATCCTGCCCGCGAAAAAGTTCATCAAGAGCACGCGCGACAGCAATCTTCGCCTGCCCGAAAGCGTCTATCTGCAGACCGTCACCGGCGAATATCCCGACGATGACGAAAGCTCGATGGCGACCGACCAGGACCCCGACGTCTATCTGCGTCCCGATCCGGACACGATCTCGCTGGTCCCCTGGTACAAGGAGCCGACCGCGCAGGTCATCAACGACGCCTATTACGCCGAGGACAAGCCGGTCGACATCGCCGCGCGCTATGTGCTCAAGCGCGTGCTCGAGCTCTATAGCGAGCGCAACTGGCGCCCCGTGGTCGCGCCCGAGCTCGAATTCTTCCTGGTGCAGGTCAACACCGATCCCGATCTGCCGCTGCAGCCGCCGGTCGGCGCCTCCGGCCGTCCCGAGACGGGCCGGCAGTCCTACGGCATCGACGCGACCAACGAGTTCGATCCGATCTTCGAGGACGTCTACGATTTCTGCGAGACCATGGGTCTCGACATCGACACGCTGACGCATGAGGCCGGCGCGGCGCAGATGGAGATCAACTTCAACCATGGCGACCCGCTCTGGCTCGCCGACCAGGCCTTCCTGTTCAAGCGCACGGTCCGTCACGCCGCGATGCGCCACAACGTCTATGCCACCTTCATGGCGAAGCCGCTCGCCAACGAGCCCGGCAGCTCGATGCATATCCACCAGTCGGTGGTGGACAAGCGCACGGGCCGGAACCTCTTCGCGCATCGCGACGGTAGCGATTCGGCGCTGTTCCGCTCGCATGTCGCGGGGCTCCAGCGCTATCTGCCGCTGGTGATGCCGTTGCTGGCCCCCAACGTGAACTCCTACCGGCGCCTGCAGCCCTATCTCGACGCTCCCATCAATGTTCATTGGGGCGTGGACAACCGCTCGGTGGGCCTGCGCGTGCCGATCTCGAGCGGCGCCGGCCGGCGCATCGAGAACCGGCTCGCCGGCGCCGACGCCAATCCCTATATCGCCATCGCGGCGTCGCTCGCCTGCGGCTATCTCGGCATGATAGAGCGGCTCAAGCCCAGCAAGCAGGTCGAGGGCAGCGCCTATCGCCTCGCCCACACCCTGCCGCGCACGCTCTATGACGCGCTGAGCCGCTTCAATGCCTGCCGCCAGATCAAGCCGATCCTGGGCGAACGCTTCTGCCAGGCGGTCGATTTCGTGAAGCGCTCCGAGCTCGAGGCCTATTCGCGCGTCATCAGCTCCTGGGAACGCGAGCATCTGCTGCTGAACGTCTGATCCGCATCGGGCTTGCAAACATAAAGGGCCGCATCCTCAATCGACGCGGCCCTTTTGCATTGATGGTCCCTCAAGCGGGACGAGCCTTCCCGGCGTACCAGAAGGCGTTATCGCCCACGCGTTCGGAGAAACGGTCCCAGCGCTTGTCGAACTTCGGCAGCCACCAGGCATAAGGCTGCTGGATCAGGTGAGCATTGCGCCCATCGGGCAGCGTCTTGACCGCGGGACCGGTATGGACCACCAGGAAGACCGCCTTGGTGGCGCAGCGCGCAATCTCCGCAATCACGGAATCGAGATACTCTGGCTCGATATGCTCGAGGACGTCGGTGCAGGCGACCAGGTCAACCTTCTCCGGCGGCATATCCAGGCCGGGGATGGCCGGATCGAATCCCCGAACTTCGAGGTCCCGGCCCTTGAGCGCATCGCGGAGCGTCTGGCGACCGCAGCCATAGTCGAGAATCGTGCGGCAGCGGAACATCTCCGCCAGCGACGCGATCCTCGGGCCCCACTGATGACCGCTGATGCCGAAGGACCCTTGCTCATGCAGCTTTCGGTTCTGCTCGAGATAGGTGTCGGAAATGAGTTTCATGTCCGTGCCCGGTCACTCGCGAAACGGAGTGCACCGGATGAGACTACCACAACTTTTAGGGGTTTGATCGCGATTCGTCGGCCGCCGAGCGGCGCATGGCCCGGCCCCCGAACCACAACAGCAGGCCCGCCGTCGCGAACCCGGCGATGATCGCGACCGCATCGCTGGTCGCCCCGCCGCTACCGCCCGCACCCAGGGTCCGGACATCGGAGAAGACGGCGACGATGGCGATGCAGACCAGGGCCGCCGCGCCCGACAGCGCGCCGACGATCATCAGCAGAAGACCGAACGCCGATTTCATCGCCTGGCTCCGCGCTTGATGGCGGGGTTCACAGCGAACGTCCCGCCCAGAACAGCAGAATCCCGAGACCTCCGAGCCCGCCGATGATCGCGATCGCGGCCGGCCGCGGGCTCCGGCCGGCGCCGGAACCCAGACTGCGCAGGCCGGAAAAGACGAAGGTCAGGCCGGCACAAGCCAGGGCCGCGACCATGGACAAGATCCCCAGCCCCTGGAGGAGGATCCTCAGGGTTTCCATGAATTCGATGACCTTTGCGAACTCGTCCTATCCCCAAACGCTGCGCTTATAGCATGGCGAGCCCCGCAAGGCGCGCATGGCCCGACGCTCTCGGCCGGCTTCCCGCCGCGCCCGGCGCCGTGCTAGGTTTCGTATCCGATGATGCAGGAAACGATCCGCCCCTCGGTGGGGCCGGTCGGCCCCGAGGGCCGGTCGGGCGCCCGCTCCGTCAGGCCGAGCCGTCGCGGTGAAGACACCGTGCGCTCGCGGCAGACGGAGCTGCTCATCCTCTGCGCCCGCATCGGCTTCAATCCATAAAGCATTAGACCGGTCTTCCGGCTTCCGGCCGCGCCCTGCCCTTGCCTTGTCGCAGGCGGCGGCCCCCTCCCCTATGCCAGCAGAAAGATTCTACTCGGAAGGATTCGCCCCATGTCGCAGACCGCACGCCGCAACTCCACCGCCGAATGGCAGGCGCAGGATCTGGCCCATCATCTCCATCCCTTCACCGACCAGCATGCGCTCCCCAGCCAGGGCGTGCGCGTCATCGCCCGCGCGGAAGGCACGCATCTCTACGATTCGGACGGCCGCCGCCTGCTCGATGCGTTCGCCGGCCTGTGGTGCGTCAATCTCGGTTATGGCCGCAAGGAGCTGGCCAAGGTCGCCTACGACCAGATGATCGAGCTGCCCTATTACAACACCTTCTTCAAGACCACGACCCCGCCCGCGGCCGAGCTCTCCAAGATCCTCTCGGACATGACGCCGAAGGGCCTCAATCGCGTGTTCTATGGCCTCTCGGGCTCGGACGCGAACGACACCATCGCCCGCATGGCGCGCCATTACTGGAACCTGATGGGCAAGAAGACCAAGAAGACCATCATCGGCCGGCATAACGGCTATCACGGCTCGACCATGGTGGCGGCCTCGATGGGCGGCATGAGCTATATGCACGCGATCGCCGACCTGCCGCTGCCGGGTTTCACCCATATCCAGCAGCCTTACTGGTATGGCGAGGGCGGCGACCTGACGCCGGCCGAGTTCGGCCGCAAGGCGGCCAAGGCGCTCGAGGACAAGATCCTGGAGCTGGGGCCGGAGAATTGCGCCGCCTTCGTCGGCGAGCCGATCCAGGGTGCCGGCGGCGTTATCATTCCGCCCGACACCTACTGGCCGGAGATCCAGCGCATCTGCAAGCAGTACGACCTGCTGGTGATCGCGGACGAGGTGATCTGCGGCTTCGGGCGCACCGGCTACTGGTTCGCCTCCGAGTATTTCAAGATCGAGCCGGACTTCATGACCTTGGCCAAGGGCCTGACCTCGGGCTATCTGCCGCTCTCGGCGGTCATGGTCGGCAAGCGCGTGGCCGATGTCATCGCCGGCGACAAGGGCGGCGAGTTCAATCACGGCTACACCTATTCCGGCCACCCGGTCTCCTGCGCGGTCGCCATGGAGAACATCCGCTTGATGCGCGACGAGGGCCTGGTGACCCGCGTCCATAACGAGACCGGCCCCTATCTCGCCAAGCGCCTCAACGAGTTGAAGGACCATCCGCTCGTCGGCGAGGTGCGCTCGCTGGGCTTCATCGGCGCGATCGAGTTGGTGAAGGACAAGGCGAAGCGGAAATTCTTCAACCCCATCGGCGAGGTCGGCACGATCTGCCGCGACCATTGCTTCGCCAACGGTCTGGTGATGCGCGCGACGCGCGATACCATGCTGCTCTCGCCGCCGCTGATCTGGACGACCGCGGATATCGACGAGTTCATGGAACTCGCCCGCAAGTCGCTCGACCAGACGCTCGCCGACGTCAAGAAGAAAGGCTGGCTGTGATTCGAGCCTATCCACGGCCCCTCCCCTCGCGGGAGGGGCGGCGAGCGTAGCGAGCGGGAGGGGCGCGGCCGCACCCCTCCCCCTACCCCCTCCCGCAAGGGGAGGGGGCGTGATTTTTTGGGAGATACCCATGAAGAACATGAAATATGACAGCAAGGCGCTCTGGCAGATGGATAAGGATCACTACATCCATCCCTGGACCGACTTTTCCACCTTCAAGGAGACCGGCTCGGACGTCATCGCCGAGGGCGACGGCATCTATGTGTTCGATGCCGACGGCAAGCGCTATATCGACGGCATCGGCGGGCTCTGGTGCGTCAATATCGGCTATGGCCGCGAGGAGATGGCGCAGGCGTTGGCCGAGCAGGCGCGGCGCATCTGCTACTACTCGACCTTCACCCATCTGACGACGCCGCCCGCGGCCGAGCTGGCGGCGAAGCTGGCGCAGCTGGCGCCGGGGCCGCTCAATCACGTCTTCTACACGACCGGCGGCTCGGAATCGAACGACAGCGCGGCGCGCCTCGTCGCCTTCTACTTCAACCGCCTCGGCAAGAAGTCGAAGAAGAAGATCATCGCGCGCGTCGACGGCTATCACGGCTCGACCCTGCTGACCGCGACCATCACCGGCGTGGGGTTCGACAAGATCGGCTTCGATACCATCGACGACATGGTCCATCACATTTCCTGCCCCAATCCCTATCGCCGGCCGGACGGCATGACGGTCGCGGAATATGGCGACCAGGTCATCGCCGAGCTGGAGAACAAGATCCTCGAGCTGGGGCCGGAGAACGTGGCGATGTTCTTCGCCGAGCCGATCATGGGGGCCGGCGGCGTGATCGTGCCGCCGCCCGGCTATCACAAGCGCGCCAAGGCGGTCTGCGAGAAGCACGAGGTCATGTACATCTCCGACGAGGTGGTGACGGCCTTCGGCCGCCTCGGCCATTTCTTCGCCTCGAAGGATCATTTCGACCTGCAGCCGGACATCATCACCTCGGCCAAGGGCATCACCTCCGGCTACCAGCCGCTGGGCGCCATCCTGCTGTCGGACGAGATGTATGACGTGATCAGCGTGCCCCAGGCAAAGGGCGCGATGCTCACCAACGGCTTCACCTATTCCGGCCACCCGATCGCCTGCGCGGCGGGGCTGAAGAACATCGAGATCATGGAGCGCGAGGATATCTGCGGCCATGTTCGCGAGGTCGGACCCTATTTCCAGAAGCGGCTCGAGAGCCTCTACGACCTGCCGATCGTCGGCGACGTCCGGGGCAGCCATTTCATGCTCTGCGTCGAATTCGTCGCGGACCAGAAGACCAAGGCGCTGCTGCCGCCCGAGGCCGCGATCGGCAACCGCATCTCCCGGCTGGCCCAGGAGCGCGGCGCCATCATCCGGCCGATCGGGCATCTGAACGTGATGTCGCCGCCGCTGACCATGACCAAGGCCCAGGTCGACGATCTGGTGGAGATCATCCGCCAGTCGGCGGTGCTCGCCATGGACGAGCTCAAGCGCGAGAAGCTCTGGAACGGCTGAAGCGGGGAAGAATCGGGAGCGAGGCCGGTCGGATTAACCCGTCCCTAGGACGACCGGCCTATCCTGCCCGCCCATGGGGGACGAACCGACCGGCAACGACCTGGCCCGGGCGCTCGACCGGCTGAATGCCGGCCGGCCCGAGGAGACCGTGGCCATCTGCCGGGCCCTGGCGACGGCCCAGCCGCAGAACATCGAGGCCTGGCATCTCATGGGCGTCGGGCTGGCGGCGCTGCGCCAGCCGATCCAGGCGCTGGTCGCCCTGCGGGAGGCCGACCGGCTCAAGCCGGATCAGCTCGAGGTCCAGCGCAATCTGGGTGCCATCCTGGCCCAGGCCGAGCGCTTCGAGGAGGCGGTCCCCTATCTCGAAAAGGCGCATCTTGCCGACCCGGACCATGCCGGCACCCTGCTGAACCTGGCGCGCGCCTTGCGCCAGAGCGGGGATACGGCCACCGCCATTGCCCGGCTCGAGGCCTACCTCGCCCGCCATGACGGCCCCGCCGAAGCCTGCTACGAGCTGGCGCTCTCCCGCGAAATCCGGCGCGACACCCGCCGCGCCATCGAGGCGCTGGAGCGATTGCTCCGGATCGATCCCGCCAACGACGCCGGCGAGCGGATGCTGGCAAGATTGCATTTCAACCAGCAGGACTTCGCCGCCGCGGCCGAAGCCTGGCGCCGGATCATCGCGCGCCATCCGAAGGACGCCAAAGCCTACCGGCAGCTCGCCGAGATCCTGGCGATCGAGGATCAGGACGAGGCCGCGGACGCGACCTATGCCCGTGCGCTGAGCCTGGAACCCGACTGGGGTACCGAGATCCGGCGCGCGACCCTGATGCCGTCGATCATGGAGAGCGGCGCCGCGATCGCCCGGTATCGCGCCCGCTACAGCGAACGACTGAGCGCTCTCGCCGAGCGCCATCCGCGCCTCGCCGACCCCGAGCGCGAGGTCGCGACCTGCGTCGGCTTCTACCTGGCCTATCACGGCCTCGACGATCTCGAGCTGCAGCGCCGTATGGCCGCGCTCTATCTCTCGGCCTGTCCCGCGCTCGACAGCCGGGCGACGCATATCGACGGCTGGAAGCCGCGCTCGCGCCTCCGGCTCGGCGTGGTCTCGAACCATCTCAACAACCACACGGTCGGCATCGTCTCGCTGGGGCTGCTGGAGCAGCTCGACCGCGAGCGGTTCGAAGTGGTGCTGCTCCGGCCGCCCGCGCCCGACAGCGCCTTCCACACCGCCTTCGGGGTGCTGGCCGACAAGGACCTGCCCCTGCCCGCGGACCTCGCCGGCGCGCGCGCCGCGATCGCGGCCCAGGCCTGCGACATCCTCTATTATCCCGACATCGGCATGTCGGCCCTCACCTACTTCCTTTTGTTTTCGCGCCTCGCGCCGGTGCAATGCGTCGGGTGGGGCCATCCCGACACGACCGGGATCCCCAACGCCGATTACTGGATGTCCTCCGCCGTCTGGGAACCGCCCGGCGCGCAGGCGCAGTACAGCGAGAAGCTGGCCCAGCTCGCGGCGCCCCCGATCCACTACCGGCCGATGACCCGCAACGCGCCGCCGCGCAGCCGGAAGGATCTGGGCCTGCCCGAGGACGACCGGCTCTATCTCTGCGCCATGAGCCTGTTCAAGCTCCACCCCGCCTACGATCCGCTGCTGCGCGCGATCCTGCGGCGTGACCCGACCGCCCGCCTGCTGCTCGCCACGGGCCATAATGCCGCCTGGGACGAGCCGCTGCGGCGGCGCATCGCCGGCGGCGACGAAGACCTGATCAAGCGCATGATCTTCCTGCCGCGCTACAGCCTGCCGGATTTCACCGCGCTGGCCACGGTCGTGGATTGCCTGCTCGATCCGATCTATTTCGGCGGCGGCCGCACCAGCCTCGACCTGTTCCATACCGGCGCGCCGATCGTGACCTGGCCGGGGCCCTTCATGCGCAGCCGCATCACCAGCGGTTTCTACCGCCGGATGGGCATTGACGATCTGGTCGCCAAGGACACAAGCGACTATGTGGAGAAGGCGTTGCGGGTGGCGCAGGATGGCGATTACCGGCGCGCGATCGGCAGCCGGATCCGCGAAGCCTCGGGCGCGCTCTATGAGACGAAGGCGGCGGTCCGCGAGGTCGAGAATTTCTTCGCGGCCGCCGTCGCCGCCGCCGCGGCGGGCAGCGGCCCCGTCGACTGGAACCCGTCATCGCCGCCATAACGAAGGAGAGGCCGGATGCTCTTCATGGTGATCGAGAAGTTCCGCGACCAGAACGTGAAGGCGGTCTATCGCCATTTCCGCGACAAGGGCCGGATGATGCCGGAGGGCCTGACCTTCGTGGGGAGCTGGGTGACGGCCGATGTCGGGCGCTGCTTCCAGCTCATGGAATGCGACGACGTCACGCTCTTGCAGCGCTGGGTCGCGGAGTGGTCGGCCGTCGTGGAGTTCGAGATCGTGCCGGTGGTACCGGGCAAGGACACGGCGGCGGCCCTCGCGGGGCAGCTCTAGGCCCTAGGGCGCGCTGACTGCATCTAGTTCTGCTGGCTCTCCCGATCCGCCTTCATCTGCTTCAGCAGCGTCAGCAGATCGCCGCCCTCGGGATAGCGGAAATTCACGAAATGCCAGTGGCCATCCTGGTACGCAAGTTCCGGAACGACGCTGGGTTGTTCCGACCGTTTGCCGGACGTCACCGCATAGACATCGACCAGGTAGTCCGCGCCCTCCTGCCTGACAGATCCGACTTCATAGCGATTCGCGGGATCCTGGGAATCCAGGAAAGGATCGAAATCCAACCCGACGATATCGCCTCCCTCGGGCTGTGTTTGCTCTTGCGCTTTCGCTTGCGCAGCCAAATCGTCCTTCAGCGCCTTGATGAGCTCGCCATCAAAATCGGCACTCATCTTGTCGACGGCGAGCCGCCAAGGCGGGCTCGGCTGTCCCGCGAGAGCCTTCGGAACATAGATTTCGTAGAATTTCTGTACGAACTCGCGGCCTGATGCCGCGAGGTCGCTCGCCCGCACCGGAGAAACCTGCAGCGCGAGAAGCAGCAGAGAGCAGATGACCGCCCCGCCCCGTATCATCTGCCGTCTTCTTGGTGCCATCCCGGCCTCCCATACCCCTTCGCATGAATGATTTCCGGTGAGGCAGTCGCGTCAGATCATCCACAACGCCGGGGCGCTGTGCAAGAAGACAGCGGCGGCGCTGGCGAGACAGTTTTAAGAGAGTTCATCGCCTTCCAGCAGAAGCCGCATCCCGTGATGCTGCGCCTCGAACCCGAGGGATTCATAGAAGCGCCGCGCATCGGCACGCGAGTGGTGGACAAAGAGCTCGACCACCTCGCAGTTCTTCTGCCGCGCCTGGTCGACCGCCCAGTCGAGCAACCGGTGACCGATCTTGCGGTTGCGGTAGCGTTTGTCGACCCGGACATCCTCGATCAGCATCCGTGCCGCGCCCTGATGGCTGAGGCCGATCATGAAATTGAGCTGCATGCAGCCGATGACGGCCTTGCTGTTGTCCTGGACGACCACGAGCGCGGTATTCGGATCGCGGCGCAGCTTGTCGAAGGCCTCCCAATAGCGCTCGGCCAAGGGTTCGTCCGGATCCTCGCGGTCACGCCCGAGCGGATCGTCGGCCAGCAGCCGCACGATCGCGGGCACGTCGTCGCGGAGAGCCCGGCGGATGGTGATGTCGTCCATGCGGCCCCGCGCCTCGCTTGCGCTTGTCGCACGCCCTAGAACTTGTTCGAGCGCGGAAAGCCCTGCGGCGGCAGACGGCCCGCCTGGGCGCGCTGGCCGAGCCAATCCTTGAGGCCGGTCTCGGTGCGCGAGCGGTCGCCGGAGCGCCAGCTCAGGCCTTCCTTGAGCCGGAAGCTCTTCACGTCGGAGAGCCCGCCATCCTTGTATTTCTGCAGGATCACGCCGCGGCCGCGCGTCATCTCGGGCAGCTCGCTCAAGGGGAACAACAGCAGCTTGCGGTTGGTCCCGACCACGGCGACATGGTCGTGGCCCTCTTCAACGAAGGCGTAGGCCGTCGCCTCCTCGCCCTCGGTCAGGTTCAGCACCTGCTTGCCGGCGCGGGTCTGCGCGATCACCTCGTCCTCGGGCACGACGAAGCCGCGGCCCGCGGTCGAGGCGACGATCAGCTTGCGGCCCGGCTTGTAGACGAACATGCCGACCGGGTCCTGCTCGCCCAGATCGATCATCAGCTTGAGCGGCTCGCCATAGCCGCGGCCGCCCGGCAGCTTGTCGATGCCGATGGTGTAGAAGCGCCCGTTGGTGCCGAACACGATCAGCTTGTCGGTGGTCTCGGCCTGGAGATGGAAGCGCGGCCGGTCGCCTTCCTTGAACTTGATCTCGTCGTCGGCCGCAACATGGCCCTTGAGCGCGCGCACCCAGCCCTTGGCCGAGCTGACCACGGTCACCGCCTCGCGCTCGACCATCGCCTCCATCGGGATCTCGACATCGGCCGGCACGGTGCCGAGGTCGGTGCGGCGCTTGCCCAAGGGCGTCTTCGGGCCGAAGCGCTTCTTCATCTCGGCGATCTCGGCGCCGACGCGCTCCCACTGCCGGTCCTCGTCCTTGAGCAGGCCCTTGAGCGTCTTGCGCTCGGCCGTCAGATCGTCGTTCTCCTTGCGGATCTCGATCTCTTCCAGCTTGCGCAACGCCTTCAATTTCATGTTGAGGATGGCGTCGGCCTGGACCTCGGTCAGCTCCCATTTCTTGATCATCTTCGCCTTGGGATCGTCCTCCCGGCGGATGATGCGGATGACCTCGTCGATATTGAGATAGGCGATCAGCAGGCCGCCCAGCACCTCCAGGCGGCGCTCGATGTCGGCCAGGCGGAAGCGGCTGCGGCGCAGCAGCACCTCGCGCCGGTGATCGAGATAGGCGCGCAGCACCTCCGCCAGCGACATGACGCGCGGCGTCTGGTCGGCGCCCAGCACGTTCATGTTGAGGGGGAAGCGGATCTCAAGGTCGGTCTGGCGGAATAGCTGCTCCATCAGATGGTCCGGATCGACATTGCGGCTCTTGGGCTCGAGCACGATGCGCACGTCGGTCGTGGATTCGTCATGCACGTCGTCGAGGAGCGGCAGCTTCTTCTGCTGCAGCAGGTCGGCGATCTTCTCGATCAGGCGCGATTTCGGCACCTGATAGGGAATCTCGGTGATGACGGCTTGCCAGGTGCCGCCCTTGAGCTCTTCCTTGATCCATTTGGCCCGGACGCGGAAGGAGCCGCGGCCGGTCTTGTAGGCCTCGAGGATCGCTTCCGGATCCTCGACCAGGATGCCGCCGGTCGGGAAGTCGGGGCCCTTGATATGCTTGACCAGCGTCGCGATCGACGCGTTCGGCGCCTTGATCAGATGCAGCGCGGCGTCGCAGATCTCGCCGATATTGTGCGGCGGGATCGAGGTCGCCATGCCGACGGCGATGCCCTGCGCGCCGTTGGCGAGCAGGTTCGGGAAGGTGCCCGGCAGCACCAGCGGCTCGGAGCCCTCGCCGTCATAGGTCGGGCGGAAATCGACCGCGTCCTCGTTGATGCCCTCGAGCATCAGCGCCGCGACCTCGGTCAGCCGCGCCTCGGTGTAGCGCATGGCGGCCGGGTTATCGCCGTCGATATTGCCGAAATTGCCCTGGCCGTCGACCATCGGATAACGCTGCGCGAAATCCTGCGCGAGGCGCACCATGGCGTCGTAGATCGAGGAATCGCCATGGGGATGGAACTTGCCCATGACGTCGCCGACCACGCGGGCCGATTTCTTGAAGCCGGAACCGGGATCGAGATGGAGCTGGCGCATCGCATAGAGCAGCCGGCGATGCACCGGCTTGAGGCCGTCGCGCACGTCGGGCAGCGAGCGCGCCATGATGGTCGAGAGCGCATAGGAGAGGTAGCGCGTGCTCAGCGCATCGGCGAGCGAAACGATATTGATGTCGCCGCTGGGCGGCGGAGGGGCGGCTTTGGTCTTGGCCATCTCAGACTCTGGCTGGGGAATCGCGAGTTATAGTAGACGGAGGGGGTGTCCGGTCAATGGATTGGGTGTCGCGGTGGTGCAGCCGCCCCCTCGCTTCGTGAACAAAGCAATCGCCGCTTCGCTTTCTTCACCTCCCCCTTGAGGGGGAGGCTGGGGTGGGGGGTAAGCCACAGACTCGCTGTGAGCGCGTATTTGCACGATGGAAGGCTCTTCCAACGTCGCGTTCTTCGATCCCCCCACCCTGACCTCCCCCTCAAGGGCAGGGCTGTCCGGGGAAACTCATGCATAACAGAACGCCATCTGATTGGCTGGGACTTTGGGAGATGGCTTGCTTGGATTGACGGGCGGCGGGCGATCGATACGGTGGAAGGTTTTCCTGGTAAAGAGCGACTGGCCGACGAGTTCGGCCAGTCGCAGCAGGGGGATTTTCACGCTGTGGAGGCGCGCGCCGATGCGCAGGAGCAGATAGGCGATCATGGCGGCGAGGACCTGCAGCCGGATGGCATTTTCGTTGTTGCCAAGGAACTTGCGAATATCGAGATGCTGCTTGATCCAGCGGAACAGCAGCTCGATCTGCCACCGGGTCTTGTAGAGGGTGGCGATTTCCACGGCCGAGCGGGTCATATCGTTGGTGATGAGGGTGATGACGCCGCCTTTCTCGCGCCGGACCCGGATCCGACGCAGCCGGATCGCCAGCTTGGAATCGCCCTTACTGACGAGGCGGACCTCGGCGTCGTCGATGATCCTGAAGCCGTCGCCGACAATCTTCCGGAGCTTGCGCCGCTTGGTGGCGCGCAAGCGCATGTTGGACTTCGCGCGCGTGACGAAGACCGCCTCGGCGGCGTCGATCTGGCACCACCAACTGTAGCGACAATAGCCTTTGTCGAAGACATAGGTGGCTCCGGCCTCGATCGGCACGCGCCGGCCCACCTCGATGTCGTTGATGGTGGCCGGCGTGACCTCGACCGAGCAGGGGCGATCGGCCTTGGGATCGTAGACGACATGCATCTTCATGCCGCGGATCCGGCCGTTCCAGTCCGCCCAGGCGCAGACCTTGCCCAGCGGAATCGGCGAGGCGTCGATCAAACGCAGCATCTCGTTCCCTTCCTGGCGAGCCAGCCGATCCACCTCCTGGGAAAGCGTGCCAAACAGCCCCGCAAACACACTCACTGGACGGCGCGCATTGGCATCCGACAAGGTCGAACGAACCAGCTTCCCGACCCCCAGATGGTAGTGATGCTGGGAGTTGGCGTTGAAACCCGCCTCCACCCCCCGCAGGCTCTTGGCGTGGCTGAGCTGGGCGTAGATCAGCGCCACCAGATGATCCCAGCTCTTGAAGGATTTGTCGTAGGCATCGCCGTCGTGGCGCTCCACCAGCGTGCGGAATTGACGCCGATCGATGGGTTTCAGCAGGCTCACGAAGATGCTACCCATGTACTGCATGCCCGGTTCCCTTTCTGAGTCTCGACAACCAGAAAGTACCCGGAAAACCTCCGGAAAACCGGGCATGCGCCCGCGACCTATCGACTCATTCCCCGGACAGCCCTGCCCTCAAGGGGGGAGGGGATCAAAGCGGGCGTGAGGCGAGGTTTTGTTTTGCGTCTCACCAGCGCCGGTCGACGCGGTAGGGGGTCATGTCGAGCCCCGAGGCGCGGCCCGCGACCAGATCCGCGATCAGCCGCCCGGTGATCGCGCCATAGGTCAGGCCGAGATGGCCATGGCCATAGGCGAAGAAGCAGTTGGCATGGTCGCCGCCGCTGATGACCGGCACGGAGTCGGGCACCGAGGGCCGGAAGCCCATCCATTCGGTCTTGCCCTGCTCCTGGAGCCCCGGAAACACGGTGCGCCCGCGCTCGAGCAGCACCCGGGCGCGGTCGTAATTGGGCGGCAGATCGAGCCCGCCCAGCTCGACCGTGCCGGCGAAGCGCAAGCCATGCTCGAGCGGCGTCGCGACGAAGCCGTAATCGGCGATATGGATCGGCCGGCGCGGCGTGACCGCCGGGTTCGGCAGCATGACGTGATAGCCGCGCTCGGTGTCGAGCGGCACCCTGTGGCCCAGCATCTGGGTCAGGCGCTTCGACCAGGCACCGGCCGCCAGCACCACCGCGTCGATCGCGTGCTTGCCGGCGGCGGTCGCGATGTGGGTCGGGCCTTGCGGCCCCATCTCGAAGCCGCGCACTTCCTCCTGCAGGATCCGGCCGCCGTTCCGGACGAAATGCTGCGCCAGCTCCTGCACCAGTCGGAAATTGTTCACCGTCTGCGCATGCTCGGGATAGAGCACGCCATGCTTGAAGTCGGGCGCCAGCGTCGGCTCCATCTGGCGCAGCTCATGCTGGCCGAGGATCTCCATCTTCACGCCGCGGCGACGCGACAATTCCAGTTCATGCTGGGCGCTGGCGAAGCTCTTGTCGCTGCGATAGATGCTGAGCCAGCCCTCCTCGCGCAGCATGTCGAGCAAGCCCGCCTCGCGCATCAGCGTCTTGAAGGCGGGCACCGATTGCTGCGACAGCGCCCAGAGCGCGACCGAGGCGTTCTCGACCCGGGCCGGCGCGCTCGCGGCCACGAACTTCAGCAGCCAGGGCGCCAGCTTCGGCAGATAGCTCCAGCGGATCGCCAGCGGCCCCAGCGGGTCCAGCAGCATGCCCGGCACGCGCCAGAGGATACCCGGCATGGCGACCGGCTCGCAGGAGGCGCCGGCGATGATGGCGGCGTTGCCCTTGGAGGTCCCCTCGCCCGGCGGCCCCCGGTCGATCACGGTGACGCGATGCCCGTCGCGCTGCAGATAGAGCGCGGTGCAGATTCCGACAATGCCGGCGCCGATGACGCCGACATGGCGGGGTTTGGCGATACCGTTCATGGATGACTGTCCCCGATTTCACCTATCGGGTAGAGGAAGCGGGCCGGCGAATCAAGCCCATGGGTGACGCACAAGGCAGGTTTGGCACGAGCCCCCGAGCTTGCGACAATGCGGGCTTCCGGCGCCCCCGTCCCTGACCTCGCCCGCGAAGGCCCGCGCGACCATGAATTCATTCACCGTCCGCATCGCCCGACCGCTTCCGCTCTTGCTGGCCCTGACCCTCGCCGCCTGCCTCTCGGCGCAGGACCAGGAGGCCGTCCGCGTGCTCGAGGACATCGCCGCCGGGCCCGGCCCCAGCGCACTCAAGCAGATGACGCCGGCGCCGGAACGCAGCACGGTCAGGTTTCTCGTGGAATCCCGTCTGACTGTCGCCGATCTCTATCGACCGGCGGCGCCGGTCGGCGCGCCGCTGGTGCTGGTTCCGGGCCTGAGCCCCGACGGCAAGGACGACGCGAGGCTGGTGGCGCTCGCGGAGAGCCTGGCGCGGGCCCGTTTTCTCGTGCTGGTGCCCGACCTCGACGCGGCGCGCAAGCTCCAGATCAGCCTCGATGATGCGCGCCAGATCGGCGATGCCGCGACCCATCTCGCGGAGATGACGGCGCCCGACGGATTCAATGGCGTCGGCATCGCCGCTGTCTCCTATGCCGTGGGACCCGCCATGATTGCGGCGCTCGAGCCAGAGGTCGAGCCGCATGTGAGCTTCGTCCTCGGGCTCGGCGGCTATTACGACACGACGGAGATGCTCACCTATCTGACCACGGGCAGTTATCGCCTGCCCGGAACAGGTCGCTGGCGCCAGCACCAGGTCGAGCCTGGCGGCATGTGGGTGTTCGTGCTCAGCAATCTCGATCGCATCGAAAGCGCAGCGGACCGCCAACGCCTGCACGAAATGGCGGAGCGCCGCCTTCGCGACCCGGACGCACCGATCGAAGATCTTGCCGCCAGGCTGGGGGCAGAGGGAGGCTCGATCTATGCGCTCCTCGCCAATCGCGATCCGGACCGGGTGCCGTCCCTGATCGCAGGCCTGCCCACCGCCATGCGCGCCGATCTCGACGCGCTCTCGTTGCGCAAAAGGAACCTCACGCCCCTGGCGGGGCGCGTCATTCTGATCCATGGCGAGGAGGACAGCGTCATTCCCTTCACCGAAAGCGAGGAACTGGCGAACGCCATCGGCAAGGTCGAGCTGTTCCTGGTGCCGGGCTTCTCGCATGTCGACAGCCGGGCCGTCGGTCCAGAGGGGCAGCGGGCCCTGATCGCGGCGATGCGCGCCCTGCTCGATCGCCGCCGATCGGAATAGGTCCGCCGCGTCAGCTCCGCCGCCTCGAGAGTCGTTCGACAAACCGCTCGCGCGCCGGCGGCAAGCCACCCCGGCCGCCCACGGCTACCAGCGCGTGGCGCTCCAGGAAATAGCCGGTGAGAGCGAGCCCCTGCATCAGCTCCTCGCTCTGCGCCGTCCGGGCGGGGTCAGCCACAAAAGGCGGCAGCGGCAGCAGGCGGTCGCGCCAGGGCTGGGCCGCCTCGGTCGCGACCGCGCGACCGCTCTTGGGCGACACGAAGGTCAGGCCCTCGGTCACGCCGGTGACGGCGCAGGAGGTGAGATCGAGGCCGTATCCCAGATCTCCCAGCAGGGTCAGCTCCCAGCGCACATAGGAGGAGGTCCAGCCGGGGCTGCCGCCCTCCAGCTCCTCGATGAAGGCGACGAGCCCGTCGAACACGCTCGGATGCGGCTCGCGCTCCGGCAGGGCGGCCTCGGTGACCGAGAGCGCGGAAGAGAGACCCGCCAGGCGATCGGGATCGTCGAGCAGCCGCGCCGCCGGGCAGTCCAGCAGCTCGCAGGTGAGATGGCCCAGATGCTCCGCGAGGCGCGCACGCCAGACCGCCTGCACGCGATTGCCGGGCTGATAGCGCCCGCCGGCCGACCGGCTCATCGCGCCCTTCACCAGCCCCGCATGACGCCCCTGCCCGCGCGTCAGCAGCGATACGACCGCGCTGCCCTCCCCCAGAGCCCGCGTCGCCAGCAGAATGCCTTCCTCTTGCCATTCCATCGGGGGTGTCCGGAACACAAACGTCTGTGCATTCGGGGCGGCGCGTTGGAAGAGAAACCACGCCCCCTCCCCTTGCGGGAGGGGGTAGGGGGAGGGGCTTGCCTCAAGCACAGGCGCCGCTGCGCGAATGCTAGTACCCATCTTCGCCGTTAAGAAGTCGAACTGTTCCGACGAACTTGAATTGTGGGCGCCTCACTTGCACAGATCGAGAAGGCCCCTCCCCCTACCCCCCTCCCGCAAGGGGAGGGGGCGTGGAATCTTTTTTTAAATCTCTCGCTTCATAAACGCGCGTCACGCGTCCCAGTCGAGGCCGAGGTCTCTAAAGCGTTCGCGTTCCTCGCTCCAGCCCTGGCGGACCTTGACCGCGAGGAAGAGGTGGACCTTGCGCTCCAGCATCGCCTCGAGCTCGGCCTGCGCGGCTTCGCGCACGGCCTTGGCGCGGGCGCCGCCCTTGCCGATCACGATCGCCTTCTGGCCGTCGCGCTCGACCAGGATCATCTGCTGGATCTTGACGCTGCCGTCCTGGAAATCCTCCCAGCTCTCGGTCTCGACGGTGAGGGCATAGGGCAGCTCCTGATGCAGCTGCCGGAAGAGATGCTCGCGCGTCACCTCGGCCGCGAGCAGGCGCAGGGGCACGTCGGTGGTCTGGTCCTCGGGATAGAGCCAGGGACCGGAAGGCAGGCGCGAGATCAGGACCTTCATCAGATCCTCCACGCCGTCGCCGGTCTCGGCCGAGATCATGAAGATGTCGCTGAAGCAGCCGGTCGCATCCATTTCGGCGGCGAGCGCCAGGAGCCGCTCGCGCTGCTTGACCAGATCGACCTTGTTGAGGGCGAGGATGATCTGGCGGTCGGCGCGCTTCAGGTCGGCGATGATCCGCGTCGTCTCCTCGTCGGGCTGCTTGTGGCTGGTGTCGATCAGCAGCACGACGAGATCGGCATCGCCCGCCCCCTGCCAGGCGGCGGCGACCATGGCGCGGTCGAGCCGGCGGCGCGGCGCGAAGATGCCGGGCGTGTCGACGAAGAGGATTTGCGCATTGTCGCGCATGGCAATGCCCAGCACGCGGCTGCGGGTGGTCTGCACCTTGGGCGACACGATCGAGACCTTGGCGCCGACCAGCCGGTTCACCAGCGTCGATTTGCCGGCATTGGGCGCGCCGATCACGGCGACGAAGCCGCATCGCGTCGCCGCCGGCTTGTCACTCTTCTTGGCGCTTTTCTTGGTGCTCATGGCTTGAAGCCGTCGGGATCGAGGCGGGCGAGGATCGCCGCGGCCGCGGCCTGTTCCGCCGCCCGTTTCGACTTGCCCGATCCGGTCGCCTTGCCATGGCCCTCGACCCGGACCTCGACGGCGAAGCGCGGCTCATGCGCGGGGCCCGCGGTCGAGACCAGCGCATAGACCGGCAGCGCCAGCCCCTGCCCTTGCGCCCATTCCTGGAGCGCCGTCTTGGCGTCCTGGGGCGGGATGATCTCCTCGGCGACGAGCGGACGCCAGGCCGGCTCGACGAAGCGGCGCGCCGCCTCGAGACCGCCATCGAGATAGAGCGCCGCGATCACGGCCTCGCCAGCATCGGCCAGCAAGGCCGGATTGTCCCGCCCGCCCGAGCCCGCCTCGCTCGCGGCCAGGCGCAGATGACGGCCGAGGCCGATGGCGCCCGAGATCCGCGCGATGCTCTCGCGGCGCACCAGCTCGGCGAAGCGTCGCGCGAGCGCACCTTCATCTTCCTGCGGAAAGGTTCGATAGAGCATTTCAGCCACGATCAGGCCCAGCACCCGGTCGCCCAGGAATTCGAGCCGTTCATAGGTGCCGAGGCCGCGCCCGCCCCTCAAGCCGGCCAGGCTCGGATGGGTCAGGGCCGCCAGCAGCAGCGACTTGTCATCGAAAACGTGGCCGAGGCTGGTTTCGAGCTCGGCGACATCGGACCCGCTGATGTCGGGTCCCCCGCTCACCGCACCGCCTGGAACAGGCGATCGTAGCGGATCGCGCCGAACCATTTCCAAGGCTCCAGCCAGCCGGCGGTGCCGTCGGTCGAGAAGAACAGGAACTCGGCGCGGCCGATCAGATTCTCGGCGGGCACGAAGCCGACATCGCTCATGACACGGCTGTCCTGCGAATTGTCGCGGTTGTCGCCCATCGCGAAGTAGTGCCCGGGCGGAACCAGATAGGGGGCGGTGTTGTCGAGGAACTCGTGGTCGCTCGTCTCCAGGATCGGATGCTTCACGCCATTGGGAAGCGTCTCGATATAGCGCGTGTAGACGCGGCCGTCGTCGTCGGTATAGGTGCCGACTTCCTCGCGGGTCACGGGCGTTCCGTTGATCTGGAGGATGCCGCCCACGACCTGGATGGTATCGCCCGGCAGGCCGACGATCCGCTTGATATAGTCGGTCTGGTTGTCGGTCGGCTTCTTGAACACGGCGACGTCGCCACGCTGCGGCTCCCCGCCCAGGATGCGCCCGCTGAAGATATTGGGGCTGAAGGGCAGCGAGAAGCGGCTATAGCCGTAGGAAAATTTCGAGACGAAGAGGTAGTCGCCGATCAACAGCGTCGGCTTCATCGAGCCCGAGGGGATATTGAACGGCTCGTAAGCGAAGGTCCGGATCACCACGGCGATCAATACCGCATAGACGACCGTCCTGATGGTCTCGCCGAAGCCACCCGAATTCTTTCGCGCCATCGCCCTCTACGCCGACTCAGATTGTGCGCCCCGCCGAGCCGGAGCCGCGCGGATCAAGCCAGTTAGCGGCACCTCATGTCAAGCGCACTTCCGGCCGCAGAGCGCCGGTCGAACCCGGCGGGAACCCGGCAATTCTAACGGGAATTCAAGATTATCGGGGTCCTGCCGGCAACGCCGAGATGATCACGATGGCCTGGGCCTGCGGATCGTCGTCGGTGATGGTCAGGTCGATCTGGGCGACCATGCCTTCCGGCGTGATCTTCGCCAGCCGCGCCGCCGCGCCGCCCGTGAGCTTCATGGTGGGCTTGCCCGACGGCAGGTTGACCACCCCCAGATCCCGCCAGAACACCCCCTGGCTGAAACCGGTGCCGAGCGCCTTGGCGCAGGCCTCCTTGGCCGCGAACCGCTTGGCATAGCTCGCCGCCCGGTTGGCCCGCCGGTCGGACTTGGCCCGCTCGATATCGGTATAGACCCGCTCGATGAAGCGCTCGCCGAACCGCTCCAGTGTCCGCTCGATGCGCCGGATGTCGATGATGTCGGAGCCGATACCGAGGATCATCGCGAGCGATCCTTGCAGGAAGGGGTCATGGCCGGCCCGCGCTCCGCCGCGTACCGCCGGCCTCCGCGCGGGCCTGATCCATGAGCTTGCGCATGCCGCGGATGGCCGTCTCCAGGCCGACGAAAATCGCCTCGCCCACCAGGAAGTGACCGATATTGAGCTCGGCCAGGGTGGCGATCGCGGCGATCGGCCCGACGGTGTCATAGGTCAGGCCATGACCGGCATGGCATTCGAGCCCCACGCGCTCGGCATGCGCCGCGGCCGCCACGATGCGGGCGAGCTCATGATCGCGCGCCGCGCCTTCGGCATGACAATAGGCGCCGGTATGGAGCTCGACCACCGCCGCGCCGATCGCCTTGGCCGCGTCGAGCTGAGCCGGGTCTGCCTCGACGAACATCGAGACGCGGATGCCCGCCGCCACCAGCTCACGGACGAAGGGCTCGAGCTGGGCACGACCGCGAGCCACGTCGAGGCCGCCTTCGGTGGTCCGCTCCTCCCGCTTCTCCGGAACAATGCAGGCGGCATGAGGACGATGCTGCAGCGCGATCGCCAGCATCTCGCGGGTCGCGGCCATCTCGAGGTTGAGCGGCAGCTCGATCTCGCGCGCAAGCCGCTTGATGTCGATGTCGGAGATATGGCGCCGATCCTCGCGCAGATGGGCGGTGATGCCGTCGGCGCCCGCCTGCGCCGCGAGGCGCGCCGCACGGACGGGATCGGGATGCAGGCCACCCCGCGCGTTGCGGATGGTGGCGACGTGGTCGATGTTCACGCCGAGGCGCAAGGGATGCTCCATAGGGTCTCCTTCAAGTCCTTGGCGCCAGAATACTGCACCCCCTGACCGGCGACCAGAACGGCTCCTTGTCTAGCTGGGAGTGCTCGACCACCGGCGCAACTGCGAATATTCCTTCGGCTGCACGATCCGGACCGTCGGCTCGTCGGTGGAAACCACGTCGATCACGTGGTTTAAGGTGAAAATTCCCCAATGCTTGAACGGCCCCGGATAGTCCTGCGTCGCCACAGTGGCGGCCGAGACGAACTCCAGGTAATGGGACTTGGCGTAGAGACCGAAGTGCCGCCCATTGAACTCCTCAGATCGGCTTTGGCCACAGTAAGACTCGTTGCGGATCGAACAGGCGATGGTGCTTGGCCATATAACCTCGAAACAACGGCAATCCGCCGTGTGCTCGATGCTCCTCGGAGCGAAATCGATTCCCCCGATGACGAGAGGCGTCACCTTATCGGTGAGTTCGGCCTCGGTAATCAGCAATCTCAGGCGATGATCGCCGCCTTCAATGGCGAATTCGAGATAAAGATCCTCGCACCCATCAATGTCGCCGATGGTCGCTTGCATCCTCGTTCCTCTTCAGTCGCGCAGACCCTCCATTTGGAGCGGGGCCTGAGCGGCCCACAGCGTGACTTGCCTAGCGAAGACGGCGGAATGGGCGGCATTCTGAATGCGACTGGCGTTCGACTATCCTCGCGCCCGCTCGACCGAGGACACCGTCGGAGTCGCGCGCAAGGCCGCGATGATGTTGGTCAGGTGGCGCACATCCTTGACCTCGACGTCGATCATCATCTCGAAGAAATCGAGCGACCGGCGCGTGATCTTGAGGTTCGAGATGTTGCCCTCGCTCTTGCCGATCACCGAGGAGATGTTGCCGAGGCTGCCGGGCTCGTTGTTGAGCACCACATGCAGCCGGCCGACATGGACTTCGGGATCGCCCGAACCGTTGTCCCAGCCGACATCGAGCCAGCGTTCCGGCGCGTCGGCGAAGGCCTCCAGGCTCTCGCAGTCGATGGTGTGGATGGTGACGCCCTTGCCGGTGGTGACGATTCCGACGATGCGGTCGCCCGGCAGCGGGTGGCAACAGCCGGCGAAATGCAGCGCCATGCCCGGGATCAGCCCCACGATGGGGATCGCCGGCCCCTTGGCCTTCTTGGTCGCCTTCGCCTTGCCGCCGGACGTCATCGGCCCGATCTTCGGCGTCTTCGGTGCGGCCTTGGTGCCGGGATAGACGGCGTGGAGCACCTCGCGCCCGCTCTGCAGGCCGGCGCCCACCGCCGCCATCAGGTCGTCGCCGCTCTCGAATTTGAGTTTCTTGAGGACGCCGTCGATGCCCTTCGCGGTGAACTCGAAGCCCTCCTGGCGGAATTCCTTCTCCAGGATGGCCTTGCCGAGCTCGATATATTGGGTGCGCTGCTGGGTGCGGACATAGCGCCGGATTCGCGCCCTGGCGCGGCCGGTGACGACGAAACGCTCCCAGGTCGGCGACGGCGTCTGCGCCCGTGAGGTGACGATCTCGACCTGGTCGCCGTTGGTGAGCACGCTCGAGAGCGGCACGATGCGCCCATTGACCTTGGCGCCGACGCAGGTATCGCCGATCTGGGAATGGACCGCATAGGCGAAATCGACCGGCGTGGCGCCGCGCGGCAGCGCGATCAGATCGCCCTTGGGCGTGAAGCAGAACACCTGGTCTTGGAACATCTCGAGCTTGGTGTGCTCGAGGAACTCCTCGGGCCCCGCGGCATGCTCCAGGATGTCGAGCAGCTCGCGCAGCCAGCGATATTGCTTGCCGTCGATGCGCTCGCCGTTCTGCTTGTATTTCCAATGTGCCGCGACGCCGAGATCGGCGACCTCGTGCATGTCGCGGGTGCGGATCTGGATCTCGATGCGCTGGCGCTCGGGACCAATCACGCCGCTGTGCAGCGAGCGGTAATTGTTGGGCTTGGGCGTCGAGATGTAGTCCTTGAAGCGGCCCGGCACCATCGCGTAGCGGCTGTGGAGGATGCCCAGCGCCTGGTAGCACTGGCCGACATCGGCGACGACGATGCGGAAGGCCATGATGTCGGAGAGCTGCTCGAAGCCGATATTCTTGCGCTGCATCTTGCGCCAGATCGAGTAGGGCGACTTCTCGCGGCCCGAGATCTGGGCCTCCACCCCGCCCTCGGCCAGGTCGGCCTTGAGCTTGTCGATGATGCGCGTGACCACCACCCCGCCCTGCTCGCGCAGGAACGAGAGACGCTGCTTGATCGACTTGCAGGCCTCGGGGTTGATCTCGGCGAAGGCGAGGTTCTCGAGCTCGTCCTTCATCCGCTGCATGCCGATGCGCTCGGCCAGGGGCGCGTAGATGTCCAGCGTCTCGAGCGCGATGCGCTTGCGCTTGTCGGGATCCTTGATGAAATGCAGCGTCTGCATGTTGTGCAGCCGGTCGGCCAGCTTGACCAGCAGCACGCGGATGTCGTCCGACATGGCCAGCACCAGCTTGCGGAAGTTCTCCGCATGTTTGGTGCTGTCGGACTGCAGCTCGAGGCGCGAGAGCTTGGTGACTCCGTCCACCAGCCGCGCGATCTCCTTGCCGAAGAGCTGCTCGATCTGCTCGAGCGTCGCTTCGGTATCCTCGACGGTATCGTGCAGCAGCGCGGTCGCGATCGACGCGCCGTCGAGCTTCATGCGGGTGAGGATTTCGGCAACGCCGAGCGGGTGCGAAAAATAAGGATCGCCCGAGGCCCGCGACTGCGAGCCATGCGCCTTCATCGAAAAAACATAGGCGCGGTTGAGGGTTTCCTCATCCGCGCCTGGATCGTAGCCCTTGACCAACTCGACGAGCTCGAACTGGCGGATCATGACCGCCACCCCGAGCCCATCGGACTCATGACATGGGAAATCGCGTGGAGCTTCGGCGCCCCAGCACCGAAGGCCCGCGTCCGGACGACAATCGTCGCGTCGCGGCGCGGGTCGGGTTCGATGCCGCCTGCGACCTTACTCCGGACGCCCACCCTGGTCTGTGCCCTCTTGGCCATCCTCGTTCGGGACATCGAGGTCGCCCGCATCGTCGGCGTCGTCCTCGAGGTCGCCCTCGTCCTGCCCATCGCCCTCGGGCAATGTTTCCATGATGTCGTTAAGGAGTTCCGTGCCCTCGCCGAAGCTGCCTTCGTCCTCGGTCGGCTCATCCACCTCGGCGACCTTCTGCAGGCCCTTGATGAGGCTCTGGTTGAGCGCCTCGAGGTCGATGGTCGTGTCGGCGATCTCGCGCAGCGAGACGACCGGATTCTTGTCGTTGTCGCGATCGACGGTGAGCGCGGAGCCCGCCGAGATGTCGCGCGCACGTTGCGCCGCGAGCATCACCAGATCGAAACGGTTGGGAACCTTAAGGACGCAATCTTCTACGGTAACGCGCGCCATGCGTCGCCCTCCAGCTAGACGGTCAAGGGATTGGTTGAGGTGAATATAGGAAGCCGATTTCAGAAACGCAAGGATTCCAAAGCCTTTACGACGCAATTTGGAGACGACGGAGGGAGCCGCCCGGAAGCCCTCGGCAGCCCTCGCCAAGGCCAGCCAAGTCCTTGATCGGCGGGCGCCAAACCGGCGCCCCGCCCCTGCCCTTTCAGGCCTCGATCCGCCGGATCTTCTGGCCCGCGGGCAATCGCGCGATCAATTGCCGCACAGTTTCTTGGGAAACCGGGTGGCGCCAGTCGGGAGCGACCTCGGCCAGCGGCAGCAGCACGAAGGCCCGGTCGGCCAGACGCGGATGCGGCAGCAGAGGCGGCTCGGGCCCCTCCCGCCGGCGGTCGCCATAGGCCAGCAGATCGAGGTCGAGCAGGCGAGCCTCGTTCCGGGCGCCCCGGATCCGCCCGAACTCGGCCTCGACCCCGTGGAGCAGTCTCAACAGCGCAACAGGCTCCAGGGCCGTGGCGACGGCGGCCACGCCATTCACATACCAGGGCTGGTCCGAGGCCGGCACCGGTTCAGATTCCCACCAGGAGGAGCGCCGGAGGATCCGCACGCCCTTGGCGGCGATCGCCGCCAGGGCGGCCTCCAGCGTGGCGCGGGGCGCCCCGAAACGCGGGCTCGGAAGATTGGCACCAAGTGCGATGAGAATCGTTTCATTGCCAGAGGCGGTCATGGGGAAAAGTCCCGAAACGCGCTCGATGAGAAGGTAAAAGCTGAAAACATCGTCTTGCCTGCAGTGCTCGACAGACCCAAATAAGCAAGGTAACGAGTACGGCTAAACTTGATATCACATCGTTGCCACAGATAGATCGAGCCTGTTTTAAATCCAACACATCAGGGATAAAGAGAATGGTCAGTAAGTTTTTCTATCCCCAAGAGAAGGTCGCGATTTTCATCGACGGCGCCAATACCTACGCGGCCGCCAAAAGCCTTGGATTCGACATCGATTACAAGCGCCTGCTGGAGCTTTTTCAGGCCGGGTGCCATCTGGTTCGTGCGTTCTATTACACCGCCCTGACGGAGAACGAGGAGTATTCGCCGATCCGCCCGCTGGTCGATTGGCTGGATTACAACGGCTACACGATGGTGACGAAGCCGACCAAGGAGTTCGTCGACGCCACCGGCCAGCGCAAGCGCAAGGGGAACATGGATGTCGAGCTCGCCATCGACATGCTCGAGATGGCGGAGCATATCGACCATGCCCTGCTGTTCTCCGGCGACGGCGATTTCCGCCGCCTGGTCGAAGCGGTCCAGCGCCGGGGCGTCCGGGCGACCGTGGTCTCGACGGTCCGGTCCCAGCCGCCGATGATCGCCGATGAGCTGCGCCGCCAGGCCGACCGTTTCATCGACCTGACCGATCTCGCCGACCGCATCCAGCGCCAGCATCCCCAGCATTCGGTGCGCGGTCCCGCGGACGAAGCCGGCCGGCTGGTGCAGCCCGCCTGAGTTCGTGATACCAACCCGCCTATGACGCCCCCCGCCCCCCGCGCGGGGGCGGTCGGCGATCCGCGGCTCGATCCGGGGGCCGACTGCCCCCGTTGTCCCCGCCTCGTCGAGATGCGCGCGCGCAACCGCGCGGCCGAGCCCGGCTGGCACAATGCGCCGGTGCCGGCCTTCGGCACGCTGGAGGCACGGCTGCTGATCCTGGGGCTGGCGCCGGGCCTGCGCGGCGCCAACCGCACCGGCCGGCCCTTCACCGGCGATTACGCCGGCGACCTGCTCTATGCCAGCCTGAAGCGCAACGGCTTCGCCAGGGGCGCGTTCGAGCGCCGCCGCGACGACAGCCTCGAGCTGATCGACTGCCGGGTCACCAATGCCGTGCGCTGCGTGCCGCCCGAGAACAAGCCGGTGCCGGCCGAGATCAAGACCTGCAACAGTTTCCTCGCCGCCGAAATCGCGGCCATGCCGCGGCTCAAGGCGGTGCTGGCCTTGGGCGGTATCGCCCACGACGCGCTCCTGGCAGCCGCGGGCGAAAAGCGCAGCGCCTATCGCTTCGGCCATGGGACGGTACATCAGCTGTCGGGCGGCCTGATCCTGGCCGACAGCTATCACTGCTCGCGTCTCAACACCAACACCGGCCGGCTGACCGAGGCGATGTTCGATGCCGTGGTCGCCAACCTCAAGCGCGAGATCGAGCGAAGCTGAGGCGACGGGTGACGAAGAGTGGCGCTAGAATCCCCTTCCCCAACTTTTGGCGGAGGGTTGGGGAGGGGGCTGCTCGGTATCGCCCCCTTCGCACCCCGACGAGATCCTGGACCGAGTCATCACCCTCCCTGCCCTCCCCCAAAAGTTGGGAGAGGGGATTCAATCGCCTCGCCACATGCGATTGCCCTGCTTAAGGGGGAGGAGACAGGGAAGTACTCGCAACGCCTGAAACCCGCTAGCGGTTGCGGTTGCGCATCTCGCGCGCCTTGTCGCGCTTCCAGTCGCGCTCCTTGATGCTCTCGCGCTTGTCGACCTTCTTCTTGCCCTTGGCCAGGCCGAGCTGGAGCTTGGCGATGCCGCGATCGTTGAAATAGATCGCCAGCGGGATCAGCGTCATGCCGTCGCGCGTGATCGAGCCCAGGAGACGGCTCATCTCGCGCTTGCGGACCAGAAGCTTGCGGGCGCGCCGCGGCAGATGGTTGAAGCGGGAAGCCGACTCATATTCCGGGATGAAGGCGTTGACGAGCCAGAGCGCGCCGTCCTTCTCGACCGCGAAGGCCTCGGCGATCGAGGCCCGGCCGGTGCGCAGCGACTTCACCTCGGTGCCGAGCAGCATCATGCCGGCCTCGAGCGTGTCCTCGATGAAATAATCGTGGCGCGCTTTGCGGTTCTGCGCCGCGAAACGCTGGGTATCGGGGTCGCGCGCCATGGTTCCGGTCTCGTGCGCTCCAGGCTCAGTTCAAGAGCCCGACCGACACCATCGCGCTCTTGACCTTCTGCTTCGAGCTGTCCGCGATCTCGCAGATCGGCAGACGCGCCTCGGCGGTCCCGCGGCCGATCAGGCTGGCCGCATATTTGACGGGGCCGGGGCTGGTCTCGCAGAACAGCGCCTTGTGCAGCGGGAAGAGCCGCTCATGGATCGCCATGGCCTCGGGGAAGCGGCCGGCCTGCCAGGCATTGTGCATCTGGGCGCAGAGCCGCGGGGCCACGTTGGACGTCACCGAGATGCAGCCATGGCCGCCCTGGGACAGGAAGGCGATCGCCGTCCCGTCCTCGCCGGAGAGCTGGCAGAATTCCGAGCCGATCGCGAGCCGGGTGGAGAGCGACCGGGTCAGGTCGGCGGTCGCGTCCTTCACGCCGACAATGCGCGGCAGCTTGGCCAGCCGCGCCATGGTCTCGACCGTCATGTCGACGGCGCTGCGCGGCGGCACGTTGTAGATGATGATCGGGATGTCGACCGCGTCATGGATCGCCTTGTAATGCTGATACTGCCCCTCGGGCGTCGGCTTGTTGTAATAGGGCAGCACGACGAGCGCGGCGGTGGCGCCGGCCTCCTTGGCATGCTGAGTCAGCTGGATCGCCTCGGCGGTCGAGTTCGAGCCGGTGCCGGCAACGACCGGAACCCGGCCCGCCGCCGCCTCGATGCAGAGCTCGACGACGCGCATATGCTCTTCATGGGAGAGGGTCGGGGATTCGCCCGTGGTGCCGACCGGAACCAGCCCATGGGTCCCCTCGGCAATCTGCCACTCGCAGAGATCCTGGAACGCCCGCTCGTCGACCGCGCCGTTGCGCATCGGCGTGATCAATGCAGTGAAGGAACCCTTGAACATCGCTTCTCCTGGCGTCCGGTCGCCACAATTCGGCAGGAATGGGGAGACGTCAGGGCTGCGGCCGGACCTGGCCCCCGTGACGGTCGGGGGACCATACAAACCCGGCCCCGCCCCCGCAAGCCGGCTGACCCCGGTTTTCCAGGCGCCGCTTTGCCCTAGGGCCGGTGGGACCGGCCCCGCCGCGGCCGGCATCCCGCCTCGGAAAAACCGTTCTCGCCTCTCAGCATGGCGGCCTGCGGTGGCCTGCGCAGTGGCAGGCTTGTTGGCACTTTGATAAGCATTAGGGGGCATGCTGGGCGACCGAGTCGCTCGACGCATCCGGCCCACTCGCTGACCGATCCGACCCGGAAAGGGGTCTTGTTTCTTGCGCGGCACCGCCGTTCTGCAGCGCCTTTTTCTGTTGGTCGCCCTGATTGCGGGCGCGTCGGTTCTCGGGCATGGCGTCGCCGAGGCCAAGCTGCTGAGCGGCTCCGACAAGGCGATCTACATCGACGCCTTCAAGCAGGTCGACAAGCAGAACTGGGCCAAGGCCCGGGAGATCGCGCAGCGGGCGAAGGAAAAGCTGCCGGCCAAGATGATCCAGTGGCTCGACCTGATCCGTCCCGGCCCCGGCCGGTCCTTCGACGAGATCACCAGATTCATGCGCGACAACCCGGATTGGCCCGGCCAGATCTCGCTGCAGCAGGCGGGCGAGCGGGCCATGCCGGCCGATTACGGCATCGCCGAGACGCTGGCCTGGTTCAAGGGCCGCAAGCCTCAGACCATCGAGGGCACGATCGCGCTCGGCCGCGCCTATGCGGCCTCGGGCCTGCGCGACGACGCCGCCCGGGTCGTGCGCGCCGGATGGATCGAATTGTCGATCAATCCCGACAAGGAGCAGGCCTATCTCGATCAATTCGGCAGCTTCCTGCGACCCCAGGATCATCTGGCCCGGCTCGACCACCTCCTCTGGGCGGGCGATGCCGACGATGCCCGCCGCGCCATGGCCCGGGTCGACGACGATCACCGCAAGCTCGCCGAGGCGCGGATCCGCCTGATGACGGGCGGCCCCAATGTGGACAATGTGGTCGCCGCGGTACCGAAATCGCTGCAGAACGATCCGGGCCTGATCTACGACCGGGCCCGCTTCAAGCGCCGCAACGACGACGATGTGGGCGCCGCCGCCCTGCTCGATCCGCCGCCGCCGACCAATCCCTATCCCGTCCTGATGTGGAAGGAATATGAGTATGCGGCGCGCCATGCGCTCGAGCGCGGCGACATCTCGGTCGCCTATCGTCTGGCCGAGGCCCATGGCGCCGACGACGGGGCCGTCTTCGCCGATGGCGAGTTCCTCGCCGGCTGGATCGCGCTCCGTTTCCTGAACGAATTCAAGACCGGCTACGACCATTTCACCAGGCTCTATGCCGGCGTCGGCTCGGCCATCAGCAAGGGGCGCGGCGCCTATTGGGCCGGACGCGCCGCCGAGGAGATGGGCGAAAAGGCCCTGGCGCAGGAATGGTACAAGAAGGCGGCCGAGAGCCTTTCCAGCTATTACGGACAATTGGCGGCCCAGCGCCTCGGCACGGCCGACGGGCTCAGCTTCCCGCGCCTGCCCAAGATCACCAACGAGGGCAAGGCCAAGTTCGAGAAGCTCGAGCTGGTGCGGCTGGTGCGGATGCTGGGCGAACTCGACGAAGCCGACCGGTGCCGGAGCTTCCTCCTGCGCTTGACGGAGCGCGCGAAGGAGCCGGCCGAGTACCGCATGATCGCCGACCTCGCCGACGATATCGGCCGGCGCGACTATGGCGTGGCGGTCGCGAAGCAGGCCCGCACGCAAGGCGTGGAGCTGCTGGATTATCTCTATCCGATGCAGGCCCTGCCGGCCGGCGACAATCCCGAGGACGCGCTGATCCTCGCCGTCATCCGCCAGGAAAGCGCCTTCGACCAGAAGGCGACGAGCTCGGCGGGCGCGCTCGGGCTGATGCAGCTCATGCCGCGCACGGCCAAGCAGATCGCCAAGAAGCTGCAGCTTCCCTATAGCGACGCGAAGCTGACCAAGGACCCGAGCTACAACATCAAGCTCGGCCGCGCCTATCTGGGCGACCTGGTCAACGGCTTCGACGGCTCCTACATCCTGGCGATCGCCTCCTACAATGCGGGCCCGGCGCGCGTGCAGTCCTGGATGTCCGAATTCGGCGATCCGCGCGACCGCGGGGTCGACGCGATCGACTGGATCGAGACCATCCCCTTCTCCGAGACGCGCAACTATGTCCAGCGCGTGCTCGAGAACCTCCAGGTCTATCGTCACCGCCTGAACGGCAAGACCGAGATCGCCCTCTCGCTCGAGCAGGATCTCGGCCGGAGCGCCACCCCGTGACGGCAGCGGCCGCTGCGCCGCTTCGCTCCGTCCGCGCGTTCGTCTTCGACGCCTACGGCACCCTGTTCGATGTCGCCAGCGCCGCCGCTCGCCATCGCGAGGCGCTGGGCGAACGCCATGTCGCCCTGAGCCGTCTCTGGCGCCAGAAACAGCTCGAATACACATGGCTGCGGACCTTGATGGGGCGCCACGCCGACTTCCAGCAGGTCACCGCCGATGCGCTGGATTACGCGCTGGAAGCGCTTTCATTGCCGGCCGCGCTCCGCGACCGGCTGCTGGAGATCTATCTGGAGCTCGATGCCTATCCCGATGCGGCGGCGACTTTGCGCCTCCTGCGCGGCCGAGGCCTGCGGACCGGGATCCTCTCCAACGGCACGCCGGTCATGCTGGAGGCGATCGTCGGCAAGGCGACGCTCCCGGCGCTGTTCGACGCGGTTCTCTCGATCGAGACGATCGGACGCTACAAGCCGGTTCCCACGGTCTATCAACTGGCGGTCGATCGCCTCGGCATCGAGGCCGCCAGGATCGCTTTCGTCAGCGCCAACGGCTGGGACGCCGCAGGCGCTGCCGCCTTTGGATTTCAAACCGTCTGGGTCAATCGCGAGGGCGCACCCCTCGATCGCCTTCCCGGCCGGCCCCTTGCACAGGTGAGACAACTGGCCGATCTGCCGGATCTGCTTGGCAGCTAGCGGGGCGAAGCAGAGATGAACTCACCCCCTCCCGCACGCCGGCTGGGAGGGCGGTGAGTTTTTCCTGAGCCTTCTCCTTCGCATCGGTAACGATCACAATCCTCCCATGGCCCCCTCCTCCCTTCCCCCCGACCGCTTCGAAGCGCGCCGCTACCGCACCGTGGACGGACTCCCGCTCTATTACCGCGCCTATGGCGATCCGCTGGCGGCGGGGCCGGCCGTGCTCTGCCTCTCGGGCGTCACGCGCAACTCGAAGGATTTCCACGATCTCGCCTGCCATCTGGCGGCACCGGGGCGCCGGGTCATCTGTCCCGATTACCGGGGCCGCGGCCTCTCCGCCTACGATCCCGATTGGCGGAAATACCGACCGGAAACCTATCTCGAGGATCTGCTGCAGCTCCTGACCCTCGAAGGCATCGACCGCTTCGTTTCGATCGGCACCTCGATGGGCGGGCTCCTGACCATGGGGCTCGCGGTCGCGAGGCCCGCGGCGCTCGTTGCCGCGGTGCTGAACGATATCGGGCCCGAGATCGAATCCGGCGGCGTCTCGCGCATCATCGACTATATCGGCCAGGATCATCCGCAGGCCAACTGGGCCGCCGCCGTCGCCCATCTCAAGGCGACCTATCCCGATCTGGGCCTGCCGGACGAAGAGGCCTGGCGCAACCTCGCGCACTCCACCTTCCGGGAGGCCGATGACGGGCTCCATGTCGATTGGGACGTGGCACTGGCGCGGCCCCTGCGCGACGGCGGCCCCCTCCCCGATCTCTGGCCCCTGTTCCGGGCGCTCGATCGCCGGCCGGTGCTGGTGGTGCGCGGCGGCCGGTCGGACGTGTTGTCGGATGGCAGCCTTGCGAAAATGATCGCTGCAAAGCCCGACCTGATTCATGTGACCCTGCCGGGCGTGGGCCATGCGCCCATGCTGGACGAACCCGCTGCCCTGGAGGCCATCGATGCCCTCTTCGCCCGCCTCGACCATCGCTGAGGCCGTCGCGACCCAAGACCTGCCGACCTACCGCCAGATCGAGCAGGCGGCCTTGCGTCTGGCCGGCCATGCGATCCATACGCCGCTGCTGCGCTCGCCGGCGCTCGATCGGCTGACCGGCGCCCGGGTCCTGATCAAACCCGAGACCCTGCAGCGCACCGGCTCCTTCAAGTTCCGCGGTGCCTTCAACAAGATCCGCAAGCTGGTCGAGGAAGGGCCCAAGCCGAAGGCCATCGTCGCCTTCTCGTCGGGCAATCACGCCCAAGGGGTGGCCGCGGCCGCGGCGCTCCTCGGCCTGCCGGCGACGATCGTGATGCCGGCCGATGCGCCCGCCATCAAGCTCAACAACACGCGCGCGCTGGGCGCCGAGGTCATCCCTTACGATCGCTATCGCGAGGATCGCGAGCAGGTCACCAAGAAGCTCGCCGCCGAACGCGGGGCTGCGATCGTGCGACCCTATGACGATCCCGACATCATCGCGGGCCAGGGCACCATCGGGCGCGAGATCGCGACCGACGCCTCGGCGCTGGGATTGACGCCCGAGATCGCGCTGGTGCCCGCCGGCGGCGGCGGGCTGATCGCCGGCACCGCGCTTGCCCTCAAGCACGCCTTGCCGGCCATCAAGGTCTATGCCTGCGAGCCCCGCGACTTCGACGACACGAGGCGCTCGCTCGAAAAGGGCGAGCGGGTGGGCAACGCCCCGGATGCGCGCAGCATCTGCGATGCGCTGATGGCGGCAATGCCGGGCGAACTCACCTTCGCCCTCAACCGGCGTCAGCTGGCCGGCGGCCTCGCGGTCAGCGACGACGAGGTCATGAAGACGATCGCGATCGCGCACACGCTGCTGAAGCTGGTGGTCGAGCCCGGCGGCGCCGTGGCGCTGGCGGCCCTGCTGACCGGCAATCTCGATTTCAAGGGGCGCACCGTCGTCGTCGTGCTCTCCGGCGGCAATGTCGACCCCGACACCTACGCGCGGGCGCTCGCTCTCCCCGTCTAGCGGCTCGGAAGCTCTCGTCACAAACGCAAACGCGCCGTCTCGGCCCCGTGACGGGGCCGGACGACGCGTTTTTTATGGGCCGTCGGCCTCGACTAGAGGTTGGCGGCTGCCGGAACCGATTCCGAGCTGTGCCCGCGATCATGCTCGATCAGGGGCGTCACGGAGGTGTCGGCGGTCACGCTTTCAATGCGACGGCAATGCCCTTCCAGAAACGCACCCGGCTCGATCGCCAGGCTCGCATGAAGGATGTCGCCGGAAACGCGCGCGGTGCGATCGAGCGAAACCGTGTTGCCACGGATCTGCCCGGTGACTGCACCACAGACCCGCACCGTCTCCGCGGACACCGAGCCGCGCACATGCGCAGTGGCGCCGATGGTGATGGTCCGGCTCTGAATGTCGCCCTCGATTTCGCCATCCACCTGGATGTCGCCGTTCGACACCAGATCGCCGATCACATGCAGATCGGCGCTGATGATGGACGGAGTCGAAGAGGTTCGTGTCGTGGTGCGCGCCGGCTCGTTTTGAACCATGGTCGAAGAACTCGACGGCTGTCTGTTGTTACCCTTTGAAAACATAGCGTCCTGCCTCAAGGAAGTTCATCGGATCGAAGGCTTTATCGTCCACGCGCACTTCGTAGTGAACATGGGGGCCAGTGCTGCGCCCGGTGTTGCCGAGTGCGCCGATCTGCTGCCGGTAGGTTACTTCATCTCCCACCTTAACAGTGATGGACTTCAAATGCCCATAGCGGGTGTGAATGCCCAGACCATGGTCGATTTCCACCATTTTGCCATAATCGCCCTTCCACCCGGCAAAGACGACCTTGCCGGGCGCCGTCGCCATGACGGGGGCACCCAACTCGCTCAGGAAATCCAACCCCTCATGGACCGCCAGTCTGCCATTGATGGGGTCGCGCCTGCTGCCGAAGCCGCTCGACAGCAGGAAATGATCCAGGGGGGCCGCCAGCGGCAGGGTGTGCAGCACGAACTGGAGCCGATCCCAGCGGTCGACCTCGTCGTCGAGACTGGCCACGGTCAGCATGGCGCTCTCGGCCGCATTCAGATCCGCCACCTGGCGCAGATCGACAAAGGGCCCGCCGATTCCCGGCATGCTCTCGCCGGCCCGCGACAAGAGCTTGTCGACATCGAGCCCGGTCATCGCGACGGTCTTCAGCACCTCGTCCACGTTGGTGCGGGTGCGCGCCGCCAGATTCTCGACCACCGATTGCTGCGAGGTCTGATAGGCGACCAGCCGCTGCTCCAGCTTCTTGATCTCGTCGGAAAGCTGCGTGCGCCGGTCGGACAGCGCATTGCGATCATGGGTCAGGGCCGCCACCGCCTGCTGCAGCAACCGGACCCGCTCCTCGCGCCGCTCCTGCTCGGTGGTGACCGACGCGATCTGCTCGCCGCTGTCGTTCAGGGCCGCGCTCAGCGCCGCATTCGCGGCCTGCAGCTGGCTCCGCTCGCGATCGGCCAGGCGGAGCTCGTCCTGGAGTTGCGCGATCGTGTCGTTGAGCTTCTGGTGCTGCGCCGCGATCGAGGAGAGATCGCCCTCGAAGACCGCGAGCTTGGCGCGAATCGCGGCGTCCGCCTCGCCGAGCGACTGGCGGGCCGCCGCCGCGCGTTGGGTGATCTCCGCAAGCTGGGCCGGATCGCGCGATGCGCCCAGCTCGGAATCGGCGAGGCCCAGCAATTCATTCTGACTCTTCTGGAGATTGCCGACGAGTTTTGCGAACTCGTCATAGGCGCTGCCCACGCCATTCATCAAATTGTCATAGGCCTCGCGGGCAGCGGCGACTTCGTTATTCTTCCGCTCGATGACGCGCTCGTTCACCACCATGCCGACCGAGCTGTAGGTCGTCCACACGATGCCGGCGAGAATCGTCAGAGCGACGGCCTTCTGCAGGCCCGGTGAGATGGTGAGGTAAGTGACTTTGCCGTCGGCTCGGATGAGGACTTCGCGCGTCATGAACACGCGCGCTTGCCAGCGCGCGGTCCGTTGTCGGATTCCTTGCAGCCAAGCTGACATCCCCGTCCCCCCAAGCGATCAATGGGACGCGGCGAACCGCGCCGAAAACAGGACCAAGGGGTCGACACCTATGGCGTCGGCCTGGTTCCTAGCACAACTGCATCAATCCATCGCCCCGGTCCCTGCTCCGGAGCCATGAAGGGCCTGTGATTCGGTGCCGCGTTGGGCGGCAGATCGTTAATGGACTGGACCGTAACCGGGGGGTCCGAGGCGTGCAAGCAGAAATCACCCCAACCCACGCCAATCCCCCGCGAATCTGTGGAGAAATTGGGGCGAATCAGCGGGTCTTTGCCGGGCCCTTCAGTGCCATATGCCGTTCGATGTATGCGAGCACCTTGCTCACGCTGTCGGCCACCGAAAGTTTTTTCGTATCGACCACCAGCTCGGCGGCCTCCGGCGGCTCATAGGGCGCCGATACGCCGGTGAACTCGGCGATCTCGCCGGAGCGCGCCTTCTTGTAGAGGCCTTTCGGATCGCGGCTTTCGCAGGTCGCGACGTCGGCCTCGACATAGATCTCGTGGAAGGCGCCCTTGGCCGCCTCGCGCGCCCGCTGGCGATCCGAACGATAGGGCGAGATGAAAGCGGTGATCGCGATCATGCCGGCGTCGGCAAAGAGCGACGCCACCTCACCGATACGACGGATGTTCTCGGCGCGATCGTCGGGCGAGAAGCCGAGATTGGCATTCAGCCCGTGGCGCACATTGTCGCCGTCGAGCACATAGACCTGATAGCCGCGCACGAACAATTCCTGCTCGACCGCCATCGCGATCGTGGATTTGCCGGCGCCCGAGAGACCCGTGAACCAGAGCACGCCGCCCATATGGCCGTTGCGCGCGGTGCGCGCATCGACCGCGACGCCGTGGGCGACGCGCTTGATGTTGCGGCCCTTGGTCGTCACCAGCTCGCGCTGGTCGGGGTAGCCTTCCATGCTGACGACGCCGCCGGCGACGATGTTATGGCCGTCGCTGAGCGCGAAACGGCCGGAGCGCGCCATGTCCCGCCCCTCGTCGAGCGCGAGCAGGCCGCGGCTGCGCAGGATGATGTCGGCCACGCCGTGACGCGGCACCTCGATCGCGGCCTTTTCGGTCAGATCCTCGGCGTCGAACACCCGCTCGATCTTCTGCACCGTGACCGGCGTCGAGCGGGTCATGAGCTTAAGTTCGTAGGTATCGCCCACCTTGAGCGGCTCATGGCCCAGCCAGAACAGGCGTCCGCGGAAGACGTTGGTCTCGATCGGCGCGTCGGCCTCGTGGCTCGCCAGCTCGCCGCGCTCGAGGAAGAGCTGGTCGTCGAGCATGATGCCGACCGACTGGCCGGCCTGCGCCCCGACCGGCTTCGAAGGCGTGCTCCAGGTCTCGATCGAGGAGATGCGGGCCGTCTTGTTGGAGGGCGAGAACATCAGGCGGTCGCCGACCGACAGCACGCCGCTCTCGATCCGGCCGACGATGATGCGCCGGTCGTCGAACTTGTAGACGTCCTGGATCGGCAGGCGCAGCGGCTGGTCGGTCGGGCGCGCGGTCGGATGGAAGCTGTCGAGCGCCTCCACCACGGTCGGTCCCTGATACCAGTTCATGCGCGCCGAGCGCTCGGCCATGTTGTCGCCGTCGCGCGCCGAGATCGGGATGAAATAGTCGGGGGTGACGCCAAGACCGCCCAGATAGTGCGTGTATTGCTGGCGGATTTCGGCGAAGCGCTGGGCCGAATAATCCACCAGGTCCATCTTGTTCACGACCACCGCCACCTGGCGGATGCCGAGCAGGTTCAAGAGGAACCCGTGCAGGCGCGACTGCTGCTGGATGCCGTGGCCGGCATCGATCAGCAGCATCGCCGCCTCGGCGCTCGAGGCGCCGGTGATCATGTTCTTGATGAACTCGCGATGGCCGGGCGCGTCGATGATGACGTAATCGCGCTTCTGGGTCTTGAACCAGATCTGCGAGGTGTCGATGGTGATGCCCTGGTCGCGCTCCGACTGGAACGAATCCATGAGGAAGGCCCATTCGAAGGGCATCCCGCGGCGTTCGCACATCGCCTTGATGGCTTCGAATTTGCCTTCGGGCAGCGAGCCCGTGTCGTGGAACAGGCGACCGACGAGGGTCGACTTGCCGTGATCGACATGGCCGACGATGACAATGCGCAGCTGCTCGCGCGCCGCACTCGATTTTGCTTTGTTCGACATCCCGGTTTCCAGGCTCACATATAGCCGTCGGCGCGCAGGCGCTCGAACGCATCCTCGGTCTCGCGGTCCATGGCGCGGCCGGCACGCTCGGGCGTGCGGGTCGCTTCCAGCTCGGCGATGATCTCGGGGATGGTGGTGGCTGTGCTGTTGAAGGGAGAGGTGATGTCGGCGTCGCCCAGCGAGCGGTATCGCTTGCCGTTCTTGGCGAAGTAGAGCGGCACGCAGGGAATCTTCTCGCGCTCGGTATAGCGCCAGATATCGACCTCGGTCCAATGCAGCAGCGGATGCACGCGTAAGTGCGTGCCCGGCGGCAGATCGGTGTTGAAGTGGTCCCAGAACTCCGGCGGCTGGTCGCGGAAATCCCATTGGCCGGCATCGCCGCGCGGGCTGAAATAGCGTTCCTTGGCGCGGACCGCCTCTTCGTCGCGCCGGATGCCGGCGATGATGCCGGTGAAGCCATGCTTGGCGATGGCCGCGCGCAGGCCGAGCGTCTTGCGCGCCGCGGAGCGGGCCGCCGGCGGCAGCGACGGGTCGGTCTCCTCGATCGGCGGGCAGACCTCGCGGATGAAATTCAGGTTCCATTCCTTCGCATAGCGATCGCGAAAGGCGTACATCTCCGGAAACTTCTTGCCGGTATCGATATGCATGGTCGGGAACGGCACATGGCCGAAGAAGGCCTTGCGCGCGAGCCAGATCATGACGTTGCTGTCCTTGCCGAGCGACCACAGCATCGCGAGCTTCTCGATGCGGTTGAAGGCTTCGCGCAGGACATAAACGCTCTGCGATTCGAGCTTATCGAGATAATCCATTGACCAGCCGATGATGGTGGGAACAGGTCCGGTGCGGAGGCTCTCGAGGAGCCGTCCGGGTAAAGGGCCCGGGGCCACCAGGGGCGACCCCAGAAAAACTATACCCTACCTGGGTGCGGGCGATTTAGCCCCTCGAAGGAGGAAAAGCAACGGCTTATCCGTCGCGGCCACGGAAAACCCACAAGTTCATGGGATTTAAGACGTTTGAGTCGCCCTTCCACCGCTCCTGCTCCGCTCCACGCCCCATTCGAAGACGATGATGACACAGCCGCTCTCGGTCCAGGAATTATGATGGGTTCCAGGCTCGTAGCTCACGAAATCGCCGGCGCGCAGGCGCCGTCCGTCGCTGTCGATCAACTCGCCCTCGAGCACCATGAATTCCTCGAAGCCCGGATGGTCGTGCGCGATCGTGACCGCGCCCGGGTCCATCCGCATCAGATAGCAGCCTTCCTTGGTCTCGTTCCGATAACTCAGGGGCAGATAGCTGATGTCGCGCTGCAGCGGCCCCTCCATGTCGTATTCGCGGTAGGGAACGCTACGGGTGGCGATCACCCGTCGGCCTGCGGCTGACTCCGGCATCGATGGCTCTCCCGATCTTGCGGCCCTGCGCGATCCGCGCCGGCCGGCTGCCGGGATGGTGACCTCGCCCCTCTCTCCAAGACAAGCCCGATCACAAAGCCGGGCGTCACGGGCGTTTGATCGCGCCTGGAACGGGTTCTCCGGCACGCTGGGCTGTCCGTCGCGCGGAAGGGATGGCTCAAAGGCTTGATAACGTGGCCATAAAATCATCGTGAAAGCTCGTTTCCATGCCTAAAATGCATCCCGGTCCGATGTTATCTCTGGATCGCCTCGAGCCCCAACCCAGGAGACCTCGCCTATGAAGACCGCACTGCTTCTTGCCTCGGCGATCGCCGCCGCCATCTCGATGGCGCAGGCGACGACAGCGACCGCCGCAGATAACGAGAAGTGCTTCGGAATCTCGGCCGCCGGCAAGAATGACTGCCAGACCGCATCCAATTCCTGTGCCGGCACCACCACCCAGGACCGGCAGCCGGATGCCTGGATCTATGTGCCGAAGGGCACCTGCGAAAAGATCGCGGGCGCCAGCCTCGAACCGAAGACCTGAACGAGGATCCCGGATTGAACCCCGCGTCTCCCATGACGGCGCCCCCTTCTCCCCCGGAAAGCAACGCAGGCCCGCTGCCGGCCGTGGCCGGGGTCGGCCTGCGCCATCCACATCATCGCGCGCTGCTCGACGGCGGGCGATGCACAGGATGGCTGGAAGCCCACGCGGAGAACTACATGTCGGGCAGCTGGTCGGCCCATGTCCTGGACCGGCTTCGCCAAACCTACCCCATCAGCCTTCACGGGGTCGGCCTGTCTCTCGGCGGGGCGGGCCGTCTCGACGAAGATCATCTCGACCGCCTGAAGCAGCTGGTGCAACGGACCGAGCCGGCGCTGGTGTCCGAACATGTCGCCTGGACCGGCCAGGCCGGTCTCTACCTCAATGACCTGCTGCCGCTGCCCTGGACCGAGGAAGCCCTCGCCACCCTCGTCGCCCATATCGACCAGGCGCAGACGGCCCTGGGCCGCTCCATCCTGATCGAGAATCCGTCGAGCTATCTCGCCTTCCGCCATGCCGAGATGAGCGAGCCCGAGTTCCTGGTCGAAGCCTGCCGCCGCGCCGGCTGCCGGCTCTTGCTCGACGTCAACAATGTCTATGTGAGCGGGCGCAATCTGGGTTTCGACGCCGCCGCCTATCTCGAGGCGATCCCGGGCGAACTGGTGGGAGAGATCCATCTCGCCGGACACAGCCGGCAGGAGGTTGAGGGGATCGAGCTGCGGATCGACGATCACGGATCGCCAGTCGGATCCGAGGTCTGGGCGCTCTACCGCGCAACCCTGGCCAGGATCGGACCGCGTCCGACGCTGATCGAATGGGATTCAGAGATCCCGCCGCTGAATGTGCTGCTCGAAGAATCGGCGAAGGCCGACAGACTTCTGATCGCGCGCCGTCAGGCGGGCAGCGTCCCGGACGAGGCCCCTCATGCGGCTGCATGATCTTCAGCACGCCATCGCCGAGCGCGTGCTCGACCGTACGCCCGGTCGGCAGGATGGCGAAATGCTCGACCATATCGACGGGCTGGGCCTGACGCCGTCGCAACGGCTCCAGATCTATCGCAACAACAGCCTGATCAGCCTGACCGAGGCGCTGAAGGCCACCTTCCCCGTGGCGCATCGCCTGGTTGGCGACGGCTTCTTTCGCACCGCCGGGGCGGCCTTCATTCGCGCCCACCCGCCCCGGGAGCCCCGACTCGCCGCCTATGGCGCGGGCTTCGCGGATTTTCTGCAGCATTATGCGCCGGCCGCGGGCCTGGCCTATCTCCCCGATCTGGCCCGGTTGGAATGGGCACTCAATCTGGCTTGGCATGCGCCCGATGAATCGGCCCTGACGCCGGCCGATCTGGCGCAGGCGGCCGAGGCCATGACGGCGCTTCAACTCCATCCCGCCTGCCGCTTGCTGGAGTCGCCCTGGCCGATCGAGACGATCTGGCGTGTGCATCAGTCCCATGATGACGCCGATGTCAGAGTCGATCTCGACGCGGGCGGCTGTTACCTCCTGGTCTATCGCCAGGCCTTCGACGTGGCGATGGCTGCGATCTCGCGCGCAGAGCTGGTCATGCTCGCCCGCTTCGCCGACGGTGCCACGCTCGAAGCGGCGGTGACCGACGCTCTCGATGCCGACCCTGACTTCGATGTCGCGGCAGCCTTGGCGGCCGCCTTGACGCGAGGCTGCCTGATCCAGGCGCCAGCGGAGACCGGTCGGCAGACCTGACACTGCGCGAGATCGCGGGCTAGAGTGGGATCAACGAGAGAATGGCTGATCCCCGCATGCAATACAGCCTCATCATTCCCGCCCATGACGAAGCCGACAATCTGCCGCCCCTGCTGGGCGAGATTCGTGACTTGCCGGAATCGCACCGGCCGATCGAGATCATTCTGGTGGATGACGCGAGCCGCGATCGAACCGCTCCGCTCGTTGCCGACATGATCGCCGCCGACCCGACGCTGCGCCTGGTGCGGTTGCCGGCGCGCTCGGGTCAGAGCGCCGCCATGCTGGCCGGCGTCCGGGCTGCGCGCGCGGACTGGGTGGCGACCATCGACGCCGACGGCGAGAACGATCCGGCCGATCTGCCGCGCCTGGTCGATCTGGCGCTCGCCTCCGGTGCCGATCTGATCGGCGGCTTGCGGCAGGGCCGGAAATCCTCCTGGTCGAAACAAATGGCCTCGCGCCTCGCCAACGACGTTCGCCGAAACGTGCTGAAGGACGAATGCAGCGACAGCGCCTGCGGCCTCAAGCTGTTCCGGAGAGCGATGCTGCTGCAACTGCCGGCCTTCAACGGCATGCATCGATTTCTGCCGGCCCTGGTCCAGATCGCCGGCGGCCAAACGCGTTTCATCGCGGTGAACGACCGGCCGCGGCGACATGGCCGCTCCCATTATGGCAATCTCGGCCGTGCGGCGCAGGGGCTGGTCGATCTCTGGGGCGTCCTGTGGCTCAAGCGGCGCAGCCTCGCGAAGGCGGTTCGGGCGGCCAAGGAGGGGCCATAAGATGGACGGAAACTCATGACCGGCTGGCTGGTGATCGGCTTCCTCGGCCAGGCGATGTTCTCGCTGCGCTTCGTGTTCCAATGGATCATGAGCGAGCGGGCGGGCCGCAGCATCGTCCCGGAGATCTTCTGGTATTTCAGCGTCGCCGGCGGTGTCGTCCTGCTCGCTTACGCGATCTGGCGGCGGGACCCCGTCTTCATCGTCGGCCAAGGCGCCGGCCTTGCGATCTATGCGCGCAATCTCTTCTTCATCTGGCGCGACAAGCTGTGCGGGCGCGATGCCGCCCGCCCCTGACTCTCCCCGATCGGACGTCCGGCCGGCCGCGATGGCATCGCCGAGCGCGATCCTGGACCATCCGCGGAAGGGCTCGTTGCTGCTCGCGGTCGTGGCGCTTCTGTGGCTGCTGCCCGGCTTCTTCAGCCTGCCGCCGATCGATCGCGACGAGTCCCGCTTCGCGCAATCCACGCGCCAGATGATGCAGAGCGGCGACCTGATCGATATCCACTTTCAGGATGTGCCGCGCTACAAGAAGCCGGTCGGGATCTACTGGCTGCAGGCGGCGGCCAACTGGGTCACCGGCGGTTCATCCGATGAGCCGAGCATCTGGCGTTTCCGCCTGCCTTCGCTCGCGGCGGCGCTCGCCGCCATATTGCTGACCGCATGGATGGGTCGCCTGCTGTTCTCGCCCCCGGTCGGATTCCTGGCGGGGCTCGTGCTCGCCGCCGCACCGCTGTTCGGAATCGAGATCCGTCAGGCGACGACCGACGCCGTCCTGCTGGCGCTCGTTCTCGCGGCCATGGTGGCGCTGCTGCGCGTCTATCTCGCGGAGATGCGGCCTGCCGGTTCTTCGCCCCCGGGCCTCGGCAATGCCTTGATGTTCTGGATTGCCATCGGCGCGGGGATCCTGGTCAAGGGCCCCATGATCCTGTTCTTCGTCGGCCTCACGGCCCTGGCCCTGGCGCTGCTCGAGAACCGCGGGCGCTGGCTGTTGCGGCTCTATTCGCTGCCGGGCGCCCTCCTGGCGGCGCTGCTGGCGGCGCCCTGGTTCTTCGCCATCATGGCCAAGAGCGGCGGGGCCTTCGTCCAGCAATCCATCAAGCATGATTTCTTCGACAAGATCCTCGGGGCGCAGGAGGGCCATGCGGGGTTGCCGGGCTACTATGCCGCCACGCTCTTTCTCGGGCTCTGGCCGTTCGCGCTGCCGGTGGGATTGGCCATGTTCCGCCTGGCGCGCCGGCGCGGCGAGCCCGAGATCCGCTTCTGCATCGCCTGGCTGATCCCGGCCTGGCTGATCCTGGAGATGATCCCGACCAAGCTGCCGCATTACGCGCTGCCGCTCTATTCGGGGCTGGCGCTGCTGACCGCCTACTCGATCAGTCAGAACCTGTCGTCGATCTCATCCTCCATGCCGATCTGGCAGCGGTCGCTGGGCTATCTCAATCTCGGCGCGACCATCTTCATCGGCCTCGTCATCGCCGGCATCGGCCTCTGGCTGCCGCGGTTTCTCGGTCAACCCATCGATCCGCTGGCTTGGCCCTATGCCTTCGTCATTGCCGCCGCAATGCTGATCGGCAGCCTCATGACGGCGCGTGGACGGGCTTTGCAGGGTGTGGTCTGTCTCCTGGTGGCGAGCCAGCTCGCGACCCTCTCGGTCTATGGCCGGCTTCTGCCCAATCTCGATGTGCTCTGGCCCAGCCGTATCGTGGCCGAGGCGATCCGAGCCTATGCCACCTGCCCCGCGCCCCGTCTTGCCAGCGCCGGGTTCAATGAACCCAGCCTCGTCTTCATGTTGGGCACCGAGACGCAGATGACCGACCCCGGCCAGGCCGCCGCCTCGCTGGCCGATCATGCCGGCTGTCGTTTTGCGCTGGTCACCGAGGAGGCCCGCGCCGCCTTCGATGCGGCCTCGGCGAAGGCTGCGGTCTCGACCGAAATCCTGGCCCAGTTCGACGCGTTCAATTACAGCAAGGGCGATTGGCAGCGCCTGACCCTCTATGCCCCAGGCCCCTGATTCCTCGAGCGCGAAACGCCGGCGCGCGGCCGTCGTCCTGACGGCCCTGCTGGCAACATTGTCGATCCCGCTCTTGATGCTGTCTGTGGACCGGCCCGTAGCCCTGGCGATGGAGGCCCTGCCCGGCTGGTTCAGAAACCTGGCGGGCGATATCACCTGGCTCGGAAAGTCTCTTGGTTGGCTGCTCCTGAGCGGGGCCATGGCGCTCTTCTGGGCCTGGCGCGCCGGCCGGGCCGAACGCAACGGTCCGCTTTGGTCACGGGAGAGAAAACGGGCGATCGCGGCGGCCTTCCTGTTCGCAGCCGTCGCGGTGGCTGGAATCGTGACCAACCTGATCAAGATTCTGATCGGGCGTGCGCGGCCCAACCCGTTTCTCCAGGAGGGAATCTATGGATTTCACCCCTGGCATCTCGACGCCGATCTGCGCGGATTCCCATCGGGTCATGCGACCACGGTCTTCGCCCTGGCCTTCGCGCTCACGATGATCCGGCCGCACTGGCGGTTTCCCGCCTTTGCCGTCGCCATGGTCATCGCGGCGACGCGCGTCATCGTCAACGCGCATTTTCTCAGCGACATCGTCGGCGGAATGGTGGTGGCGCTGCTGACGGTCGTCTGCCTCGGATCTCTCTTCGAGCGCCTCGGCTGGCGCGTCGCCGCTGAGGCCGATCGCTAGAAGCCCAGGACCGCGCCATAGAACAGCAGTCCGATCAAGGACAGCAGCGAGACGCCGGTCGTCGTGACGAAGATCAGCAGCAGGCGGCGAAGATTCTGGCCGGGGCTCACCGGGTCGCGCACCGGGGCATACCCGCGCGCCGCTTCCGCGCGGCGGTTGAGCTCCGTCGATTCCAGGCCGAAGATCCGAACGGTAGCCATGATGGTTTCCTCGGGGCCGGTCTTCCGCACGCATCCTGGCGCGGAGAGACCGCCGGTGAGAACTATCGCTTGGCTATCGTTTCTATAAGCTAAAGACAGCGAAAAATTGCTGTATTTACGGCATTTTCACGATGTTTAGCCGGGCCGGCCCGAGACTTAGCGGCAGAGCGGCGACGCTGCGACGGCTCGGCCCGCAGGGCGCTCAGCGTCCCTTCCAGACCGGCGGGCGGCGTTCCTGGAACGCCTTCGGGCCTTCCCAGTAGTCCTCCGAATCGCGCATGCGCTGATATTCGGGGACCGTGCCGCTGGCGAGGAGCTTGTAGCCCTCCTCGACCGACATCGCTTCGGTCGCCTGCATGACGGCCTTGGCCGCCATGACGGCCAATGGTGCGGATTTGACCAGATCGGCGGCCAGCGCCCGCGCGGCAGTCATCAGGTCGGAGAGCGGCACCAGCCGGTTGAGCAGGCCATGGCGATCGGCCTCGGCGGCGCTCATCTTGCGCCCGGTCAGGATCAGCTCGTTCGCGAGCGACCGCGGCAGGCGCTTGGGCAGGCGCAGCACGCCGCCGCCGTCGGGGATCAGGCCGATCTTGATTTCGGGCACCATGAACTCGGCGCTCTCGGCCGCCACGATCAGATCGCAGGCCAGCGCCAGCTCGAAGCCGCCGCCGGCGGCGATGCCGTTGACGGCCGCGATCACCGGCTTGCGGAGATTGAACATCTCGGTCAGCCCCGCGAAGCCGCCCCGGCCGAAATCCTGATCCGGTGCCGCCGCCTTCAGATCCCAGCCGCCCGAGAAGAAACGCCCGGCCGCGGTCACGATGGCGACGCGCAAGCTCGGGTCGTCGCGATATTCCGAGAAGATCTCGCCCAGCCGCTGGCTCAGGCCCGGATCGATCGCATTCGCCTTCGGCCGGTCCAGCGTGACCTCGATAACCTGGTCGTGGCGCTCGGTACGCACGCCTTCGGCATAGCTCGTGACGGTCATCGGAAGCGGTCTCCTCTGGTTCGGATCATTCGGGGCGGGACGGCGGCGGGCCCATCAGGGCCGGCAGGAACAGGAAGATGGTCGAGAGCATGATCAGGAGCGCCACCAGCAGCAGCAGGCCCATGCCGGCCGTGCCGGGATGGGTGGAAAGCGCGAGGCTGCCGAAGGAAGCGGCCGTGGCGAGCGCGCTGAAGAGCACGGCCCGGGCCGTGCTCGAGGTGAGCGGGTGGGTCACGCCCTTGCGCCAGTTGACCACGAAATAAATGGTGAAGGCGACGCCGATGCCGAGCAGCAGCGGCAACGCGATGATATTGGCAAAGTTGAATTCGAGGCCTGTCGCCACGCAGACCAGGATGGTCGCGAACCCGGCCACAAGGATCGGCGCCAGCACCAGCAGCACATCGCGCAGCCGGCGCAACAGCAGTCCCAGCAGCAGCGTGATGGAGATCAGGGCGATGATGGTGGCGACGCGGAAGGCATTGGAGACCGCGCGGCCCGCCTCGTAGATCTCGACCGCCGTCCCGGTCGCGTCCGGCGCGACGGTGCGCGCCGCCGTCACCAGCTCGGTCACGGTGTTGTTGTCGTTGCTGTCGCCCGAGGGCATGGCCTGGACCCGCGCCCTTCCGTCGGGCGCGATCCATTCGCGACGAAGGTCCTCGGGCAACTTGCTCAGATCCAGCGGCTCGGCGGTGAGGGCCAGCGCCAGCATCTTGAGACGTGCATCGAGGCCGGCGACCAGCACCTCGGTCAGTTGCGGAAACAGCTTTGCATCTCCGGTGGCGGCACGATCGAGGGCGGCCGCCAGACGCTGGGCCACGGGCAGGTCCGGCAAAGCGTGGCGCAGTTTCTCGGCGCAGTTCTTCATCGAGGCGCGGATTTCGTCGTCGGTCGGCGGCGGTTTGGTCTCGGTCGTGTCCAGGGTCGGGCCGATCAGGAACTGCAGGTCGCCGATGACGGCGAGCTTGGCGTCCTGGTCTTGCGGAATGAAGCTCTCGGCGGTCAGCACCGCCGAAACCTCGGGCAGAGCCGAGAGCTTCTTGGCGATGTCCTGGGCCGCGTCGATGTTGGGTGCCAGCACCTGGACCGAGAATGGCGAATAGAGCGGATCGCGCATCAGATCGAGGATGGTCGCCATCGATTCGACCTTGCGATCCCGCAGATGCAGCGGGTTGTAATCGAACTGCAGCCAGAAGGCGGCCACGAGCCCCAGCACGGTCACGAGGCCGAAGGCGGCGAGGATCCAGCGGCGTTGCTTCAGCAGGAAGTCGTCGATCGAGGAAGCCCAGCGATATCCCATCTCGCGCGGCGCGCCGCTGGGCTTGAGCAGAGCCAGCAGGGCCGGCAGCAGCGTCAGATTGAGGATGAGGGTGATGATCATGCCGGCCGTCGCGATCAGGCCCAGCTCCGAGACGCCACGATAGTCGGTCGGGAGGAAGGAGGCGAAGCCGACCGCGATCGCCACGGCGGCCAGGGTCAGGGGTCGCGCCATGGCATAACCGGTGCGCCGCAGCACCGTCGACGGGTCGGCGTCGAGAAATCGTTCCTGCCCGAAACGAACGCCGAACTGGATGCCGAAATCGATCGACAGCCCGATGAACATGACGGCGAAGGCGACCGAGATGGGATTGAGCGGATTGACCGTGAAGGACGCGAAGGCAAAGGTCAGCACCAGCCCGACCAGCAACGTGATGAAGCTCGCCACGATCAGCTTGGCGGAGCGCAGCGCCACCAGCAGCAGCAGGAGGACCAGCGTGATCGAGATCGTGAGCGCGGTTCCCAGCCCCTGTGTGGCCGTCTGCAGCTCTTCGTCCTGCAGCGCGACGGAACCCGTCAGCCGGACGGTGACGCCCTTGTCCGGCGTCAGTCCCAGGGCTCGGGCCTCATCGCGGATGAATTTGGAGGCCGCCGCCGCCGTCGAGAGCGCGCTGAAATCCCGCACCGGCTGCGTCAAGATGAGATGTCGCAAATCGCGCGGCTCGACCGGGCGGTCCATCAGCAGCGTCTGCCAGGAGACCGGCTTGGGCTTGCCGTCGAGCGTGCTGGTCAGCGAGGCCTCGATCGCGTCGAGCGGGCGCTGAATCATGGCGAGGCCCGCCGACTGGCTGGCAATGCCGTCGGCCGCCAGCGCCAGCATATCGAACAGGCCACGCAGGCTGGGATCCGCGCGCAGGCTGCCGATGAAGGGCTGCGCCGTCGCGATCGAATCCGACATCTTCTGCAGGGTATCCAGCGGCAGGAACAGCAGGCCATAGCGCTGGAAGAAGGGCCCGCCGTCGGGGCGCCGGACGCTGATGAAATGGTCCGGGGCCGCCGCCAGTTTCTCATAGAGCGCCTGGGTCGCATCCTCGGCCTGGTCCGGGGTGCTGCCGTCGACCACGATGACGAGCTGGCCGCTGTCCTGCGGGAAGAGTTTGTCGAGCGCCGCAGATTGCTGGCGCCAGGGCAGCTTGCTCGAGATCATCGCCGAGGTGTCGCTGTTCATCTTGAGCGTATGAACGACATGGACCCCGGCCCATAGGGTCAGGAGGGCCAGCAGCGGCACCACGAGCAGGGCGCGGCGGGCGCTCCAATCGACCAGGGCAGCAACAACGCGCTCGAGCATGAAACCAGGGTTCTCTAGAGGATAGGGAGCCGGCGCCAAGGGAGCAGCGCGCCATCTTATCGGCCGGCGGGCTGTCGCCGACCCGGCGGGGAGCGCGTCCGTCGCTCCGGCGCCGGAGTCTTGATACCGGTTGCGGGCCTCCTATGCCAGCCCCGGTGGGGTTTCGGCAACTGGCTTCGCGAGCGAAATTCGTTAAACTTGGCGGGAGCGCCGATCCTGAAATCGATCGGCCGTCCTGCTTTTCCCGAGGTGACTGCCATGAACCGGGTGGATGCGGCCCAGATCCGGGACTTCCAAGAGGAGGGCGCCGTCGCCCTGCGCGGCCTGTTCCGCGAATGGGTCGAGCCCTTGCGCGCGGGCATCGAGCGCAATATCGCCGAGCCCAGTGCCATCGCGCGCATCTATCCCGCCGCCAACGGCTCGGGGCTGTTCTTCGGGGACTACTGCAACTGGAGCCGTTTTGCCGAGTATGCCGATTTCCTGCGTCACTCGGCCCTGGCCGAGACCGCCGCACAGCTGATGGGCGCCAGCACCGTGCGATTGTTCCACGAGCATGTGCTGGTGAAGGAACCGGGCACGGACATGCCCACGCCCTGGCATCACGACCAGCCCTACTACAGCGTGGACGGTCGGCAGAACTGCAGCGTCTGGGTGGCGCTGGATACGGTGCCGCTCGATACCACCGTCCAATTCGTCGCCGGCTCGCATCGCTGGGGGCGCTGGTTCCGTCCGGAGAAATTCGACCGCACCGCCCTCAATCAGGATGACGGGCTGGAGCCGGTGCCGGATATCGATGCCGAGCGCGGCCGCCATCGGATTCTGAGCTGGGCGCTGGAGCCCGGCGATGCGGTCGCCTTCCACTTCCTGACGCTCCACAGCGCACCCGGCAACCGCGCGGCGGGCCGGCGCCGGCGCGCCTTCTCGGCCCGCGTCGTCGGCGACGATGCGCGCTGGGCCGTGCGCAAGGGCAAGACCTCGCCGCCTTTCGCCGGCGTGACGCTCGGCGCCGGCGAAGCCCTGCAGGGTCCTGAATTTCCAGTGCTTTATCCGCGGCCGGCCTGATCGGGGCCGGCGCCCCACCCGGACGGGGGGTTGAAGGCGGCGCAAGCCTCGCTTATGGCTCTTCAGCGCCTGGGGCACGTCCTTCCGTCCCGCCCCGGTCTTGCCAGCCCAAGGAGCCTGTCGTCATGACCGACCGCATGGCCGGTATCGCCGCTTTGGCCGTCAGCACGATGACGGAGCGCGAGCGGGCCCATTTCGCCCAGAGCCATCCGAAGTCGCACAAGCTCGCCCAGGAAGCGCATGCGCATTTTCCGGGCGGCGTGCCGATGAGCTGGATGACCGACTGGTCGACGCCCTACCCGATCTTCGCCAAGCGCGCCTCGGGCGCGCAGATCTGGGATGTCGATGGCAACGCCTATTCGGATTTCTGCCTGGGTGACACGGGCTCCATGTTCGGCCATTCGCCGGCCCCCGTGGTCGAGGCCTTGCGCGAGCATGCCGACAAAGGCCTGACCTACATGCTGCCGACGGAGGATGCGATCGCCGTGGGCGAGCTGTTGTCGCATCGCTTCGGCCTGCCCTACTGGCAGATGGCGACCACGGCGACCGACGCCAACCGCTTCGTGCTGCGTCTCGCGCGCGGCATCACCGGCCGGCCCAAGATCCTGGTCTTCAACGGGTGCTATCACGGCACCGTCGACGACACCTTTCTGCGCCTCAAGGGCAATCACGAGGTGCCGCGCCCCGGCCTGATCGGCCAGGTTCAGGATCTGACCGCGGTCGCGACCGTGGTCGAGTTCAACGACATCGCGGCGCTCGAATCGAAATTGATGGAAGGCGATATCGCGGCCGTGATCTGCGAGCCGGCCATGACCAATATCGGCATGGTGCTGCCGGATCCGGGCTTCCACGAGCAGCTGCGCGAGCTGACGCGCCGCCACGGCACGCTCCTGGTGATCGACGAGACCCATTGCATCTCGACCGGCCCCGGCGGCTATACCCGCGCCTATGGGCTCGATCCGGATTTCCTGACGCTCGGCAAGCCGATCTCGGGCGGCATTCCCAGCGCGGTCTACGGCTACACCGCGGACGTCGCTCATCGCATCCGCAAGGCCCAGCATGCCGCGCCGCACGGGCATAGCGGCATCGGCACCACGCTCTCGGCCAATGCTCTCTCGCTGCGACTGATGCGGGTCGTGCTCGAGCATGTCATGACGCCGCATAACTACAGCCTCATGGAAGCGATGTCGAAGTCGCTGGCCGATGGCGTCGAGAAGATCATCAAGTCGCGTGCGCTGCCCTGGCATGTGGCACGGGTCGGCGCGCGCGCCGAGATCGTGTTCGCGGCCAAGCCGCCGAAGAACGGCACCGAAGCCGCCGCGGCGCTGATCGAGCCGCTCGAGAAGGCTGTCCATCTCTATCTCCTCAATCGCGGCGTGATGATCGCGCCCTTCCACAACATGACGCTCTGCTGCCCGGCGACCACCAAGGCCGACGTCGAGAAGCTGGTCACGGCACTCGGCAGCTGCGTCGACGAACTGAAGAAGAATTGAGCCCGCCATGAACCCCAAGGGCCTTGCCCCCCATTCCAATATCGGCGCCTCGCCCGAGGAAGCCGAACGTTTCCTGGCGGCGCATCCCGAAATCGCCGGCGTCGACCTGATCCTGACCGATCCGGGCGGAGTCATGCGCGGCAAGAACATCCGCCGCGAGGAGCTGATGGCGATCTATCGCCATGGCCGCTACATGCCGGGCTCGATCCTCAGCCTCGACATCACGGGCGAAGATGTCGAAGAGACCAACCTGGTCTGGGCCGATGGCGATGCCGACCGGCTCTGCCATCCGGTGGCCGGAACGCTGGCGCCTGCCCTCTGGCGCGAGGAACCGACGGCCCAGGTGCTGCTCGCCATGCATGAGCTGGATGGGCGGCCCTATCACGCCGATCCGCGCCACGCGCTGGCGCGCGTGGTCAAGCGCTTCACCGACCAGGGTCTGACGCCCGTCATGGCGGTCGAGCTCGAATTCTACCTGCTCGACACCAAGCCCGGCCCCGACGGCAAACCGCGGCCCGCCCCCACGCCGGGCGGTCATCGCGCGCGCCATATCGAAGTCTATGACGTCAATCTCCTGGGCGAGATGTGGCCCGTCTTCGCCGAGATTCACTCTTGCGCCAAGGCACAAGGCCTCCCGGCCCAGACGGTGATCCATGAATATTCGCCGGGCCAGTGGGAGATCACCCTGCTCCACCGCGCCGACGCCATGCGGGCGGTCGACGAGGGGCTGATGTTCAAGCGGCTCATCCGCGGCGTCGCCGCCAAGCACGGCATGCAGGCCTGCTTCATGGCGAAGCCCTTCGCGGGCCGCGCCGGCTCGGGCATGCATATCCATCTCAGCATCGCCGACAAGGACGGCAACAATCTCTTCGCCGACGGCGACAAGCCGGAAGGCAGCCTGATGCTGCGCCATACCATCGGTGGCATGGCCGCGACCATGGCCGAATCGATGCTGATCTATGCGCCCAACGCCAACAGCTATCGCCGCTTCCGGCGTACCTCCTACGCGCCGGTGGCGCCGACCTGGGGCATCAACAACCGGTCGGTGGGTTTGCGGATCCCTGCGGGCCCGCCCTCGTCGCGCCATATCGAGCATCGCCCCTCGGGCGCCGACGCCAATCCTTATCTCGCGGTGGCGATGGCGCTCGCCGGCGCCCATTACGGCATCGAGCGCAAGATCGATCCGGGTCCGCCCATCACCGGCAACGGCTACGAGCAGGCCAAGCTCGGCGCCCTGCCGCAGCATTGGTCGGAAGCGATCGAGGCCGCCGAAAACTCCGAGTTCCTGAAGGAATATCTCGGCAAGGGTTTCTTCGACGTGTTCCTCGCCATCAAGAAGGCCGAGCTCGACCGCTTCATGGCCGAGGTGACCGAGCTCGATTACCAGTGGTATCTGCGCACGACGTAAGGCGCCGCCCAAAGTAAGGAGCTGCCGGAGAATCTGACGCTGCATGCGGGTCGGTTGTGGCAAACTTTCTTCGCCCATTCCCCATCCGATTAATGTGCGAGGTATGTCATGCACTTTGTCCTTTCCGGAACTTGGGGGCCGACGGACCCCACCCGTGCGATGCTGCCCTTTCTGTTCGCTGCCTCGGCCATCCAAGCTGGCGACAGCGTCACCCTGATGTTGTTTCACGATTCCGTTTTCATGGCCGTCGAAGGCGCTGGCGCCAAGCTGATACCGGTCGGTCCGCCAAACCGCTACGAAGAGGTAGCGGCAAACCCGAAGGTCACCTTATGGGCCTGCCGCCCCTGTGTCGAAGCCCGTGGTCTGCCCGGGGCTTCTCTCGATAAACGGGTCAAACTCGGCGGCATGAACGAATTTCATGCTGCAGCCAAGCAGTCCGACACGCGTGTGATCAGTTTCTAGCAACATGACCTGAGTTTCGTCGGCTCGGCAAAGCCATCGCCATTGAGAGCTTGCCAGAGCGAGTGTCCGTCGCACAGGCCGGCCGAAGATGCACCGCCCAATCCCAGATAGGGCGCGAATGTTCCCCTGAGTTCGGTCTCGAAGAGGAAATCGTCATGCAAGATCATCCCGCGCTTCGTCCTGGCGCCACCGCCGTCATCACGGGGGCCGCCAGCGGCATCGGGCTGGCGGCGGCCAAGCGCTTCGCCTCGCTCGGCATGAAGGTCTGTCTCGCCGATCTCGGTGGCGAGCGCCTCGACCGGGCGGCGGCCGAGGTCGCGGCGCTCGCCCCCGGCGGCAAGGCGGATCTGCGCGCGATCCCGACCGATGTCAGCAAGCTCGAGGAGGTGCAGCGCCTGAAGGACACGGCTTTCCGCGAATTTGGCGGGGTGGCGGTCCTGATGAACAATGCCGGCATCGGCAACGGTGGCGGCCCTTGGAAGAATTACGACCGGTGGCGCCGGGTGCTCGACGTCAATCTCTGGGGTGTCATCAACGGCGTCCAGACCTTCGCGCCCGCCATGATCGCGCAAGGCAAGCCGGCCGCCATCGTCAATACCGGTTCCAAGCAAGGCATCACCACGCCGCCCGGCGACACCGCCTATAACGTGTCCAAGGCCGGCATCAAGGTGCTGACCGAGGGCCTTGCGCATGAACTCCGCAACACCGAAGGCTGTCAGGTCACCGCGCATCTGCTGATCCCCGGCTTCACCTTCACCGGCATGACGGGCGCCGCCGAGAAGCCGCCCGCCGCCTGGACCGCCGGCCAGGTGGTCGACTTTCTGTTGCAGGGCCTGGCGAGGGGCGATTTCTACATCCTCTGCCCCGACAACGATGTCAGCCGCGCCACCGACAACAAGCGCATCCAATGGGCGGCCGAAGACATCATCAAGAACCGCCCGGCCCTGTCGCGCTGGCATGCCGACTACAAGGACGCCTTCGCCGCGTTCATGCAAGGCGGAGACAAATGAGATGCGTTACGAGCTCTATTACTGGCCGTCGATCCAGGGCCGCGGCGAGTTCGTCCGGCTCGCTCTCGAGGAAGCAGCCGCCGATTATGTCGATGTCGTCAGCCAGTCGGGTGCCCGCGGCGGCGTGCCGGCCCTGCTGCGATTCCTCGAAGGCCGCGCCATCGAGCATCAGCCCTTCGCGCCGCCCTTCCTGAAGGCTGGCCGGCTGGTGATCGGCCAGACGGCGAACATCCTTTTCTATCTGGGCGGGCGGCACGGGCTGGCGCCGGAAACGGAAACCGGCCGGCTCTGGACCCATCAGCTGCAGCTCACCATCGCCGATCTCGTGCAGGAAGTTCACGACACGCATCATCCGATCTCCACCAATCTCTATTACGAGGACCAGCGCCTGGAGGCGCGGCGGCGCGCCCATGATTTCGTCCGGACCCGCGCGCCCAAATATCTCGGCTATTTCGACAAGATGCTGGCCCGCGGCAAGAAGGGGGCGAGCTACATCGCAGGCCCGCAACTGACCTACGCCGATCTGTCGCTATTCCAGATGATCGAGGGGCTGCGCTACGCTTTCCCGCGCGCCATGACGCGGATCGAGCGCAAATGCAGCCGCGTGGTCGAGCTCCATGACCGGATCGCCGCGCGTCCCCGGATCGCGGCCTACCTCGCCTCGAACCGGCGGCCGCCCTTCAACGAGGAAGGCATTTTCCGGCACTATAAGGAACTCGACGTCTGAGCATGAACCCGCCGTCCTATCGGACGGCGAGCGACAGGGAGACGGCCATGGAAGCCGACGCGCGCAACGCCGAGCAGGTCGAGTTCTGGAACGGACCGGGCGGCCGCCATTGGATCAAGCTGCAGGAGATGTGGGATATCGTGCTCGGGCCCGTCGGCATGGCGATCTTCGAGCGCGCCGCCGTGCGGCCGGGCGAGCGGGTGATCGATATCGGCTGCGGCTGCGGCGGCACCACGATTGAGCTCGGCCAGTCGGTCGGCCGCACCGGGGAGGTGCTGGGCCTCGACATCTCCGCACCGATGCTGGCGCGGGCCGAGGAACGGCGGCCAAAAGGCATGCCGATCCAGTTCCTGCAGGCGGATGCGACCACCCATCCCCTGTCCCCCGGTCATTTCGATCTGCTGTTCTCGCGCTTCGGCGTGATGTTCTTCGCCGAACCCGCCCGCGCTTTCGCGAACCTGCGCCGCGGTTTGAGACCGAAGGGCCGCCTCGCCTTCTCCTGTTTCCGAGATTCCAAGGACAATCCGTGGATGCTGGTGCCGCTCAAGGCCGCCTATGAGCATGTGCCGCCGTTGCCCAAGCTGGGACCCGAGGATCCCGGTCCCTTCGCCTTCGCCAGCGAGGAACGGGTGCGCCGCATCCTGGGCGATGCGGGCTTCGGCGCCATCCGGATGGAGCCGGTCGATCTCGCCTTCGACCTCGCCGCCGGCCGCGGCCTCGACGCCGCGGTCGCCGCGACCCTGGAGATCGGGGCCACCAGCCGCGCCGTCGACGGCCAGCCGCCCGCTGTCCGCGACGCCGTGGCGGCCTCGGTGCGCAAGGTCCTCGCGCCCTATCAGCGCGGCCCGTCGGTGCCGCTCCCCGCTGCGCTCTGGATCGTGACCGCGATCAACCCCTAGCCTTTCGATGGAACTTTTCGCCGGGAAATGAGATAGAGGTGGCCCCGCCGCGCGACAGGTGATTCATGAATCCGACCATCCAGTCCTTCTTTCATGAACCCACCTTCACCGTCTCCTATCTCGTCTCGGACCCCGACAGCCGCAAAGCGGCCATCGTCGATCCGGTGCTGGATTTCGATCCCAAGTCGGGACGCACCGGCCATAAATCGGCCGACGGGATCCTGGCCGCGGCGGCCGCCGGCGGCATGGAGATTGCGTGGATCCTCGAGACCCATGTCCATGCCGACCATCTGAGCGCCGCCGCCTATCTCAAGGAAAAGACCGGCGCCCGAACCGGCATCGGCCGCGCCGTCAGCGAGGTCCAGCGCTATTTCAAGCCGGTCTTCAACGCGACCGATCTCGAGCCCGACGGGCGGCAGTTCGATCGGCTCTTCGCCGACGGCGATCGCCTGCTCATCGGATCGCTCGAGCTGCAGGTGATGCACACGCCCGGCCACACGCCGGCCTGCATCAGTTATCTCGCCGGCGATGCAGTCATCGTCGGCGACACGCTCTTCATGCCCGACTACGGAACGGCGCGCTGCGATTTCCCCGGCGGCAACGCCCGCCAGCTCTATCGTTCGATCCGGCGCCTGTTGGCGCTGCCGCCGGCGACGCGCATCTTCCTCTGTCACGATTACAAGGCCCCCGGCCGCGATCATTTCGTCTGGGAGACGACCGTGGCCGAGCAGCGCGCCCGGAACATCCATATCCATGACGGGATCGACGAGGCCGCCTTCGTCGCCATGCGCGAAGGCCGCGACAAGACGCTCGACATGCCGGCCCTGATCATTCCCTCGATCCAGGTCAATATGCGGGCGGGGCAGATGCCGCCGCCCGACAGCAACGGCACCGTCTACCTGCGGATGCCGCTGAATCGGCTGTAGCGGCCCGGCCGGGGTCGGGGTGCCGGTAAAATCGACCCATTATCAATAACTTGCCGTCGATTAATTGATCTTTACGAAATCTTGCGACACTGGCCGGTCCAGGGGTCCGCAAGACCACCGCGGATTGCCCGGCCACGCGGCGGGAGAGCGCCGCGATCGGATCGGGAAGAAACCGGCCGTCGCGTGCCAGCCGGCATTGCGATGACGCGGCCGCGGTCTCCGCGCCGCCACTGACGGATAAGTTTTCAGGTCGATGATGCCACTGCCGAAGCTGCCGAATCCGATTTCCGTCAAGTTGCGCGCGCTGGAAGCCGCGCCAGCGTCGACGGCTATGCCGAGCGAGACGGCGGCGGAGATCATGCTGCGGCGCGCGCAGCGCATCGGCCGCCTCGCCTTCTGGCATCTGTCGGGTCCGGTCGCCGACAACGGCCTGCGCATGGCCTGCACCTACTCGGACGGCATCGAGCAGATCTTCGGCGTGAATCTCAACGAGCCGGGCTACGACACGCTCGATTTCGTGGAGCGGTTCGTGCATCCCGACGACCGGGATCGTGCGCGTTCCATCTTCATGCGCTTCCGGCGCCGCCAGCTGCTGCAATATTCGATCGAATTCCGTATCCGCCATGCCACCGGAGACTGGCGGACGGTGCACGAGGCCGGCGAATGGGATCTCTCGCCGGAAGGATCGCCCGTCGCCGCCGCGGGCGTCGTCCAGGACATCACGGACCGCAACCAGCTCGAGGCGCGCCTGCGCCAGAGCGAAACCCTGTTGGCTTCCGCGCAGCGCATCGCGCGGGTCGGCTCCTGGCGGTGGACCGCCATCGGCGAGGATCCCTTCGCCTTTCACGGCGAGTACCATCATTCCCAGGAGGTGGCCGATATCTTCGGAGTCTCGATCGCCGAGCTCGACATCCCGCCGGAACGGTTCCTCGAGCGCTTCGTCCATCCCGAGGATCGCCAGCGCGTCATGGATGTCTGGACCGTGTTCCGCAGTCCCGGCCATCCCTCGCTCGAGATTACCTACCGGGCCCGGCGCGCCGACGGCGAATGGCGCACCCTGCGCGAGTTCGCCACCTGGGATCATGGGCCCGAGGGTGAGCTGACGGGCGTTGCCGGCATCGTCGAGGACATCACCGAGCGGCTCGATGCCCAGATGACCGAATGGCGGCGCTCCGCCATGATGGCGCGCGCCCAGAAAATGGCCAAGCTCGGCACCTGGACCTGGCGTTGCGGGCCGGATGGGAACGGCCTTCCCGAAGCGATCGAGTTTTCGCCGGAAGCGGCGGAAATCCACGGCGTTCCGGCCGCCGAACTGGCGCTCGCCGGGAAGGAATATGCCGCCCGGTTCGTCCATCCCGACGACCGGGCCGGTTTCATCGCGACGCTCGCGCGCTTCCTGAAACGCGACATTGCCAGCTATTCGCTGCGCTATCGCATTCGGCATTCTTCCGGCGAATGGCGGACCATCCACGATGTCGCGGAGTGGGATTTCACTCCGGACGGGCTTCCGCTCGGCACGACCGGAGTCCTGCAGGACATCACCGAGCGCCTGGCGGTCGAAGAGTCGATGCGCCGGCACACGGCCCAGGTCCATCGCGCCCAACAGCTCGCGCGCATCGGCCATTGGCAGTGGACCGAGGGCAGCTGGGACGGCACCCCGTCGCCGATCATGGAGTGGTCCGATACCGCGGCGGAAATCCACGGCGTCGACAAGTCGCAGCTTCAGATCACCTCGCGCGAATATCTCAAGCGCTTCGTTCACCCCGCCGATCGGGCCAAGGTCGCGGATGCCTTTCGCCGGTTCAGCCTCCATGAGATCGAGCGCTATGCCATCGAGTTCCGCGTCACCGACGGCAAGGGCGGATGGCGTCATCTCCGCGAGATCACGGCCTGGGACTATGACGAATCCGGCCGGTCCGTATCGGCCACGGGGGCCTTCCAGGACATCACCGAGCAGGTCGACAGCAAGCGGGCGCTCAGCCGCAGCGAGGAGATGCTTCTGCGCGCCCAGCGCATCGCCAAGCTCGCCTATTGGCATTGGCATGGCGATCCGACCGTGGAAGATCCCAGCCAGGCGCCCCACATCTACTCCGATTCCATCAGCGAGATCTTCGGGGTCGGGCTTACCGAGCTCGAATTGACCGACGCGGAGTTCGTGGAGCGGTTCCTCCATCCCGACGATCGTTCGCGGTTTGGCCAGATACTCGCCGACTTCTGCGCCTGCAAGCTGCGTTCCTATTCGGCCGAGTACCGCATCCGCCACGCCAATGGCGAATGGCGGACCGTGTGCGACAGCGGCGAGTGGGAATATGGCCCCGATGGCCGCGCGACAGGCGCATCCGGCGCCATCCAGGACATCACCGAGCGCGTCGAGACCAACCGTGCCCTGCGGCGCAGCCAGGAGATGCTGACTCGCGCCCAGGAGATATCCAAGCTCGGTTATTGGCACTGGGCCTTCGATCCCACCTTGCCCGATCCGCGCAACGCCCCCTATGTCTATTCTCCGTCGATCGCGAAGATCTTCGGGATCCCGCCGGAAGATTTGCGCGGCACCGATGAGGAATTGATCGATCGCTTCCTACATCCCGCCGACCGCGAGCGCGTGCGGAAGGTGTTCGACGCATTCAACACCGAGAAGACGCGAACCTATGCCGTCGAATACCGGGTTCGTCATGGCGTGACGGGCGATTGGAGGATGGTATTCGATACCGGCGAATGGGACTACGGACCGGACGGATGCGTCACGGGCGCGTCGGGCGCGCTCCAGGACGTCACCGACCGCAGCAATGTCGAAACGGCATTGCGTGAGAGCGAGAGGCTGCTCACGCGCGCGCAGGAGGTCGCCAAACTCGGCTATTGGCGCTGGCGCCCCAGCCCGGACAGCAATGAATGGCATGAGGGCGCGATCTACTACTCGGACACCGCAGCCCGGATTTATGGCGTGCAGCCCAGCGACCTGATCGTGCCCGACCGCCAGTTCGTGGTGCGTTTCGTCCATCCCGACGACCGGGCTCGGATCCAGGACATCTATGACCGCTTCTTCCTCGAGGGCGAACGGCGCTACGAGGCCGAATACCGGATCCGCCATGGCGAGACCCAGTGGAAGTGGATCCACGAGATCGCCGAATGGGACACGGACGACGATCATCGTCTGGGCGCGACCGGCGTGATCCTCGACATCACCGCGCGCGTCGAATCCGACCAGGCCCTGCGCCACAGCGAGGCACTGCTGGTCCGTGCCCAACGGACGGCCCGCGTCGGTCATTGGGTCTGGCGCGCCGGCGCCACCGATCGGCCCGTCGGCCAGGGCGCGGCCCACTTTTCGGCCGTGGCGGCGGAAATCTTCGGCGTCGATCCGGAGGAGCTGCGGGTCCCGACCGAGGAATGGGTCCGCCGTTTCGTGCATCCGGAGGATGCCGCGCGGGTTCTCAACATCCTCAAACGTTCGCTGACCGGCGAGCTGACCCGTTACGAGATCGATTATCGCGGGCGCAACAGCGACGGCACCTGGCGCTGGATCCACGAGATCGCGCAGTTCGACTACGATGCCGCCGGCAATGTCGCCGGCGCAACCGGCGTGCTGCAGGACGTCACCGAACGGGTCGCGGCCCAGGCCGCCTTGCGGCGCAGCGAGGCGCAATTGAAGCGCGCCCAGCAGATCGCCAAGCTGGCCTATTGGCATTGGAACATGGACGCGTGGCCCGATAGCTGGCAGGCCGCAACCTCGCATTACTCCCCGGAAGCCGCCGCCATCTTCGGCGTTCCGGTCGAGCGTCTGGCACGGATGAGCAACCTCGAATATCTCGAGCATTTCGTGCATCCGGACGACGGGGCCGCCCTCAAGCTGGTGTTCGACGATTTCGTCGCCATGCGCATCCTCACCTACTCGATCGAGTATCGCATCCAGCATGCCGGCGGCGACTGGCGCACCATCAGCGAGCGCGGCGAGTGGGACCGGACGCCGGACGGCAAGATCGCCGGCGCCACCGGCACGATCCAGGACATCACCGAGCTGCGCGAAGCGGAGCGCGCCCTCAAGGAGGGGGCCGCCCGCCTCAAGCTCATGACCGACCATCTGCCGATCTCGATCGGCTATATGGACATGGACGAGCGGCTCCAGTTCGTGAATGCGACCGCCGAGCGCTGGTACGGCAAGCCGGCCGAGGAACTGGTCGGGCAGACCATGCAGGAATTCATGGATGCCGAAACCTATCGCTTCATGCGGCCCTATGTCCGCGAGGCGAAGGCCGGCAAGGCGGTGAAGGTGCAGCTGCACCGGCAGTATCCCGCCGGCCCCCCGCGCGACATCGAGATGCTCTATGTCCCGCATGTGGACGCCAACGGCAAGGTTGCCGGCTTCTTCGGCATGGCCTTCGACATGACCGAGCGCCTGACCATGGAAGCCCAGCTGCGCCAGGCCCAGAAGATGGAGGCGGTCGGCCAGCTCACCGGAGGCGTCGCGCACGACTTCAACAATCTGCTGGGCGTCATCGTCGGCAACCTCGATCTGCTGGCCGCGCAGATGCCGGGCGGCACCAAGGCCCAGTCGCTGCTGTCAACGGCCCTCGACGCGGCCGAAAGCGGGGCTGCGCTGATCCGCCGGCTGCTCGCCTTCTCGCGCCGCCAGATGCTCCTGCCCAAGGCCACCAATCTTTCGGAACTGGTGGGCGGCATGATGGTCCTCATGCAGCGATCGCTGGGCGAATCGATCTCGATCGAGACCCGGATACAGCCGGGCCTCTGGCCAGCGCAGATCGACGGCGGCCAGCTCGAGGCCGCGATCCTCAATCTCGCCATCAATGCCCGCGACGCCATGCCGATGGGCGGCGAACTGGCGATCGAGCTCAACAACGCGACCATCGAGGAAGATGCGGTGGCAGCGGACAGCGAGGCGCTGCCCGGCGACTATGTGCGAATATCCGTGCGCGACACCGGCACCGGCATCCCCCCGGAAGTCCTCCCCCGCGTGCTGGAGCCCTTCTTCACGACCAAGGAAGTCGGCAAGGGAACCGGTCTGGGCCTGAGCATGGTCTATGGTTTCGTCAAGCAGTCGGGCGGCTTCCTGCAGCTCGACAGCCGCGTCGGCGAGGGCACCGTCATCAGCCTCTACCTGCCGCGCGCGCCGGTCTCTCTGACGGCGGCCGACGCTCCCGCCTCCTCGCATCGCAGCCTGCGGGGCGAAAGCGAGACGGTGCTGGTCGTCGAGGATCGCCCCGACATGCGGGCCTATTCCGCCGAGGCGCTCCGCGCCCTCAATTACGAGCCCCTGGAGGCAGCCGACGGCCCCACGGCCCTGGCGTTGCTCGAGCAGCGGCCCGACATCGCGGTGCTGTTCAGCGACGTCGTGCTGCCGGGGGGCATCAGCGGCTTCGAGCTGGCACGCATCGCGCGCGAACGCCGGCCCGGCATCCTGGTGCTGCTGACCTCGGGCTTCAGCGAGCGGGCCGCGGGAAGCCGGGGCGACGAGGCCGAGGCCATGCTGGACAAGCCGTTTCGTCCCAGCGAGTTGGGGCGTCGTCTTGCCACGTTATTGGGACGCGGCAACCCCTGATGCCGAATTTCCCTGGCTGGTTGCCCCCCTGGTTTGACGTTCAACCAAGGGCCAGAATCCCATGGAAACATGGGCAATTCAGGAATTTCGTTGACTTATCGTCCCCTTACGGCCATATCTTCCCGCCGCAATCGAGTTCTGGCGTGTCTTGCTGCCCAAGGCCTGTGACGGACTAAAGCCGTTTTGGGTCCACCCCCCGAGGGGGTGCGCATTCAAGTCAACTCCTAGACAGGTTGTGAATGCCAAAGGTCACGCGGTCGTCGCGTGGCATATGGCGATGCGCATAGACGCTCTAGAGGAGTCTGAAAGACTATGGCTAGCGGTACCGTGAAGTGGTTCAACGCGACGAAGGGTTACGGCTTCATTTGCCCGAGCGACGGCTCGAAGGATGTGTTCGTGCACATCACGGCCGTGCAGCGCGCCGGCCTGGATGGGCTGGCTGAGGGGCAGAAGGTTTCCTACGACCTCGTCTCCGAACGCGGCAAGGCTGCGGCGGCGAACCTGAAGGTCGGCTGATCGCCTGCCGGGGGTTTCTTTGGGGGGCCTCCACTAGACACGAGATGACGGCGGCGACCCGCAACGGGTCGCCGCTTTCTTTTTGTGTCGGCTTTGGCGGATCGGAATGACGCCGGCGCTGCCTCAGCGCGGCGGCGGGCCCTTGAGTTCGACCTCGTTGCCCTCGGGATCTTGCAGATAGAGCGAAGGGCCTTCGCCTTCCGCGCCGTAACGGCTTTCCACCGCTCCGGCTTCGATCCCATGGCGCGCCAGATGATCCCTGATCGCCGCCGGCGCGAAGGGTTCGATGCGCAGGCAGAAATGATCCATGTTGCGCGTCTCGATCACGGGCGCCCTGCCGCCGGGTCCGCCCAGGGGCCCGGCGATATCGACCAGGTCGATCAGGGAACGCCCTGCGCGCAACTGGGTCAGGCCGATCTTTTCCTGACACCGCTCCAGGGCACAACCCAGCACCTCGCAATAGAAGCGCTCGAGCCGGGCCGGATCGCGCGCCCGGATCACGACATGGTCGAGCCCCTGCAAGGCGAAGGGAGCCGCAGCTTTGTCCGTCATGGTTGGCATCCTGGCGGCGGGACTCGGGTCCGTCAAACGCGACCCCGGCATGGCTGGCCCGACACCACCCCGCAGCCCGCGCTTGCCGCTATGATCGCTGTCCCATGAAACGGCCAAGTGCTTCATCGAGACGGACCGGATCCAGGCGCAAGACGCGCCCGCCTGGCAATGCAGTGCGCGCGATGCCACCTCCCTCGATGCCGCCGGCGCCCGCTGCCTCGGCGGTGAACGCGCTGATGCAGGAATTGCCCGCGCGCGTGCTCCATCGCGACCGCGAGCTCATCATCCTGGACAAGCCGGCGGGCCTCGCGGTTCATCCCGGGCCCTCGGGCGGTCTTTCGCTCGAGGCCGCGCTCGACGCCTTGCGCTTCGAGATGCGGACGGCCCCTTCCCTCGCCCACCGTCTCGACCGCGATACCAGCGGCTGCCTGGTACTGGCGCGCCGGCGCAGCGCGCTGCGCCGGCTCAACGCGCTGTTTGCCGCGGGTGAGATCGAGAAGACCTATTGGGCGGTGGTGGTCGGATCGCCCAAGGCGGCGTCCGGTGTCGTCGAGCTGGCCTTGCGAAAGCTCAATCGGAAGGATGGCTGGAAGATGGTCGCCGACCCGTCGGGACAGAGCGCTGTCACGCGCTGGCGCCTGCTCGGGCAGGGCGACGGCATGAGCTGGCTCGAATGCAAGCCGCAGACCGGACGGACCCATCAGGTGCGCGTGCATTGCGCGGCCCTGGGCTGTCCCATCCTGGGCGACCCGGTCTATGGCGCGCCGGGAAAAGAGCCGCACCGCAGCGACAGGCCGCTCCATCTGCATGCCCGTGCTGTTTCAATTCCCTATGTCGAACGCGCGCCGCCAGTCACCGCCGCGGCACCGGTGCCGGCGCATATGCGCGCGGCCCTCGTCGCCTGCGGCTGGCGCGACGAGGGCGGCAGGTCCTAGCCCAGCGCGTTCTGGATGAGATAGCCCGCGACCTCGGCGGGCTTGAGTTTGGCGAGCTTCGGCATCTCGCCTTCGAGCGACGCCTTGATGATGATGTGGTTCTCGGCGTTCTCGAGCTTCACGCGGAAGATGCCGGTGGCACCCCGGATCCGCGGGTAATATTTCGGATCGACCGCCTTCTCCTTCAGCGCCAGCCGCTCCAGCAGCACCGTCTCGTCGACGCCTTCGACCGGCTCGGCCTTGATCAGAGCCCAGTCGGTCTGGGCCGCGAATTTCTCGGCATTGAGCACGGCGACGGCATCCTTGGGCGGCAGGTCGGTGACGCCGACCTTGTACAGGTTCTTGCTGAGCCCGACATCGGAGCCCCATTCGTTCAGGGCCTTGCTCTGGGCCACGTAAAGCGACGGCATGCGGTGGAATCTTCGGTCTGGAGTTGGAGGGGACCCGCATAATGACACCGCGCCGGGGGCGGCGAAACCCCCGAGGCGGCTCTGCGCTCCTGGCCTATTCCGCGCCCGCCCGCACCGCGGCCGCCGGACGGCGGCGGCGAAGGCTATGGAGCCCGTCCATGTAGGTGTAAATGACCGGCGTGATATAGAGCGTCAGCAGCTGCGACAGCAGGAGCCCGCCCACCACGGCCAGGCCCAGGGGCTGGCGCGATTCGTGGCCCTGGCCGAAGCCTACGGCGATCGGGAGGGCACCCGCGAGGGCCGCGGCCGTCGTCATCATGATCGGACGGAAGCGGACGAAGCAGGCCTCGTAGATCGCGTCGCGGGCGGTCTTGCCGAACTCGCGCTGCTGCACCACCGCCACGTCGATCATCATGATCGCGTTCTTCTTGACGATACCGACCAGCATGACGATGCCGACGAAGGCATAGAGGCTGAGGGAGAGATCGAAGAAGAGCAAGGTGAGCACGGCGCCGACGGCCGCGGCCGGAAGTCCCGACAGGATCGTCAGCGGATGGATGAAGCTCTCATAGAGGATGCCGAGCACGATATAGACCACCAGCACCGCCATCGCGAGCAGGAGACCCAGCCCATGCAGCGAGTCCTGGAACGCCTGTGCGGTTCCCTGGAAACTGGTGGTGATCGCCGCCGACAGCGAAGCCTCGCGTTCGGCGACATGGATTCGATCGATCGCCGTGCCGAGCGACAGGCCCGGCTGAAGCCCGAAGGAGATCGTCACCGACGGAATCTGACCCTGATGGTTGACCGTCAACGCTCCCACGCCGCGCTTGGCCGTGGCGAGCGCGGTCAAGGGAACCAGGCCGCCGCTCTCGGAGCTGAGATAGAGCCGCGACAGGGCGGCCGGGTCGCCCTGATACTCCGGCGCCACCTCGAGCAGGACCTCATACTGGTTGGTCGAGGTGTAGATCGTGGACACCTGGCGCTGACCGAAGGCGGTCCAGAGCGCTTCTTCCACCTGTTGGGCGGTGATGCCCAGGGCCGCCGCCTTCTCGCGGTCGATATCGACGAACAGGCGCGGACCGTTCAGGTCCATGTCGCTGGTTGCATCGACGATGCCGGGAATTTTCGCAATCCGATCCAGCATGTCCTTCGCGCCGGCATGGAGCGTGTTCAGATCCTGGGCCTGCAACGTGTATTGATACGGCGCCTTCGAGCTGCGGCCGCCGATCCGCAACGCCGGAGGATTCTGCGGATAGGCCTTGATGCCGGGCACGGCCGCCATCTTGGTCCGCAACTCGCGGACGACCTCATCGGCGCTGAGCGCGCGTTCGCTACGCGGCTTCAGGGTCAGAAAGATGTTGCCCGTGTTGGGCGTGGAGCGGCCGCCGCCGCTGCCCACGCTCGACATGACTCGCGCGACGTTCGGATCGGCCATGGCAATCTCGGCGAGACTCCGTTGACGCTCCACCATCGCAGCAAAGGAACTGTCGATCGGGCCTTCGGTCGACACGGATATCTGCCCCGTATCCTCGCTCGGCAGGAAGTCCTTCGGTGCGATCTGGAACAGCCAGACGGTCGCGCCCAACGTGCCGAAGAAGATCATCAGGACGACGAAGCGATGATTCAGCGCCAGGTTCAGGGTCGCGCCGTAAGCAGCGCGCAGGGGATTGAACCAGAAGTTCGAGAACCGGACCATCAGGCTCTCTTTGATTTCTCCGTCCTTGTGGACGCGGTGCGGCCGCACGAACCGGCTCGCCAGCATCGGCGTCAGGGTCAGGGAGACGACGCCCGAGACCAGGATCGAGGCCACGATCGTGACGGCGAATTCATGCAACAACCGCCCGACGATCCCGCCCATGAACATCACCGGGATGAAGACCGCCGCCAGCGACAGGGTCATCGAGAACACGGTGAAGGCGATCTCGCCGGCACCGCGCAAAGCGGCGTCGCGTGGTCGCTCGCCCTTCTCGATATGGCGCAGGATGTTCTCGAGCACGACGATCGCGTCGTCGACCACGAACCCCACCGATAGCGTCAACGCCATCAGAGTGAGGTTATTGAGGCTATATCCCAGCACGGACATGGCGGCAAAGGTGCCGATGACGGAGATCGGCAACGCCAGACTGGGAACGATCGTCGCCGAGCCGCTGCCGACGAAGAGGAAAATCACCAGAACAACCAGCGCGGCCGCCATGATCAGGCTGAACTGCACTTCGGCGATGGAACCGCGGATCGAGACCGAACGGTCATAGAGCACATCGAGCTTGACCGAGCCCGGAAGCTGGGCCTCGAACGTGGGCAGGAGTTTCTTGATGGCGTCAACCACCTCGATCGTGTTGGTGCCCGGCTGGCGTTGCACGCCCAAGACCACCGCGCGGTTGCCGTTGAACCAGCTCGCGACCTTGTTGTTTTCGACACTGTCGATCACGTTGGCAAGTTGATCGAGCCTGATCGGGGCGCCGTTGCGGTAGGCGACGATCTGGCGCCGATATTCGGACGCCTCCTGCAGCTGGCCGCTGGCTTCGAGCGTCAGCGATTGGCGCGGGCCATCGAGCGTGCCAACGGGCAGCTGAACATTGGCACTGTCGATTGCAGCGGAAAGATCGTCCACGCCCACACCGCGGGCCGCGAGCTGATCGGGGTCGATCTGAATCCTGACCGCGAACTTCTGGGCCCCGAAAACCAGCACCTGCGCCACGCCCGGCAATGTCGAGATGCGCTGGGCAATCGATGTCTCGGCATATTCGTCGACCACATAGAGCGGCTGCGTTGGCGAGCTCAAGGACAAGTAGAAAATCGCAAAATCGGCGGGATTCACTTTGCGATAGGATGGAGGGTTGGGCATCTCGGAGGGCAGACGATGCTGTGCCACCGCGAGGGCCGATTGCACATCCTGGGCCGCAGCATCGATATCGCGATCCAGCGAGAATTGAAGCGTGATGCTGGTCTGCCCCTGCGAGCTGGTCGAGGTCATGTTGTCGAGACCGGCAATGGTGGTGAATTGCCGCTCGAGCGGGGTCGCGACCGAGGACGCCATGGTTTCCGGATTGGCCCCGGGCAGCGACGCGCTGACCGAGATCGTCGGATAGTCGACGGCGGGCAGTTCGGCGACCGGCAGACCGCGATAGGCAACCAACCCGAAGATGACGAACGACGCCATCAGCAGCGTCGTCATGACCGGCCGCTCGATGCATAGCTGCGGTACGTTCATGCTCGCTTCCCCGGAATGTCGTTTCGATTCACCGCACCGACCAGCCGCGGGCTGCCGGTCGGCCGCAGGCGCGAACCGGCGCTCGGGCCCCTCACCCCTAGGAGGCCGGCTTGGGCACGACCAGCGCGCCCGGATAGAGATTCATGTGGCCATCGACCACCACGCGCTCGCCGGCAGAGACCCCCTCGCCGACCGCCGTATAGCCGTCGAAACTGGGACCGCGACGAATGGTGCGCAGCTCGGCCTTGTTGTCGGGGCCGATCACATAAACGTAAGTGCCCTGCTGACCGATCTGGACTGCCGCGTCCGGCACCGCCACGACATTGTCCAGCTCGCGCAGTGCCAGGGTCACGCGCAGGAACTGGCCCGGCAGAAGCCGCTCGTTCTCATTCGTGATCTCGGCCTTGAGCCGGATCGTGCCGGTGGCCATGTCGACCTGGTTGTCGACGAACACGACCTTCCCCGTGACAGGCGGCAGTTCCGTGTCGGGAACATTGGATTCGACGGTCAAGCCGCCCGAGGCCATCCGGTCCTGGATCTCCGCCAGATAGCGTTCGGGGATCGAGCAGACGACATAGACCGGCTTGGTCTGGTTGATCACCACCAAGGGCGTCGTGTCGTTGGCTTTCACGAGGTTCCCGGCATCGACCTGATAGCTGCCGGTGCGGCCGTCGATCGGCGAGCGGATCTCGGCATAGCCGAGCTTGAGCTGCGCCGATTCCACCGCCGCTTCGTCGGCCTTGATCGAGGCCGCGAGCGTATCGACCGTGGCCCGCGCCTGCTCGTCCTTCTGCTGCGAGGCGTAGCCGGACCCGGCGAGCGCCTTGTAGCGCGTCATGTCGGCCTGGGCGCTCACGAGGCCTGCCTGATCCCGGGCGAGATTGGCCTGGGCGGCGTGAAGCTCGGCCAGGAAGGGCGCGGGATCGATGGTGAAGAGAAGATCGCCCTTGGCGACCGGCTGCCCCTCGCGGAAATGAATCGCGAGCAAGGGACCGTCGACCTGGGATTTGATGGCCACCGTGGCGAAGGGATCGACGCGCCCGATGGTGTCGACGCGCACCGGCAGGGAGCGGGTTTCGGCCATTCCTAGCACCACCGGCACGGCCTGCGGCGCGGCCGTCGTCGCAGCAGGTTTGCTCGCGGATGTGCTCGCGGCCGTATCCGGTCCCAGCGACGCCGCGCGGCTCTTCAGCAACCAGTAGCCGCCACCGGCGACCACGACGGCACCAATCAAAATCAGAAGGGCAAGGCGACGGCTCATCGGGCCCATGCGCGACTTTGGACGAGACGGGGTCAATGCATCGACTCTATCACAGGAGGGTCCCCGCGGAGGATAGAAGTTCCCGAAAATGCCGGTCCGACAAAGACTTGCCCATTAATTCTAAGGTCGGATTAAGGCGAATTCACGGCCCCTCCACGGGCGGGCGGGCCAAATCCTGCGCTGAAATCGTTACAATTTTTCCGCCCTCGCTTGCGGCGGGCCCGCTCCTGGCCTCAGATCGACAGCGCCATAATTGATCTGCCGGAGTCGCCTATGCCGTCCCCGCCGGGCTCACAGGACCGCCAGCGTCCCAACATCCTCCTGGTCATGTTCGACCAGATGGCGGCACTGGCCCTGCCCGACTATGGCCATCCCCTGGTCCGCACGCCCCATTTGTCGCGACTGGCGGCGCGCGGGACCCTGTTCGAGCGGGCCTACTGCGCGTCGCCGCTCTGCTCGCCCTCCCGCTTCGCCATGCTCACGGGTCTGCTGCCGTCGCGTGTGGGTGCCTACGACAATGCTTCGGAACTGCCGTCCGGGATTCCGACGCTGATGCATCACCTGCGGGCCGCCGGCTATCGCACCTGCCTCTCGGGCAAGATGGACTTCACCGGCGCCGACCAGCTCCATGGCTATGAGGAGCGGCTCACCACCGATCTTTCGCCCTCGGACTTCGGCTGGGTTCCCGACTGGGATCATCCGGACGAGATCCAGCCCTGGTATCACACGCTACAGAGCGTGGCCGAGGCCGGTCCCTGCGACTACTCGCTCTCGCTGCAGTATGACGAGGAAGCGACCTTCAAGGCGATTCAGTGGCTGCACAAGGCCAAGGCCTCGGCGGACCCGCGACCCTTCATGCTGACGCTCTCGGTGATGCAGCCGCACGATCCCTATCAGGGTCTGCGTCGGTTCTGGAATCTCTACGACGACGACAGCATCGACATGCCGATCCTGCCCGCCCTGCAGGCCGCGATGCGCGATCCGGTCGGCCGGCGCATGTATGCGCTCTACGACCGCGGCGAGATTCCGATCGGCGAGGCCGAGATCCGCCGGGCGCGGCGCGCCTACTATGCCATGGTGAGCTATTGCGACGAGCTGCTCGGCCGCCTCCTCGCGGCGTTGGCGGCGCTTGGGCTCGACCGCAACACGATCCTGGTGGTGACCTCGGACCATGGCGACATGCTGGGCGAGCGCGGCCTCTGGTACAAAATGAATTTCTTCGACGGCGCCGTTCGCGTGCCACTGATCCTGCAGGGCCCCGGGGTGGGCACCGGACAGCGCATCGCCGAGCCGGTATCGCATCTCGATCTGCTGCCGACTCTGCTCGCCCTCGGCGGTTCGGATGCCGCGTTGGCGGCGATGGCGCTCGATGGCCGCGATCTCTCGGAGAGCGTCGCGAGCGGCGCGCGCCCGCAGGGCGATGTTCTGGGCGAGTATATGGCCGAGGGTTACGATCATCCGATCGTGATGATCCGGCGCGGCACGCGGAAGTTCGTCTATTCGCGCGGCGAGCCGACCCAGCTCTACGACCTCGCCGCCGATCCGCGCGAGGAGCGCAATCTGGCGCTCAATCCCGCTCATAAAGACGCGGTCCGCAACCTGACCGACGAGGCCGAGCGGCGGTGGGACCTCGAAGGCTTGCGCAAGGACGTGATCGAGAGCCAGCGCCGGCGCCGCCTCATCCACCAGGCCTTGACCGCTGGACGGATCTCGCCCTGGGACTATGAGCCGCGGGCCGATGTGTCGAACGAGTATTACCGCAATTATGGCCGCGATCAGCCCGATCCCGACCGCAGCCTGCGGCTTCCGCCCGCCCCGTGATTTACAGCAGCCTCTGCGTAGATCGAAGTTGATTGCCTGGCATGACGGCCATTGCTATGAAGCCGCCAGGTAATCGCCGATGTCCAATCCCCTTCAACGACTGATTCGCGGCTTCGAGAGTTTCCGCGCCGCCCATTTCGAGGGTGACTCTGACCTCTATCGCCGTCTGGCCGAGGAAGGCCAGGCGCCGAAGGTTCTGATCGTCGGCTGCTCGGATTCGCGCGTCGATCCCGCCATCGTCACCCAGGCCGATCCTGGCGACCTCTTCATCGTGCGCAATGTCGCGGCGCTGGTTCCTCCTTACGAAGTCGACGGACGGATCAAAGGGACCAGCTCGGCGATAGAGTTCGCCGTCCGGGCCTTGAAGGTCCAACATGTGATCGTGATGGGCCACGCCCAGTGCGGCGGCGTCAGGGCCCTGGAGAATGCCGGCCAGCCGGATGCCGGCTACGAGTTCCTGTCCGACTGGGTGCGCGTCGCGAACCCGGCCCTTACGGCGCTCAACAAAATCTGCCCCGATCTGCCGCCGGCCGAACGCAGGCGCCTGCTCGAGGAAGCGACCGTGATGGTGTCGCTGCGCAATCTGATGGGATTTCCCTGGATCATGGAACGCGTGCGCCAGCGCCAGATCCTGCTTCATGGCTGGTATTTCGATCTCGTCAGCGGCCGGCTGCTGGCGCATGACCGGCGCAGCGGGCGGTTTCTTCCGATCGAGGACGAGCCCGCGCCGCATTGCGTCGAGAAGACGCCCTGCCCGCCCGCTTGCGACTGCCAGGATCATTTCCTGCCCGAGGCCTTCCTGAGGACCAGCCGGCCGTCCTAGGCAGGTTGCGCGGCGTCCGACAGGAGACAGCCGCGCCGGATGAGCCCTCCCGCTGCGGTTTTGACGCGGCCGGTCCCTGAGGCTAAGATTTGTCCCGGTGCGATGGGGATGGAGTCCCCCGATAACCGCCTTGTCAGAAGGCTGATGGCTCCTGTCGATCGACCCTTTCGGGTCGGCGGCGGGGCATCTCGAGAACCCGCCGATGGCGGGTTTTTTTATAGGGTCGCCACGCAGACGCGGGCGCCAGGATGGGATGCACAGAGTGGCCGATCAGCCGCCTCCGCACCGGGAGCGCCATCGCTTCCGCGCCCTGCCTGCCGGCATCTGGGTGCTGGGTTTCGTCAGCATGTTCATGGACATCTCCTCGGAGATGATCCATGCCCTCCTCCCCGTCTATCTGGTCGGCGTTCTCGGCACGTCGACGCTTGTCGTGGGAATCATCGAGGGCATCGCCGAGGCGACCGCATCCATCACGAAGATATTCTCAGGCGCACTCAGCGACTATCTGGGCCGGCGGAAAATGCTCGCCGCGATCGGATATGGCCTGGCCGCCGTCACCAAGCCGGTCTTTCCGCTCGCCACATCGGTGGGCTGGCTGGTCGCCGCCCGTTTCGTCGACCGCGTCGGCAAGGGCATTCGCGGAGCGCCGCGCGATGCCCTGGTCGCGGACCTGTCTCCGCCCGCGCTGCGGGGCGCCAGTTTCGGCCTGCGCCAGTCGCTCGATACCATCGGCGCCTTCCTCGGCCCGCTGCTGGCGATTTTGCTGATGTGGGCCACCGCCGACGACTTCAAGGCGGTCTTCTGGGTTGCTGTCCTGCCGGCCTTCCTGGCCACGGGCCTGATTCTGGTCGGCGTTCGGGAACCGCACGGCACGATAAGAAGCAAACCTCTCCGGTCGCCTCTCAGCCGCACCGAACTCGCCAATCTGGGGCGCGACTATTGGCTTGTCGTGCTCGTCGCCTGCCTCTTCACCCTCGCGCGATTCAGCGAGGCCTTCCTGATCCTTCGCGCGCAGTCGGTCGGGCTTGCGCTCGCGCTCGTGCCGGGCGTGCTCGTCGTGATGAACCTGGTGTATGCCGCGGTCGCCGCCCCGATCGGCCTGCTCTCGGATCGTATCGGCCGTGTCTGGCTGCTGGCGATCGGGTTCCTGACGCTGGTCGCCGCGGATCTGTTTCTGGGATTCGCATCCGGCATTCCGGCCGTGGCGGTCGGCGTGGCATTGTGGGGCCTTCATATGGGCCTGACTCAGGGGCTCCTGGCCGCCTTGGTGGCCGACACCGCGCCGGCCAACCTGCGCGGGACGGCCTTCGGCATGTTCAACCTGACGACCGGGCTGGTCCTGCTTGCCGCCAGCATTGTTGCCGGCGTGCTGTGGGACCGGTTTGGTCCCCAGGCCACTTTTCTCGCCGGGGCCGCCTTCACGCTGCTGGCCTTGATCGGGCTATGGCCGGTTCGAAAGCATTTTCCAAGGGGAAACTCCCGATGATGAATGTTCTGATCGTCTTCGTCGGCGCCGGGATCGGCGGCTCAATTCGGCACGGCGTCAATCTGCTCGCGGCCCGGCTCGTCGGCATGTCGTTTCCCTACGGCACACTCTCGATCAACATCGTCGGATCGATGGCGATGGGCCTCTGCGCCGCCTATTTCGCCTTCAGAGGCGCCGACGCCTCGCAGCCCTGGCGGTTGTTCCTCACGACCGGGATTCTCGGCGGCTTCACGACCTTCTCCGCCTTCTCGCTCGATGTCGCGGTCCTGTGGGAACGCGGCGACATGGTCGGCGCCCTGCTCTACGTACTGGGCTCGGTGATCCTGTCGCTCCTGGCGCTGTTCCTGGCGATGTGGCTGGCGCGCAGCGTTCTCGGCTGAACGCCCTCGCCGCCCAGCGCGTTCGCGATTCAGGTCAGGGCCGCGCGGCGCTCCATCGCGCGGCGCCGGCTCGCCCGCCATTCCGCGCCGATGATCATCATCCCGCCGATCAGGATCAGCGCGGCGCCGACGAAGACCGCGACGTCGGAGAGATCGCCCCAGATGAGATAGCCCAGCGCGAAGGCCCAGAGCAGCCCCGAGAATTCGAGCGGCGCGATGACGGAGGCGGGCGTGCGCTTGATGCCCTCGGTCACCAGGAACTGGCCCGCCCCACCCATGACGCCGATCAGCACCATCAGCAGGAATTCGCGGAGAGAGGGCGTCTTCCAGACCCAGGGCAAGGCCAGGCCGCACACGATCACGAAGGCGCCGTTCGAGATGACCATTTGCACCAGGGTTCGGATCTGCGGCGCCACCTGGCGGAACAGGATCATGGCATAGGCCCAGAGCAGCGCCGCCGTCAGCGCCATACCGATCGCCAAAGGCTCATGCAAATGAGTGGGACGGCAGGCGATCAGCACGCCGACGAAACCGATCGCGATGGCGCACCAACGGAAGGGAGACACGCGCTCATGCAGGATGGGAACGGCCAGGGCCGCCACGATCAGCGGCGAGGAGAAATAGATCGTGCTCATCTCGGCCAATTGGAGATGGCGGGCGGCGGTGTAATAACAGAACCAGGCCGAGAGCAGGACCAGCGCGCGCAGGGCCAGGGTCTTCAGATGCGGCGACGCCAAGGCCTCCAACACGAGGCGAGGGCCCCCGGAAATGAAGCAGATGACCAGGATCACGCTGCTGCGCATGAACATGAGCTGCACCGTGGCGTAAGCCACCACGAGCCATTTCACGCTGGCATCCTGAAGCGAGAAGAGCAGATAGGCGGACAGGGCCAGGCCGATGCCCGACAGCACGCTGCCGCTCTCGCCGGGAGACGATGGAGCGGCCATGCGGGGAAACACCTTCACGCGAATTGTCGAGCCGTCGGGGGCTGGAGCGGCGATGGACCGGGAACGAGCGAGGAAGATCGCCGATGAAGGTGATCTGACCGTTAAGACAGCTTACGCGATCGCCGATTTATTTGTCACGCCGCCCCGGCATGGAGCCCCCGCGCCCTCTGCATGTGTTCGGTTCCCGGGGGCCGGGGCCTTCGGATTGCTTCCCAAGCCAGGGGGCCCAACCCCATGCTTACAGAATGCGGCAATGCTCCGGCGCCATCGAAATCCGGACCGCTTCGCCGGCGGCATGAGCTCGCTCCCGTAGGGAGGACAGGGCCCGGAGGCGCTGTCCGTCCGCGAGTTCGATGTCATAACGAGCCAGCGCGCCGAGATAGTCCACATCGACGATCCGGCCCGCCAGGGCGGAGCGGTCCTCGGACGAGCCGTGGGCTTGAGTGAGCGCGATCTTCTCGGCACGAACCACCGCACGCACCTTGTCGCCGGGCTTCACGGGATGCACCGTCCCGCCCCCGACGGTCAATCTGGCGCCGCCAGCGAGTTGGAGGAGGATCTCGCCTGCCGTGGCGCTCACCACCTGGCCGTCGAGGAAGTTCGCGTTGCCCAGGAAATTGGCGACGAACTCGCTGGCCGGATGCTCATAGACATCCGAGGGCGCGCCGCGCTGCTCGATGTGGCCGGCATTCATGACGACCACCAGATCGGACATCGCCAGCGCCTCGCCCTGGTCATGGGTGACGAAGATCGTCGTGATGCCGATCTGGCGCTGGATCAACTTCAATTCGGTCCGCATCTCCTCGCGCAGATTGGCGTCGAGGGCGGACAAGGGCTCGTCGAGCAGCAGAACGTCCGGCTCGATGACGATGGCGCGGGCGAGCGCGATCCGCTGTTGCTGGCCGCCGGAGAGCTCCGACGGCAGCTTCTTCGCCACACCGGGCAGCCGCACCATCTCCAGCGCCCGCGCGACCTTCTCTGCGATCAGGGACTTCGCCACGCCGCGGTATTTGAGACCGAAGGCGATGTTGTCGAACACCGTCTTGTGGGGAAACAAGGCATAGTTCTGAAACACCAGGCCGATATTGCGCCGGTGAATCGGCACGTCGTTGACCCTGCGGCCGGCGATGGTGATGTCGCCGGCCGTCGGATTCACCAACCCCGCGATCGAGCGCAGGATCGTCGTCTTGCCGCAGCCCGACGGCCCCAGCAGGGTCACGAAGGAGCCCTTCTCGATGGCGAGGGTCACATCCTTGACCGCAACGAACGGGCCGTAAGCCAGCGTCACATTTTTCAGGTCGACGGCAGTTGGGCTCGTCTGCATGACGGTTTCCGAAGCGGGAGGCGTGACAATCCGGAGAAGGGTCCGGGAGCCGATGCCGGCTCCCGGTATCCCCCGTTCCATTCGCTCGAGCCCAGCGGCATCCGCCACCGGGCGCAGAAGATCACGCGCCCTTGGAGATGCGGTCCCACTGCTTGGTCCAGTCGTCCGAATGCGCTGCCCAATAGTCGGGGTTGGCGAAGGTCAGCGCCTTCATCTCGCCGGTCGGATCGAAGGCCGGCAGCTTGGCGATCTTGTCGGTCAACTGCACCTTCTTCGGATCCAGCGACGGCGGATAGTTCTGCCCTTCGGCAACCGCGATCGCGGTCGCCGTGTCGAGCATGAAGTTCACCAGTTCCTCGCACTCCGCCATCGGCGAGCCCTTGAGGATCAGCATGTCCTCCATCCAGGCATAGCTGCCGGCCGGATCGTGATAGCCGATCGGCGAGCCCTGCTGCTGCAACGCCGCGATGCGTCCCGACCAGGCATCGGTGACGATGATCTCCTCCTTCGCCAGCAGGTCCATGAGCTCGGCGCCCGAACCCCAGTATTTCTTGGTGAGGTCGCGGGCCTCGCGCGCCTTCGCCCACACCGCATCCATGTCTTTGGCGTCGTTCGGATCCTGGCCGGTCTGCAGCGAGGCGTACCAGACGCGGGTGACCATGTCGCCATAGGCGCCGATCTTGCCCTTGTATTTCGGGTCGACCAGCAAATTGGCGCCCTTCTCCTTGGCTTCCGCTTCGGAGATGTATTTGGTGTTATAGGCGATGCCGGTGGTGCCGTAGTCGTAAGGGGCGCAGGAGAGCTTCGGCGTCATCTTGCGGAACGGCTCGATCATCGCCGTCATGACGTTGGCGAGGTTCGGGATGTTCGCCTCGTTGATTTCCGAGGTCCAACCATTGTCGATGTACTTCTTGTAATACTCGACGCCCGAGGAATGGATGATCTGGAAATCGCCGGGGCTGGCGCTCTTGATCTTGGTGATGACCACATTCTCGTCGTCGAACGTGCCCTGAACCACCTTGATACCCGTCTTGGCGGTGTAGGGCTGAAAGGCGTATTTGTCGATCGCCTCCTGCACCACGCCGCCCCAGCCGTCGAAGCGGACTTCCGTGGCGGCGCCCAGGGCCTTCCGGCCCCAGCTGGTCATCACGCCCATCGAGGCGGCTGCGGCCGCCGTCAAACCCAGAAACGTCCGGCGGTCCATTCCGCCATTGGCATAGCGGTCCTGCAGCCTTTCCAGGCGGCGGGTCGAACTGATCTTCATGTCTCGTTCCTCCCTAGCATTACGTGTTGGTTGCGGTTTGGCGACGGATCAGGAGGCGCGCAACCGCGCCTCCCAAGAGCGGCAATCCGACGGTGATCAGGATCATGAGCGCACCCAGCGCATTGATCTCGGGGCTGATCGACACTTTCAGCATGCCCAGAATCTCCGTCGGCATGGTCTCGACGCCCGGCGGGCGCCAGAAGACGCTGGCCGATACGTTGTCGAACGAGATCGTGAATGCCAGCAGAAGACCCGCCAGCATCGCGGGCATGATCAAGGGCATGGTGATCTCCTTGAAGGTCTGCCAGCGGTTGGCGCCCAGCGACCAGGCGGCCTCCTCGAAGACCCGCTTCACGCCGATGAGCCTCGCCTGAACGATCAGCACGACATAAGGCAGCGACAGGAGAATGTGGCCGGCCAGGAGAAGACCATAGTTCGGCTTCAGCCCGACCCAGCGATTGGCCAGCAGCAGGCCGACGCCCAGAACCGTTTCCGGCACCAGGATCGGGCCGACGATGAGCGCGTTGACCCACTGTTTACCGGGAAACTCGTAGCGGACCAGCGCCAGCGCCGCCATCGTGCCGAGCACGGTGCACACGACGGCCGTCAGCACGCCGATCCAGAGCGACGTATGGAAGGCGCGGACCACGGCCTCGTTCTCGAACAGCTTTGCGTACCACTGCAGCGAGAAGCCGGCCATCGGAAAGCCGCCGAAACGCGACGAATTGACGGAGAGGATCAGTACCACGGCGATCGGCGCGAACATGAAGATGTAGACCAGCACGGTCAGCGTCTTGATCAGGATCCAGCCGCCGCGCCCTTCGCCGGTCATCGCGACAGCCCCTTGAAGATCGTCGAGAGGCCCATATAGCGGCTGTAGATCACCGAGACCACGCCGAGAAGCGCCAGCAGGACGACCGAAAGCGTGGTGCCCATCGGCCAGTTCAGCTCGCGCATGATGGTGTCGAAGATCAGATTGCCGAACAGCGAATCCGACCGGCCGCCCAGGATCTGCGGCGTCACATAGCTGCCGGCCGCCAGAACGAAGCTGAGGAGCAGGCCGGCACCCAGGCCCGGCAGCGACAGGGGCAGGGTCACCTCGCGGAACGCCTGCCAGTTGGTGCAGCCCAGCGAGCGAGCGGCCGAGACGAGGTTCCGGTCGATCCCGTCGAGGCTGACATAGACGTTGAGGATCATGTAGGGCAGCAGGAAATGGATCATGCCCATGATCACCGCGCCCTCGGTATAGAGCATCTGCAGCGGCTCGGAGATCAGGCCCAGCGACTTCAGCGTGACGTTGATGACGCCCTGCTCGCCCAGGATATGAATCCAGGAGAAGGTCCTGATGGTGAAGCTGATCCAGAACGGCACGATCAGCAGGAGCAGCAGCAGCCATTTGTGCCGGAAGCGCGTCATGGCGATGCAGTAGGCGGCGGGATAGCCCATGAGCGCGCAGAGCAATGCGGTGATGGCCGCGACCCGCGCGGTCTTCCACAAGAATCCGCGATAATAGGGATCGGTGAAGAACTCGTGCCAGTTGCCGGGATTGAAATCGGCCGTTTCGACCCCGGCGGTCTTGAACGTGTAGAACGTGTAGACGAGCATGATGCCGATCGGCACCAGCAGCAGGAAAATCAGCGCGAGCAGAGTCGGGGCAAGCAGATACCATGGCCGCCTGCGTTCCCCCGCAGTAAGCACGGATACGGCCATACGCGCCTATCCTCTGAAATCCCTACCCAATTCGAAGCCGCTTGAGCGGCTCATTTTCTTGCGGGCAACGCCCGACGTTGCTGTAACATTACATTGACCTGCTCCGATATCCAACATGGCATCAACATCTTCAGCAACCATCCCCCATTTGCGCCCGCTGCGGTTCGCCCGCATGCACGGTTGCGGCAACGACTTCGTGGTCGTCGACGACAGGGACGGACGATTGCACACCCATCGCGGTGACCTGGCGCTGGCTCTTTGCGATCGGCACAAAGGATTGGGCGGCGACGGGCTGATTCTGATTCAGCCCGATGAGAGTCAGGGCGGTCCCGCCGCCGATTTCCGCATGACCTACGTGAATCGAACGGGGGCCGACGGCGAGATGTGCGGCAACGGGGCTCGCTGCGCCGCAAGGCGGGCGGTGGATCTGGGCCTCGCTCCCGGCCGGGGACACGGCACGGAACTGTGCATGGCCACGCTCGCCGGCTTGGTGCGGGCGATAGTCGACGATTCCGAGGTCACGCTGGCGATGACCATCCCGAGCGACGAACGGAGCTCCGTGCCTCTGACGATCGCGGGACGGAAACTCGACCTGTTCGCGATCGATACAGGCGTGCCGCACGTGGTCGCGTTCCTAGAATCCCCGGAGGCTCTGGAAAGGCTGGATGTCGAGGGGGTCGGCCGTGCAATCCGCCATCATGAGGCCTTCGCGCCCAAAGGCGTGAACGCCAATTTCGCGGCGCGGCGACCCGACGGCAGCTATCGCATGCGCACTTACGAGCGTGGGGTGGAGTTGGAAACCCTCGCCTGCGGCACGGGCTCCGCCGCCGTTGCCCTGGCTGCGCATCGGCGGTTCGGTGCGGCGGCACCGGTGTCGATCCTGCCGACGGGCGGCGGCCTTCTCACCATCGGTTTTCAGGCGAGCGATGGCGGTTTTCGAGAGGTGACGCTAAAGGGACCGACCGAGACCATCGCCGAGGGGGAAATCCCCGCCGATTGGCTGGCCGCACGGGGCCTTACCGCGCCGGCCTGAAAGCCGCCGGATGAAACTTGGCCGCAGTGCTACGACTCCTCCGCCAGGAGCTCGCGCGGGGTCAGATAGCGGGCCGCCAGCAGGCAAAGGGCGGTGGTGAAGGCCAGGATCAGGGTGACGAGGGCATTGATGTCCGGGGTGAAGCCCAGCCGCATCATCGCCCAGAGCCGGATCGGCAGGGTGTTCTGCGTGCCGGTGACGAGGATGGTGATCAAGGTCTCGTCGAAGGAGAGCGCGAAAGCAAGGACCGCCGCCCCCGCCAGGGCGCCGGTGAGATTGGGCAGCAGCACCAGGCGAAAGGTCTGCCAACCGCTGGCGCCCAGATCGAAGGACGCCTCGACCAGGCTCCGGCTCAAGGCCTGAAGGCGCACCAGGACGATGCGATAGACCAGCGCCAGCACGAACACCGTGTGCCCAATGATGATCGTGACCAGCGATCGAGGAAAGGCGATCTCGCGAAAGAAGATCAGCAGCGACAGCCCGATGATGATCGGCGGCAACAGGAACGGCAGGAAGATAAGGAACTGCAAGAACTGCCGCCCGGGCGATTCGCCGCTATTCACATAGAATGCCAGAGCCGTGCCGAGGACGAGGGACAGGATCACCGCGGAGATGCCGACCATGAAGGTATTCCGCAGGGCCTCGAGGATGCCCTCGTTCGCCGCCAGGGTGCCATAGGCCTGCAATGTCGGCTGATCCCATTGGACCAGCCCCTGCTTCACCGTGAAGAGCGAAGACACGATCGGCAGCAGCAGCGGCCCATAGAGCAGCAGAAAGACGAAGCCTGTCAGACAGGCCAGCAGAACCATGGCGCCGCGCGAGGCGATCACAGCGAGCTGCCTCGCGCGGCGGCACGGTTGCCGAACCGTGCGCCGATCACGATCGCCAGCATCACCACGACCGCAAGAATGGCGGAGAGCGCGGCACCGAACGGCCAGTTAAAGGCCGCGCCGAACTGGCTGTAGATGATCCGGCCGAAAGTGAAGCCGCTTTGCCCGCCCACCATCTGAGGCGTCAGGAAATCGCCCAGAGCCAGCACGAACACAAAGGAAGCGGCGGCGATCACACCCGGCAGACTCAAGGGCAGGGTCACCATCCTGAAGGTCTGCCAGCCGCTGCCGCCGAGATCCGAGGAGGCTTCGAGCAGCCGGCGCGGTATACGCTCGAGCGACAGGAATATCGGCAGGATGGCGAACGGCAGGAGCAGCACGCTCAGCGTGAGCAGCACGGCGTTGAGATTATACACGAACAGCATCGAGGGTTCGTCGATGACGCCGGTCCATAACAGGAATCGGTTGAGGAACCCGGTACCGCCGAGGATGCTGCGGATCGCATAGATCTTGATGATGTAGCTCATCAACAAGGGAACGAGCAGCAACAGCAGCAGCACGTATTTCTTGCGGCCCCGGAGCACTGCCAGCAGATAGGCAACCGGATAGCCGAAAAGAATCGTCAGACCCGCCACCTCCAGGCAAAGCCGGCAAGTCTTGAGGAAGACCGGCAGATAGATCTCGTCGGCGAAGAAACGGCGGTAATTGAGCAGCGTCGGATCCCGCACCAACTGGACGCCCTGGACGCTGAAGAAGCTGTAGACGAAGAACGTAGCCAGGGGCAGCAACACGAAGACTACGGGCAGGATGTAGGCCGCCGTCGCCATCGTCAGATCGCGCAGACGGCTCGGCGTGAGGATCGGGGCCGCGGACTTCATGCCAGCACCAGGCGGCAATCGGTCGGACGCCAATGGGCGGCCATGCGCTGACCCGGCGAGATCGAGACTCCTTCCGCGCGGCTCGGCCAGCGGAGCAGAAACTTGGTACGACCGCCCTCGCCGACAGACAGGCTGATCGAGGTGCTGGCTCCCCCGAAGGACACATGGGTAACCGTGCCTTCGACATGGTTGTCACCCCCCGCCGGCGCGCCCGCCGCCACCGACTCCGGCCGGAACACTGCGAAGGCGCGCCGTCCCCGGGTTGCCGTCGCAAGCTCCGGCTGGCCATCGACGGCACAGCGCAGCCTTCCGATCGGCGTGGCGATCCAGCGCCACTCGCCTTGACTCTCTTCAAGGCGGCCTTCGATGAGGTTGTTCTCGCCGAAAAAGCGGGCAACGAATTCGGAAGTCGGGCGGTAATACACATCATGCGCGCTTCCGAGCTGCAGAATCCGCCCCTCGTTCATCACGCAGATCCGGTCGGCCATGGCGATGGCCTCCTCCTGATCGTGCGTGACGAATAGAAAGGTGGTGCGGATCTGACGCTGGATCTCTTTCAGGAACTCCTGCATCTGCCGCCGCAAGGCCAGATCGAGCGCCGCCAGCGGTTCATCCAGCAGGATCAGGCGCGGCTGGCAGATGATGGCGCGGGCGAGCGCCACGCGCTGCCGCTGCCCGCCCGATATCTGGGACGGATAGCGCTCCGCCAGATCGCCAAGCTGAACCAGGGCGAGCGCTTCCTTGACCCGCCGCGCGATCTCGTCGCGCGCCTCGCCACGCACGCGCAGGCCATAGCCGACATTGGCGGCCACGGTCATATGGGGAAACAGCGCGTAATCCTGGAACACCGTATTGAATGGCCGCCGATTGATGGGCTGCGCGACGATATCCTTCCCGTCCAGCAGGATCTGGCCGCCGGACGGTTGGGTGAAGCCGCCGATCATGCGCAGGATGGTCGTCTTGCCCGAGCCAGAGGGGCCGAGGATCGTGATGAACTCGCCGTCGCGCACGGCGAGGTCCACCGCCTCCAGGACCTTCACGGCCCCGTAGGATTTCGACACACCCTGGAGCTCGAGGAGGATCCCGGAACTTTTCATATTGGGCCGATGATGGTCACGCGCGCGCCCCGATGCCGGCGAGGCGCGCGCGTCCCGACGTCACGGAGCCGCTTTGATCTCGTTCCACATATCGGAACGCTTCAGCGGATCCTCGACCAGCTGCAACCAGACCAGCTTGTCCTTCTCGCCCGCGCTCGGCGCCGGCACGACCGTGTTGCCGAAACCGGTACGCTCGGAAAGCTGCTGGCCGATCTTCTTCTGCAGCACGAAATTGACCCACTGCTCGGCCAGATCCTTGTCCTGGACGCCGCTGGTCATGGCCCAGGTGTCGAGCCAGGCAAGCGCGCCCTCCGAGGCGTTGACATAGGCGACATGGGCGCCTGCGTCCGTCATCGCCTTGACCTGCTGCTGCCCGTAATTGGCCCAGATCAGCGCCACGTCGTTGTTCTGGTAGATCTGCAGCGCCTCGTCGGCGGTGGTGTAGAAGCTGAGCACGTTCTTCTTGAGCTCGATCAGCTTCGCCTTCACCTGCTCCATCTGCTCGGGCGTCAGATGGAACGGATCCTGGATGCCGAGGGTGAGCGCCGTGAAGGAGAAGTTGTGCTCGCCATTGTCATAGGCGAGCACCTTGCCCTTGTATTTCGGATCCCACAGCACCTCCATCGAGGTCGGGGCCGGCTTGACCTTGTCGGTGTCGTAGATCAGGCCGATCGAATCGAAGCAGAGCGGAATCGCATAGACCTTGCCGTCGCGCATCACGCCATTGACCTGCGTCAGGTCGCGGAAGCGCGGCAGGGCCTCCTTCAGGTTCGGAATCTTGCTGAGATCGTAGGGGGTGGTGAGACCTGCATCGATATAGCGCTGCAGCTGGGCGGTGTTGACCGCGAACAGGTCGAAGTCCTTGCCCTCGCTGCCCTTGATCTTGGCCCAGATCTCGTCGTCGGTGCCGATGAACACGACGCTGACGTCGGCGCCCGTCTGCTTCTCGAATTCCTTGACCCAGTCGTCGTCGGCATATCCCTGCCAGGCGAGGATGCGAAGCTCCTTCGCGTGGGCCGCCTGCGCCATCATTGCCGTCGCGGCGACGAGCATGACGAGCCCGATCCGCTTCAGCCACTTGTTCAACATTGGTCGTTCCTCCCTAGAGGCGGTGATTGATTGTTCTTTGCCGTCAGAGTGCCGCGACGCTCACCAGCCCTTCGTCGGGCACCAGTTCCATCTTGTTCCTCAGCGCCTTGCCGAAAACCGGCGCCTCGATCTCGAATTCGTCGCCGGGCTTGGTCTTGAAGCCCGCAGAGTAGCTCATCACGGCGGCCCCGAAGAAATAGGCATGCAGGTCGCCGGGACGCCGGAACATCGAATAGCGGAAGTGGAAATGCTCGAGATTGGCGATCGAATGCGACATGTTAGCCTCGCCGGAGAGGAAATCCTCCTGCCAGACGACCTTGCCGTTGCGCCAGATCCGGGTCTTGCCGCGCACATCCTGCGGCAACTCGCCGACCAGGAGCTCCGGCCCCAGCGAGCAGGCCCGCAGCTTGGAATGCTGGGTGTAGAGATAGTTCTTCGCCTCGGTCACATGGTCGGAGAACTCGTTGCCGAGCGTATAGCCGATGCGCCAGGGATGGCCCTGCGGGTCGAGGATGTAGAGGCCGACGATCTCGGGTTCCTCGGCGCCGGCCAGGGCATAGCCCGGCAAGGGCAAGGGCTCGCCCGGCCCCAGCACGCAGCTCCCCACGCCCTTGAAGAACCATTCCGGCTGCGCACCGATCTTGCCCGGCCCCGGCTTGCCGCCCTCCAGTCCCATCTGGAAGATCTTCATCGAATCCGACTCCGGCGCGTTATTGCCGTGGGTCGCGGTGTGCATCTTGTTGCGCGCATCGGCGCTGCCGATATGGGTCAGCCCGGTGCCGGTGATCAGGAACCGCGCCGGCTCGGGATGATCGAGCGGCGCCAGCACCCGGCCTTCGGCCAGCAGCTGCGCATAATCGACCGAGGACTCCTCGGCCAGGCTCTTGACCTGGTCCACCAGCTTGCCGCCCGCCGCGATCGCGCGCTGCGCCAGCTCATAGACGGTCGTCACGCCCGACAAGGGATGCGCCCCATTGCCGTCGGCCGTGATCCAGCCGACCCGGCGCTGCCCGTCCTTCTCGCGATATTGAATCAAACGCATCTTTGCCTCTTCCGACGGATTCAAGGCGGCGCTTGGGCGCGCTCACACCCATCCGCCATCCACGATGAAATTCTGCGAACTGCACATGCGGCTGTCGTCGGCGGCGAGGAACAGCGCCATGCGCGCGATGTCAGCCGGATAGAGCCGGTCCGGCAGGCATTGCCGGTCGGCGATCTGCTTCTCGCCCTCGGGCGTCAGCCACAGCTTGACCTGGCGCTCGGTCATGATCCAACCGGGCATCATGCAGTTGACCCGGATCCGTTCCGGGCCGAACTCGCGCGCGAGCGCCCGCGTCAACCCCGTGATCGAGGCCTTCGCGGTCACATAGGCCGGGCAGTCGCCGTCGCCGACCAGCCAGGTGATCGAGCCGAAATTCACGATCGAGCCGCCGCCCGCATCGCGCATATGCGGACGCACCGCCTGGGCGGCGAAGAACTGGTGGCGCAGATTGACCGCCATCCGGTCGTCCCAATACTCGACCGTCACGTCCTCGCTGCGATGCCGGTCGTCATTGCCGGCATTGCTCAGCAGCGCGCGGATCGGTCCGTCGCGCTTGACGGTCTCCTCGATCGCGCCGCGCAGCTGCTCGATCTGCTTGAGGTCGCAACGGATGAATCGCGGGGCGGCGTGCCCCTTGGCCTTGATCCGTTCGACCAGCGCCTGGCCCGCATCGGCCGCGATATCGACGAAGGTGACCCGGGCACCTTGCGCGCAGAAATGCTCGACCAGCCCCTCGCCGATCCCGCTGGCGCCGCCGGTGATGAAGGTCACCCGGCCCTTGAGGCTGGCATAGACGGCGCCATTCTCGATGTCGCCTTTCATGGTCTCGTGCCTCAGTGCGAATGGCGGGGAACGTCGGCGCCGCGCTTGCCGACCAGGAAATCGAGATCGCAGCCGCGGTCGGCCTGCAGCACATGGTCGACATAGAGCCGCTGATAGCCGCCCCCCTGCGGCGGCTGGGGCGGGACCCAGCTCTTGCGCCGTTCGGCCAACTCGGCATCGGAGACCTCGAGATGCAGGCGGCGGGCCGGGACGTCGAGTTCGATCATGTCGCCGTCGCGCACCAGCGCCAGCGGTCCGCCCATCGCGGCCTCCGGTGCGGTATGCAGCACCACCGTGCCATAGGCGGTCCCGCTCATGCGCGCGTCCGAGATGCGCACCATATCGGTGATGCCCTTCTTCAGCACCTTGGTCGGCAGCCCCATATTGCCGACCTCGGCCATGCCGGGATAACCCTTGGGCCCGCAATTCTTCAGCACCATCACGCAGTTCTCGTCGATATCGAGCGCCGGGTCGTCGACGCGCGCGTGGTAATGCTCGATGTTCTCGAACACGACCGCGCGGCCGCGATGACGCATCAGATGCTCGCTGGCGGCCGAAGGCTTCAGGACGGCGCCCTGCGGGCAGAGATTGCCGCGCAGCACGGCAATGCCGCCATGCTCCGTCAGCGGATTGTCGAAGCCGCGAATTACTTCGGGATTGTAGTTCGGCACGTCGCGCACGATCTGGCCCACGGTCTCGCCGGTCACGGTCATGGCGTCGAGATGCAGCAGCCCCTTCTCGGCGAGCGCCCGCATGACGACCTTGAGGCCGCCCGCATAGCAGAAATCCTCCATCAGGAAGCGGCCCGAGGGCATCAGATCGACGATGGTGGGAACGTCCCGCCCCAGGCGATCCCAATCGTCCAGCGAAAGCTCGACGCCCAGCCGCCCCGCGATCGCGATCAGATGGATGACGGCGTTGGTCGAGCCCCCGATGGCGCCATTGACGCGGATGGCGTTCTCGAACGCGTCGCGCGTCAGGATTTTCGACATCTTCACGTCCTGGCGGACCATGTCGACGATGCGCCGGCCCGCCATCTGCGCCAGCACGCGGCGGCGCGCATCGACTGCCGGCAAAGCGGCGTTGTCGGTCATGCCGATGCCGAGCGCTTCCACCATGCTGGCCATGGTCGAGGCCGTGCCCATGGTCATGCAATGGCCGGGCGAGCGGCTCTGCCCCTGCTCGGCCGCGAGCGCGTCGGCGGTCGAGATCTTGCCCGCCTTTACATCCTCGAAGACGCGCCAGACATGGGTGCCGGAGCCGATCTTCTGCCCGCGATAGTCGCCGTTGAGCATCGGACCGCCCGAGACGGTGATCGCCGGGATGTCGCAGCTCGCCGCGCCCATCAGCAGCGCCGGCGTGGTCTTGTCGCAACCGACCAGCAGCACCACGCCGTCGATCGGATTGGCCCGGATCGATTCCTCGACGTCCATGCTGGCGAGGTTGCGGAACAGCATCGCGGTCGGGCGCAGATTGGATTCGCCCAGCGACATGACGGGAAACTCGAGCGGAAAGCCGCCGGCCTCATAGACGCCGCGCTTCACGCGCTCGGCGATGTCGCGCAGATGCGCGTTGCAGGGGGTGAGCTCGGACCAGGTGTTGCAGATGCCGATCACGGGACGGCCGTCGAACTGGTCGGCCGGCAGGCCCTGATTCTTCATCCAGCTGCGGTGCATGAAGGCGTTCTTGCCTTCGCCGCCGAACCAGTCGGTGGATCGCAGTTTCTTCGGCTTGTCCGCCATGTGCGCCTTGCCTCCTGCCCGCCCCTTGATGGCGAAGGAGCTTCGTATTGGTTCGGTATTGCCGAACGTGGTTTTGTATTGCTAATAGAGTAAGTGGCCGGTCCGAGCGAAGTCAACAGACCCGGTCGAAAACGCGAGCGGGCCAGCCTAGCACGGGCCGGGTGGCCGGAAATCTGACAAGCGGGTGTCATGACCGACGAACGTTACCGGGTGCAAAGCCTAGGCCGAGCCTTGGATCTCCTGGAGCTGATCGCACGCCAGGGCCGCGACGGCGCGCGGCTGAGCGATCTCGCCCGCGACCTGACGCTGTCGAAGGCGGCCACCTACGCCATCCTGCAGACGCTCCTGGCGCATGGCGTCATCGCCGATGTCGGCGAAGGCCAGAGCCGGCGCTACCGCCTGGGATTGACCCTGGCGCGGCTGGGCGAGCTCGCCGTGGCGAACCTTTCGCTTTCCGACCTGGCGCTGCCGATCCTGCGCGAGATGACGGAAGAGACCGGGATGACCTCGCGCGTCGCCGTTCTCGACGGCGCCTATGCGGTCGTGGTCGGGCGCGTCGACGGCCCGGGAACCGTTCGCTTCGGCGACGCGCTGGGCCGGCGTGAATCGCCGCATTGCTCCGCCGTCGGCAAGGCCATGCTGGCCGCGATGGCGCGGCGCGACGCCGAGGGCATCCTGCGCCAGACCGGCCTGCCGCGGCGCACGCCTCACACCATCACCACCCTGGCCGCCATGCTGCGGGAACTTACGACCGTCAATGAGCGCGGTTATGCCGTCGACGACGAGGAAGACGTGGAGGGTGTGATCTGCGTCGGCGCCTGCGTCTATGACCGCACCGACGTCGCCACCGGCGCCATCAGCGTCACGGGCCTCAAGACCCGACAGGAAAGCAGCCGGATCGAGGAGCTGGGCCAGATCGTCCGGCGGCATGCCGACAAGCTGTCCGCGTCGCTGGGCGGCGCTCCCAATCGCGCGCTGCGAGTTGCCGGTTAGACAGGTCCGGCAGCCGACGCGATTTAGCCGGCCGCCGTAAACCCATCCAACTCGCCGTCTCTCGATCGCGCCCTGCCGTCACTCCGTACGGGCGCCCACCGGCCATACCTCCATCACGGTGATGATGCGCGTCCGTCCATCCGCGCCCCGATAGGCGATCGACTGGGATTCGGAAAGACCGATCAGCGCCGCGCCCACCGGCGTCAGAACGGAAACGCCGTCCGCATGACGGGCTTTCTCCGACGGGAAGACCAGCGTGACGGTCCGCTTCACGCCCGTTCCTTCATCGCGGAACGTGACGCGCGAGCCCATACCGACGACGGAACCCGGCAAGCCCCCATCTTCGACAATCTCGGCGCGAACCAGCTCGCCCACGAGGTAGTCCACGACCTCGCCATTCCGATGCTTGGCTGTCGAGCCAACCAGGACATCCAGCTGCTCGTAATCCCGCTTCTCGATCCTGATCCACGGCAACAGCGCGGAAGAATCCATCTGGCCCATCTTGACCTCCTAAAAATGAAATTGCAGCGGCGCGACCGGCATTACCGCCAGGTCGCGCAGCCGAGCTTGCCGCTTGCGCGGAAATCGATATCTGCTATCGAGAGGAGGACGCCCCTGCCGGTTGGTGGCCGGGCGCGGGGATCTAACCGATCGCCCGACCCCGGGCAGGGGCGGAATCATCTGCGCGGACGCCACCGTTGCGCCCAAGGCGCCGGCAATATGTTGCGATCTTGAAGACCGACGATCTGTTGATCCGTTCGAGCATGGAACCTCATATATGAGGTTCGTCGCTCCGGTTCAAGTCGCGCGGCATCGCAGCATCTCGCGCCCGAACATCAAATCAGGTGGCTCTTGAAGAAATCTATGGTGCGCTGCCAGGCCAGCTTGGCGGCGTCGGGCGCGTAACGCTCGGCCGAGGTGTCGTTGTGGAAGGCGTGATTGACGCCGTCATACATGTAGATCTCGTATTTCACACCCGCATCGTCCAGCGCCTTGCGATAGCCCGGCACGCCGGCATCGATGCGTTCATCGAGACCGGCATAATGCAGCAGCAGGGGCGCGCGGATATTCGCCACCTGATCCAGCGGCGGGATTGGCCCGTAAAAGGCCACGGCCGCGTCCAGCGTCGGCTCGGCCTCCGCCACGAGATTGACCATGCCGCCGCCCCAGCAGAAGCCGACGAGCCCCACTTTGCCATTGCTGTCGGGCCGCGAGCGCAGCCAGTTGATGGTGGTGCGGATGTCCTCGACCGTTTGCGCCGGCGCCAGCGTACCGATCATGTCGCGCGCCTGGTCGGGATCGGACGGCGTACCGCCCGACGCACTCAGAAGATCCGGCGCCAGGGCCGAGAAGCCCTCGACCGCCGCGCGACGGGCGACGTCCTGGATATAGGGCGTGAGGCCCCGGTTCTCATGGATCACGACCACGCCCGGCAACGAATCGCCGCCGCCCGCGGGCTTGGCCCAATAGGCTTTGGGACCGCCATCGATGGTCACGGTATCGATGACGAGACGAGGATCGTTCTCCGCGATCATGGCGGCCGCGGCGGAATCGGGCTGCAGCAGCTTTACCGCGGCCAGGGCCGCGGCGGCGCTGCCGGTCAGCTTCGTCAGGCGTTCCATGAAAGCCCGCCGGCCCATATTGCCGTGGGTGAAGGCGTCGTAGAGATCGATGATGTCCTGACGCATTGAATCCTCCGCCGATATTCTCTGTCGCAGAGGATCACATAGGTCGCCGGCCGCCCGTCAACCAGATATGACGGGCGCCGCAGTTACAAGTTTGTGATCGGCCAAGGGCTCTATTCGGCGGCCGTGCTTGCCATGCTGCCGGCCAGGATCGAGGATTCGCCGACGGCGCCCACCGCGGCGGAGCCGGCCGCTCGGGCGGAGCGGCCGGGCTGCGTCTCAGCCGCCGGCCTTCACGGTGTTGAAGACCTCGTTGTATTTCTGCTCGCGATCGATATTGACCGCGCGCAGGAAAACCGTGCGCTTCATCATCGCGGTCGGATCGTCGAGGCCCAGCGAATCCAGCGTCTCCTTGCTGACCATGCCGAAGGATTTCTGGTTCACATGACCGGTACCGAACTCGTCGAGCATGACGGCTCCGGTTTCCGCCGAGGTAAAGGCGTTGATGAAATCATAGGCCAGATCTTCGTTGCCGCCATTCTTCGGTAACACCAGCCCGCAGACCCAGGTCCGCATGCCCTCTTTCGGATCCATATAGGCGACCGGCACCCCCTGCTTGGTAAGACGACGCACGGAATCGTTCCAAGCGTAGGCGGCCACCAGCTCGCCCGACGACAGCCCCTGCTCGATCGTCGAATTGTCCGACCAATAGAACTTCACCTGTTCGCGCTGGCGGCGCAGCAGCTTGGTCGCATCGGCGATCTCGGCATCGGTCATGTTGAAGATGTCCTTGGCGCCGAGAATGGCGCCGGCAATCTCCACGGCCGGCGGGCCGGAATCATACATCGCCACCTGGCCCTTATACCGGTCGTCGTCATAGAGGATGCGCCAGGACGGCTCCTTCACCTCGACCTTGTCGGTGCGATAGACGATCGAGGAATTGCCCCAGTCGAACGGCACGAAGAAGCGCTGCTTGCCGTCTTCGCTCACGGTGCCGGGCAAATTCTTGAGCTCGGGCCAGAACTCGCCGAAATGCTCAAGGCGGGATTCGTCGATCGGCCTGACCGCCCCGGTGCCGACCCAGCGGGTCATGTCGTCGGCGCAAGGATGCGCGACATCGACCTTGTAGCCGGCCTGGAGCTTGTTGAGCGCTTCGGAAGTGTCGCCGAAGAAGCTGAAGTTCGGGGGCCCGCCATGCTTCTTCACATAGTCGGCGCAGAGCCGCGGATCGTCATAGCCCGACCAAGTATAGACCGATACCGGGTCTGCAGCCGCACCCAGCCGCGGCAAGAGCGGGATCGTCGCCACGCCGATTCCCACCGAGGCCAGCGCGCGCAAGGCCGCGCGCCGGTTCATGTGCGAGCCCTTCAGGACATCGCCGAAGAGATTCTTTCGCAAGGTACTCCTCCCATTTGTTTAGTTTGATAAAACTTCTTATTTGACTATATTTTTATGGCCGATCTATCTTTTCTGTCAATAGTCGCCAGGCTGGGATCGGTGCCGGCATCAAAGCAGAGGACAGGCGATGCCAGACGACGTGAAGGAAGTCACCGCGCTGCGGGACCGCAAAAAGGCCCGGCAACGCGCCGCCCTGCTGCAGGCGGCGGCCGAGCTGTTCCGGGAGCGGGGCTACGACCGGACGCGGATGGAGGACATCGCCACCCTGGCCGACGTCTCGACGCCGACCGTCTATAACTACTTCGCCACCAAGCAGGGCGTGCTGACGGAGCTGCTGAAGCAGGACCGCCTCGACCAGTTGAAACCGGTCGAGGCGCTGCTGCGCCATCCACCGGAGGATCCGGCCGAGGCGCTGGCCCAGCTCATCCACACCAATATGGCGCCGCTGCGCCGCACCGAGGACAAGCTGCTCTGGCGCGAGATGCTGGCGGCCATCGTCCGCGCCCACGATCACGAGCAGGACGAGTTCGACAGCAACCGCGCCGTCTTCAAGCGGCATATCCAGCGGCTGCTCGAGCATTTCGTGAAGGCCGGCCGGATCTCGCCCTCGATCCCGCTGGCGCAAGCGGCCGAGCTGATCTACGCGATCAACGCCTATGACCTGCGCTATCTGCTGGCGGCCGAGAGCCATACGCCGGAAATGATCCGCGATATGGCGCGCCGGCAAATGGCGCTCCTTCTGGCCGGCTGGGAAACCGCCACGCCTGCCAAGAGTCCCTCCTCCGCTCCCACCGCCAGGAAACGCAAAACCCACCGTTGAGACGGCCTCCCGACCCCACGGACATCCGGCCGCCTCAGAAAGCCATCCCATGTTCAAGACGCGGCCGGAAATCAACGGCACCTTCGGTGTCGTCACCTCCACCCATTGGCTGGCGACGGCGGCCGGCATGTCGATCCTCGAGAAAGGCGGCAACGCCTTCGACGCGGCGGTCGCGACGGGAACCTCGCTCCATGTGGTGGAGCCGCATCAGAACGGGCCCGGCGGCGAGATGCCGCTCATCCTCTACAGTGCCGACCGCGCGCATCTGAAGGTGATCTGCGGCCAGGGCACCGCGCCCAAGGCCGCCACCAGCGACGCCTTCAGGCGCCTCGGCATCGACGTCATTCCCGGCAACGGCCTGTTGCCCGCGGTCGTGCCCGGCTCCTTCGGCGCCTGGATGCTGCTGCTGGCGGAATATGGCAGCCTCAGCCTGCGCGAGGTGCTGACGCCCGCCATCGCCTATGCCCGCGACGGTTTCTATCTCCTGCCCAACACCGCGGCGATCATCGGCAATGTGGAGACGCTGTTCCGCACCGACTGGGTCGCCTCGGCCGAGGTCTGGCTGCCGGGCGGCCAGGTGCCGAAGGCCAGGAGCCGCTTTCGCCGTCCGCATCTCGCCGCCACCTTCGAGCGCATCCTGCGCGAGGCCGAGGGCGCCAGCGGCAGCCGCCAGGGACAGATCGAGGCGGCCCGGAAGGCCTTCTATGAGGGTTTCGTCGCCGAGACGGTCGATCGCTTCTTCCGCAGCACCGAGCTGCTCGACACCACGGGCGAGCGCCATCGCGGCCTGATGACGGGCGACGATCTCGCGGGCTGGCGCGCGACGATCGAGGACCCCGTCACTTACGACTACGAGACCTATACGGTCTGCAAGGCGGGCCCCTGGACGCAGGGGCCCGCCTTCCTGCAGCAGCTGGCACTGCTCAAGGGTTTCGACCTCGAGAGCATGGGGCCGAACAGTGCCGAATTCGTCCATGTCGTCACCGAATGCGCCAAGCTCGCCTTCGCCGACCGCGACGCCTATTACGGCGACCCGAACTTCACCTCCGTGCCACTCGAGATCCTGCTGAGCGACAGCTACAACCGCGAACGCAGCCGCCTGATCGGCCCTACAGCCTCGATGGAGCTGCGTCCGGGCCAGGTGCCCGGCGTCGAGCCTCATCTCATCATCAGGTCCAAGGGCTCGACTGCGATCGCAACGCCGGAATCGCTCGACTTCAATTATCCCAAGCCCAAGGAACTCGAGCCCGAGCCGATCGCAACGGGCGACACCACGCATTTCGACATCATCGACCGCCACGGCAACATGATCTCAGGCACGCCCAGCGGATCGTCGCTGCATATGGCGCCGGTGGTGGCGGGGCTGGGCTTCGGCATGCCGGCGCGCGCGCAGATGTTCTGGCTGGAGCCTGATCTGCCGGGAACGATCATGCCCGGCAAGCGGCCGCGCACGACCCTCACCCCCACCCTCGCCTTGCGCGACGGCAAGCCCTATATGGCCTTCGGCACGCCGGGCGGCGATTGCCAGGACCAGTGGGCGCTCCAGGTCTTCCTGCGCCATGTCCATTTCGACATGGATCTGCAGGCGTCGATCGATGCGCCGGCCTTCCACACCTATCACCTGGTCGACTCATTCTTCCCCCGGGAGTACGACGCCGGGCATCTGGCGATCGAGGACAGCATCGGTCCGGACGCATTGCGCGAGCTCAAGCGTCGGGGCCACCGGCTCGAGATCTACGATCCCTATCAGCTGGGCTATGTGACGGCGGCGGCCACCCGCGACGGGCTGCTCAAGGCGGCGGCCAGCCCGCGCGAGGCGCAATGCTATGCGGCAGGGCGCTGAGGCCGCGCCTTGGCGACGTGCGTCAGCGGCCGATCGCGTAGCACTGCATGCGCCGCGGGCTGGCCGCGGCGCGCAGCACGCCGTTCTCGCGCGTGGCCATGGTCATCGAGTTGTAGTGGCCCCAGCGCGGATGGATCTCGAGCTTGTGTCCGCGCCGATGCAGCTCGGCCAGCGTGGCTTTCGGGAAATCGGCCTCGACCGCCAGATGGCCTGGGTACCACTCGCGCGGATAGAACGAGCTCGGCATATGATCGGTATAGAAGCCCGGCGCATCGATCGCCTCCTGCAGATTGAGCCCGTGATGGACATGGCGCAGGAAGGCATGAAGCGACCATTGGTCCTGCTGGTCGCCGCCGGGCGTGCCGAAGGCCATGTAGGGCTCGCCCTCGCGCAAGGCGAGGCCCGGCGTCAAGGTCGTGCGCGGCCGCTTGCCGGGGGTCAGGCCGTTGGGATGATCCTCGTCGAGCCAGAACATCTGGCCGCGCGCCGAGACGCAGAAGCCCAGGCCCGGCACGACCGGCGATCCCGTCATCCAGCCGCCGCTGGGCGTGGCCGAGATCATGTTGCCCCAGCGATCGATGATATCGAGATGGCAGGTGTCGCCGCGCGTCTTCGCCAGGAACTGCGGCCAGCTCAGAATGCCGCTGGTATCGTCCTCGGCGGCGACCGTCGTCTCCGAATGCGCCATGCGGGTCGAGCCACGGGCGCGCAACGGGATCCGGCCGCCTTTGCCCTCGATAGAACCGGGCCGCATCTCGAGCGAGGCTTCCGCCCCGATCAGCTTGCGGCGCCCGGCGTTGTATTCTTCCGAGAGGAGCCGATCGAGCGGCACGTCGGCGAACTTCGGATCGCCATAGAAGGCTTCGCGATCCGACAAGGCGAGCTTGGTGCATTCCTGGACCAGATGGACGAAGTCGGGTCCGCAATGATCCATCTTGGCGATATCGAAGCCCTTGAGCAGCGCCAGCTGCTGCAGCAGCACCGGGCTCTGCGCCCAGGGGCCGGGCTTGCAGACGGTGTAGCCCGCATAGTCCAGGGTCACGGGCGCCTCGACCGTGGCCGACCATTGCGCCATGTCCTGGCCGGTGAGAAAGCCCGCATGGGCCTCGCCGGTCGTGTCCATGACCGGCTGGCGGAAGAAGCGGTCGATCGCCTCGGCGACGAAGCCCTGATACCAGGCCTGGCGCGCCGCCTCGATCTGGCGCAGGCGATCGCCGCCCGCGGCCTCGGCCTCGCGAAGGATCCTTTCATAGCTGTCGGCCTGGGCCGGCACGCGCAGCAGCGATCCCGCCACCGGTGCCTGACCGCCCGGCAGGAAGACCGCGGCCGAGGTCGGCCAATGCGTTTTCATGAAGCCGCCCGTGTGATGAAGCAGGCTCGCGACCTCGCGCTTCACGAGGAAGCCGTCGCGGGCGGCGGTGATGGCGGGCGTCATCACCTCGCGCAGCGTCAGCGAGCCATGGTCGCGCAGCAGCAGCATCCAGGCCCCGAAAGAGCCGGGTACCACCGCGGGCAGATGCCCGGTGCCGGGCAGGATATCGAGGCCGAGGGCTTTCATGCGGGCGACGGTCGCGGTCGCCGGCGCCACGCCCTGGCCGCAGATCACCTCGACTTTCTTGCGCGCGGCACTCCAGAGAATGATCGGCACATCGCCGCCGGGCCCGTTCTGGTCGGGCTCGACGATGTGATGCACGAAGCCCGCCGCGGCCGCGGCATCGAAAGCGTTGCCGCCCTTTTCGAGAATGGTCATAGCCGCGGTCGTGGCGAGCCAGTGGGTGGTCGCGACGACGCCGAAGGTGCCGACGATCTCGGGGCGCGAGGTGATCACTTCATTCTCCTCGATGAAAGACAGCGTGCCGACTTGGGCCATGTCGTCCCGGCGGCGCCGGCACAACACAACTCTCGACCGCGAACCGGAGGAGACTGACGCAGAGGAGTCTCGGCACGCAAGAGATAGAGTCGCGTTCGCCGTCATTTTACGCGACGCCCATGCGAACCCTCCAGGCGCGTTCTGGCAACGGGATTGCTTTGCCCGAAACGAGACGAATGCGCAGGCTTTCTGTTAGAGTCGCGACGCGGACGGCCCTGGCACATGAAACGGGAGAGCTCGCCATGATCGAGGGGATCAGCGCGGTCACACTGGGCACCCACGACATGCCACGCGCTGTCCGATTCTATCGCGCGCTCGGATTTGCGGTCCTGCATGGCGGCGAAGAATCGTCATTCACCAGCTTTAGAGCCGGGGCGAGCTATCTCAATCTCATCGCCCAGCCCGCCACGCGGCGCTGGTCCTGGTGGGGGCGCGTCATCTTCTACGTTGCCGATGTCGATGAACTCTACGACCGTGCGCTCGCCGCGGGGTGCCGGCCGGCAACGGCGCCCCGCGACGCCGAATGGGGCGAGCGCTTCTTTCACCTGGCTGACCCCGACGGCCACGAGCTCAGTTTCGCCCGGCCTTTGCAATCCCCGGTTTAGTTCCCGGGAAAAGAGCGACCTAATAGCCCAGCGCGCAACCGTCCTTGCGCGGATCCGAGCCCGCCGTCAGCGTGCCGCCCTGCCAGTCGATCAGGATCCCCTGCCCGCCGCCCAGCGGATCTTCCGCGATCAGCGTGCGATGGCCTTTCTGCTGCAGGGCCGCAATCACGTCCGGACGCACGCCGCGCTCGATCTCGGCCAGCGGACCGCTGAAGAAGACACGGGGCGCATCGAGGGCCGCCTGCGGGTCCATCCCGAAATCGATCAGGTTGGTGAGATAATGGACATGGCCCATGGGCTGATAATCGCCGCCCATGACGCCGTAAGGCATCATTGCCCGCCCGTCCTTGACCGCCATGCCGGGCATGATGGTGTGCATCGGCCGCTTGCTGGGCGCGATGACGTTGGGATGGGCTGGATCCATGCGGAAGCTGGCGCCGCGGTTCTGCAGCACCACGCCGCTCTTGGGCGCCATCAGGCCGCTGCCGAAGGAATAATAGATCGAGTTGATGAAGCTCACGGCATTGCGGTCGCGGTCGACCACGCTCAGATAGATCGTGTCCGACTTGCCCAGGAGCGGCGGCGGCAGCTCGGTCGCCGCGCGGGCGGGATCGATATGGCGGCGCAGCCGGTCGGCATAGTCCTTCGACAGCAGCTCCTTGACCGGCACCGGCGCCTTCGCGGGGTCGGCGATCAGGGCGTCGCGATCGCGATAGGCCAGACGCCCGGCCTCGAGCTCGAGATGGAGCCGCTCGGCGCCGACCGGATCGAGCGATCCGAGATCGAAGCCGGAGAGGAGATTCAGCATCAGGAGCGCCGTCAGGCCCTGATTGTTGGGCGGCAGCTGGAACAGGCCGATGCCGCGATAGTTGGTCTGGACCGGCTCGACATAATCGCCTTTGACCGCGGCGAAATCCTCCATCGTGTGGAGGCCGCCCAGCGAACGAAGATGGTTGACCATGTCCTCGGCGACGGCCCCCTTATAGAAGCCGTCGCGACCCTTCTCGGCGATGCGCCGCAGGGTCTGGCCCAGCTCGGGCTGGCGATGGCGCTCGCCGGCCCTGGGCGCGCGGCCGTTCGGCAACAGGATCCGCGCCGCAGCCGGATCCTGCGCCAGCAGCTCTGCGCAATAACTCCAATCGAACGCCACCCGGTCATGGATGACATAGCCCTCCTCGGCATAGCGTATGGCCGGCTGCAGCAGCGCGCCCAGCTCCTTGCTGCCATGATCCGCCACAGCGCGCGCCCAGAGATCGATGAGGCCCGGCACGGTTACGGCATGAGGCCCGAAGACGGGGATGCTCTCGAAGCCCTCGCGCTCATACCAGTCGCGCGTCGCGGCGGCCGGGCTGCGGCCCGAGCCGTTGAAGGCGATGATCTTGCCGCTGCCCTTGGGCGCATAGAGCATGAAGCCGTCGCCGCCGATCCCGGTCGATTGCGGCTCGACCACGGCCAGCACGGCACCCGCCGCCACCGCGGCATCGACCGCATTGCCGCCGCCGCGCAAGACCTCGATCGCGGTCAGGGTCGCCAGGGGATGGGAGGTCGCCGCGGCCGCTTCTGTGACGCGGATGGGAGAACGGCCGGGAAGCTGGAAATCGCGCATGGTGATCGGTCAGTCCTGCATCAAGGGTTGAGAGTGCGGCACGGCTTAGGGATAGAGGCCCAGCAGCGCGGCCTTCTGACGGACCAGCGCGTAGATCGCATCGATATAGGGCGTGTCCACGCCCACCACGTCGCCCAGCTCGGCCACGGCGCCGACGATCGCATCGATCTCGGTCGGCCGGCCGCGCTCGAGGTCCTGCAGCATCGACGTTTTGTGCTCGCCCACGCCGGCGGCACCGTCGATGCGGCGCTCCACATCGATCGGCATTTTGACGCCGAGCTTGTTGGCCACGGCTTCCGCCTCGTTCATGACCGAGCGCGCCAACGAGCGCGTCGAGGGCTCGTCGCAGATCCGCTTCAGGGTCGCGCCGGTCAGCGCGCTGATCGGATTGAAGGCGACGTTGCCCCAGAGCTTGACCCAGATCTCGGTGCGGATGTCGGGTTTGACCGGCGCCTTCAGCCCGGCCGCGATCATGGCGCGGCTCAGCGCCTGCACCCGCTCCGACCTGCTGCCGTCGGGCTCGCCCAGGCTGAACCGGTCGCCCGACTGGTGCCGGATCACGCCAGGCTCGACCACCTCGGACGCCGGGTAGACCACGCAGCCCAGCACGCGGTCGGGTCCGATGCCCCGCCATTGCTTGTCGTCGGGATCGACGGTCTTGAGCCGGCGATCGCGCAGCGCGCCCTCGAGCCCGTGGAAATACCACCAGGGCACGCCATTGACGGCCATGACCACCGCGGTCTTCGGCCCCAGCAGCGGCTGCATCTGATCGACGATGCGGGCGACACTCGGCGCCTTGAGCGCCAGAACCACATAATCCTGCGGACCCAGCTCGGCGGGGTCGGCGCTGCAGCGCGGCGTGACGGTGAACTCGCCCTCCTCGCTCTGCAGTTTCAACCCCGCGGCCTTCATCGCCGCGAGATGAGGTCCCCGCGCGATCAGCGAGACTTCCTCACCGGCGCGCGCCAGCCGCGCCCCGATGAAGCCGCCGATGGCACCGGCGCCATAGATGCAGATCTTCACTTAAGCCAACCCCAGCCGCTGGGCCATGCCGATGCGCTGCGGCTTGCCCGTGGCGCCCTTAGGGATCTCCGTCAGCAGCAGCACGCGCTTGGGCACCTTGAAGTCCGAGAGCCGGCGCGAAACGAACTCGCGCAACTCCTTCTCGTCGGCCGTCTGCCCGTCGCGAAGCACCACGGCCGCCGCCACCTCCTCGCCCAGCTTGGGATGCGGCACGGCAAAGGCGAGGGCCTGAGCCACCGCCGGATGCGCCAGCAACGCCTCGTCCACCTCGCGCGGCGCGATTTTCTCGCCGCCGCGATTGATCATCTCCTTGAGCCGCCCGGTGATGGTGAGATAGCCATCCTCGTCGAAGCGGCCTTGATCGCCGGTGCGGAACCAGCCCTTGATGAAGCCGCTCTCATTGGCGGCGGGGTTGGCGAAATAGCCCAGCGTCACATTGGGTCCGCGGATGCAGACCTCGCCCTGCTCGCCCTGCGCCAGCTTGTTGCCCGCGCCATCGAGGATCGCGACCTCCGGACCGGCGGCCACGCCGACCGTCCCCGCCTTGCGCGCCTTGGGCGGCAGCAGGTTGCTGGTCATCTGATGCGAGGCTTCGGTCATGCCGTAGGATTCCAGCACCGGGCAGCCGAAGGTGGCCTCGAGCTCGGCCATCACCGGCGGCGGCAATGACGAGGACGAGGAGCGGATGAAGCGCAGCTTGCGCCGCGCGATCACGTCGCGATTGCGCTCGGCGCGCGGCAGGATCGCCTGATGCATGGTCGGCACCGCCGTGTACCAGGTGGCCTCCGCCTCGTCGAGCCAGGCGAAGAACTTCAGCGCGTTGAATCCGGGCGTGCAGAACAGGCTCGCTTGCGCCGACAGGCTGCTCAGCAGCGCGCCGATCAGCCCATGGATATGGAACAGCGGCATGATGTTGACGCAGCGATCGGCGGGCGTCAGCGCCAGCGTGGTGCGGATATGGTTTGCCGATGCCACCAGATTCCTGTGCGTCAGCGGCACCTGCTTGGGCCTCGAGGTGGTGCCCGAGGTGTGCAGCACCAGGGCCACGTCGTCGGGCCCCGCAAAGCTGGCGCTGGCCGCCGGGATCGGGCGGCCCTCGCGGCTCAGGTTGAAACTGCCCGCGGGCCCCCCTGCCGTCGGCGTCAGCTCGACGATGGGAACCCTGCGGCGCTGCGCGACCGCGCGCACCGGCGATTCCACGCCCGCCTGGACGATCAGCAGCTTGGCCTCGAGATCGCCGAGATAGAAATCGAACTCCTCCTCGCGATAGTTCGGATTGAGGGGGGCGGCCGTCGCGCCCGACGCGACCGCGAGGAAGGACACGGCCATTTCCGGCCCGTTCGGCAGCACGATGGCAACCCGATCGTTCGCCTTGATCCCGAGCGCGCGCAGCGCCCCCACCGTGGCGTCGATCTGCTGCAGCAGCCGGCCGCGCGAAAGCGGCGCGACGCCGGGCGCCGCGATGGCGGCACGGGCGGCGTCGCCCTCGGCGATCAGCGTGCGAACAGTGGTTTCATTCGGCATTCTATCCAGTCCCTCCCACTCTCTTTTCGGCCGGCGCGCGACGCACCTTGGCGGCCGCATTCAATCTCGGCGGGACCGGATCGGGCCGCATGGCCGTCTGCCCCAGCATATTGTCACGCACCATTTGCAGATGGCGGCGCATGGCCAGCTCGGCCCGCGGCCCATCGCGATCGGCGATGGCGGCGACATACTCCCGATGATGGGCACGGTAAAGAGACAAACGGTCGGCCGTCAGGGCCATGCCGCGGAGCTTGCCCCAGGCCGCCTGCCGGCGCATGCCGTTGAAGGCGTCGAAGATCGCCATCAGCAGCTTGTTGCGTGCCGCCTGGGCGACCGCCCGGTGCAGGGCTGCATCCCAACGTTCCCAGGCGACCGCATCGCGGGCCGCCTCGCCCTTTTCGAGCAGATGCTCCATATGGGCGATCTCCGCCGGTGTCGCGCGCAGCGCGGCCAGGCTGGCGATCAGCGGTTCGAACAGGAGCCGGACCTCGATCACTTCCTCCGGATTGGTCATCTCCGACAGCAGATTGAGATCGACCGAGCCGGCGACCGGCCGTTCGCCGACGAACGTGCCCTTACCGACATGGCGCCAGATGCGCCCCTCCGCTTCGAGCAACTCCAGCCCCTCGCGCAGCGCGCTCCGGCTCAAGCCCAACTGCGAGGCAAGCTCGCGCTCCGGGGGCAACCGGCTTTGCGTAGGATAGCTGCCGTCGCTCAGCAGCTGGGAGAGTTTGGTGAGGCTTCGGTCTCTTCGGCGCAAGTTGATGCCAATTGTCTATTGGTTTCAGTTTGGCTCGGCTCCACTATGCGCCGGCACAAGCTGCCGGCGCAAATGCCGCCTTGCCGCGGAAGGGCACGATGAAACCATTTTATCATTGGTATCATAACACCCGTTCATCGCGTGCGCCGCTGGCCGAAGAACTGGACCAGCAGGAGCATCAGGATCGAGAGGCAAACCAGGAAGGTGGAGATGGCGGCGATGGTCGGGTCGACCTGGTCGCGCAGCGCGTTGAACATCCGCCGCGTCAGGGTCGAGTTCTCGCCGCCCGAGATGAAGAGCGCGATGACCGCTTCGTCGAACGAGGTGATGAAGGCGAAGAGCGCGCCCGAGACGATCGAGAAGCGGATCTGCGGCACGGTGATGACGAGGAACGACTTGAGCCGGCTGGCGCCCAGGCTGCGGGCGACCATCTCCTGGTTCATGTCGTAGCTCTTGAGGCCCGAGGCGACGGTCAGCGACACCAGCGGGATCGCCAACACAGTATGCGCCAGCACCAGCCCGAAGATGGTGTTGTTCATACCGAGCCAGGCGTAGAGGAAGAAGTCGCCAATGCCGATCAGGATGACCGGAATGATCAGTGGCACCGCCAGAATCGTCTGCACCAGATGAGCGAAACGGAACTGACCGGCATGAAGCGCATAGGCGGCGGCTGTGCCCAGCGGTGTGGCCAGGCACATCGTCAGGATGGCGGCCTTGAGCGAGACCAGGGCCGCGTCGCGCCATTCCACCGATTCCATGAATTTCTGGTACCAGCGGAAGGACCAGGCCGGCGGCGGGAATTCGAGGAATTCCGAATCCGAGAAGGACATCGGGATGATGATGAGCGACGGCGCCATCAGCAGCAGCATGACGATGCCGCAGAGCAGATAGAGCCAGAGCCGGTTGCGATGGGAGATCGGGATCTCGAGACCGTCGCTCATCGCAGGCCCCGCGGCAGGAGGTTGCGGGTTCCGAGCAGCTTGTAGAAGGCCCAGAGGATGCCGAGCGTCAGCACCAGCAGCACGACGCCCATGGCGCTGGCGGCGCCCCAGTTCGAATAGAGCCGCGAGGTCTGTTCGATCCGCATCGACCACATGAAGACGTTGCCGCCGCCCATCAGGGCGGGAGTCACGAAGAATCCCAGGCAGAGCACGAAGGTGAGCACCAGGCCCGCGGAAAGGCCCGGCAGCGAGAGCGGGAAGAAGACCTGCCAGAAGGTCTTGGTCGGGCTGGCGCCGAGATTGAGGCTGGCGCGCAGATAATCGCGGTCGATCGCCTTCATCGACGCATAGAGCGGCAGCACCAGGAAGGGCAGCATGACATGGCTCATGCCGACGATGACGCCGGTGAAGTTGTGCGCCAGCTGCAGCGGCTCGTCGATGATGCCGAGACCTTGCAGCCACTCGTTGACCAGGCCCCGGCGCTGGAGAATGACCAGCCAGGCATAGGTGCGGACCAGTACCGAGGTCCAGAAGGGCAAGATCACCGAGATCATCAGGATGCCCGAGATCCGGCGCGGCAGCTGGGAGAGCAGATAGGCCAGGGGATAGCCCAGCAGCAGGCAGACGACGGTGACGATGATCGAGACCTTGAAGGTCATCATCAGCGTCTTGAAATAGGAGGGCTGCTCCAGCAGGCGCAGATAATTGCCCGTCGTGAGCGCTCCTTGCGCATCGAACAATGACAGCCAGAACAGCCAGCCCACGGGCACGAAGATGATGATCCCGACCAGGATCAGCGAGGGCGAGCAGATCGCCATCATCCAGTTGCGTTCGGCGCGCTGGGACGCCTCGAGCGCCGCCTCGTTGAGGCCGGCGGGTGCCGCGCCCGCTTGCAGGGGAACCGCTGTCATGCCGCGGAATCCTCCGGCACGAGCACGACGTCGTCGGGGCTGAGGCCGAGCCGGATCGCCTGGCCGACTTCCGGCAGCCGCGCCAACGCATCGCCGCGACTGTAATTGCGGACGCTGATCTCGCTGCCGTCGGCGAGCGCCACATAGCAGATGAAGCTCTCGCCCTGATAGACGACCTCCTTCACCTGCCCCTGGAACTGGTTGAGGGCGGGATCCGCATGGCCGTTCAGGATCGACAGTTTCTCCGGCCGCACCACGAGCCATTGCCGGCCGGGGGCGGGTCTGGTCGCGGGCCCCAGGCGCAAGGGCTGCCCGCCGAAGATGACGCCGGTCCCGCTTGCCTCCACGGGCAGGAAGCTCGACTCGCCGATGAACTCGGCGACGAAGCGCGAGCGGGGCCGCGCATAGAGGTCCTTCGGCGTGTCGAGTTGCGCGATGCAGCCGGCGTTCATCACGGCGACGCGATCCGACATGGTGATGGCTTCGCGCTGGTCGTGGGTCACATAGATCGTGGTCATGCCGAGCCGCTCATGGAGATGGCGGATCTCGATCTGCATCCGCTCGCGCAGCTTCTTGTCGAGCGCCGAGAGCGGCTCGTCCATCAGCAGGATGCGCGGCTCGAACACGATCGCGCGAGCCAGCGCCACGCGCTGGCGCTGCCCGCCCGACAGCTGGTCGACGCGGCGCTCGGCATAGTCGCCGAGCTGGACCAGCCCCAGCGCCTCGCGAACCCGGCTCGCGATCTCGGCCGCCCCAATGCTGCGCTGGCGCAGCGGAAACGCCACGTTCTGGAAGACGTCCATATGGGGGAACAGCGCATAATTCTGGAACACCATCCCGACATTGCGCTTGTGCGGCGGCATGGCGACGATTTCCTCGTCACCCACCTTGATGCTGCCGGCGTTGGGCCGCACGAAGCCCGCCAGGATCATGAGGATCGTCGTCTTGCCCGAACCCGAAGGCCCGAGCAGGGTCACGAACTCGCCGGATTTCACATCCAGATCGATTCCGTGCAGCACGGTGGTGGCGCCATAACGCTTCGAGATCCCGCGAATGGTCACGGGCGGCGAGCGATCGACCGCTTTCATCCAAGCTCTCCTGCCATCGGCACATCGGCAAACCGGCGGCGGTTTCGAGAACCGCCTGCCAAGGGACCGGGCGATCGCGAGCGCGAACCCGCGGATCGCCCCTGTCCCCAAGGAAATGCCCTCCCCTCGCATCGGAGGGGAGGGCAACCGGCTCGCTATTCCTGCAGGAAGTTGTTGAAGCGTTCCTGGACCTCGACCATATGCTCGGCCCAGAAATCCGGATCGATCAGCACCTGCTTCTTGACGTTCTCGGGCGAGGAGACGATGTCCGGCAGCTTGTCGGCCGGGATCTTGCCGATCTCGAAGGCCTTCACGTTCACCGGGCCGTTGGCGATATGCATCGGCAGGTTGGCCTGGATGTCCGGCTGCAGGAACATCGCCAGGGCCTTCATCGCCAGATCCTTGTTCTTGGCGCCCTTGGGGATGACCATGCAATCCGCCTGGAAGGCGCCCTGGTCATAGGTGAAGTGCACCGGCGCGCCGCTGCCCACCAGCACGCTGGCCCGCCCGTTCCAGATGCTCGCCATGTCGACCTCGCCATCCTTGACCATCTGCATGGCCTGGCCGCCCGAGGTCCACCAGGCCGAGACGCTCGGCTTGATCTTCTCGAGGGACTTGAAGGCGCGATCGATGTCCAGCGGATAGACCTTGTCCGGCGGGACGCCGTCGGCGAGCGCCGCCACGGTCAGCGTCTCGGTTGCAAAATTGCCCAGCGCCCGTTTCCCGGGGAATTTCTCGACGTTCCAGAAATCCGCCCAGGTCTTGGGGCCGTTATCGCCATATTTGTCTGTCCGGTAGATCAGCACGACCGAGTAGTAGGTGATGCCGATCCAGTCGTCATGGACGAGCTTCGCCGGAATCCCGTCGCTCTTGATGACGCTGTAGTCGAGCTTCTCGAACAGGCCTTCCTTGGTGCCGCGGGCGCATTCGTCCGAGCCCAGCTCGACCAGATCCCACTTCACCGCATTGCCGGCGACCTGAAGGCGGACATCGTCGAGCCCGTTGGTGGTGTCTTCTTTGATGGTGATGCCGAGCGCCTTGGCGGTGGGTTCGAAGAACGACACACGCTGCGCGTCCTGATAGGCGCCACCCCAGGATGCGACGGTGATGCTGTCTTCGGCCTTGGCCGCGACGCTGCCGATGGCCATCAGCGCCACCCCCGCCAGCAGCGCGGTAATTCTCTGTCTCCTCATGATTGCGCGTCCCTTTCCCAGTCGATTTGTTGCATTGATTCTTGGCATACGGTTTTGTATGCAATTATGGAGTTAAATGAAGTACGACAGGCGAGTCAAGGAAGCGCATGCCTATATTTCGTGCATTTTCTTGATTTAACGCCATAATTTCCGCCGCTTGGACAGCAGCGGGCGGAAAACGAATTGGCGCCCGGGCGATAGTTGTATACAAGGACCGGCGCTTCCGACGGCCAGCCGAGTTCGGCCTGTGGCGATTCGGGAAGATGGCCTCGGGCGCAGAGATGCAGGGGACGATGGACGGCAGTGTCGACAAGATCGAGATCAAGGCGAAGCGCGGCAGGACGCTGAAGGAAGCGGTCTATGGCTCGCTGAAAGCCATGATCCTGATCGGCGAGTTGCAGCCGGGCAGCCGGCTCACGGAAAGCGCGCTGGCCGAGCGGCTGAAGGTCAGCCGCACGCCCCTGCGCGAGGCACTGAATCGCCTCGAACGCGACGGCCTTGTCACCAACCGCCCGCGACACGGCTATTTCGTCGCCGCCTTCGACCTGAAGACGTTCGAGGAATCCTTCGGCATCCGCGAAGTGCTGGACGGCTATGCCGCACAGCAGGCGGCCGAGCGCGCGACCGCCGAGGACAAGGTAAGGCTGCGCGCAATCCTGGCACGGGGCCATGCCCTCGCCCGCCGGCCCGAACGCCCGATGGAGCAGATGGTCGAGCAGCTGCAGCTGGGTCTCGAGCTGCATCACGTGATCGCGGAAGTGAGCGGCAGCGGGCAGCTCAAGGACGCCCTCTCGCGCATCCTCGATCGCTGCCATCACTTCGTCTGGATGGAGCTCCTCTGGCTCGACCAATGGAGCGCCGCCCATGAGGAGCATGTCGAGATCGTCGATGCGATCTGCTCAGGCGACGGCGTGCGCGCCGGCGACCTGGCGCGCCGCCATGTCAGGGGATCGGGCAACAATATCCGGCGCCTGCTCCAGGCGCGCTCCGCTTACAAGAGCGCGCTCGCGCGGGTCTCCTGACGCGAGGGTTCTAGAGGACCGTCAGGACCTGGCCGGTCATCCGGCCTTCCACCGATTTCAGATAAGCGTTGGCGACGCGGGCCCCCGGCACCGGCTCGTGCCCGCGGAAATAATCGCCATAGGTCGGGAGCGATTCCGTCAGCACGCCCGGGCTCACCACATTGATCCGGAGGCCGCGCGGCATCTCGATCGCCGCGGCCTTGGTGAAGGATTCGAGAGCGCCATTCACCAGGCTGGCCGAGACGCCATAGCGGATCGGGTCGTGGCTGAGCACGCCGGCGGTCAGGGTGAAGGAGCCGCCGTCATTGATGTGATCGCGGCCGATCAGCACCAGATTCACCTGTCCCATCAGCTTGTCCTTCAGGCCGACCGTGAACTCCTTCTCGGTCATCGTTCCGAAATCGCCGAAATGGACCTTGCCCGCCGCAGAAACCAGCGCATCGAAGCTGCCGATCTTCTTGAACAGGCCGCGGATCGATTCCGCGTCGGTGATGTCGACATGGAGATCGCCGCCCTTCTTGCCGACCTTGACGATCTCATGGCGATCCTGAAGCGCGCCCACCACGGCCTTGCCGATGGTCCCGGTCGCGCCCACAACTACGATCTTCATGCCTGCAGACTCCCTTTGAACAATGAATTCGATCGATCCGCCCCCGGCACCCGGGCCGGCCCTGTCGGCCTGACCCGGTCCGGATAAGCCCAGGCCACCGCGTCAGCGCCGCTGCGCGCCCTGGAGAAAAATGTCGACGGCCTTGCGGACCCGGGCCTCGATGGCGGCGCGGCTGGGCGGACGGCCCTCGCCCATCAGCATGCGGTGATGGGGCTCGCCCACCACCATCCCGAACAGCATGCCGGCAGCCTGGAGCGGGTCGTCCAGTTCGAGCCGGCCGGCTTCGACCTCCTGGGCCAGCCAGCGCGCCAGCACGGATTTGCCGCGGCCGGCGCAGGCATTGTCGAAAGCCCGCGCCATGCCCGGTGCGCGCCAGGCTTCGCCGATCAGCACGCGAAACAGCGCCACATGGCGGGGCGAGAGGATGAACCGGGCGGCCTCGCAGAGATACTCCACCACCACTTCCTCAAGGGGGCGGGCGCCGGCGCCCTTCTCCGCGCCCTCGCCCAGCACCCGCATCCGATCGGTGATGACCGCCGCGAACAGCGCTTCCTTGGTGTCGAAGAGCTGATAGAGCGTCTTCTTCGACATGCCCGCATCCTGGGCGATCTCGTCCATGCTGGCGGCGCCATAGCCCTGCTCGACGAAGACCTTCTCCGCCACGGGGATCAGAAGACGGCGGCGCTCGTCCTCGGAGATTTCACGCGGCCGGCCGCGCGGACGCGACTCCTTGACCGGTGCAATCTTCCTGGCTTCCAGGCCCTGCGCGCGGCTTCGAGCGCTCACCGCCGAGACCGCCTTGCGACCCCTCATGCCTCACCCACTCCCGCCACCGATGGAAACATTTGCAATGTCATCAAGATCATCTTTGCGACTGGAATACCCGCGGGAGGATTATGGCATTCGCCCCGACCGCCGGGAAGCCAGGAAACCCGCCGGTTTCCGAACTATGCACCGAAACCGGTCCCATTGTAACCGCGACATTGTCGCCGACCCCGCCACGGGGGCTTCCCAACCGCTCATTGACAAGATATAGGAAACTCACTAGTTCCTCAAATCAACCCCTGCGGCAATCGGCGCCGGCCGGCGCTGGCGCCGGGTGGGTTTAAAATCTTCTCTCGAGGCGGATCGGCGAAATTCGCCGAAACAAATGGGCAATCAAGGATTCGAGCGATGATCAAACGCATGCTCATCATGCTGATACTCGTGGCCGCCGTGTGCGGCGGCATTTATGGCATGTGGATGAGGAAAATCGAGGCGATGTCGAATATGCCTCCGCCTCCGCCCGATACCGTCTCCACGACAATTGCCGCCTATGACAATTGGCAACCGCAGCTCGAGGCGGTAGGCAGCCTGCGGGCGTCCAACGGCGCCGATCTCGCCTTCGAGGTTCCCGGCATCGTCGAAGAGATCCATTTCAATTCCGGCGACGAGGTCAAAGCGGGTACGGTGCTGGTCAAGCTGCGCGACGACGAGGATATCAACAAGCTCCATTCGCTGCAGGCGGTCGTGGATCTTGCCGTCATCACCTATCAGCGCGGCATGAAGCAGCTGCCGTCGCAGACCATCAGCCAGGCGACCGTCGACGCCGACAAGTCTGAGCTCGACGCCGCGCGCGCCAATGTCGCCGAGCAGCAATCGCTGATCGACAAGAAGGTCATCCGCGCGCCGTTCGACGGGCGGCTCGGCATCCGGGCGGTCGATCTGGGCCAATATCTCGCCGCGGGCACGACCGTCGTGACCCTGCAATCGCTCGATCCGATCTATGTGGATTTCTTCCTGCCGCAACAGGCGCTGGAGCAGATCCGCATCGGCCAGGGAGTGATCGCCAAGGTCGACACCTACCCCGGCCAGGACTTCCCCGGGGAGATCGCGGCGATCGAGCCCAAGGTCGACTCTGCGAGCCGGAACGTCCGCGCGCGCGCCGTCCTCAAGAACGCCGATCTCAAGCTCCTGCCCGGCATGTACGCCACCGTCGATATCGCGACCGGCGAGCCGCAGCGCTATGTGACGCTGCCGCAGACCGCCATCACTTTCAACGCCTATGGCAACACGGTCTATCTCGTCGACAAGGGGCAGCCCGGTGCCGACGGACAGCCGAAACTGACCGTGCGCCAGACCTTCGTCAAGACCGGCGAAACGCGCGGCGATCAGGTTGCCATCCTCGAAGGCGTCAAGGATGGCGAGACCGTGGTGACCTCGGGCCAGCTCAAGCTGCGCAACGGGGTTCCGGTGCTGGTGAACAACTCGGTTCAGCCCAGCTCCGACGCCGCCCCGACTCCGGTCGGCTATTAAGCTTCCCCGAGACTGAATGGCGATCGAGCTATGAAATTCACCGACATCTTCATTCGCCGTCCGGTGCTGGCCATGGTGGTCAGCCTCTTGATCATGGTCCTGGGCGTTCGCGCCCTGACCTCGCTTCCGGTCCTCGAATTCCCGCGGACTGAAAACGGGATCGTCACGATCTCGACCGCCTATTACGGCGCCGACCCCGACGTGGTGGCGGGCTTCATCACCACGCCGCTCGAGAACGCCATCTCGCAGGCGAACGGCATCGATTACATGACGTCGACCAGCCAGAGCGGCATCAGCACGATCACGGTCAATCTGCGGCTCAACTACGATTCCAACAAGGCACTCACGGAAATCAACACCAAGGTTAATTCGGTGCTGAACCAGTTGCCGCCGGAATCGCAGCGGCCGGTGCTGTCGGTCAAGGTCGGCCAGACCATCGACGCCATGTATATCGGCTTCAGCAGCAAAGTGCTGTCGCCCAACCAGATCACCGACTATCTGCTGCGCGTGGTGCAACCCAAGCTGCAGTCAGTGTCGGGTGTGCAGACCGCCGAGATGATCGGCGCCAAGAACTTCGCGCTGCGCGCCTGGCTCGATCCGCAGAAGCTCGCGGCCTATGGCCTGACCGCCGCCGATATCAGCAAGTCGCTCTCGCAGAACGACTATATTTCCAGCCTCGGCACGACCAAGGGCCAGATGGTGCAGGTCGACCTGACCGGCGCCACCAGCCTGCATACGGTCGACGATTTCAAGCGCCTGGTGATCAAGCAGGCGAATGGCGCCATCGTCCGTCTGGAAGATGTGGCGCATGTCATGCTGGGCTCGGACGACTACGAGACCGAGGTCGGATTCGACGGCGAGAAAGCCGTCTATATCGGCATCCAGGTGGCGCCGACGGCCAATCTGCTCGATGTCATCAGCGGCGTGCTCAAAGTCTTCCCCGACATCCAGGCACAGCTGCCGCAGGGCCTGGAAGGCAAGGTCATCTACGATTCGACCAAGTTCGTGAACAGCTCGATCCATGAGGTGATCCGCACGCTGGTCGAGGCGCTGCTCATCGTGACCCTGGTCGTCTTCCTGTTCCTGGGATCGCCGCGCTCGGTTTTCATCCCGGTCATCGCGATTCCGTTATCGCTCATCGGTACATTCACGATGATGCTGCTGTTCGGCTTCTCCATCAATTTGCTGACCCTGCTGGCCTTGGTGCTGGCGATCGGTCTGGTGGTAGACGACGCCATCATCGTGGTCGAGAACGTCAATCGCCATCTCGAGGAGGGTATGTCGCCCTTCGCCGCTGCGATCCAGGCCGCGCGCGAGCTGGGGGCGCCGATCATAGCCATGACCATCGTGCTGATCGCGGTCTATGTGCCAATCGGCTTCCAGGGCGGATTGACCGGATCGCTCTTCACCGAATTCGCCTTCACGCTGGTCGGCGCCGTGACGGTTTCCGCGATCGTGGCCTTGACCCTGACTCCAATGATGAGTTCGCGGATGCTCAAAGCCCACACCGCCGATCGGAGCGGATGGCAGGAGCGTCTGTCTGACTTCATCGATCGCGTATTCGAGTCGGTGCGGCGCGGCTATCAAAGTCTCCTTCATGGCAGCCTGAACTACCGCCCCGTAACCATCGTGTTCGCAACACTGGTCCTGGCCAGCGTCTATGTCTTTTATTCTTTTTCCAAGACCGAGCTGGCGCCGCAGGAAGATCAGGGCGTTATCATCACGCTCCAGACCGCCGCGGCCAATTCGACCCTGCAGCAGCGCCAGTTGTACTCCCGCGAGCAGTACAAGATCTTCGCGGCTCACCCCGAGACCGATCATGTGTTCCAGCTCGACGTGCCGGGCCAGGCGATCGCCGGCATGGTGCTGAAGCCCTGGGACGAGAGGACCCGCGGAGCGACCGAGCTTCAATACCAAGTGATGGGACAACTCAGCGGAATCGCCGGCGCCAAGATCGTGGCTTTTCAGCCCCCCTCCTTGCCAGGCGGCATCGGCCTGCCGATCCAGTTCGTCATCGGCACCACCCAGCCCTTCGCGCAGCTCAACGAAGTCGTGCAGGCCTTCGTGCAAACGGCCATGCAGAGCGGGAAGTTCCGGTTTCTTGACCCAGATCTCAAGATCGACAAGCCGCAATCGACGGTGACGATCGATCGCGACAAGGCCGCCCAACTCGGCCTCACCATGAGCGATGTCGGCGGCGCGCTGGCGTCCATGTTGGGCGGCGGCTATGTTAATTATTTCAGCCTCGACGGTCGTTCCTACAAGGTCATCCCGCAGGTGCAGCAGAGTTCGCGCCTGAACGCGGACCAGGTTCTGAACTATTACATCCGCACCGCGGACGGCAGCACGGTTCCGCTCTCGACCGTTGCTTCGATCACCACGAAAACCGTTCCGCAATCGCTGAACCATTTCCAGCAGCTCAATGCAGCGATCATCCAGGGCGTCGCTGCCTGGGGTGTCACCACTGGCGACACGGTGAAGTTCCTGCAGGATTATGCCAAGACCAACCTGCCGCAAGGCTACTCGATCGATTTCGGCGGACAGTCGCGCCAGTATGTCCAGGAATCGAGCGGCTTCATCGTCACCTTCGCCTTCGCGCTCATCATCATCTTCCTGGCGCTGGCGGCGCAGTTCGAGAGCTTCCGCGATCCTCTGATCATCCTGATCTCGGTGCCGATGTCGCTGGCGGGTGCCCTCGCCTTCATCTTCCTCAGTGTGGGCGGCGCCACCCTCAACATCTATACCCAGGTTGGCCTGGTGACGCTGATGGGCCTGGTCAGCAAGCACGGCATTCTCATCGTCGAGTTCGCCAACGACCTGCAGCGCCAGGGCCGCAGCAAGCGCGAGGCGGTCGAGATGGCGGCCGGCATCCGGCTGCGCCCGATCCTCATGACCACCGCCGCCATGGTGCTGGGCGTCATTCCGCTGCTGATCGCGACCGGCGCCGGCGCCGTGTCGCGCTACAGCATGGGCCTCGTCATCTCGAGCGGCATCGCCATCGGCACGCTCTTCACCCTCTTCGTCGTCCCAGCCTTCTACATGCTGCTCGCGGCCGATCACTCGAAGAGAGACGTCCCCCAGGAAGAGGCCCTGGTTCCCGAACCGCAGACCTGAAGGAAGCGGCGATCCCCCAATCGCCCCTGCCGATCTGGTGACCCGGAGCCCCGAAGCGCGCTAATGCCGAGGGGTGCCGGGCTCCGATCCGGCGGCGGAAGACGAGCCTTTCCAGGGATTCTGGTAGCATGGCGGCCTCCGACAGGAGGTCGCCATGGTTTCGCAGGGACAATCCACCCGTGTCGTCTATGTGATGGGCCCTTCCGGCGCCGGGAAGGATTCGGTGCTGCGCTACGCGCGGCGCGAGCTCGACGGCCGCTATCCGGTCCTGTTCGCCCATCGCTACATCACGCGGCCGCAGGGCGACGACATCGAGGACTATATCGCGCTCTCCCCGGGCGAGTTCGAGCTGCGCCTGGCCCACGGCCTCTTCGCTTTCGACTGGGACGCCTATGGCTGGCGCTATGGCATCGGCGCGGAAGTCGATCTCTGGTGCGCGGCCGGACTGACCGTAGTCGTCGACGGGTCACGCCAACATTTCTTGAAGCACCGCGCGGCGCTGACGCAGGTCTTGCCCGTTCACATTACGGCTCCGGCCGAAACCCTCAAGCAACGGCTGATCGCCCGAGAGCGGGAGACGCCGGCCGCGATCGAGAAGCGGCTCGAGCGCTCGGCGGCGCTACAGCCGGTCGCTCCCACTCTCGTGACAATCGATAATGGCGGACCCCTGGAAGTCGCCGGCTCCGCCTTTGCGACCCTACTCCGACAGCTAGCAGGGTGACACGTTCTCGGCGCCCCGTCCGCATCAGACCTCGCGATCAGGAGTCGCCTTCGTCTTTTGCATGGCGGGCGTGGGTTCGCACGATGCTCTCGACGACACGGCCGACTTCTTCTTCGGCCAGGGGCGGCCGACACCGGACGGCGTTCCAGCACAACATCAATTCGAGCACGACCGCTGGATCGACCCCATGCCAGAGCATATGGCCGGTCAGCGAAGCAATCCGACTGTTGCGCTCGCCTTCATCGACACCTCTCTGAACGAGACTGCGCCAGTATCGCAACGGGTGACCGGCTGTCCCGGCGTCCTCTCCCACCGTTGTCAGCCAAGCCGGAGCATCGGCGAGCCTCACTTGATCCGGTCCGCGGTCTGCCCGCCATAGATATTGTCTGCCCGAAGGGTGGAGGGATGGCGGCGCCACCACATATCCGCCGTCGGCGCGCAAATCGAGGCCCGGCTCGAGGCCGGCTCGATTGCGGACCGTTCCGCCCGGATGTCGAAAATAGAGATGATGACCGCCGCCACCCGTCGTCACCTCTGGTGTGACCGGCAGGGCGCCGCGGCGATCTTGCATTTCCGCCAGGCTTTCCTCGCCGCCATGGCCGGGATCGACATCGAGCACGATCAGATTGGAGATATTGCCGGTTACGATGCCGACATTGGCGTCAGGCCATTGCCGGAACCATCCATCGACTTCCGCCGGCGTGGGGAGGCGGCGCTGGAATGGCTCCCACCGGACCAGGGGCCGCTTGTCTCCATGGCGGACCGGGATGACCGCCCAACCCCGTCGCCGATATAACGCAGCCCATTCCCCCGGTGGTCCCTTCGCATTGAGGGTGCTCTCCACGGTGCGAGCCGAGCGCAGCGACTATTGCGTCTTGAGACTCTTCAGGTAGGCGATGATGTCGTCTTCCTGCTGTTTGGCCAGGTCCAGTCCCGGCATGGGCGGATGCGGATCGGCAAGCCAGGCGTGCAACCGTTCCGGTGTGGTCGTCGGGTCATTGCTGATGCTGGCAAAGGAAGGCGCGGAGTCGCGCGCGACACCGCTGGGCTCCACCAGATGGCAGGAGGCGCACCACTGGCGAGAGAGCTGAAGCCCATTGGCAACGTCCGCCGCCGTTGCGCCGGAGGCCGCGCTGGCGACAGCCAGAAAGACAGCTGTGGCAAGCCAGCGAGCCCGTCGAGATCCATGCATCGAGCATCCCTCCGCTCTTCGAAGCCATGGGCTTCGATGGGGTTTCACCATTGGATCGGTCCGCCCCCAATCCCGCGATTCCGGCCGTGCCGCAGCAGCAACAGAACCGACTACCATCGGATTCGCGTGTGGACGGCCGGCATCATGATAGCCTGGAAGCCTCCAATCCCGGGAGGGACAAGATCGGCAGCTCGGGCCAACCCAAAGGGGCATTGTGCCACCAAAATGCCTAGGCTCAGAGCGACCGCCCCCCCGGTCCGGCGTCTTGACGCCCGGACGGGACTGCGCCATGTCCTCACGGGACAGCGAATGACTACGACTTGCGGGGACCGGCATCGATGCGAGCTGCTCTATGGCGGCAATCTCGATAACTCCATGACAATGGGGAAACCGCGATCGTGAAGCCGTATCTCCTGGGCGATATCGGCGGGACCAATGCCCGTTTCGCGCTGTGCGAACAGGGCGCCATCGGGCCGATCGAGCGCAGCCATACCGCCGATCTGCCGACCTTCCTCGATGCCGTGGATGCCTATCTTGCACCGCGCGGCGGGAGAAGCGGGATTGCCGGCGCCGCCATCGCCGTCGCCGGTCCCGTCGCCAACGGCCGTTGCAGCCTGACCAACAGCAACTGGACCGTGGACCAGGAGGCGTTGAGACAGGCGCTCCATCTGCGGGACGTGGTCGTGGTCAACGACTTTGCCGCCATCGCCCGATCGCTGCCTCGCCTCGGCAAGGCCGACCTGGTGGCCATCGGCGGCGGCAAGGCCGTCCCGGGGGAACCCGCCCTCGTGTTCGGACCTGGCACCGGGCTGGGGGTTGCGTGCCTGTTCGCAGGCCCCGAAGGCGACATTGTCATTCCTTCCGAAGGCGGACATGCGACGCTGGCGAGCACGAACGAGCGCCAGGACGCCATCATCCGGCATCTGCGGTCGCGTTACGGGCATGTATCGGCCGAGCGCGTTCTTTCGGGAAGCGGGCTGGTCGCGCTTTACGACAGCATCGCGACGATCGACCGAAAAATCGTCGCCGTGCGCGATGCGGCCGGGATCACGAGCGCCGCGCTGGAGGGAAGCTGCGACGTCTGTCGGGCCGCGCTGGACATCTTCTGCGCCATTCTTGGGAATGTCTCCGGCAGCCTGGCCCTGACGTTCGGGGCGCGCGGCGGCGTTTACATCGCCGGCGGCATCGTGCCCCGTTTCCCGGCGCATCTGCCCCGGACCGAGTTCCGAGAGCAGTTCGAGGCCAAAGGGCGCTACCGGTCCTATCTCCAGGATATCCCGACCTGGGTGATTACCCACCCCGAGGCGGCCATGGTTGGACTGTCATCGATGATCGACAAGACTATGCTCTGAGCTTCCAGGCCGAGGCCGATGGGCCGGCGCTTCTGGATCGTCACACCCGCCGGTGTCTTCAAGGCGATGCCCTATTCTGTGATCGAAGACCTGCCGCCCGGCGTGCGCGGGCATCTCCCGCAGCATGCCCAGGAGATCTATCTGGCGGCATTCAACAATGCCTGGGCGGAATATGGTGGCGATCCGCGGCGCGAAGAAATCGCCCACCGGGTCGCTTGGGCTGCGGTCAAGCGGCTCTATATCAAGATTGGCGATCGATGGGTGCCCAGGGATCGCATGTAGCGTCCACAACGAAGCGGCTTTGAGGTCTCCCCGAACGGGAGTTCCCTTTGACCCAGGTCAAGGCGCCGGCATGGGTTCCCGTGCTTGAGTATTCAGGATCGCCGCCAATCCTCGGTAGAAGGACCATGCCCATGACGATGACCCCGGTAACACCGCCGCAGCTCGAAATCGGCCTCAGCAAACTCTGTTTCATCCTCATCAAGGCGCGGGAATTCGACGCCAAGGTCGAACCGCTCGACCTCGACGCCGGCTCGAATCCGGGCGATGACGACGAGCGCGAGGTGTTGGAGGACTATCCCGGCGACGCCACCCAGCAGGAGTTGTTCGACGCCATCGACGGGCTGAATGTCGACGAGCAGATCGAACTCGTGGCGCTGACCTGGCTGGGCCGGGGCGACTTCGAGGCGCGGGAGTGGAAACAGGCGCTCGCGACGGCGCGCGAAGCCCACAATGCCCGCACCGCCGCCTATCTGGTCGGAACGCCGAACCTCGGCGACGAGCTCGAAGAGGGAATGGCCGCCCTGGGCTTGTCCTGCGCCGACGTCGAGATGAATCACCTCTGAGGTCATGTCGCAATCCATCACCATTCCCCCGTTCGGGTTGGAAGGGTCGCTCGACATCCCGCTCCGCGCCACGGCTCTCGTCATCTTCGCCCATGGCAGCGGCAGCAGCCGCCTGAGCCCGCGCAACAGGCAGGTGGCGGATGCCTTGCGCGCCTCCGGCCTGGCGACCCTGCTCTTCGATCTCCTGCGCGCCGATGAAGGCAGGGATCGCCGCCTGGTCTTCGATATCGGCCTGCTGGCGGTGCGCCTATCGGCGGCAACCGCGTGGCTGAAGGCGCGCCCGGACTGTCACGATCTCTCCCTTGGCTATTTCGGCGCCAGCACGGGCGCCGCGGCGGCCCTGATGGCAGCCGCGGAGCCGGGCTCGCCGGTCCAGGCCGTCGTATCGCGCGGCGGACGCCCCGACCTCGCCATGCCCGCGCTGCCCCAGGTCCGGGCCCCGACCCTGCTGATCGTCGGCGAGCAGGACCGCGACGTGCTCGCACTCAATTGGCAGGCCCTGGAAGCGTTGCGGTGCGAGAAATCTCTGTTGACCGTCCCCGGCGCCACCCATCTGTTCGAGGAGCCGGGCGCGCTCGAGTTGGTCACCGATCATGCGCGCCGCTGGTTTCTCGATCACCTAACGACCGACAAACGGTGACCGGAGGCCAGACGATCGCCACCGCTATCCCTTGCGCGTGATGATCCGGAAGAACAGCACCGTCAGCGCCAGCACCATGCCCAGCAGCACGAAGGAAGCCGCCGAGCCTTCATTGATGCTGAGGCCGAGGAAGGCGCGCTTATAGGCGAAGTAGCTGAGCAGGTCGGTCGAGATGCCGGGCCCGCCCTTGGTCAGCACATAGACCAGATCGTAGGTCCGGAACTCGTTGATGAGCTGGATGATGATGGCGATGGCCGCGATCGGCCGCAGCATCGGCAGGGTCAGGTACCAGAATTTCTGCCACTCCTTGGCGCCGTCGACCGAGGCGGCCTCGTAGGGCTCATGCGGCAGCGAGGCCAGGCCGGCGGCCAGGATCAGGATCACGAAGGAGACCTGCTGCCAGACGTCGATGAAGACCACCGACCAGAAGGCGAGCCCGGTAGAGCCCAGCCAATCGAACCCCGGATGGCCGAAAAGCTCGAACAGGCGATTGACGATGCCGAGATTGGGCTGCAGCAGCATATGCCAGATCAGCGCCACGCTGACCGGCGACATCGCCATCGGAATCGTGAGCACGGCGAAGTAGACCGCCTTGAGACGCACCACGCGATTGAGCATGAGGGCGACGGCCAGCCCCAGCAGAAACTCGGCCGAGACAGTGATGCCGGAATATTTGATCGTGAGCCAGACCGAGTTCCAGAAATACTCGTCGGCCATCACGGTGGCGAAATTCTCGATGCCCACGAAGGGCAACAGCTTCGGATGCAGCAACGTGAAGCTCGAAATCGAAAGCAGCACCGCATAGGCCAGCGGAAATCCCATTACGATGGCGATCACCGACAGGCCCGGCAGCGCGAACTTCCAGCCAGTGACGGCCCACCGGTCCCTCGTTCGCCTTGGCCGCGCCGTTCCTATCGCCAGATCGGTCATGGAGTCCTTCGGGAATGAAGGTATCGGCGGAGGCCCAAAACGGGACTCCGCCGGCACCCGGGGTCGCTACTGCGCTTTCTTCATCAGGCCGTCCAGCCCATCCGCCGCTTCCTTGAGCGCATCGGCCGGCTTGGACTCGCCCGAGCCCGCCAGCGAGAGCTGACGGCCCAGCACATCCTCGTATTGCGCCGAATAGGCGAAGATCGGGAAGGCATCCCCGCTCGCCACCACGTCCAGCGCCTGCTTATAGAAGGGGAACTTCGCGAGCACGTCCTTGTTCTCATAGGTGTCGCTGCGGACCGGCGCATGACCCTCGAGGGCGCGGGCGATCGAGATCTTCTCGCCCTGGACCCAGCTGATGAACTTCCACGCCGCTTCCTGCAGCTCGGGACTCTCGTTCTTCGGAATGGCCCAGCCCCAGCCGCCGCTTTCGCCATGCCCGCCCGGCATCACCGCGAGCGCCACCTTGCCGGCGACGTTGGGGCATTTCTCCTTGTTGTCGAGCTGCGGCAGCATCCACCAATAGGTGACCATGCTGAAGGCCTTGCCGTCGCACATCAGGCGGTAGGTGTCGTCGAGCGTGGCCGAGAGCGCGCCCTGCTGGGCGCCATTCTTGATGTTGTCGACATAGAGTTCGAGCGCCTTCAGGCCCTCGGGGCTGTTCAGCACCACCTTGCGGTCCTTGTCGAGATAGGCACCGCCGGCGGAGAAGAGATAGTTCGAGAACTCCATGCTGTTGGGGTCGCCACGCTGGCCCTGCATCGCCGACCCGGCGACGCCGCCACTGGCTTTCATGAACTTGCTGAGCGCCACATAGTCGGCGAGCGAGGTCGGCAGAGCGAGGTCCTTGCCGGTCGCGGTCTTGTAGGCCGCCGCCAGCTTCGCATCGGCCAGCAGGTCGGTGCGATAGATGAGCCCCATCGAGTAGTTGTACATGGGGATCATATAGAGCGTGCCCTTATGGTTCCCGACCAGATCGAGCATGGAGGGGAAGAAGGGCTTGAGATCGAAGCCGCTCTTGTCGACGAAGGGCTTCAGGTCGGCGAGCCAGCCGGCTTCGGGAAACTCGCCGGCCCAGAGAAAATCGACCTCGAGCACATTGTAGTAGCTGCTGCTGCCGGTGAGCTGCGTCACCAGCTTGTCGTGCATCTCCGAATAGACCAGCTTCTGGAACTCGACCTTGATGCCGGTGTCCTTCTCGAACTGCGGCAGCATCGCCTCGATGATCTGCGTCTCCGGCACGTCCTCCATCAAGGCATGGAGCGTGATCTGGTCGGCATGGGCGACCGTCGTTCCCGTCGTCATGAGCGCGGCGAGCGAAATGCCGCCGAGCCAGGCCGTCAAATGTCTGAACCTCATGGGTATCCTCCCTTGTGTCTGATCGATCGACTCTCGTTGTACCCGGCTTGGTTCCGCCGGGCTTGGATCTGGGCCGGTAATGGTGTTGGTACGAACGCTCCCTTACTTGATCGCGCCAAAGGTCAATCCGCTGACGAGATATCTCTGGATGAAGCGCGAAGCGATCAGCAGCGGCGCCACGCCCAGCACCACGCCGGCCGACACCTCGGCGATCTGCACGCCGTTCTGCGATTGAAGCCCTGAGAGCGCGACCGGGATCGTGGCGGTCGTCGGGCCGGTCAGGACCAGGGCGAAGAGGAACTCGTTCCAGGCCAGGATGAAGCCCAGCACGCCGGCCGCAGCAAGGCCCGGCAGCGAGACCGGGATCACGATGCGCCAGAAGGCGCCCCAGGCTGTGGCGCCATCGGTCATGGCCGCCCATTCCAGCTCGACCGGCACGCCCTCGAAGAAGCCCATCAAGATCCAGGTGAGGAAGGGGAGATTGACGGCGGCATAGGCGATCATCAGGCCCGGCACCGAGTTGGTCAGGCCCGCCAAGCGGAAGATCGCGAAGACCGGCAGCACGATCGCGACCGGCGGCAGCATCTGGGTCGCCAGCACGATGAACCGGCTCGCCTGCCCGCCCGTGCGGAAGCGCGCGAAGGCATAGCCTGTCATCGCCGCCAGCGGCAGGGCCAGCAAGGTCGAGCCCAGCGCCGCCATGAAGCTGTCCTGATAGGCCAGCGCGAAATCGTCCTTGGCGAAGAGCTTGACGTAATTGGCGAGCGTCAGCCCCGGAAAGAGCGATGTCTGGTAAGCGAGCGAATCCGGCACGAAGCTGGTGCGCAGCACCCAGAGCGGCGGCAGCAGGATATAGAGCGAGAACAGCACCAGGAGCAGATGCGGGACGATATTCCTGCCCTTCTTCATGGCGCCTGTATCCCGCTGCTCATCGAAACCATCCTGCTTCCCGCCTCAATCCATCGACACGCCACCACTGGCATTGACCGCCTCGCCCGTGAGAAAGCGCGACAGGTCGCTGGCCAGGAACAGGACGATATCGGCCACATCCTCGGGCTCCTCGATCCGGCCCAGCGGCGTCAGCGAGATATATTCCTGGCGCACGGCCTCGGGCGTCATGCCGCGCAGCTTTGCCTCCCAGACGATCTCGCGCTCCTGCATGCCGGTGCGCACGAAGCCGGGGCAGACGCAATTGACGCGGATGCCATGCTTCGACACCTCGCGCGCCAGGGCCTGGGTAAATCCCAGCACCGCGAACTTGCTGGCAGAATAGTGGGCCAACAGCGGCGCGCCGACCTTGGCCGCCAGCGACGCGGTATTGACGATGACGCCCGGCCGATCGGCCTGGCGCCAGCGCCTGACCGCCGCCTGGTTGGTCAGGAACACGCCCTTGGCGTTGACGTCCATATTGGCGTCCCATTCGGCCTCGGTGATATCCACCACCTGATTCATGGTCGAGATGCCGGCATTGGCGCAGACGATGTCAAGCCCGCCCAGCCGCTTCCAGACCTCGTCGAAGACTTGGGCGGTCGCGGCCGCGTCGGTCACGTCGAGGGCGGCCGAGAGCGGCTTGCGGTCGAACTCGCGCGCCACGGCGGCTGCCGCTTCACCGTTCTTGTCGGTCACGAAAACCCGGGCGCCAGCGCCCGCGAGCGCCGCCACGATCGCACGGCCGATTCCAGAGCCGCCGCCGGTCACCAGGGCGAGACGGCCTTCGAGCAGCTTGGCGTTGATCATGGTCGGTGTCTCCTCAATCCCAGCCCGTCAGTCATTCCGTTCCAGCTTCGGATAAAGCGTCTTCAGCCGTTCATAGGTCTCGCGGAAATTGGCGTAAGCCCGGTCATAGATCGCGGTCTGCGCCGGGCGCGGTTCGAACACGCGCCCTCCGGCCACATAACGGCTAACGCCTGAGAAGGAATTCATCAGGCCCGCGCCAACGCCCGCGACATAGGCAGCACCCAGACAGGAGCCCGGATGATGCTCGATCCGCTGCACCGGCCGACCGATCGCATCGGCCGCGATCTGCAGCCAGAGATCGCTGACGGCCCCGCCGTCGCAGGCAAAGACGCGCTTCACCGCAAGGCCACGCTCGGTGAAGACCTCGACATGGTGGCGGAAGCCGAAGATCACCCCTTCGAGCGCGGCGCGCCAGATATGGGCCAGGCGATGATGCAGCCCAAGCCCGACGATGGTGCCGCGCGCGTAAGGGTCATGCAGCGGCGTCTTCTCGCCGAGGAAGTAGGGCAAAAGCACCAGCCCTTCGGCGCCGGCCGGGACTTCCGCGGCCAGACGATCGAGCCAGGAGAAGATCGAGACACCGGCCGCCGCGGCCTTGGGCTCCTCGCCCGCCGCCAGTTCCCTGACGATCCATTTGAGCAGGCTGCCGGAGGTCGCGGTGCAGCCATTGCTGAAATAGTGATCGGGAATGACGTGATAGTCGATGAAGAGGCGCGGATCGGTGACCGGCTTGGCGGTCGACAGCAGGATGTCGCCGGCGCCCCCGAATTTGAGCACGAGATCGCCATCTTCCGCGGCACCCGCGACATAGGCCGAGGCAACGTGGTCGGCACAGCCCGCCACGACCGGCGTCCCTGCCGCAAGGCCGGTAGCGACGGCCGCAGCCTCGCTGATCGTTCCGATCAGCTCGTGAGATTGGCGGATCGACGGGAACACGTCGGGATCGACACCCGCCGCCGCCACCAATTCCTCGGCAAAACGCCGCTTGCCGAAATCCATCAGGCCGGACTCGAGGGCCCAGTTATGCTCCACATGGCGCGCCCCGGTCAGGCGGTAGGCGATGAAATCGTAAGAACCGAACACGGTCGCGATCGACCGGAAGACCTCGGGCTCATGGCGCTCCAGCCATCGCAGCTTCGGCGCCACCAGCTGCTGGTTGATGCTGCCCCCGGTCAGGCGGAAGAAGCGCTCGGGATCGATGGCCTGGCGCATCGCGTCGATCTCGCGGGTCGCGCGGGCATCGTTCTGCTGAATGCTATGCCGCAGGATCCGGCCATTCCTGTCCAGAAGCACCACGGCCGGGACCATGCCCGTGACACCCACGGCTGCGACGTCCCGACCCTTCAAGCCGGTCCGCGCCAGCAGCTCGGCCGTGACCGCCTGGACATTGGACCACCAGAGCTCGGGATCCTCCTCGGCCCAGCTCGCATGGTGCGAGATGAGCTCGCTCGGCCGCGACGCGGTCGCCAGCGTCCCGCCCTCGCTGTCGATCAGGATCCCGATCGTCGAGGTGGTGCCGATATCGAGGCCGAGCAGAACCGCCATCGGGTTACCGCGACTTTCCGACCAGATCCATGAAACGCTTCACACGATCGCCATCGACGGCATTGAAGGTCTTGCCGTCGACCTTGAAATGGGTGCCGACGATACACCCGTCGCCGATCGAGAGGATCTCTTTCACCGTATCGATATTGACACCCGTATTGGCGAAGACCGGCTTATCGCCGACAGCTTCCTTGGCCGAGCGGAGGTCGCTGGTCGATGCCGCCTGCCCGGTCATCGGCCCCGACACCAGGATCACATCGGCAAGCGCCGAGAACACCGCGCTCTTGGCGCGCTGCGCCACCGACCGGGTACCGACCGAGGAAGCAAACTCCGCATTGACGTTGAACATCAGCTTCAGGTCGTCACGGCCCAGATTATGGCGCAATCGCAGGGCCCCAGCGCAATCGGGTTCCCAGGTTCCCATGTCGGACTCGAAGACACCGGTCATGATTTCCCGGCCGAAGCGGGCCTGGGTCGCGACACAGAGCGCCACTGTGGCCACGGGGTCCCACAGATAATCGGCTCCGAACGGAATTTTGATCGTCGATCGCAGGGCGCCGATGACTGCTGCCATGGCCGCCAGGCTCTCCGGTGTCGCCTTCAGCAGATAGGGCCGGTCGTTCTCGTTGCCGAACATGACCGCGTCGACGCCACCCTTCTGCAGACGCTCGATGTCGGCGGCGGCCCCGTCGATGATGGCACCGATCCCGCCCTTGGCATCATAGAGCGGCGATCCGGGCAAGGCGTGCAGATGCACCATGCCGATGACGGGCTTGTGGCTGCCGAAGGTTTCCTTGAGCATGACGTCTACTCCATAAAGTTCCGCCGGACCGGGACCCGTCTCCGGGATTAGGCCCGCCGCGCGATCGCGTTTGTGGTCCCGGGGTCGAACAATCTGATCTCGTTGCCGTCGACGAAGAGGCGCTGATTACTGGCGATGGCGGCGCGAAAGTTTCGGCCGAGCCGGGCCGATATCTCCTTGCCGGGAATCCCTCGCGGCGCCAGCACCAGGATCACTTCCGCGCCCAGCGCCTCGAGGGCGACCACGTCGCCTTCGATCGGCTGCCATCCGGCGTTCTCCTGCTTCTCGTGGAGATCCTCGGATCGGATGCCGAGAATGACAGTCTTGCCGACCCAGGGCTTGACGCTCTGGGCGTAGGCGTCGGGTACCGTCAGACGAAGGCCGCCGCTCGCCATGACCGGCGCTCCGGACGGACCGGCGCTCAATGTCATCTCGAGGAGGTTCATCGGCGGGCTGGCGAGGAATCCGGCGACGAAGGTATTGACCGGGTTGCGATAGACATCGAGCGGCGCGCCCGCCTGGATCATCTGGCCATCCTTCATGATGCAGATCCGCTGGCCCATGGTCATGGCCTCGACCTGGTCATGCGTCACATGGATGATGGTGGTGCCGAGCTGCCGATGCAGCTTGACCAGCTCGAGGCGCATATCCGCCCGCAACCGCGCATCGAGGTTCGAGAGCGGCTCGTCGAGCAGAAACGCCACAGGCTCGCGGACCAGCGCCCGGCCCAGCGCCACGCGCTGGCGCTGCCCGCCCGAGAGCGCCCCCGGCTTCCGGGCGAGGAAGCCTTCGATCCCCAGCATGGCCGCGACCCGCTGCACTTGCGGGCCGATCTCGGCCGTGGACCGGCCATGCATCTTGAGACCGAAGGCGAGGTTCTCAGCCACAGTCATATGCGGATAGAGCGCGTAGTTCTGGAACACCACGGCGATGTCCCGGTCGCGCGGCGCCACGTCGTTGACGAGACGGCCGCCGACATAGATCTCTCCCTCGGTGATGCTCTCGAGGCCGGCGATCATGCGCAGCGCCGTCGACTTCCCGCAGCCGGAAGGCCCCAGCAGGATCATGAACTCTCCGTCGCGAATCTCGAGGCTGACGTCGCGCACCGCGGTAACCGCGTGGCCATAGCGCTTCGTGACATGCCGCAGTTCGATCGACGCCATAAATCCCCGCCACGGCGCGCACCATCATCCCGCCGTCTGACCCCTAGATTTTCACATTATCGAACAAATAACAACATCTACTCCCACAATATGTTATAATTTGTGCGAATTGCCCCAGGGGGCATGGAAGCCAATGACATCGAGGCGAAGCGCGCCGGCTCCGACGAAGGGTCGCCAGACCGAGGGCGAGGCGGGCCGGATATTGGCGGGCGCGCGCCAGGCGCGGATTGCCGAGATCGTCGAACGGATCGGCTTCGTCTCGGTCGCCGAGGTCGCCGCTACGCTCGGCGTCTCCGGCATGACCATCCGGCGCGATCTGGAGCGACTGGAAGCGCGCGGGCTTCTGACCCGCACCCATGGCGGCGCCATGGCCATGGCGGTCGAGCGCGCCGACACAGCCGGCCGATCCGACAGTGCTGCGCGCGGCGAAACCTACGATGCGGAAGAGCCGGCCTTCGAAAGGCGCCGCCGTCGCAATGCGACAGCGAAGGCGCGGATCGCGCGCGCCGCGGCCGGCCTGGTCGGCGCCGGCGAAACCGTGGCGCTCGATGTCGGCACCTCGACCCTGGCCCTCGCAGAGGAGCTGGTCGCTCGCGACGATCTCCGCGTCTTCACCAACAACCTCCGCGCCGCCATCGCCCTCACCCGCAGCCGGAGCCCGGTCTATCTGCTGGGCGGCCAACTTCGCGGGGCCGAACTGGCGGTGGTCGGCCCGGCGGCCACTGCCCAGGTCAACGATTACTATTTCGACCGCGTGTTCCTCGGCGTCTCGGGCGTCACCGAAGCCGGCTATTTCGACTACGCGCTCGAGGATTCCGAAATGAAGCGCGCCTTCATCGCTCGAGCGCGCCAGGTGATCGTGCTGTGCGACGGGTCCAAATTCGATCATCGCGCGCTGGCGCGGATCTGCGCACTCGGCGATGCCGGCATGATCGTCACCGACCGGGCACCCCCGCCCCATCTGCGCCGCGCACTCGATGAGGCCAAGGTCGAGATGCTGGTCGCGGCGCCCTGACCCCGTCCTGAGTCCACTTCCTCACTCCTCCCGTCTTACTCAACTCAACCTGGCAGCCAAGCTACTGGATCCTCGGCATAAGCCTTTGTTTTCACCGAGAGCGGCAATCGAATAACCGCGACAACTTCCTAACCCAAATTCATGCAACAACAATTTCTTAAAGCAATCTGACGGGGGTGCCGCATGTTCCTTGCTGCCTCCTAGAATCCGCCCAGTCCTCCTTTATGCTGGGCTACTCTACCCTGGCCTCGCCGAGTGCTTGCGTGTTGACGGGCCTTCGCGGATAGATTGTCGACACTTAGACGGTTAAGATGCTTGAGACTCGACCCGTTTTGGTTGTCGGGGTGTTGACGAGAGTAGACCTTGTCCATGTTGGCTGGAGGCGTCGCAGATAAGCTCGGCAACGAGTACGAAGCGCATTGGACGCTGATCGAGGCGCTAAAAGTGCTGCGGGGTGAGGCGGATGAAATTCGCCTTGAGCCCTTCAACGAAAACTCCACAGGCTTGGAGTTCAGGCTGTCTGCAGATGGGCTGAATTTCTGGCATCAGTGCAAGCGGCGTCGGACATCCGGAAGCTGGACTATGATCGCCCTCAAAAATGAGGGTGTCATCCAAGCGTTCGCCGGTAAACTAGTCGATCCGTCCAACCACTGCGTGTTTGTTTCCGCAGACCCCACCGCTGCGTTTAAGTCGCTGCTGGAGAAGGCTCATCTCGCAGAGACCGTAAAAGACTTCATTGACGGGCTTTCCGACTCGGATCGTGAGACACGAAAGCAACTGGGCGAAGCTTGGGATATCGACTCGCAAACAGAGCTAGATTGGCTCAAGCGGTGCCAGGTAGAAACTGTATCCGACTACTCCATACTCCGAGAGTTCACGGGAACCGCCTCGCTTCTGTTTGAGGCTGACCCAGAGGAGGTCCGCGATCGTCTGTCTCGTTTCCTGATATCAAAGCTCACGCAAACAATCACGACCGAAGGCTTCCGGGCTGCGATTGATGAGCTTGGGATCGGCTGGAAAGCACGCCTTGATACGAGACTAGACGGTAAGTTTTCTGAGGCAACTGATGATTATCTCGCTTCCCTGCCGCCGCGGATTGCCAACCATGCGATTTCGATCGCGGATGTCGATGAGGCTGCGGCGCTGGCGATGGATCAGGGCCACCACCTTACCGTGGTGGCTGGCGGCGCTGGGAGCGGAAAAAGCGTTGCGCTCGCCAAGATCGTTGAGAGTGCTCGGGCAACTGGATGTCCGGTTTTGGCTTTCCGGATTGATCGATTTCTGTCCTGTCACGCGGTCGGCGAGATCGGCACAGCCCTTGTGGGCCGAGCGGAGAGCCCGGTTGGCCTGCTGGGTAACCGCTACGGAAACCAATCCTGCCTACTGGTGATCGATCAGGTCGATGCAGTCAGCGAGGCCTCCGGACGATCCGGCCGGATTCGTGAGCTGCTGTTCCGTATGCTGGGCGACTCTCATTTTTACCCGAAGATGAAAGTAGTCATCGCCTGCCGCTCTTACGATCTGGAACGAGATAGTCGCCTTAAGCCGCTATCCGAAAATATTCTAACGCGCTCGATCACAATGCGGCCGCTCAGTTGGGATGACGCGGTAGCGCCTGTAATGGTGCGACTTGGACTGGCCGACCGCCAATTCAATATCCGAGAGCGAACGATCCTTTCTATCCCAATCAATCTTCAGCTCTTCGCGAGCATCGTCCTCGCGGGTGAAGAAATGGAAGGCGAGATTTCCAGCGGTCGGCTGTTCGACCGACTTATGGAAGTTCGGGGGCGTGATTTTATTGCCGCCGGCCTTTCATGGACGCCTGACGCCGCCTTGGGCGCAATAGCCGCGAGTATGAGCGAGAATCAGGAGCTGATAGCGCCGCCAGCGGTGCTGGCGGCTTTTCCCGGCTCGGTTGATGCTTTGAGTTCCCACGGGCTCATTAGTGCGGTTGGTGGAAAGCTACAGTTTGCCCACGAGTCTTTCTTTGACCACACATTCTCCCGTCACTTTCTCACTACCGGGCAGTCGGTCCATGACCTGCTAACAGCCGACGAGCAGCGCCTTTTCCGACGAACCCAGGTTCGCCAAATCTTCTCACGTCTTCGCGATCTGGGGGTGACGCGCAGATATCTCGCTGATCTCAAACAGGTTATGGACGGCGATGACATACGTTACATCGTCAAGGACGCGGTGGCCCATTGGCTCGCCGAAGTGGACACGCCGACATGCGGAGAGCTGGAGATTGTTCAGCCCTGGTTCACTACGGAACATACCCGGAAGAATCTCGCCAGGCTCATTCTGCATGGCCGCGACTGGTTGCCGCTCATCATTAATTCTGGACTGATGCAAAGATGGATCGATGAGAGCGATGAGACCAAGGACCTTGCCTTCTCAGTCCTTCGAAAGGGAGCCCCGCGTCACTCTAGTATCGCCGCCGCGCTGCTTCGGAAGTGGTGGGCTGGCGATGCGGAGCGGGGCGTTCATCTCATCGCCTGGCTAAACAGACTTTACGCTGACGGACCGATTGGTGAACTTGAGACGCTGTATGGCGATCTCGTTGCGGCGACGAGCGACAAGGACGTTGCCAAGAAGCTATCTGAGAACTTCGATCTCGGAGCCTGGACGCACAAGAATAAAGAGCTTGGCGCGCGCATACTCGCTTTCTGGCTTCAGCGATGGATGAACGCATTCCCGCAATGCCATCCGTTTGACGACGTTCATGATGGCCAAAGCACGACTCACTGGTTGAAGAAAATTGTCGAAGATGCGCCACAAGCATTCCTTGATGCGGTCGTGACGCCTTTCGCGGAAGCTCTCCGGCGAAACTGTGATGCGGTCGGGCATCAGGAACGAGATCGGCAGACGATTAGGGTGCCATTCAGCGAGTACGACCAGCCCTATGTGCGCTTCCTCGCCGAGGCGCTTACCAGCTTCGCCACCCGAGATCCAGAGGGAGCGTCAGGCTATCTAGATAAGATTGAACCCATTGGTTCTGTTGCGCTGTATCTTCACTTGATAGCCATAGCAGCGAATGGCGAGCATCTCGGCGACCGGCTGCTTCCACTCATGCAGAACAGGCAGGCGTTTAAAATCGGCGAGATAGGAGGCCAATGGGCACCAGTTGCCAAGGCCGCCAAAGCCGCTTTCCCTCATCTTTCTCCCAAGAATCGTTTGGCTATTGAAGCTATCGTAATGGCCCATCGTCCAGAACTCGACTGGGCCAAGAAGTATTGCGCTCGCACGAGGGCTGATGAGACGCTGGATTTCAAGCATGCTGAGGGATACGTCATGCGTATTCTCAACTCCTCCGGAGAGGACGAGAGGGCCATTCTGACGACAATTGGCCGGGAACATTTAAGTCTCAGTGCGCTCCGCCGTCTCGACGAACTAGACCGCAAGTTTAGGCATGGGCCATTACCCGACGCCCACGGCATAAGAGGTGGCTGGGTTCAATCGCCGATCCCGCCAGACAAGGCGATCTTCATGACAGATAATCAGTGGCTGTCGGCGATGGAGCGATATAGCGACGACAACTACCACCGCTACGAACGGGAGCGGGTCATAGGAGGGGCGCGGCAGCTTGGCTCCGTTCTCCAAGCAAGGGCAAAAGACGAGCCTGAGCGCTTTATCAACCTGCTGGAACGGATTCCGCTGTCGGTGAACGCCGAGTATGCCGAGTCAATTCTGAGTGGCGTGCGCGAGAGTACCGCTGAGGCGTCATTGGTCGCGCGTGCGATCAAGGCGGTCACCAAGTGGCCTGATCACTCGTTCAACCGGACGATCAGCTGGACTATCCAGAAGCATCCGAGTGCGGCGACTGACTCTGAAATACTGGATCTTGTGCTTCGGATCGCTGAGTTCGGCACGGCGTCAGACACAGCCGTGCATACCACAACACCTTCCCGGGACCCGCGTAACTCCGTGCGTGAACTCCTGAGCGAGAATGGCGATCTTTATGCGAGTGGCATCAATCAAGAGCGAGGCTCTGCATATGAAGCTCTTGCTACTGTTCTGTGGAATGACCCCAGCACTTTTGATGACGTCGCGACGCTTGTCGAACGCCGAGTCGATGCGGAGCCACTTGTATCTGTTTTGATGTGCATGATGCACACTGTAAACTCCATTGCGAAGCATGATGCCGAACGGGGGATCGACCTTCTAAAGCGGATCGCTAGCCGTGATCTAAAGTTTATGCGGTCTCAACCCGGACACCACATGCTGCGATGGATCAGCTTCAGCTATCCCGATCAGGCAACGGATATCGTTCAGCATTTGATTGCCTCCAAGGACAAGGAACTGAGGGTTCTCGGACTTTTCCTTGAATCCGGAAATGCGCTGGATGATGACACAGCAAGTGCCGCGTTTCTCGATAGCGCGGCTAATGATGTGCTCCGGCGGCAGGTCGCGGCTTTTCGCGGCTCTTGCAACCTGACATCAGACAAAGTTGGCGACCGCGCTGCTCGGTGGCTTTTCGTGCTAGTTGATGACCGCGAGAAAGTGGTGCGGGACGAGCTTAATCATATGAACTGGGGCGAAGTCCTGGATGGGCAGACGGATCGGTCAAGCCTTGTAAGAGCATACCTGAGCTCGGCGACATTTGAAGAGCATTCTGACGACTTGGTTCGCGCACTGGAGGAGCGTGTTGATCGCTACCCAGACCTAGCGTTCGAGATGCTCCACCGGATACTGGCGCTCTACCCGGTCTGGACGAAGGAAGGCCTCCAAGGCCACTACATGACTGGCCATCATCTAGGACGTCTTCTTATCGAGCTTTACCGAGCAACGGAAGGCGACAGCGGGCGGGAACGGGAACTGCTGGACCTCTTCGATACCTATCTCGCCTGTAATCTCCACGACATGCGCAATGAGATGAGTAGCTACGAACGGCACTAGTCACCCATTAGTCCAGTGCGACATGCTTTTCCGCGTCTGCCAAGCCTGCGCTGACGTACTATATCGAGTGCTTAGAAGGCCACTCAGATCTGAAATTTTCCTGAGCAAAAGCCTCTTGATAATACGAAGTGGCCCAGTCTTTTCCCTACGGGTTCGGATCGTTCAGGTTGTCGAGCGGGTAGATCGGCCGGCGCACATGCTTGAAATCGAGCATGGAATAGTCGGAGGTGCACACGCCGACGCCGGCGCATTCGATGATCTGTTTCGCGATCGCCTTGAAGCCGGCGCGATAATGGACCCGGCTCTTCAGCATCAGATATTTCTTCGCCGTGGGATCGATCCCCAGCGACGTGAAGCAGCCGAGGTCGAAAGGCTCGAGATGTTTCGAGATGACCACGATCTCGACCTTGCCCGTATCGAGCACCACCGCCGTCCCCATATCCATCAGCATCCCGTGCCAGGCCTTGCCGCGATTGCGGAACTGCCCGTTGGAGATGAGCTTGACGGTGCCCGTGACCTCGCGCGGCTCGCCCTTGCGCTTGATCGAGGGCATGTCGAGCTTGCCGCCCAAGGGAACCGAGACCTTGGCGCCGACACCGGCCGCGATCAGCGTCTTGACCGCCGCCGGATCATGGATCGCGAAGGCCGCCACATCCTCCAGCCCTGAATCGAGGATGGCGCCCAGGACCTTCATCGTGTCCATGGTGCCGCCCGAGGCGCAATTGTCGTAGTGATCGAGCAGGACCACCGGGAACTCGGTCGCGGCCTTGGCCCGCGCCAGCGACTCCTCCAGCGGTTCGAGGCGATAGACGAAGGCCTCGCGGTGGGTCCAGGCGAAATCGAGGAGCTCGTCGCGATAACGCCTGGCCAGGTCCGGGTCGTCGTTCGTCACCACCACGGCCGACAAGCCGGCCTGCGAGATATCGGCATGGGGGAAGCCGGTGAAGAGGGTGGCGCAGAGCGCCCCTTCCCGCTCCATCCGCCGGGCCATCGCCTGGAGATCCCTGTTGGGGAAATCGTCGCTCCCCTGGCGCATGACATGCGGCAGCATCGGGCGGTTGCCCCAGGCCATGGTCGGGCGCGCCTCGCCCTTGAGCATGGCGAAGATCGGCTTCGCCGCCCGCATCGAGGTCTCGTAGGTGTCGATATGGGGATAGGTCTGGTAGCCGGCAATCACCGTCGCATTCTCGGCGATCGCCGGATAAAAGTTGGTGTGCATGTCGAGCGAGACGCCGATGGGCAAACGGGGTGCCAGCTTCCGCAGCCGCGACAGCAGCTCGCCTTCGCCATCCTCACGCGAGCGCGTCACCATCGCGCCATGGAGATCCAGGAGCAGCGCGTCGCAACCCTTCGCGACCGCACGGCAGATCTTGTTGCAGATATATTCATAGGCCTCGTCCTCGACGGGCCCCGAGGGCCAGGCCTCGGCCGAGATCGCGATCTCGAACTCGGCGCCATGCTGCTCAGCGAGATCGATGAAGGCCGCGACCCCGGCACCAGTACCCTTCAGGGCCTTGTAGGCCGCTTTCCCTTCGAGCAGTTCGTCGCCCGCCTTGCCGAACCGCGCCAGCGGCGTCGGCACCGGAGAGAAGGTGTTGGTTTCATGCTTCATGGCGGCAATGACGAGACGCATCGGCTTCCCCTCGAAGATCAGGAGTCCCGAGCCTAGCCGATGAAGCGCCGCCCGTCTTGTCTTCGATGGTCAGGCGCCCGGAGCCTCGGCCGGCTTGGAATGTTTCTTCAGGCAGAACGCCAGAGCCATGCCGGCGGCGAGCGCGATCCCGATGCCGAAGACGCAGGCTTCCCACCCCAACCCGTCGAAGACCTGACCCAGCAGCGCCGTGCCGACCAGGCCGCCGCCGAAATAACAGGCGAGATAGATTCCGCTGGCGGAGCCCCGGTCGGTGGTCGCGGCCCGGCCGATGAAGCCGGTGGCGGCGGCTTGCGCGAAGAAGGTGCCGACGCCGATCAGGGCCAACCCCACCAGGACAGCGACGATATTCGGCAGCAGCAGCAGGGGCAGACCGAGGGCAGCGAGGAGCAAGGCACCGCCCACAGTCTTGCGCGTGCCGAAGCGATGGGCCGCGCGCCCGGCCAAGGGCGTCGTCAGGATCGCCGGCAGGAAGACGAAGTAGACGAAACCCAGCTGCATCGGGCCGATCGCAAGCGGCGCCCGCACCAATACGAAATTGACGAAGGTGAAGGTGCCGATGAAGGCGAAGAGGATGCAGAAACCCACGCCGAAGCTCGCGCGCAAGGGACGGTTGCGCAGATGCTCGGTCCAGATCGACAGCGGCGAACGCGCCATGGCGGGGCGCTCCATGGGAACGGCGCGGCGCAGGCTCACGGCAACCAGCAGCGCGCCCAGGAGATTGAGGGCGGCGAAGAGATAGAAGTTCGTGGCCAAACCCCAATGCTCGGCAACCGCCGCCGACAACAGCCGGCCGAACAGATTGCTGGCGACATTGCCCGTGATGTAGGCGGCCGAGGCGGCGACCGCGTCCCGGGCGCTGCTGCGCTCCGCCAGATAGGCCAAAGTCAGCGTGAAGGCCGAGGCCATGCAGAGCCCCTGCAGGATCCGCAAGCCGGTGAAGACGGCAAGAGTCGGCGCCACCGCCAGCAGCGCCGTCGGGATCGAGAGCAGCATCAGGCTGACCAGGATGCCGCGGCGGCGGTCGATCCGGCGGCTGACCAGCGCGATGCCGAGGCCGGCCAGCGCCATGCCGATGGTGCTGGCATTGACCGCGAAACCCATCGCCGCCGGACTGACGTCATAGGCGCGGGTCAGGGTCGGCAGGATGGCCTGGGTGGCGAAGAGATCGACCACCGTCAGGAAGGCGACGATGCCGATGATCAAGGTCCGGAAGGCGGCCGGGCCGGCGATCGCCGCCAGCATGGCCATCGGCGTCGGCGAGGATTTGGCGATCATGGTCATGCTCGGCTCCGGCAAAAGCAGCGATCGGCTGTGACGGGCCTCCTTGCGTCCACCGCGTTACGAGCCGATCCCATAGGTCCCGCATCGGCGGACCCTCACATCATGTTCGCGTCCATCGGGTCATGGAGCAGGTCCGAGGAGAGGAGCACGGCCTGGGTCTTGCCCGTGTTCTTCCACCAATGCGAGGTGTCGTGGCTCTCGACCGCGACATCGCCGCTCTTGTGGACGATCGGCACCGCGCAGGTGCTGGCATATTCGGTGACTTCGCCGCTGACGATATAGATGATCGCCGGGCGGTCTTCGTGGCTGTGCCAGGGAACGATGCCGCCGGCCTGGATCACCAGCTTGCGCAGGCGGAAGGTGCGATCGTTGATCGCCGCCGGCTCCTTCGACAGGTCGATCGAGCCGATGACCGTATCGGTCACGTCCTTGGGCATGGTGGCGCCGGGCTTCTGGCCCTGGCCCGCGGGAACCACCTTGTCGGCCGGGCAACTGCCGGCGAAAGCCGACATCGAGCCCGCCGACATCGCGCCGGCGACAATGCCGGCCAATGCCAGGCCCCGCCAGACGGCGCGGCTGGTCTTGCTGTTCATGATCATGGAAAGGTCTCCTCTTCTTCTCTTGGCTGAATGGGCGGCGTCTTCACCGCGGCAACGGCTTGAGAATTGCGGAACCCCGGACAACACGGAAATGCCGCCGCGCTCTGGTTTCCATAGCGGCCGGTCATGGGGCTGGTTAAGGACTTCGGTCCGCGCCTCGCCCGTCCGGGGGAATCGACGGGGACGGGTTCTCTGTGGCAGGCTCGATTCCCATGACGTCTCGATTCGCCCTGGGCCAGCGGCTCGGCCTCACCCGTGCTCAAACCGATCTTCTGCTGCGTCTGCGCACGCCGGAGCGAATCCAGGACTTCATCACCTCGCTCAGCATCAATCACGAACTGAACGGTGACAGCTGCCTCTCCGTCGTCGGCGTGCTCGAGCACCGCCACGCGCATTGCATCGAAGGCGCCTTCGTCGCGGCATGCGCGCTATGGCTGCAGGGCGAGCCGCCGCTGCTCATGGACTTCCATGCGGAAGGCGACGACGACCATGTCGTCACGCTGTTCAAGCGCGGCGATTGCTGGGGCGCGATCTCGAAGAGCAATCATGTCTGGCTGCGCTGGCGCGACCCGGTCTATCGGACCCTGCGCGAGCTCGCGATCTCCTACATCCACGAATATGTAAACGAGTCCAAGAAGACCCTGCGGGCTTACTCCCGACCGTTCGATCTGCGCCGCGTGGCGCCGGAGCGCTGGGTCACCAACCCCGAGCCCTGCTGGGACGTCGCCGAGGAGCTCGACGGCATCCGCCATTACCGGCTGATCTCGAAGGCCCAGGCCCGGCGCCTGCGCGACCGGGACGATTTCGAGCAGCATCTCGGCCGCCAGGTCGAGTTCATCTCGCCCAGGAAGCGGAGCGCCCGGGCCGCCGCCCGATCCTGAACGGTCGGCCACGCCCCCGTGGCATAAACCGGGCGGCGAAATGACAGCGCAGTTAATCCCCTTCTCGTCCGTGTAGGTCAGGGACCGCAATTCCAACCGGCAGACCGTGAAGACGGCAGCCCGGACTTCGGCACCGATACTCAGGAGAGAAGAATGAAGGACAAAACCCGAGCTCTCATCTCAACCGGCCCTTCCGCGAACCGGCGAGGCGCCGGACGTTTGCTCCTGGCGCTTGCCGCTGTCCTGGCAGTCCTGGCCGTCAGCAGCCCTTCCCGCGCCGACGACGACGATTGGAGCCATGGGAACCACTGGAACCAGGGCAATGGCGGCCATGGCAATGGGGGCCATGGCAACGACTGGAATCACGGCAACGGTGGGAACGACGGCTGGAATAACGGCTGGAACAAACATCACGAGCAGGGCCGGGGATATTATGGCAAACAGTATCCGAGCTATGGCTACTGGGCACCGCCGCCGCGCTATTACTACCCGCCTCCGCCGCCCCGTTACTACTACCCGCCGCCGCCCCGGGTCTATTACGCCCCGCCCCCGCCGGTTTACGTCTATCCGCAGCCCGGCTTTCAGGTGGTGATCCCGATCCAGATCGACTGACCTTCTGATCGTCCTTATCAGGAGGCCCGGTTCATGGCGAGCTTCGGCGGCGCCTTGGGCTGGGCCTTCTTCATGAGGGCGCGGCGCAAGGCCACCGCAAGCGTGACGCCAAGCGCCACGATCAGCACCCACCAGGCGGGCCTGATCCCGGCGGCGAAGCCGAGATTGGCCTCGAGCACTTTGAGGGCCGGTGCGTGGGTCGCAACCGCGTACCAGCCGGCCTCGGTCAGGGCGGTGGCAATGGCCGACAGACCCGCGAGCCCCAGCAGCGACGGGATGCTGCCGATCTCGCCGAAGCGATCCCAGAGCCGATAGCCCATCAGCCAGAGGAAAAAGCCGGACATCAGGGCTGCGGGGTAGACGTTGAGCTTCGCCTGCATGAAAAAATGGACCAGGGCCAGCGCGCTCACCAGATAGACGATCCGATGCAGCGCCTGCCAGCGCTTGCCGCCGAGACGGCGCACCCAGCCATCGGTCGAGGTGATGGCCAGCAGCATCAATCCGAACAGCGCCACGAAGCCAATGGTGAGATAGATCCGCAGCCAGATCTCGCTGATCACCCGGATCAGGTTCCAATTCTGGTCGACGATATAGAGCCCCAGATGCAGCAACCCGTAGGCGAAGGTCGCGACACCCAGCATGCGCCGGACGAGGATGAGCGGCGCCCAGCGGAACAGCTTGCGCGCCGGCGTGATGGCCAGCGTGATCAGCAGGAACCGCACCATCCAGAGCCCAGCGAAATGGATCGCGGTATTGAGGGGACGCGCGCCGAGGTCCTGCGTCAGGGCCAGCCCGGCAAGCCAGGCCGCCGGCAAGAACAGGCCGACGAACACGAAGAGCTTCAGAAGCGACAACCGTCCCGCGCGGTCGTACCAAGGCGCCATGGGTCCAGGCTCTCTGCCGTTTGCGAGTCCCCGCGCTGAATTCGGCGGGCCAGCCTTAACTGGCGCGGAAAGCGCCGGAAATCACCACAACTCTACGTGAGATCGGCGCGAGCCGCATCCGCCATGTCGGCAAGGGCGATCTTCCTCCTGCGCCGCGCCCTGCCGGTTTCGTGAAGTTTCACCCGCGAATCTGGATCAATTGGCCGGAGGCGGATGGTCTGGATCGTCATCCGGCCCGACATCGCTGGTTGTCCAACCGAACAGCAGCAGAACCAGCCAGTGGGTCTCGTAGGAATCGCCATATTCGGGGGCGGACGAGGCGACCAGCTTGCCGTCCGCAACGTTGTACCCGACGGCCGCGAATTTCGCGAGCCCCAGCCTCCGGTCACGTTTGAAGAGCGCGATCTCCGGTGTCACGGCCTGCCCCGCCAGCGGGATCGGCAGGGTCATCTGCGGAATGCCGATCAGCAACGCATTCTGGTCCATGGAGAGGGCGCCCGCCCGGATCTCAACGATGTTCTCCGCCTTGGCCTTGTCGTCCACCAGCAAACTGCCATGCTCGAGCAGATGCGCGCGGATCGCCGCGATCGCATATTTGGCGTCGACGCCGTCGAAGTTCGTCGCATCGACGAAGACCTTGGTGCCCGTCGGCATCTGCAGCGCCAGCTTGGTCGCGGCGCGCTCGGCCGCGGTCGATATCAGCAGCTGCTCGGTCGCCGTCCGGTCGGGATTGGATTGACGCTCGGTGGTGCAGCCGCAAAGCGCCAGCGCCGCCACCAGGCAGGGGAGAAGACATCGTTTCATTCCCCTGAGGATAGGAGACACATGCCGGGCTGACGCCCCTCTCCGAGGTGGCAAAGCTGTGGCTCTCGACCCTCAACATGAGTCGATTTTCAGGGAACCATTTCCGGCGCGGTCTCAGGGCAGCAGCACACTCGATCCGACGGTGCTGCGGGATTCGAGCTGGCGATGCGCCTCGGCGGCATCGCGCAGCGGGAAGGTCTGATGCACCTGCACCATCACGCGGCCCGACACGATCTCGGCAAACAGCGCATCGGCCGCCTGCTCGAGTTCGTCATGCGTCGCGATATAGTCGAACAGCACCGGCCGCGTTGCCGTGAGCGAACCGTGACTGGCGAGATCGGACAGCTTGAAGTCGGTGATCATGCCTGAGGACTGGCCGAAGCTAACGAAATGCCCGAGCCGGCGCAGGCATTTCAGGGACTCACGATAGGTATCCTTGCCGACCGAGTCATAGACGACATGCACGCCCCTGCCCTCCGTGATCTCGGCGACACGCTTGGCGAAATCCTCGGTCTTATAATTGATGACATGAGCGTAACCATGGCGCCGCGCCAGGGCGGCCTTGTCGGCCGAACCCACGGTCCCGATCGCGATGGCGCCCAGGCCCGCGAGCCATTGGCCCGCGATGAGCCCCACGCCGCCCGCCGCCGCATGGAACAGAACATGCTGACCCGAATGCACCCGGAAGGTGCGATGCAGGAGATAATGCGCGGTCAGACCCTTCAGCATAATGGCAGCCGCGACTTCGTCGCTGACCCCGGGTGGCAGCTTGACCAGCCGTTCCGCCTTCATCACGCGGCTCTCGCGATAGGCCCCCAAGGGCGTGGTGTAGGCCACGCGATCGCCGACGGCCAGCTCCTTCACATCCTTGCCGACCTCCTCGATGACTCCCGCCGCCTCGCCGCCCGGAATCAGGGGCTCGCCCTGCGGCCACGGATAGAGGCCGGTGCGGAAATAGGTGTCGATGAAATTGACGCCGACAGCCGTCTGCTTCAGCAAAACTTCGTCCGGGCCGGGGCGGCCGGTCGCAACCTCGCGCCACTCCAGCACGTTCGGTCCGCCCGGTTTGGTCGCGACGACTGCCATCGACATGGACGTCACCTCCCTATCGCCGGCCGCACGCCCTAGCTATGCGCCCATTCCCAATAGAGCTTGCGGGCAAGCTGGCCTATCGGCCCGAATTCGAACTTCCGATCGTCGAAAGCCATGACCGGCATGACCTTGGACATGTTGCCGGTCGAGAACACCTCGTCGGCGGTGCGGAACTCGTCGATGCCGAGCACGGTCTCATGGACCTTGGTGCCGGCCTTGCGCAGCAGTTGGATCACGCGCTGGCGGGTCACGCCATTGAGGAAGGTCCCGTTCGGGATCGGCGTGAAGACCTCGCCTTTGCGCGCCAGGAAGATGTTCGACGTCGCCAGCTCCGCGGCATTGCCGTTGGCATCGCAGCAGATCGCGTTGTCGAAGCCCTTCGCCTTGGCCTCGCGGAGCATCCGGGCATTGTTGGCATAGAGGCAGGCCGCCTTGGCATTGACCGGCATGGTGTCGAGGGTCGGGCGCCGGAAGCGCGTCGTCGTCATGGTGAAGCCCTTGGGCGGCGACATCGGGATCTCTTCCAGGCAGAGCGCGAAGGTGGTGGATTCGCCCAGCGGCGGCACCGACATGAAGCCGCCCTCCTCCGCCCAATACATCGGGCGGACATAGAGCGCTGCGTCCTTGGAGAAATGCCTGAAGCCGTCCCGCGCGATCTCGGCGATCTCCTCCGGCCGGAGCGTCGGGATCAGCCCGAAGACTTCCGCAGAATCGCAAACCCGGCGGCAATGGAGATCGAGATCGGGCGCCACCCCCTCGAAATATCGCGCGCCGTCGAACACCAGCGAACCCAGCCAGGTGGCGTGCGAACGGGCGCCCAGGATCATGGTGTTGCCCTGCTGCCAGCGACCCTCGAAATAGGTCCAGCTGTTCGGTTGATTGCCCATGGGCAGGCTCCGTCTATCGAGATCGTCGGAATCGGAAGGTCAGGCGGCGGTCAGTGGACCGCGGCATACATGATCCGCTCCTCGGTGGCCTCGGCCGGCGTGAACTCCTCCACGATGCGGCCCTGGCGACAGACGAGGATGCGATCCGAGATATTCAAGATCTCGGGAAGATAGGACGAGATCACCACCACCGCCAGCCCGTCGTCGGCGAGCTTGTTTATCAAATGATGGATTTCGGCGATCGCCGCCACGTCGACGCCGCGCGTCGGCTCGTCGAAGATCACGAGGCGCGGCTTCTGAATCAGGCCCTTGCCGATCACGACCTTCTGCTGATTGCCGCCCGAGAGCTCGATCACCCGCGCCTCGGGGTCGATCGCACGGATCGACAGCGTCTTGGTCCATTCCGCGGCCAGTTCCTTCATCTCGGTCCGGCTGACGATCGGGACCTTGTTCAGTCCCGCCGCCAGCAGGCCCGAATAGAAATTCTCGGCGATCGACATGGTCTCGAAGAAGCCCTCGGTCTTGCGGTCCTCGGTCACATAGATGATGCCGTCCTTCACCGCCGGGCTCGGCACGTTGTAGCGGACCGGCTTGCCCTCGAGCTCGATCTCTCCGCCGCGCAGGAAATCGCGCTTCAGGATGCCGGCGATGATCTTCGCCGTCTCGGTGCGTCCCGACCCGATCAGACCGAAGACGCCGGTGATCTGCCCGCCATAGATCGAGAAGGAGGTGTTGCGGACGATGGCGCCCATGGAGATGTCCTGGACGCTCAGCACCTTGGCGCCCGGTGCCCGCGCGCCCTTGCGCTCGACCCGCCGGCGATAGAGCTCGTCCGACATGGTGCGGCCGACCATGGCACGCACGATCTTCTCGCGGTCGAAGCTCGAGGTTGCGTCGGTGACGACCCGCTCGCCGTCCCGCATCACCGTGATCCGGTCGGAGATCAGCAGCGCCTCCTCGAGCGCATGGCTGATGAAGACGATCGAGACGCCGCGCGCCTTGAGGCGGCGGATGAGGGCGAAGAAATGCCGTTTCTCCTCGGGCGTCAGGGAGGCGGTCGGCTCGTCGAAGATGATGATCCGTGCATTGAGCCGCACGGCGCGCGCGATCTCGACCATCTGGCGCTTGGCGGCGCCCAGCGTCGCGACCGTGGCCGCGGGATCGACCGTGAAATTGAGCGACTGCAGGAACTGCTGCGCCGCGATGGCGATGCCGCGCAGCCGGTTCAGGAACTTCTCGTCGCCCAGATAGAGATTCTGTGCCACGGTCATGGAAGGGACCAGGCTCGTCTCCTGGAACACCATCGCGATACCCTGCTTCAGGGCCTCGGCCGGGGTGGTGAAGGTGATCGGCGCGCCGCGATAGAGCATCGTGCCCTCGGTCGGCTCGACCACGCCCGCCATCATCTTGGTCAGGGTCGACTTGCCGGCGCCGTTCTCGCCGACCAGCGCATGGACCTCGCCTTCCAGCAGGTCGAAATCGACCGACTTCACCGCCGGGATACCGCGATAGGCCTTGGTCACCTTGCGCATTTCGAAGAGCGCGGTCATAGCGCGGCCCTCCCCCCGCCCGGCGTCGCGCCGATCGCGAGGATGGCATGGCCGCCCTTGGCGGCGACCAGCACGCGGCCCCCCGCCTCGACGACGCTGGTGACGCCGTGGCGGTTGCCGTTGGAGCGGCTGTGGAAGCTTTCGACCGGCTGCAACGCCTCATCGAGCCTGACCACAAGCCCGTAGGAGCGGCTGGGCGCCCAGGGCTTGCGGATGCCCATGGTCCGCACGCTGCCGCATTGCAGCGGCTCGAGGAAGCTGACGCTCGAAGAGAGCGACGGCGCGATCCAGAATTCGCGGTCGATGTCGCGCATCATGTCGGTGCGGTAGTCGTTCTCGTCGAGGACGAACTCGATCAGGCGATTGCGCGGCGCGAACAAGGCGAGCCATGCGCCGCCACCCGGCGACGGCGCCAGCCGCGCCGGATAACCGGGAAGCTTCGACAGAACGGGCCCGGCCTGACCGCGCCCATCGGCCGAGAGGCGCAGCAGGCGATGACGCCAGGATTCCGAGATCACCATCCGGTGATCGGGCTCGACCAGGATGCCATTGGGCCAGGCCAGCCCACGGGCGAGACAGGTTTCCGTGCCGGTCTCGAGGTCGATCCGCCAGACCGACCCGCTGGCGCCCTTGCCCATCAGGTCGACCACCCAGTCGCCGGGCCGGTGCGGGGCCGACCCCTGCGTCACCAGGATGCTGCCGGGATGCGGCATGGCGAGCGCCGTCGGGCAGACCAGGCGATCCGGTCCGACCGATTTGAGCTCGCGCCCGTCGAGGGCGCCGCCCTTGAACAGGATCCGCCCGTCATCCAGCCCCATCGCGATGCCACCGTCCGGTGTCGCGGACAGGGCCGTCACGGCACAGCCGAACTGCGCCACCATCTGCGGGGTCGAGGAGGGTTGGGTGAGCGGCACCGTGAGCAGAGTGGAGCCGCTGGAGAAATACAGCCGGCCGTCGGCGACCGCCAGATTATCCGGCGCCTCGACCGTCAGCAGCGCCGCGGCATCGTCCAGGGCGGTATTCGGCTTCAAGGCGCCATCCATCGGCGGGATGGTAACGGCCTTGCCGCGGAACGGATCGAGCAGGCGGTCGATGAACATCAGCCCTTGCCTCCCCAGTAGGAGGACCAGCTCGTCCAGTTCGGATCGGCGCCTTCGATGCGGTAGCGCCCGATGCGGTTGTTGAGGATGCCGCCGATATAGAGGTAACCCTTATGCTCCCGCATCGAGGTCACCATCGGATGGCGCTCGCCGCCGAGATCGCCCAGCGCCTCGACGATGCGGCCGCTCTCGTCGAACTTCACCACGCCGCCGGTGTTGATGTTGGGGAACAGCCACTCGTCCTGCGGCAGGCGGCGGGTCATGCGCTTGCGCATGCCGGGCTTGCGCAGGGCCAGGTCATAGCTCGGCGTGCGCATGCCGAGCCAGGCCATCCAATAGGTCCCGTCCGAGGCGCGATTGATGTTGTCGGGATAGCCCGGCATATCGCGGATCACGCATTCGAACTTGCCCTTGTCGGGCCCGTCGAACCAGTAGCGATGCACGCGGCAGGCCCAAGATTCGGCCATGAAGAGCGACTGCCCGTCATGGGCCATGCAGACGCCGTTGGCGTAGCGCAGGCCGCTGAGCAGGGTCTTCGTGCTGCCGTCCTTCGGATCGTAAACCAGCAGCCGCCCGGTGGGCCGCCCCTCGATGCTGTCCAGCGCCCAGTCATGCGCGTCGTAGCGCGTGGTCGAATCTGTGAAATAGATACGGCCGTCGGGCGCGATGTCGCAATCGTTGGGATCGCGCAGCCGCGCATCGTCGAGGATCGAGGTCCAGGAACGGTTGGTCTCGGTCGAGAGCTGCGTGACCTTGCGGTCCTTGTCGATCGAATAGAGGCCCATGGCGCCGACGCAGGTCTTGATCGCGCCGTCGCGGTCGATGGCGAGGCCCAGCGGGAACCCGCCGATATGGGCGAAAACCTCCGAGCGCTTATAGTCCGGCGCCAGATAGCGGACGATCTCGCCATGGCGCGTGCCCGCATAGAGATTGTCCTGCTGGTCGAGGATCACGTCCTCCGGCCCTTCGAGCTCGCCGAGCCCGATGGGTTCCGCCTTGGAAAGCTTGTCGGAGAGCGCATAGGGCGTGCCCGAGCCGGGCAGCGCCGACTGGGTCTCGCCCATCTGGTGATGGATCGGCGTGACATAGACCTCGCTCAGGACCTTGTCGCGGTTCTTGAGCCAGCGGATGTCGAGGGTGACCGCGGCCCCCAGCAACAGGCCCAGCACCATCTGATTGAAGCCGGTGCCGAAGCCCAGGCGGATGAGGCCGTTGGTCATCACCAGCACGATGATGGCGCCCATGACCGCCTTGGCGATCGACCCGCGCCCGCCACCCAGGCTGTTGCCGCCGACCACCACGGCCGTCAAGGCCGCGATCTCCATGCCGGCACCAGTCCCAGGCCCCGCGCCGCTCAGGCGGCAGGCGATCAGGAAGCCCGCCAGGCCGCAGCAGAGACCGGAGATCACATAGGTCAGGAACACGGTGCGCTTGACGCGGATGCCGGAGTTGTAGGCCGAGCGCCGCGAGCCGCCGACCGCAAGGATGTGCCAGCCCGGTCTCGAGCGGGTCATGGCGATATGGGCGATGATCGCGATCACGGCGGCCGCGGCCACGGCGATCGACGGGCCGTTGGGCGCCCAATCGCCGAAGATGGAGCCGTCGCCGACGAAATCCCAGAGATCCGAGGACGCCATCGAGGTCTGTATCTGGGTGTTGTAGTCGATCACCAGGATGTCGAATCCGGCGCGACCGATGATCAATGTGACCAGTGTGGTCAGAAAGGCGCGCAGCCGCATATAGCCGACCAGATAGCCGTTGATGCAGCCGAAGATCAGGCCGGTCAGCATGGCGGCGAGGAAGGCCACCCAGACCGGCTGGTTCCAGACGAAGAAGCAGCCGACCGCCGCGAAATTGGCGAGGGCGAAGATCGAGCCCACGGAAAGATCGATCCCGCCGCCCAGGACCACGATCGTGAGCCCGACGACGACGATGGAAAACTCGCCGAGCTGGCGGGTGGAATCGCTCAAGGAGGATGGCAGGAAGAACCCGGGAATGGTGCTGCCGAAAGCGACGATGGTCACGACCAGCGCGACGAACGGAATCGCATTGTCGGTCCAGCGCTTGGTCAGGATCTCGCCGATCAGGTGATCGGGGATGTAGTTATAGCGCAGGCGCAGTGCCCGCTCTCGCAAGGTCATGAGCCGATCCGGTTTAGGAAAACGGGAGCGGCCGGCCCGTCGCGGCCGCTCCCTTTATCGAAGAGGCGTCAGTACTGCCCGGCCTGCAGGGCCTTGACGTCCCAGCAGGTGCTCGGCTTCAGGTCGGCCTTCGTGGTCGCCTTCTCCAAAGTATAGATGTAGGTCTTGGAGGTTCCCGCCGGCTGGCCGCTTTGCAGCAGGAACTTGATGATCGCGTTCATGTCGCGCGACTGGTTGGCCAGATCGGTCATGACGACGGCTCCGAAGGTTCCGTCCTCGAGTGCCTTGCAATCGACCATCTCGCCGCCGCCGGTCGTGACCAGGAACACCTTGCCGTCGAGCTTGGCGTCATGGATCGCGGCCGAAGCGCCCGTCGCGTCGCCGTCCCAAAAGTCGATGATGGCGCAGATGTCGGGATTCTGCTGCAGCATGGTCGTGGTGACGTTGCGCGACGTGGTCGGATCCCAGTTCGAGAACGGCTTCGCGACCACCTTGAAGTCCGGGTGCTTCTCCAGGACCTTCATGATGCCGTTATACTGATAGATCGAAGAGGCGTTGGCGGCGTCACCCTGCACCAGCCCGATCTTCTTCGAGGAATTCTCGCCGCAGCCCTTGACGGCCGCTTCGGCCTCGAGCTGGCCCAGCCGGTCCCAGTCGCTGCCGACGAAGGCGTCGGCCGGATAGTTCATCGGGTTATCGACCAGCACCACATAGATCCCATCCTTCTGCGCCTTCTTCAGCAGCTTGGAATAGGAGTTGAGGTCGGGCGAATGGACCACGAGCACGTCCGGCTTCTGGCTGCCGGAGATCAGATCGGTGATGGCCTGAGCGCCCGCGCTGGTATCCCAGTTCGGGTCGCGGGTCTCGAAGGTCCCGCCCCAGCCCTCGACTTCGCGCTTCAGATAGGCGGCCCAGCCCTGGGCCAGGTCGAAGCCCATCGCCATCGGCACCAGCACGACACGCTTGCCCTGCAAGGCCTTCTGGTAAGCGGCCGGGCCCGGATCTTCCTGGGCGTTTGCCGCGCTATTGACGGCCACCGTGCCCAGCAGCGTCAGGGCGACGGCAGTCAGCATTCCCTTGAGTCTCATGATGCACTCCCTTTCCTGTCAGATGATCTCTTGTGCGTGCCCGCTTCAGATGTCGCCTTGCTGCGCCGTTTGCTCGTCGCGTGGATTCAGCAGGCTGTCCACGATGATGGCGATCAGCAGGATCGTCGATTTGATGAGGTTCTGATAGACGTTCGAGAAATCCAGGATGGTCATGGCGTTCTGCAGGATCCCGATCAGCAGGGCGCCGACGACGACGTTGCGCATGCCGCCCTTGCCGCCGGAAAGCCCGATGCCGCCGATTACCACGACCAGGATCACGTCATAGAGCAGGGTCGAATTTACCACGCGGACATTGATGCTGTGCAGGCTGGAGGCCGTGAGGATGCCCGCCGAGAACGCGATCAGGGCGGAGATCACATAGCGCAACACGGTCATCGGCCGGACCGGGATGCCCATATTGCGCGCCGCCAGGAAATTGTCGCCCATCAGATAGACGTAGCGGCCCCACTTGGTGAAGCGCAGGAACAGGAACGCCAGGAAGGCGGCCCCCGAGAAGATGAACACCTCGACCGGGATCTCCCCCAGATGGATCTGCGCGAACTGGTCGATCCGGCTCGGAATCTGGCCGAGCTCGTTGATCCAGTTGCCCGCCGGCACCGGGGTCGCGTCCTGCGCGATCAGTTGCGAGCGGCAGAAACCGTAGACGAAGGCGCCGCTGGCCAGGGTCGCGAAGATCGCCGGCACATCGGCGTAGGCCACCATGAAACCGTTGATGAGGCCGATGGCGACGACGCCGGCGAGGGTCAGGGCCAGGGCTTCGCCGCCGGAAACGCCGTTCTGCAGCATCTGCAGGTACCAGGCGACCGACATCGCCATGATAGCGACCGCCGAGAGGTCGATGCCGCGCCCGATGATCACGATTCCCATGCCGACCGCGAGGATGCCCAGCACGCTGACGCTACGCACGATGGCGATCAGATTGTCGGCCTGGAGAAAGCCCCCGAGCGTGATCGAGCAGGCGATGAAGATCGCCAGCGCCAGCGCAAAGACGATCCGCTCCTGAGACAGGTTCTTGAGGAAATTCACTCGCGCCAAAGCTGTCGACCCTGCTTCCCTGTTTCGGCCGGGGGGACAGTTGTCTCCTGGATCCAGACACGCCACTGCAGGTCGCGCGACAGCAATAGCGGGATACTGGTCCAAGCCCCCTCGGCGAGACCGGCAAGGATGTTAGTAGAGGACTTTGGCGGGCGCCAGCGCCAGCACCGACAGACCCCCGGGATTTCCGGGGGTTAGGCATGATTTTGGGCCCAATCCGGTGAGACCGGTTCCGGCCGGCGGTTCCGCCTCGCCGGCGCGTCCGTCGATAGGTCAGGCCCTCTCCACCGCCCGAGCCACCGCCTCCCCCATCTCCCGCGTCGAGGCCTTGCCGCCCATGTCGGGCGTGAGGTTGTTGCTCGCGGCCAGCACGGAGGCGAAGGCGCGCTCGACCGCTGCCGCAGCCTCGGGATGCCCCAGATGCTCCAGCATCATGGCGCCGGACCAGATCTGGCCGATCGGATTGGCGATGCCCTTGCCCGCGATGTCAGGCGCCGAGCCGTGAACCGGCTCGAACATCGAGGGATGCTCGCGTTCCGGATTGAGGTTGGCCGAGGGGGCGATGCCGATCGTGCCCGCCACCGCCGGCCCCAGGTCGGAGAGAATATCGCCGAAGAGATTGCTCCCCACCACCACGTCGAAGCGCTGCGGATTGCGGACGAAATGCGCCGTCAGGATATCGACATGGTACTGGTCGGCACGGATCTCCGGGTAGCTCTTGGCCATCGCCGCGAAGCGCTCGTCCCAGAAGGGCATCGTATGGATGATGCCGTTCGACTTGGTGGCGGAGGTCACATGCTTGGCCGGGCGGGTCCGGGCCAGATCGAAGGCGTAGCGCAGGATCCGGTCCACGCCATGGCGGGTGAAGACGCTTTCCTGCATCGCCATCTCGCGGTCGGTGCCGGCGAAGAGCCGGCCGCCGATCTCCGAATATTCGCCCTCGTTGTTCTCGCGTACGATCCAGAAATCGACGTCGCCCGGCTTCACATCGGCCAGCGGCGAGCGCACGCCCTCGAGCAGTTTCACCGGGCGCAGATTCACATATTGCTGGAAGGTGCGGCGGATGGGGATCAGCAGGCCCCAGAGCGAGACATGGTCGGGCACGCCGGGGAAGCCGACGGCGCCCAGGAAGATCGCGTCATGCTTCGCGATCTGCCGGAGCCCGTCCTCCGGCATCATCCGGCCGGTCTTGCGATAGGTCTCGCAAGACCAGTCAAAATGGTCCCACTGGAACTCGATCCCGAAACGACGACCCGCTGCGTCGAGCACGCGGATCCCTTCCGGCACGACCTCCTTGCCGATGCCGTCGCCCGGAATGACGGCGATGCGATGCTTGCTTTTCATCCCTGCTGACGGATCCAGGCTTGCGCGTCGTCGAGCGTCTTGCGGAAGCGGCTGATCATTTCCCCGATCTGCGCGGCGTCGATGATGAGCGGCGGGCAGAAGGCGATGCTGTCGCCGATGGCACGGACGATGAGCCCGTGATCGTGGGCGCGCTCGAAGACCCAGTTGCCGACCTTGCCGATCGGATCGAACGGCCTTTTGGTCGCCTTGTCCGCCACCAGCTCGACGGCGGCAATGAGCCCCAGGCCGCGCACCTCGCCCACCAGCGGATGAGCGCTGAGCTTCCGCAAGCCGTCCTGCAGCACCGGCGCCATCGCCGCCGCGTTCTGGATCAGCTTGCGCTCTTCGATGATGTTGAGATTCTCCATCGCCACCGCCAGCACGACCGGGTGCGCGCTGGCGGTGAAGCCATGGCCGAAGGCCCCGATCTTGTTCGTGTTGTCGGCGACGGCCTGATAGATCTGATCGGTGAACAGGACCGCCGCCAGCGGCTGATAGGACGAGGTGATTGCCTTCGACAGCACCATCATGTCCGGCTTGATGCCGAAGGTTTCGCAGGCGAAGGTCTTTCCGGTACGCCCGAAGCCGTTGATGACCTCGTCGGCGATGATCAGCAGGTCGTATTTGCGGCAGACCTTTTGGATCTTCTCCCAATAGGTCTTGGGCGGCACGATGACGCCGCCCGCTCCCATCAGCGGCTCGCCGATGAAGGCCGCCACCGTGTCCGGCCCCTCGCGCAGGATCAGATCCTCGAGATCCTGCGCCATGCGGGTCGCGAAATCCTCCTCGCTCTCGCCGTCGCGCCCGAAGCGGTAATAATGCGGGCAGCAGGTATGGAGGATGTTGGCGATCGGCAGGTCGAAATCGCGGTGATTGAGCGGCAGGCCCGTCAGGCTGCCGGCCCCGATCGTGATGCCGTGATAGGCCTTGATCCGCGAGATGATCTTCTTCTTGTTCGGGCGGCCGATGGCGTTGTTGTAGTACCAGACCAGCTTGACGGCCGTGTCGTTCGCCTCGGAGCCGGAGTTCGTATAGAAGACCTTGGACATCTTGACGGGCGCCATCTTGACGAGGCGCTCCGAGAGCTCGATGCCCGGCATATGCGATTTGTGGCTGAAGGAATGGTAGTAGGGCAGCTTCTCCATCTGCGCCGCCGCCGCCTTCGCCAGCCGCGGCTCGCCGAACCCGATCGCCACGCTCCAGAGCCCGGCCAGCGCCTCGATATATTCCCGTCCCTGGTCGTCATAGACATAGATGCCCTTGCCGCGCTCGATGATGCGCGGGCCGACCTGCTCATGCCGGCGCGCATTCGTCACTGGGTGAAAGAAGTAGGCGATGTCGCGGGCGGCGGGTGAATTCGGGATGGTGTCCATTCGGGTGGGTCCAGTTCGAGAGTTGGTGTAGGGTCTGGGTTTGGGAGGGCCCGGCGGGACCTCGTCAGATCGGTTCCAGGCTGTCGAGGCTGCAGAGACGATCGAGTTGTCGGCGCAGGGTCTGGGCCGCTTCGATGTCGATTTCGATGAACCTGTATATATCGCCAGGGCGCGATTGGGCCAGTTTCCAGAATGTCGCCGTCGGCACGGTGTAAGGATTGATGAACCCGCCAGTGCTGGGGGCGTCGTTCACCAGGATGATCGGCGTCTGGCCGGCCAGGTTGATGGCTCCCAGGGGGTAGCCGTGATCCAGGATATTCGAGGGATGCTGCCCATGTTCCGGGCGCTTCTCATAGGCACGCGGTGCAAAGGTGAATTCCGGCCCCGTCAGTCGAAGCCCCGTCCGGTTGCTCTTGGCTTGCAGCTTCCAGTCGCTGGCAAAGAACCGCCGATGCCCCTCCTCGTCGATCCAATCGTCATTGGGGCCGCGGACCACCTCGATCTGCCAGTCGCGCCGCGCCACGATCTCGGGCCGGCGATCCCGGCGGACCCTGCGCCGCGGCACGGCTCTGCCCCGGCCGACCGGCAGCGCCTGGCCGGCCTTCAGCGCATAGCCTTCCACGCCACCAACGCCGGCCATGTGGAAAGTCGACCGCGAGCCCAGCACGGGCGGCGTGTCGATCCCGCCGGCAATTGCGATGTAGGCACGGGCTCCCGCGGCGGCCGATCCCAAGGCCAGGACCTGCCCCGCCTGGACCGGGATGGTGGTCCAACTCTCGATCGGCTGGCCGTCGAGCTTCGGCTTCATGTCCGCGCCGGTCACCGCGATGACGGTGGCCGCGTCGAAGCGCAACGCGGGCCCGATGAACTGGCATTCCAGCGCCGCCGCTTCCGGCCCGTTGCCGACCAGCAGATTGGCCAACCTGAATGACCAGGAATCCATGGGCCCCGAAGGCGGAAATCCCTGCTCCCAATAACCGATGCGGCCGGGCAGATCCTGCACCGACGTCTCCAGGCCCGGGGTGACGACGCCGATCATTGCGCCGCTTCCCGCTGCGGCGACGCGATCTCGGCCAGCCAGGACTGGTAGCCGCGAATGGAGAATTTCTGATAGTCGGCGAACTGATGTTCATAGCTGCCGTCGTCGACGCGCGCGGCGATCTCATCATACTCCGCGCGATCGACCGGAACGAAGCGCACGCGGTCGCCCGCCTTGAACAAGGCCAGGCTCGATTTGAACGCCTTCAGTCGCTGCAACCGATCCCAGATCGGCATCGGCGTGCGCGCGAAGATCTGATAGCCGCCGGGCGTCTGGTCCGGATAGATGCAAGTCAGCGCGCCACCGAGCCCGATCGTGCCCTTGGGGGTCCAGGTCCGCGGCGGATTGTATTTGGGCGCCGTCAGGCGGCAGCGCGGATCGAGCGGCATGAGAGAGCAGAGTCCGGGCCAGAAGCCCAGCGCTGCCACCCAATATTCCGTGCCGGAATGCACCTGTTTGAGATGGGCGCGATCCTTGAGGCCGTTCATCCGCACCAGCAGATCCGGGTCCGGTTCCTTCTCCGCCAGCTTGGCGCGATAATCCTCGGTGCATTCGCGGGTCCAGGGATCGAAATAGAGGATCGGCACATAATAGATGCGGCTCGCCAGCTCGAGCGAGCTCAAGTCGCCGATCGAGGCGCGTAGCGTCAGCAACTCTTCCGTCAGATCGCGATAGGAGATCAAATCCGGATCATAGGAAACCTGGATCGACGCCATCTCGGGGATGAGCTCGATCACGCCCTTGACGCGGCTCTCGCGGATACGTCTCGCCAGCGTATGAACAAGGAAGTTCAGTTCGAAGCTCATTTCGTCGCCGAGCTCGAACTCGATAATGCGGTCGCCACCAGGCGCAAATCTGGGCCGGTCATAGATCATCGGACGGCCTCGCTCTTCGGCATCCCCTGCAGCCCCGCATGCTCAATGCGCGAGCTGGTCCTTCAACGCGGCGTGAACCGCCTTGGCGACCGCGACGGCACCTGGCGTATCGCTGTGGACACAGATGGTGTCGGCGACCACGGAAACATCCCTGCCGTCGAGCGCCCGCGTCTTGCCCTCGCGGATCGCGCGCAAAACCTTCTGCGCGGCGGCCTCGGGCGCAACCGGGTCATGCGTCATGGTGATGACCTGGCGCCCCTCGCCATCGTAATCGAGGTCGGCATAGAACTCGCAACTGAACGCCACGCCGCGCTGGGTGAAGACATCGGACATGACGCAGTTGGCGTAGCCGATTACCGGCAGCTTCATGGCGAGCGCCGCATCGGCGATGCCGTTCGCTACCGCTTCATTCTTCTGCGCCATCCCGAACAGCGCGCCATGCGGCTTGATATGCGACATCGCAATGTTCTCGGCGTCGAGAAAGGCCTGCAAAGCGCCGACCTGGTAGAGAACCAAGGCCGCGACTTCCTTCCGCGACAACTTGATCTCGCGCCGGCCAAATCCTTCGCGATCGGCCAGCCCCGGATGCGCGCCGATCTTGAGGCCATGGCGCTTCGCTGCCGCCACCGTCTTCCACATCACCATCGGGTCCGATGCGTGAAAGCCGCAGGCAATGTTCACATGCGTGACGTAAGGCATGCAGGCCTCGTCATCGCCGAGCCGATAAATGCCGTAGGCCTCGCCCATATCGCAATTGATCGTAACCGACATTTCATCTGCCTCGTGAGGTGCATGCTCCCGGCGGCGCCCGCCGGCCGCGGCCTGGACGGGCGTCCTCGATCATGCCGGCATGCTGGGCGCCGGCCGTCGCTTTATGTTATATGATATATCAACACAGCAAAGCGATTTCCGCCCGGATGCCCGATTTCGGTCTATTCTGGGTCCAACAGTGAGTCCCGGCCCCGGCCAACGCGGGCTGTGGCGAGAGTGGGGATCATGGCCAAGATCGAACATCAAACGCTGAACGACCGCGCCTACGCGGCCATCAAGAAGGGACTGATGTCGGGGCAGTTCAAGCCCGGCGAGGTATTGACGATCCGCCAGCTTGCGCATGATTACGGAATCTCCGCCACACCGGTTCGCGAGGCATTGCAGCGGCTCGTCGCCGAGCACTCGCTCGAACTGTTGCGCAACCGGTCGATCGCCGTGCCCATCCTCACGCTCGACAAATTCGTCGAGCTTCGCCGGATCCGTTGCCTGCTCGAGGGGCTGGCAGCGGAGCTCGCGACGCCTCATTTTCGCGACAGCGATCTCGCGCGGCTCGAGAGCACCATCGTCGAGATCGACCGCGACATCAAAGACAAGAACGCCGCCGGCTATCTGAAGCGGAACGAGAAGTTTCATTTCGTGATCTATGAACGGGCGCAGTCGCCCCACACGCTTCAGATCATCCAGGATCTCTGGACCCAGGTGGGCCCCTTCCTCTACTGCCTGTTCGAGGATACCGGCTATCTGCGCGAGGCCAATGACGGTCATCGCAAGATCGTCACGGCGATCCGCAGCGGAAAGCCGGAGGCAGTCCGCGACAGTGTCGTCTGGGACATCTCCGAAGCGGCGGAGAGCCTGATGGTACGGCTGCGGGAAATGGAGGCCGAGGCCGCGCTCAAGAACGGTCCAACTTTACAAACAGCACCCAGAAGAAGCCGGCCAGCAGCGGCAAGGTCACCGTCAGGACAAGGCTCGACAGCGCGAAGATGATCGGCACCTGAGATTGCTGCGATGCCGCCATCAGCCAGTTCCAGATGGGCATGGTGGTATCGGTGCCGCGCAGGAAGACCGAGCGCAGCACCTCGTTGAACGACAACAGAAAGCCGAACAGCCCGGCCCCGACGATCCCCGGCCGCAGGATCGGGAACTCGATATCCCAGAATCGCTCCCATTTCGAAGCGCCGAGGTCCTCGGCGGCCTCCAGCAGGCGGTGATCGAACTTCGTCGCCAGCACCAGGACCGTCAGGAGCGAGAACGGCAGGGCCCAGACGATATGGCCCAGGAAGATCGCCCAGAACCCCAGCTTCAGCCCCAGGAACGAGCGCAGGAAGATGAAGAGTGCCGCCCCCATCGTCATGCCGGGCACGAAAAGCGGCAGCACCGCCAGCAGCACCACGCCGCCGGGTCGTCGGAGCTGTGGAATCGCCCGCCCCACCGCGGTCGCCACGATCATGCAGATCAGTCCGACAGCGAGCGCCAGCAGGAGGCTGACGCCGAAGGGTTCGGTCCAGCGCCGGTCCTCGAACAAGGCCGCATAGTTCTCCAGCGACAGCGGAAAGGGAATGCCGGAGAGCGGCCGCTCGCTGATCGACATCAGGGCGAGCCAGATCAGCGGGAAATAAGTCAGGGCGAGAACGGCATAACCGGCCCATTTGGCAAGCTTCGGCCAGCCGCGCCAGTAGCTCGGGCCGCGCTGCACGGCGGGCGCGGCCGGAAAGGTCAAGGCCATGCCGACATCCGCCATGGGGTCAGCTCCGCATCACTTTGAAGGAGGCGCCAAGATCGGCCACGCGGCGCGAGAGCAGCAGCAAGAGGCCCAGCAGCACCGCCAGGATCAGGATGACGAAGGTCGAAAGCGCGGCTACCACGGGGTATTTGAGCGCGGTATAGGCACTCTCGACCGAATTGCTGAGCAGATTGACGAAGCCGCCGCCCAGCATCCCCGGCTCCACCCAGGCCGCCAGCGCCGGTCCCAGCGTGAAGACGACGCCGGCGATGATTCCAGGCAGCGACAACGGAATGATGACATTCAGCAGCGTCTGCAAGGGACTGCCGCCCAGATCATTGCTCGCCTTGATCAGATCGTCGTCGATGAAGGTCATGGCGAGATAGATCGGCAGCACCATGGTCGGAAAATAAGGCGCGATCATGCCAAAATGGACCGAGAACTCACTGTAGAGCATCCATTCCATCGGCTGATCGGTGATTCCCAGCCCCATCAGCAGACTGTTGATCAAGCCTTCGCGGCCCAGAATGGCGCGCCAGACGATGGTGCGCGACGACATGTCGAGGAAGAAGGGAATGGTGAGCAGCGTCAGCACCGCCGCCTGCACCGATTTGTAGCGGCATCCCTTGGCCAACCAGAGCGCGAAGGGAAAGCCGCAGGCCAGTTCGATCAAGGTCACCGTCAAGGCGATGCGCACGGTGCGAATGGCCACTTCCCAGCGCCCGGACTCGAAGAGCGTCATCCAGGTCTTGAGGGATGGGTCGTAGACGGTGACGAAGGTCTTGGTCTCGAAGAAGCTGTAGGCAAACAGCACCAGCAGCGGAAGGATGACCAGACCGATCCAGACCGCCAGAAACAGAATCGTCACCACCCTGGCCCCAGACAGCGCCGTGTAGCGCTGGGCGAAAGACATCTGGCCGGGCAAAGCGAGGCTCATGCGCTGCTGGCGATCCTTGCCGAAGAGAAATGCGGGATCGGGCAACAGGGAAGCCCGATCCCGCTTAAGTCAGGCAGGTTCAGGCATTCAGGAACCGCTGCCACTCCTCTTCCATCGCGTCCGCATTCGTCGGCGTCGTGGTGCTGACGAAAGGCTTCTGGAACTTGCGCTTGACCTTGGTTTCTGTCGCCTTCAGGGCGTCGATCTGGTCCTGCGCCCATCCCTGCTTCTGCGCATATTCGACGCCCAGATCCATGTTCGGGCCGGCATAGCCGCGATCCCGGGCCTGAAGCGCACGATATTCGCCGCCGAGGAAGTAGTTCAGAACCTTATAGACGTCGTTGATGTTGCCGCGATCGGCGACCTGCTTGGCCACATAGGCGCCATGGCCCCACTTGAAGTAGCCTTCCTTCGTGTAGGCATAACGCACCGTGCCGGCGCCCAGCTTGTTGTTGGCCTCGCGCGTCGCCGGTTCCCAGCAATTGATCATGTCGACTTCGCGGTTGGTCAGAAGCTGAACCTGCTCCTCGAAGGCCGAATGAAGCGTGCGGAACTGGCCCGCCTTCTTCCGCGCCACAAGATAGTCGACGACGGCCTTCGCCTCCTCCTTCGTCATGTCGGCCACGTCCTTGATCTGCGCCTTTCCCGACTGCTGCAGATAGAGAGCTGCTTCCGGCATGGAGTAGGTCCAGGTCTGGTCGTAGGCGACGCGCCCGCGGGTCTTGTCGCTCTCGAAGAACATTTCCCAGGAGATGTCCTGCTCGCCGCTTGCCTCCGCACCGATCTTGTCGGGGAAATAGCCGAAGCTGTCGGCATTGCCGATGACCGGCACGCCATACTGCTTGCCGTCCTTGCCCATGACGACTTCGGAATGTTTCCATTCGTCCGGCGTGCGATCCCACAGGGTCAGCTCGGGATTCTTCTCGTCGATCACGAGATAAATACCCTGTGGCCCGAGGATGTCCTCAGTGCCGGATTCGAAAATGAAGATGTCGACCTTGTCGCCGAGCTGCGACGCAACGACGTCGCGCAGATAGACGCCGACGGAGTTGTTCGTGCCGGTGAAATCCATGTCGATACCGATCGACTTGGACATGATCGACCAATCCTTGAGCTGGGCGGTCGTGACGCCATAGCCATGAACCACGGGATTGGCCGCCATCGCCTCGCCCGGTGCCGCAACCCGTGCCGCAACGGCGCCGACACCGGCGGCGGCCATCGCCTTCAGGAAATCGCGTCGGAGCAACTCCAATTGAGTGAATGTCCCCTTCGTCTTACTCATCGTCTCCTCCTGTCCTCGGGCGTTGTTTTGGATCCGGTTTGCCCTATGCCGGTATGATCACGCAGTCCGTCAGGCTCCACGTCACGGCGTTGAAATCCTCGACCGGGGTCGAGCGATCCCACACGCGCAGGCGTATCGTTCCGATCGAGGTCGTTGCCGCCTGATCCACATATTTGCCGCGATAGGTGCGCGGGCCCGGAGTCGCCTCGATCAGGTTTTCCTTGGCGCCGGACTGACCCTGGCGCACCGGCATGAGCCGCTCGGCCCGGACGGCGATCAGAACGCGGTCCCCCTGGCGCGGCTCGACCGGCGCGGTCCAGATGCCGCTGATGACATGGGGCCCGATCTCGACGATCACCCGGCCCGCGCTGATCTCGCGCACCACGGCGGGAATGATGTTCTCGAACCCCATGAACTCGGCGGCGAAGCGGCTGACGGGGCGGTCGAACAGCGCCTCGGGCGATCCGCTCTGCTCGATGCGGCCCCGTCGCATCAGAATGACCCGGTCGCTCATGGTCAGGGCTTCTTCCTGACTGTGGGTGATATAGACGAAGGTCATGCCCAACGTGCGATGCAGCTCGACCAGCTCCGACTGCATTTCCTGGCGCAGCTTCTCGTCGAGTGCACCCAGCGGCTCGTCCAGCAGGAGGATCGCCGGCCGCGTCACCAGCGCGCGCGCCAGCGCCACGCGCTGGCGCTCGCCGCCGCTCAATTGGTGAATGCGGCGATCGGCCTTGTCCGCCAGTTGGACAAGACGCAGCGCATCGAGTGCCCGTGACTGAATTTCCGGCTTGGGCACGCCGCGGACCTTGAGGCCATAGCCGACATTTTCGCCGACCGACATATGGGGAAAGAGCGCGTAGTTCTGAAAGACGGTCGTGCAGTTGCGCATCGACGCCGGCTTGTCGGAGACATCCGCGCCATCAATGGCCAGGCGCTCTATCCGGCTCGGCCGTTCCAGGCCCGAGATGATCCGAAGCATCGTCGTCTTGCCCGAACCGCTGGCGCCGAGGATGGTCAGGAACTCGCCCCGTTCGGCCGTCAGCGAGACGTTGTCGAGCGCCACCACCGGCCCATAGGCATGCGTGGCCCCCACCACCTCGAGCATCGGCCGATCATCACGGGCGTCGGCGACGACACCTTCGCGTCCGGGCCGCGGGCGGGCCCGCGGCGGCCGCGCGATCGAACCCGTCGGAGCTTCCTTCACCGCGATCCCCCGGTCGGAAGCGGCCGGCGAGCCCACCTGCCGGCCCTGCAAAACGTCCTGAGAGATTGGCGTGAAACCCGCATCGGCCCTCGGTTTCGATCATCGTCTCCTGAAACACGATATATCATATAACATCAAGATGGCGACTCTGATTTTGTCGAGCGAATACGGGGGCGAAGACCGGTTTAGCTGGTGACGAGAAGGTCGGCGCGCAGCAGTGTTGCCGCAGCGGAAAAGGCCCGTTCGATGGCGGCCCCGAGGACGGAGGCGGGATCGAGGATGCCGGCCTGCCGCAGATCGCCGAAGGCCATGGTCTCAAGATCAAGACCGACGTTCGCCGTCTTGGCGCCCTCGAGACGCCCGAGCCAGACGAGCGGGTCCTCGCCGGCATTGCCGATCATCGTGGCCGGAATCTGCCGCAAGGCCTTGCGCGCCAGACGCCGTGCGAGCTGGCGGGACCCGCCATCGCCGGATCCCGCGGCAAGCCCTCCCGCGAGCTGCAGGAAGACAGTCCCGCCACCGGGCACCACACCGCTTCGCGCCGCTTGCAGGCCGGCGACCGCCTTTCGAGCGGCCATCAGGCGGATGGACCGGTCCGCCGATGTGACGCCGCCGATATGGAGCCGGGCAAAGCCCCGGCCGAGACGCGCCAATCGCAATTCGAGCTGTTCGCGGTCGTAACTCAAATATCGTTCGTCGAGGATCCGCTGCCGGATCTCTTTACGCCTGGTTTCCAGGGCACCGCCGCACGCAGCGCCGCCGATCACCGTGGTGAAATTCTGCTCGACCTTCGCCTCTTCGGCCCGGCCCAGCATCTGCGGGCGCATCTTTCGCAGATCCGTTCCGAACCGGTCCGACAGCAGTTCCGCCCCGGTCGCGATCGCCAGATCCTCGAGCGCGTCATAGCCGCGTTCGGCGACGCTTCCGACCTTGAGCGCCGCGACCCGCAATCCCGCCTCGGCCTTGTTGCGGACGAGCGCCTGCAAGGCGGCCCCCGTCACGTCGCGGGCGACGATGAGCAGGGATTTCTGCTTTGTGGCAAACCCTTCGAGAACAGGCAGCAAGCTGCCGAAATCGCTGATCTCTTCGTCGGCGACGAGGATATAAGGCTCCTTGAGCTGGACCAGTATCCGGTCGGGATCGTCCGAGAGATGGCGCGACACCAGAGACGCTTCGATGGTCGTGCCCGGTCTGATGTCGCTTTCGATATCCCTGCCCTCGCCCTCCTGAACCTGAATGACCGTGTCGCCGCCGAGTTCCAGAAACAACGCACCGATACGATGGGCTATCTCCTCGTCGCGGGCGGCGGTCCGGGCAACCGCCAGGGCAATGTCGTCGAAGCGCGCATCGACCCGGTAGGACTGGATTTTTCCCCTCAGCTCCGGCGCCAGCTCCAGCAGCGCATCGGCGACCTCGCCCATGGGGAGGCGGGCATGAGCCAAGGGCACTGCGGCCGACACGATCGAGGCCATCATCAGCGCGACCGCGGACGTTCCGTCGCCGAAGTCACGGTCGACCTCGAACAGCGTCTCCTTCAAGATCCGCGCGCCATGGGCTTCCGGCCCGTGACAGCTCGCCGCCACTTCGCGGGCGATATCGTAGCCGTGAGTCAGCAGGACAGGCGGCGCCGGCGGTCGATGCAGCAGAACGGTGCGTCCTTTGGGGCCCAGGCTCGGGGCAATAGCCCTGGCCGCCAGGCGAATCCCCTGCGCCAGGCAAAGCCTGGCCTGTCCATCGCCCCTGATCGTGACCGGTAGCCCCATCGATTCGATTTCCAGATGATCGGGAGCGACGCTTTAGCTCAAGCGCGCATCGCGCTCAATAGACCGCAGCATCCGGTCCGAAAGAACTCTCGCCGACATCGCCGAACGGCGTGAGCGAGAGATAGGCGGAGACCCAGCCTACGCCCCATCCATGCGGTAACCAGATCGCGAGCCGGAAAGCTGCGCCCTCGCGGTCATTCCCGCGCTATCGTTGCATAGCGCGAGCGGTACGCTGCTGCCCCCTGTCGAGAGCCGTCACCGGCCTCGGTCCCCGCCTCAAGGGGGCCTCCCGCCCCGCCGGAAGCTCGCCTATAATCCGGCCGCCCCCGAGACGAGCGGCGCCCGAGAGAGGACCGAAGGACCGAACCGATGACTTATGTGATCCGCCCCGACAGCCCCGAAGCCATGGGTCCGCGCTATCGCGAGCGTGCCATCGTCCCTGCCCGCACCGCGCTGCTGAGCGTCGACATGCAGAATGCCGATTGCGCGGCGAAGGTCCGGCATCGGCCCCTGGAGCCCACGCCGAAGAACGACGGCTATCGCTATTTCTATGACCGGCTCGAGAAACTGGTCATCCCGAACCAGCGACGGCTCCAGGCCGCGACCCGCAAGATGGGGATCGAGAACATCTATATCGTGATCGAAAGCCTGACCCGGGACGGCCGCGACCGCGGCATCGATCACAAGGCCTCGCAGATGCATTATCCGCGCGGATCCTGGGAGGCGGCGGTGATCGACGAGGTGGCACCGGAGGAGGACGACATCATCATCCGCAAGACCGCCTCGGGGCCCTTCGGCACCACGAATCTCGACTATCTGCTGCGCAACATGGGATTCGACCAGATCATCGTGTTCGGCGTGCTCAGCGACCAATGCGTCGAGAACACGGTGAGGGTCGGCGGCGATCTCGGCTACCTGGTGACGCTGGTGACCGATTGCTGCGCCACCTACAGCCAGGAGCGGCAGGATTTCTCCGAGCGCGCGATCAAGGGCTATTGCCGGCAGCGCACCACCGATCAGCTCATCGCGGAGCTGGCCGACGTCGCCAAGAGCGGGCCGGGCTCCCTAACCGCGGCGTGAGGCCGATCGGGCGCCGGCGCACCCGATCTCTACCAGGCCAGATAGATGGCCACATGGGCCGGCCGGCCGGCCGAATCGAAATCGACGATCTCGGCCCGGAGATGGAAATCGTTGGGCGCCAGCTCCTTCTGGAAGAACTTGTAGGCGCGCTCCGCCCAGCCTTGCAGCGATTTGGGCCAGTCAGGCTCGGCATTGTTGATGGCGCGTCCGCTGTCGGTGCAATAGGTCGCCGGGAACTCCATCACCTTGACGGAAGTCATGCCCATCTCTGCCGCCCGGCGCAATGCCGTTTCGACACGTTCATGAACGTCGGGCCGCAGATCCTTCTGCATGAATTCTTCGCGAAGCTCGCGCTCGGCGTTGGCCAGTGTGTCGCTTCGGCTCAGGGCTTCCTTGGCCTTGGCCATCTCCACGTCTTCGGTGATCTTGCGAAGGTCCTTGGGCGGACTGATCTTGCTGCTCATTCACTGCTCCTTTGCGCAGCCCCGTCGGGTCGGGATTGCCGGCCATTATTGACGTTCGATCCTGCGCCTCGCCCGCGACCGTCACGAATGAAACGTGATGCCGTCGAAGCGCTTCGAAATCTGCGTTCCTTTTTTGCCCTGGACGATCGCCGGGATGTCGGCCAGGGCGCCGATCGCCGCGGTCTTCCCGGTCGCCGTCGCGAAATGGCAGGCCGCGTCCACCTTGGGGCCCATCGATCCGGCCGGAAAACTGTACTTCCCGATCGCGGCCGGCGTCGACTGACGGATCACCTTGGCTTCGGGCTTGCCGAAATCGATGTAAACGCCGGGTGCGTCGGTCGCCATGATGAAGAGATCCGCCTCGAGCTCTCGCGCCAACAGCTCCGAGCATAAATCCTTATCGATGACCGCCTCAACCCCGACGAGCTTCCGGCTGGCGCCGCGCTCATACATGGTGGGAATGCCCCCGCCGCCTGCGCAGATGACGACGGTATTGTGCTCGATCAACCACTTGATCGGCCGGATCTCAAAGATCCGCTTGGGCTGAGGCGACGGAACGACGCGCCGCCATTTCGGCCCGTCCGCCTTGAACACCCAGCCCTTCTCCTTGGCGATGCGGTCGGCGTCCGGCTTTTCATAGACCGGTCCCACGAACTTGGTCGGGTTCTTGAAACCAGGATCCTCCGGGTCGACCTCCACCATGGTCAGCAGCGTCGCGAACGGCACCTCGAACGGCAGCAGATTGCCCATCTCCTGCTCGATCATGTAGCCGATCATGCCCTCGGTTTCAGCACCCAGCACGTCGAGCGGATAAGCCTCGTCCGGCTTGTAGGCGGCACCCTGAAGAGCGAGCAATCCCACCTGCGGCCCGTTGCCATGGCTGATGACCAGCTCGTGCTCCTTCGCAACGGGCGCCATGGCCTCCGCGGCGATGCGGATATTGTGCCGCTGCGTCTCGGCCGTCATCGGCTCGCCGCGCTTCAAGAGCGCATTCCCGCCCAGCGCAATGACCACGCGCATGGCTCAATCTCCGAGGGTCGCGACGAGGATCGCCTTGATGGTATGGAGGCGATTCTCCGCCTGCTCGAACGCGACATTCAAGTCTGACTCGAACACCGCATTGGTGACCTCGAGTCCGTCCTTGATTCCGTAGGTATCGGCCATTTCCTTGCCGACCTTGGTCTCGGTGTCGTGGAAGGCCGGGAGGCAATGCATGAACTTCACCTGCGGATTGCCGCTGGCCTTGATCAGCTTGTCGTTCACCTGGAAGGGCATCAGGAGCTTGATCCGTTCCTTCCAGACCTCCTTCGGCTCGCCCATCGAGACCCAAACGTCGGTGTGGATGAAGTCGACCCCTTTGACGGCCTTTTTCGGGTCGTCGGTGATGGTCAATTTCGCTCCCGAGGCCTCGGCCAGGGTCTCGGCGATCTTCCGGTAGTCGTCCGAGGGCCAGAGTTTCTTCGGGCCGGCGATGCGGACGTCCATGCCCATGAGGCAGCCGACGATCATGAGCGAATGGCCCATATTGGACCGGGTATCGCCGACATAGGCGTATTTGATCTGATGCAGCGGCTTATCGCTGTGCTCGCGCATGGTCATCACGTCGGCCAGCATCTGGGTCGGGTGATATTCGTCGGTGAGGCCGTTATAAACCGGCACGCCGGCATATTTCGCGAGCTGCTCGACGCCCTTCTGCGACGAGCCGCGATATTCGATCGCGTCGAACATGCGGCCGAGGACGCGGGCGGTGTCCTTGAACGACTCCTTATGGCCGATCTGCGATCCCGCCGGATCCAGATAGGTGACATGCGCCCCCTGGTCGTGGCAGGCCACCTCGAAGGCGCAGCGTGTCCGGGTCGAGGTCTTCTCGAAGATGAGGCAGATCTCCTTGCCGTCGAGATGCTTCTGCTCGGTCCGGGCGTATTTCGCGCGCTTCAGGTCGCGAGACAGATCCAGAAGATAGCGAAACTCCCGCGGCGTATAGTCCTGGACGGTCAGCAGCGAGCGATTGCGGAGATTGAAGCTCATCGGGTTGCTCCTCGATTTCGATTTTGATGCGGGGATGGCCGGTCAGTAGGCCGGATCGCGGGAGATCGGACAGGTCATGCAATGCCCGCCGCCCCGGCCGCGGCCGAGCTCCGAGCCGCGGATCGTGATGACTTCGACCCCGGCCTTGCGCAGCAGGGTATTCGTATAGATGTTGCGATCGTAGGCGACGACGACGCCGGGCTCGAGCGCCACGACATTGTTGCCGTCGTCCCACTGTTCGCGCTCCGCCTCGTAGGCATCGCCGCCGGTCTGGACCACGCGCAGCTTGTTCAATCCCAGCGCGTCGCGAACGACATCCAGGAGAGGCTTCTCCTCCTTCCTGAACTCGAAATCGCCGCTCTTTCCGGTCGGATAGGCGCTGTAGCACCGGATCTGGTCGACCACGTCACGGAACACCGTCACCAGGTCGCGATCGCAGAAGGTGAAGACCGTATCGAGATGCATCGCCGCCCGGCTCTTCGGCATGACGCAGCCGATCACCCGCGTCGCCGCTTCGCTCTTGAAGAGGCTCTGGCAGACCTGCGAAACGGCCTGCCGCGTCGTGCGCTCGCCCATGCCGATCAGAACGATGCCCTTGCCGATGGGCATCACATCGCCGCCCTCCATCGAGGCGCCGGAGAAGTTCTCATCCGAATCGCCCCACCAGATCTTGAAATCCGCGCCCTTGAATCGAGGATGGAACTTGTAGATCGCGCGCTGGAGCAGGGTTTCCGGCTGGCGGGCCGGCCAGAACATCGGGTTGACGGTGACGCCCTTATAGATCCAGCAGGAAGGGTCGCGCTGGAACAGCGTGTTGGGAATCGGCGGGATGACGAAGTCCATCCCCCCCTGCGTCTCGAGCAGCGCGCTCTTGCCCTCGATGTCGGGCAGTTCCTTGATGGCGATGCCGCCGATCAGATGCTCGGCCAGCTTCTTCGACTCCATCGTATTCAGCCAGGGCCGCAAGGCCCGGCCGGTATGAATACCGACCGCATTCGCCGAAAGACGGCGGTCGAGGATGAAATTCCGGCCTTCATTCGTCTCCAGGGTTTCGGCCAGCATGTCGTGCAGCTCGAGCACCTCGATGCCGCGCTCTTTCATCTTCAGCACGAAATCGAAATGGTCCTTCTGCGCCTCATGGACCCAGATCACATCGTCATAGAGCAGGTCGTGACAATTGGCCGGCGTGAGCCGCTGATGCGCGAGGCCTGGCCTGCAGACCATCACAGTGCGAAGCTTGCCGACTTCGGAATGGACGCCTAGTTCGCTCATTGAGATCTTCCTTGGATGGGGGCCTGCCGCCGGTGGCGCGGGCATAGGCCGCGTTTCAGAGAGGGCTGAGCTCGCCGATCCACATTTGCCAACCGGCCCAAAGCGCGACTGCGACAAGGGCGATGGCGATGATCATCTCGACACCGGTGAAGATCCGTCCGCCCTGCTCCTTGCGAGCCTTGGCATAGACGAGGATGCCGGGTGCGAACAGGATCGCGCACATCAGCAGATACTGCAGCCCCGCGGCATAGACGAGCCAGACGCCATAGATCGTGGCGATCAGGCCGACAAGAAGCTGGCGCCCGCGCGCCTTGTCCCCGGCCTGGTAGCCCTCGCCCGTAATCGCGAGCTTCAGCGCATAGGCTCCCGAAAACACGTAGGGCGGCAGGATGGCGACCGAGGCGATGAAGTAGAAGAACTGATAGGCGCTCTGGGAGAAATAGCTCAGCACCAGGAAGAGCTGGATCAATCCGTTGGTGACCCAGAGCGAATTCGCCGGCGATCCGTTGCGGTTCTCCACCGCGAACCATTTCGGAAAGGTCCCGTCCCGGCCGCAGACATAGGGGATCTCGGCGCAGAGCAGGGTCCATGCCAGATAGGCACCTCCGACCGAGACGATCAGGCCGAGATTGATCAGGGCCGCGCCCCAGGGCCCGACCAGCGATTCGAACACACCGGCCATCGACGGGACCTTGAGACCGGCGAGGTCGGTCTGGCTCATGATGCCCGTCGCCAACAACGACACCAGCGCATAGAGCCCGAGGCAGCCGATGAAGCCGATGAGCGTGGCCCGCCCCACATCGGAACGCTTGGCCGCGCGCGTGGAATAGACGCTGGCACCTTCGATTCCGATGAAGACCCAGACGGTCACCAGCATCGTGCTCTTCACCTGGGACAAGAGCGAGCCCAGGCCACCCTGCCCGGCCGCATCCGGCTGGCCCCAGAAGTTGAACGTAAACTTGTCCCAATGGAACGCGATGATCGCGATCAGCAGGAACAGGAAGATCGGCACCAGCTTCGAGATCGTCGTGACCACGTTGATGAAGGCGGCCTGCCGGATCCCCTTGAGGACAAGGAAATGGATCGCCCAGACGCCGACCGATGCACCGACGATCGACGGCAGGTTGCTGCCGCCGCCGAAGATCGGAAGGAAATAGGAGAGCGCCGAGAAGATCGCGGCCGCATAGGCCACGTTGCCGAGGAACGCGCTGATCCAATATCCCCAGGCACTGTTGAATCCGATGAAGGGACCGAAGCCGGCCTTGGCATAGGCGTAGGGACCGGCATTGAGCGCCGGCTTGCGGACGGCGAGATCCTGATAGACGAAGGCCAGCATCAGCATGCCGAGGCCCGTCACCAGCCATCCGATGACGATCGCGCCGGGCGACGCACCCCTCGACATATCCGAGGGCAGGTTGAAGACCCCTCCCCCGATCATCGAGCCGACCACCAAGGCGATCAGCGGTATCAGCGTTAGCTTGTGGTCGGCCGGTGCTGCCGTCGGAACGGCCACAGTATCGGTTGTCGCGGCCATGTTGCTCTCCATCCCCTGCTGCTGCTCGATAACCGATACCAAAGCTCGAGAAGCAGGCCCCTGACCTAGATCAAGACAATGGGGCAAAGACTTCCTGGGTCAAGATTTAATTCCCCTGTCACATGGAGATTGAAGAGGTTTCCCCCGGTTGCGTCGCCACCCTCGCCGATCGGATCGAATCATTTCAGCTCGCTGGTCCGGAGGCGCCAATTCAGCCCACGAATAAGCGATCGGCCTGCCAAACAGACCGATGCAGACGCTCAAACAATAACAGCAATGCTGTCCTTTTCAGGCAGTGGCGTGAAGCCGGCCCAATCAGAAGCCGATAAAGAAGCCGACGCCGGCTTCCCAGGTATTGTCGTCCTGGTGGCCCGTATTGCCGCCGGAGTTCTGGGCGACATAGCCGGCCATGCCATCAAGAGAAATACCGGGGCCCAGATCGTATCGGCCGGTGAACTCGATGATGTCGATCAGGTCCGACGAGCTGCCGCTGCTGGCATACTCGTAATCGCCGTGCGACCAGGCGAGACCGACGGTCCAGACATCCCAGTTGTAGGTGCCGCCGACGCCGGCGACCCAGTAATCGGCGCCACTGGCGCTCTGCCAATTGTCGCGCCACAGCCCGCTGGCGCCGATCGTGAAGCCGGAGAAACTGACGTCCAGATGGCCGTCCATGCCCCAGGTCATGGCGACATTGTGATTGCCGCCGGTCGATTCGAACTGACCTTCGGAGAAGCCCAGGCCCGTCGCCAGGGTGACGCCATTGAAATCATGGTCGAAGTTCACCGCCGCCGAGACGACGTTCTGGATCTGGCCCGAGTTGTTGCTGAGCGTCGTGCCGCCGGTCTGCGACCAGTAGGAGTAGGAGTCCTCGCCGCGGCGATCCGGCGCGAATGACACCGCAAAAGAAAAACCGGCGAAGGTCGGACTGAAATACATGACTTTCGTCGCGTCACCCGACATTTGCAGCAATGTCGTGTTGGTCTGGAACGAGCCGTTGCTGAAGTTGTTGCCGTGGTTGTTGGAGAATTCGAAATAGGGCGTGTCGACGCCGAAGATGTTCGATGCCGACGGGATCAGATACTGCAGATCTTCGGTGGCATCGTCCTGGTCGCCGAACCGGACCTCGCCCCATCCGCCCTTGAAATAGGCCCAGACCTCGTCGATCTGGTCGTCCGACTGCTGCCCCTCCATCTCGATCCTGGCGCCGATCGTCAGGCCATTCTCGAGCGTCGTCTCACCCTTGAAATGGATCTCGACATCCTGCCGGAAGACGACATCGCGCGTGTGCTCGCCCGGGTCCCCCGTGCCGCTGTCCTGGCTGAACAGGAGTCCCGCCGCGGCGCCGTAATAGCCGCCGATTCCCAACTGGACTCCTTGCGCCGCCATTGCCGAGCCGGCCGCGAGCCCCGCCGCGGCGATCGCAGTCGTGCCGAGAAGATAGTGTCTCATGAGCTTCCGCTTTTCCCCCAGTGCTTCGAAACGACGCCTGATACGCCCTGCTCACGACGGTAGGACAGTCATCCTGACCGTCCTTCGCCTCGAAACCGCCCGCAACGAAGCCTTCGGAAGGAAACTCCCGGCGCCGCTCTTCACCGGCGCGATATCGATCTCAATCTCATCCTGCAAACTTCTCCAGTCAATACGGATCGAACCTCATCGCCAGGGTCGGTGCCCGGGAAAGCCGCCTCGCGTCTGCCCGCTGAGCGCGCGCTCCAGAATTGCCACGACCACCCCGAGGTCGCCCCCTACTGCCCCGACGATCCTCCCAACCCTTGTGGATCCGGAACGCGGGCAAGGGCCAGGTCCTCGGGCAGCGAATAGACCTTCTCGAGCGCCCGGTCGAGCAGTTCCAGTTCGTTGCGCAGCGCGGCGCGATGATGCTCCGGCAGCGTCTGCAGCAGATTGAGGATCATGGCGCGCAGCCGCCTCGCGATCTGGAAATTCTCGGCGCCGTAGAGACGTACCTCGCTGAACGTCAGCTGTACGAAATCCTCCCAGTTCGGGGTCCGGAAGATCACACGAATTTCCCCGGATCCATCTCTTATCTCCTCGTCGTAGAGGTGCCGGTTGCCGACCACCCGAAGCAGCCGCTGCAGCTGATCGATCGCGAGTACGGCGGTGGTCGGATCGTTGATGGCCTTCGACAGCGCCTTGATCGCGATATCGACGATGATGCGGAAAGCGAAGGTGGAATCCTGCTCCATCGTTCGCTCCGGCCCGAAGGCGACCAGGCCCCTGAGCCGTCGATCGTCGATCGCGGCGACATCCCCGTACAGCCGGAACAGGGGGTCTTCCGTCGCGACGAAGTCGCCGACGCGGGGCACGAACTCGACGACGGCATTCGCTTTCTGCGCCACGGCGACAAGAGCCTTCAGATTCACCGCCAGAACGATCGCGGACCTACCCTGATGCAGGATCGTCCGGGCAGGCGCAGGCCGCTTTCGGGGCAGGTTCCCCGGAGAGCTCGATATCTCGGCCGGCGCCGGATAGACACTTTCGATGACCGCGCGCCCTCCCTCCCCGACCCGCCAGATGATGCTGACCGGCCGCAACAATCGCGCCGCGTAGTCGATCAGGTAGAGGAAGGCCGCGAGGGAGCTGAAGCCAAGAAGGCCTGCAATTCCCCCGACGCCATGGGGAACGGTCGTCTCCAGCCTGGCCAGCACACCCGCAGCGAACAGAAGCGTGAAGGTGAACAAGCCGACGGTGAAACGGATGGCGTTGTCGCTCAGCAATGTGGTGGCGATGATGCGCGGCGAGAGCTGTCCGCCGGCGATCTGGATGGCGACGAGGAGGGAGCCAAAGGTGAAGACAATGAAGGTGAGCGTCAGGGTGATGATCAGCTGAAGCATCGCCTGCGTTCCCGCTATCCCCCAAGGGAACAAAGGCACCCAGGCGATCAACGCGTCCATCGCATAGACCACGCGGATGACGACGAGATAAAGCAGGAGCGCGACGAACGGAACGATCCAGAGTGAGGACTTGGCGTAGCTCCTGAGACTGTACCACTGGTTCCAGCGCATCTCGGTTCCCCTTTTTATGGCCCCTGTGAGGCTTCACTGCCGAGAGCCCGTTTCGTCGGCAATGTTTTCGAGATTTGGAGCGTCCGCCTTTCAACATTGCGAGCGGCAAAAGGCGCTTTGCAGAGGATGCGCTCCGAGACGTTTGAGAGATCTGACTTATGTCAAACGGCAGCCCTCTAAACCAACCATGATCACATTTTCGAACCACTGCCTGGCTCGGCGGCGATTACCCCGGAAATCGGCGAATCGCCGGATATGCCGATACCCCTTGGTGTCGATGCCACCATGGGTGCCACGGCCGCGGCGGTGGGAGACACGGCCGCCGTTCTCGAGGAAGCGGGCCCAACGTCACCCCATGCCGATGTAGAGGAACCGCGGACGATGTCCCCATGCCTATCGTCCCCGTTTGCAAGAAGCGGACGGTTCACAGATCTCACGGCGCCTCTGTCCCCTACTCCGTGCCGAACCACTTCTCGTAGATCCGCTGATAAGTTCCGTCCTCGCGCATGGCGAGCAGCTCGTGGTTCACTCTCCTGCGCAAGGGACTGTCAAGCTGGAATACGAAGCCGATGTCCTGCCGGTTGATCTCCGGGCCGACCACGCTGGCGCGCCCTGCCCCGTCATGCGCTGCGAAATACCGGAGCGCCGGCGCATTGCCGAACACCGCATCGACCTTCTGATCCAGCAGCGCCGCATACAATCCATCCGGCGTCTCGAACTGCTGCACCTGCGCCCCGATCTCCTGCAGATAATTGACGGCGGGGCCGCTTGCGATCGTGGCAACGCGCTTGCCCGGCAAATCGGAGGGGCCGTTGATGGCGCCCCGGATCTGCTGGGTCGTGAGCGTCGCCGTCAACTGCGCGGTATAGAGCGCGATGAAAACGACGCCGGCGAACATCCAAAGGAGCCCGAACAGCCGCGCCAGCCAATGGCCCGGCAGCTGCTGCACCTGCGAGACCAAGGCGGTCGCCGCCCACACCAGCGCCTGAAGAATGCCCGGGAAATAGCCCCTGCCTGAGCTGACGCTGTCCTCGCGCCCCCGGTCGAGCAGCCAGATCAAATGAGCCGGAACCAGAATGATGATCAAGCCCACGCCGAGCCACACGACGGCCGATCGGGAGAACAGCAGGGCGAGCACATCCCTCAATGGCGTCGCATTGTCGCCTTCGCCGGCGCCGCGCACCAGGACCTGCATGCCCGCTTCAAGGACGGGGTGCGAAAAATCGAAGATCTTGTCGCGATCGGTCGAATAGAAGACGGGCCCAACAAGGACCGCGGCATCGTTCGCCTGCATCCAATCGAACAGGGTCGAGACATCGGGCGCCTCTTGGAAATTCGTCTTGAGGTTCAACCGCGTCGCCACCTCGTTCCAAAGATCGACGCAGAAGCCTGTCAACTCGTCGCCTTGCTTGATGACGAAGGGAGGCGCGACAATGGTAAGCGCGCGAACCTCCGTCCCCTGATCCTGCGCGCGGACGGGGCTGCTCGGCATCATCGCAAGCAACATGACCGCAGCGCCGCACCACATCGCGGCTCGTCGCCACGCTTGCATTTTCCCACTCTTTCTCGGCGATAGAATCAATGAACAACCCACTCGGGCACCCCGCGCCAAGCGCTACTGGACCGGAATCGTCAAAACCGGCGCTTCCGGTACCACGCCTGTTTCCGCCAACGCGAAGAACAGCAGCAGGAAGGTCAATGAACGCTTCGACGTGAAGTCCTGGTCCGAAATCCAATACCAGGTGTCTCGATAGTGCACCGCGGTAAAGGCGTCGCTCGGCGGCTTCATCCCGGAATGAATCCTGACACGGGGTTGGTCGTAGGGAGACGCGTCAGCGGCCAATTGGGCCGACGCATAGGTGCGGCCGCTCGACACATCGCCGGCCGGCACTTCGATATCGGCGGACATCTCGTTCATCACCTCGATCATGGATCGCGAGAGCACGGCCAGTTCGCTTGGATCGCGTTGCAAGGCGCCGTACTCGAGGGTCATCTCGCCATTGTCGGCATGCAGGTTGAGCGTCTTCCTGACGAAATCGACGTCCCGCTGGACCTCGGGGTCCAGCGGTCTCGACGCGAAGGTTCCGATCGCCACTTGGTCGTCATTGCGCTTCTCGATGCGAATGCTGAAGGCGCGCGAGGCCTGGATCCGCCGCAAGGCGTCGATCAGGGGAAAGAACGCCGGGTCGCTCGGCCGCCGCGTACCTCCCGACGCCGTCCGGTTATAAACGCCATTGAGCGCCCGCACCGTTGTAAGCAGCACGACATCGGCGGGGTAGCCCGCCGAGATCAAGGAAAAGATCGCTTCCGGTGGAATTGGCTGCAACAGGCTCTTGGCGAATTTTTGCCCGGTGAGCGGGGTGTAGGAGATGGTCGGACGGTCGTTGTAGCCTCCGACGACGCCTACGGACGCGGTGGCGTTCGGAAGCGTGGTCGAATTGCTCGAGACGCCAATGTTCCCGGCCGCGCCCGCGCTGCCCGCAACCTGGATCGTGTAGGCGGCGATGACCGACGACACATCCATGAAGGTCGGTGTATCGGCATAACGCAGCCGCACGATGTTGAGCAACATCTGGTCCTTCCAGGAATCCGACAGCGCGTTGGAGTAGTCGACGCGGTCGCGCGGAACGGTGCCCGGCCCCATGCTGCTGCAACCATAGAGCGTCAGTACGACGAACATGCTGAAGACAGCCTTCCGGCCGCAGCGGGTGATCATCCCAGTCTCCGTGCAAGGGGAGTGACGACGGGAATCTCGCGCATCGATGCCGCTCAGTTCACGCGCTCGACATACACGCCGATGGTGGCCAGGCTGTGCATGATCACCTGCAGCCCTAACGCGATCTGCGTGACGCCGAGCACTACGGCGAAGAGCAGCAGAGCGGGCCCCGCCCATTTCAGGACGGTCTCGGCGAACAACATGGCAAGCCAGTCCAAGACGAGAATCAGCAGGACCGCACCAGCCAGCATCAGCTTGGCGTCATAGTCCTGCAGCAGTGCCGCGAAGACGATCACAGCGGCAATGCCGTAGGGCGTGACGATAGTGGGGAAAGCCAGCGGGCTAAAGGCGAGATGCAGCCCTTGCTGGGGCTCGCCTTGAGGAAGGCGAGGCGCGCCCGAGGTCTGCTGTAATACGGTTTGAAGCGCGACCAGGAAGAGGATGATCCCGCCGGTCAACGCCAATACCGGCACCGATATATTGAAGTTCTCGATGAAGCTGCGCCCGAGCGATCCAGCCACCACCAGCGCCGCCGCCGACAGCAGGATGGCGCGGGTTGCGAGGCGGCGTCGGAAGGCAGCATCGGCGCCCTTCGTCATATTGACGAAAGGCACCAGAATCTTGAGCGGGCCCAGCATCAGGAACAGCATCATGAAGATCTTGCGCGTGCTGATGATCGGCTGGTCGGCGGCCGCGTCCGTGGCGGCCTGCGCGATCGCGGGGGTCATCATGGCGATCACGAAGAGTGATGTGGCGACAACGACTTGAGGCGCGAACGCCACCCTGCCGCGACTGCTCGGATTCATGCCTCCCCCCAATGCATTTAAGCCTAGGACTCTATATGAACTTCGATCTTGCCGGCTCGGACGGCAGCCTTCAGGGTCGCATGGTCGCGCTCCGCCTGGTCGGCATAAGCGACGGCGAAGCTGCCCATTGCTTCGTCGAAATTGTCCTGCGAGCCCAGATATCCGCTGATGACCAGTTCTTGGGTACCGCTCTTGGCGTGGGCTCGGGCCAGGCCCCACCCGCACATCTTGGCGAAGAAGCTCATCACCTCCGTATCCATGGCTTCCACCATCGGCTTGATCTTTGCGTCGCGCAATTGCCTTACATAGAAGTGTCGACCTCCCCGGCCCGTCGCCCAGCCCATGAACACGTCCGTCGCGGGCTGCATCAGCCTCTGCCCCACAACCACTCTTTGACCCGGGTGCAGATAGGCGCTCTTGCCCGCGTAGGGCTCGAGCACGGATTGCCTGGCTTCCTTGATCTGCAGGAACAGAGGGTCGTTATTGGCCGACATCATCAGGAGGATGAAGCAATGGGTTCCGACGCTTCCGATCCCCACGACTTTTATGGCTGCGTCCACCAGGCGATATTGATCGAGCAACTCCCGCCGATCATCCGACAGCGTCTCTCGATAGACCTTCAGGCCCTCTTCCACGCGCGATCGGAACTCCTCCACGCTGATCCCGCCAGTGTCGGCCCCTGGATGGAAGATCAGGGGAGGAGCGTCGTGAATGCGGATCTTGCCGCTGACCATCCCAGCGAGTTGCGGATAGGCCATCTCCGCCGAGCTCTTCTCGATCTCCGTGGCCATCCGTTTCCGGAGGCGTCCTTCAAAGCGCTGGCGGGTCGAGGCCGGAGCCGCCGCTACCAAGTCCTCAACGGTGATGCGGGAATACCAAACCTCGAGAGGACTCATCCCGGCATATTCGCGCAGGCGCTTCCGATAGCTGCGTGCGCATCCAACTGCCATGTCGCGGGCATCGGATTCTGACAGGCCTTGGCTTCGGGCGGCGAGAACGAAGGACGCAACCAGCCGCTTGACGTCCCACTCCCACGGCGCCGGTAACGTTTCGTCGAAATCATTGATGTCCAGCAGGATGTTGCGCTCGGGCGTCGCGAAGCCGCCGAAATTCAGCAGATGGCAATCTCCGCAGCCCTGTACTCGAATCCCGGTGGTCGGTGTGTTCGCCAAGTCGGCGGCCATCAGGGCCGCGGAACCACGGTAGAAGGTGAAGGGCGACTGAAGCATTCGCCCGTAGCGAATCGGGAGCAGATGCTTTATCCGGCCCTTGTCCGAGGCGCGCAGGATCGCGAGCACATCCACCTTTTCCTTGTTGCGTTTCCACGTTCCATGGATCTGGCGAGGCACCCGATCTCGCAGGGCCTTGCCGGCCGCCAGCATCTGGACCGAGGGGAGGTCGGGGCTGGCGAGTTTCGGTTCGGCGGCGCCAGCGTCGCGCCGTGAAACCTCTCCGGCATTTCCATTCGCACCGATGGACGTGGACCTGCCGCTTTCGGCACCCAAACTCTTCAATGCGAGAAAGGTAGATTGGGCCTTCTCCTTCTTCTGCTTCGATATCGAAGCAGCCGGCTTTTTTCGGGCTGCTGGAGAACGCGATCTACGCTTGAATGTCGCCTTTGCGCTCATACGACGCACCTCTCCAATGATGCCCGACAATCTCGCTCCCGACTCCTCGGCCGGGGGCGGGCAATATGCGAAAATATTCTCATCGCGGGCAGGTTGGCACATTGACGTATGTCAAGGATGCCGCCGGGAGCGCGGCCGGACGTTATCTGGTCAGAATCTCCAACACCCCGCGCCAGCATGCGCAACGAAGCGGTGCCAACGCCTTTTCGCGTTGCATCTCAATAGGCTGCGCGAGGAGTAGCGGCCGGGGCCCAGGAGAAGGGCGCCAGCCGCCGCTCAGTCGACGAGCGCGATTGCCTTGGCCTTGTTGCCGCGTTCCGTGAAGGCGAGAAAGACGCGGAACAGCGGCGCCGTCGCCAGGCCCAAGGCCATGCTGACCGCCACGGCGGTGCCCGCCGATACCACGATCACGCCGAGGCAATAGGCGATCGTGATGAGCGCCACCCAGACCAGCGGGCGGGCCACGATCTTCTGCTGCACGTAATACGACACCGACACGGCGGCAAAAATATAGGGCGTCAGCACCAGCAGCACGGCGATGTCGGCCAGCACCATGAAGGTCTCGCCGATCGTGGGCGACACCGTCAGGAAGATGATCGCACTCATGATGATGGAGACGATGATCAGCCCGCGGACCGGCACGCCACGCGAATCGGTTCGGGCGAACATCGCGGGGAACAGCCCGTCGCGCGCCGTCGCCAGCGCCGTCTCGGCATTGATCAGCGTCCAGCCGCCGAGGCAGCCCGAGGCCTTGACGATCGCGCAGATCGTGATGACCACGGCGCCGACGGGTCCGAGCGCCCGCATCGCCGCGTCGGCGAAGGGAGCAGTCGAATGGCGCAGCTCGTCGTTCGGGATCATGCCCATGATCGCGGTGGTGCTGAGAACATAAACCACCGCGGCGATCACCACGCCGAGCAGGGTCGCCCGTCCGACGTTCTTCTCGGGGTCCTTCACCACGGCCGCCGCGACCGACGCGCTTTCGACACCCATGAAAGACCAGAACATGATCGAGACGGCCGACGAGATCGCGCTTCCCGCGCTCATTCCCGTCGGGTTCCAGCCCGCCCGGAACAGCTCGGGATCGAAGACGAACCACCCGCCGATCCCGACGAGAGCGATGGGGCCGATGCCCAGCAGGGTGGTGACGGTCTCGAACCGCGTCACCAGCCGCGGCCCGATCATGTTCAGGACCGCCGAGAGCCAGACCATCAGCACGGTGCAGCAGGCGCCGAGCAGGGGCTCGCGCAGCACCGGCAGGAACACCGCCATATAGCCGGTGATCGAGGTGGCGATCGCGATGTTCGCGATGACGTTCGAGAACCAGTAGAGAAGATTGCACTGAAAGCCGGCGAAGTCGCCCAACCCCTCGCGCGCATAGGCATAGGGCCCGCCGGCCTTCGGCCGCACCTGACCCAGCCGCGCGAACATATAGCCCATGATGAAGGCGCCGGGCGCCGTCACCAGCCAACCCAGCGTGGCGATGCCGCCGATGCTCGCCATCACCGTCGGCATCATGAAGATGCCGGCGCCGATCATGTTGCCGGCGACCAGCATGGTCGCGGGGAACAGCCCGATCTGCCTCGCGTTGGACGACATGCAGCCCCACCCCCGCTCCGTCCGTTCACTCCGGCATTGCCGAAGCCTTGATCTGCAATTGAAACTCGGCCGATTTGTCGCCGAAATAGGTCGCCAAAAGCAGCGCGAAATCCGGAGTCGCATAAAAGGCGCTCAAAACGCGATCCACCAGGAGCCTGAGATCCGCGTCGCCTCGCGCCATGGCGATGCCATACGCCTCCTGCGTGAGGAGACGGGTGCCGAGGACGAGGCGCGACGGGTGCTGCGCCCGGTTCAGCAAGCCGATCAGGAGAGCGCGGTCGGCGAAATAGGCGTCGATTTCCCGCGCCTCGAGCGCCGCCAATCCCTCCTCATGCGTCGGGTAGCGGACGACCGTCGCCGAATAGCCGCCGTCGCTGACCGCGCGGCGCAGCAGCGTTTCCGTGGTCGTGTCCGCACGAACGCCGACATGGCTGGTCTGAAAAGAGCGCATCTCCAAAGACCGCGGCGGGCTGATGGTCCGCTCTCCCAGAAACAGTTCGCGAAGATCGCGCGGTGAATCGGTTCGCAGCAGGGCACTCGCGCCGGTGACGAAGATCGGTTCGGAAAAATCCACGGTTTCGCGACGCCCCAGCGTCGCCGTGACCGCGCCGCAGAGAAGATCGATCCGGCCCGCCGCGACCGCGTCGAAGGCATCGGTCAGGCTGGTCTCGACATAGCTGACGGCGATCCCGGGAACGATCCCCCGGATCCTGGTCACGACCCGGTTGCAGAGATCGATCGCATAGCCGGTGGGCGGTCCGTCCGCGTTCGGGATCGCGAAAGGCGCCTGATCGGGAATGAAGCCGATATGGATGGTCTGGCTCGCGGCGATTCGATCCAGCGTCTGCGCCGACGCGGCGCCGGAAAAGACGCAGAGACAGAGCGCTCCCGCCAAGGCGAGCATCACGACAATGCGAGGCGCCATCCCTGCCACCGCCAAAGGCCCATGTCCCGCCCGACTGCTGTCAGAGTAACCGGCGGCGGACATTTGCGATAGCCGCAAAGGGTGCGAGGCCCTCGGGGGCAGCCCAGGCCGCCCTCGGTCCCATGAATGTCGGAGAGCGCAGCCGGACCTTGGGGACCCTTGTCCGCCCGAGGGAGTGTTAAGACGCTTCGAGGGCGGTCCGCGCCATTTCCAGTTCCTTGCGCATGTCGGCGTCCACCTCGGGATAGGCCAGGCCCAGCGAATCCACTGCATCGATGATCGCGGCAGCGACAATGATGTGCGTGAACCATTTGTTGTCGGCGGGAACGACGTACCAGGGCGCTTCTTCGGTCGCCGTCCCCCGGATCATGTCCTCGTAGGCCGACATATAGTCATCCCAATGCTCGCGCTCCGCCACGTCGGCCGTCGAGAACTTCCAGTTCTTCGCCGGCTCGTCGAGGCGCTCCATGAAGCGCCGCCTCTGCTCGTCCTTGGAGACATGGAGGAAGAATTTTCGGATCACGAACCCGTTGCGCGCCTGGAAGCTCTCGAAATTGCGGATGTCCCTGAAGCGCTCCTTCCAGATCGACTTGGTGACGAGCTTGGGCGGAATCTTCTGTCGATGCAGATATTCCGGATGAACCCGGACCACCAGCACTTCCTCGTAGTAGGAGCGATTGAAGATGCCGAATATTCCGCGTTCCGGAAGCCGCTTCTGGCAGCGCCACAGGAAATCGTGATTGAGGTCCTCGGTCGAGGGCGCCTTGAAGCTCGAGACCGAGCAGCCCTGCGGGTTGAGGCCGGATAGAACATGCTTGATCGCCGCGTCCTTGCCGGCGGCGTCCATGGCCTGAAAGATCAGCAGCAGTCCCCACCGCTGCTGCGCATAGAGCTTCTCCTGGAATTCCGACAAGGCCTGAATGCCGACCTGCAGTGCTTCCTTGGCCCTGGGCTTGTCCGCAGCCTTCAGATCGCTCGTATCGGCTGGGTCGAAATCCTTCAATCGAAACTTCTTGCCCTTGGTAATACGGTAGTCCCGCGAATAGCCTTGCGAGAGCTTGACGATCCTCTTGAGATCCATGGTCCTACTGAGATTTGCCTGTTTCAGCGATTGATCCGCGTGACCTTCGTTCCTTCGATGCCGAGGCCGGCCATGAGGCCCTGCTGGCCGAAGATGAAGGCGTAGATCTCGGCCTTCAGGGTCGTGGTGGTCGCCTTCGTGGCGAATCCTTCATCGGCGACGACGATCGTCGGACCGACGCCGATCTCCCAGCCATCGGATTTGTTGAGGTACTGCATTGCACTGTCCGTCATCATGAACAGCGCATAGCTGAACCGCTGAATGCCGATCTGGAGACCGTAGGAAGCGGCGGCCGAGCTGTAATAGCCGGCGGTCCTGCCGTTGACCAGCAAGGTGCCTTCGCCATAGGCGCCGCCGATCATGAAGCCGCCTTTCGCGATCGTCGGGAAGACGAGGATGCCTTTGGCTTTTTCGCCCAGCACGCGGGCGCCCTCGTTCGAGGCATAGAGCTTCTTGAGGGTCGCCAGCGCGTCGGCGTCCATCTGGGCGTCGGCGGCGGCGAAGCGGGGGCCGACGGCCACCGCTCCTGCCGCCGCCATCGAGCCCAGCAACAGACGACGGGAAAGGGCCCGCGAGAGACCAGCGCTTTCCGCGCTCGCAACCTTCGTCATCAAAACCTCATGCCATCGCGATGTGAAACCTGCCGACCTCAATCGGGCAACGCACTCGCCAGAAACAGCGATTCCAGAATCGGTCCGGGAGGACGGTCGCCGAAATTCGTGCGCAGGATATGGGTCAGATCCTTCGAAACGTAGATCTGACTGAGGGCGCGGTCGACCGCAAGGCGGAAATCCTCGTCATTACGTCGCAGGCCCAGCGCGTAAGTCTCGGCGCTCAGCATGAGGTCGCCGAGCTTGAGCTGGTCGTTGCTCGAGGATTTCAACAGATCCACGAGAATGCCGCGATCGCCGAAGAAGACGGAGATCTCGTTGTTGCCGAGCGCCTTGGCGCCCGCCTCATAGCTGTCGTAGGTGACGACCTGCGCGGCGATATCCAGTTTCTTCAGGACACCGTTGAGGACCGTTTCGGTGGTCGTTCCCGATTTGACGCCAACCTTCTTGTCCTTGAGATCGTACAGCGAGCTCGGACCGTCGGTCCGATAGAGCACCGCGGCGCCGGTGATGAACACCGGGACCGAGAAGCTCACCTGCTCGCGGCGCTTCAGCGTCACGGTATCGGGGCCGCAGAGCAGATCGACCTTGCCCTCGCTGATGGCGTTGAAGCGGGTTTCGGTCGTGACCTTTACATATTCGGTCTTGAGGTTCGGGAGGCTGTACGCGGTCTTGAGCTTCTCGACGACCGCGTTGCAGAGATCGACGACATAGCCCTTCGCGGTCCCGTCGGCATCCATATAGGAAAAGGGCTTGGTGTCCTCGCGGACGCCCAGCCTGATCGTGCCGTTCTTCTTGAGGTCATCGAGTGTCCCTGCCCCCGCCGTCGCGGAGACGGCGAAAACAAGGCCCAGGGCCCCAGCAAGCACTCGAAGCGATCGTCCGTACGCCACCATGTTGCGGCTCCATTTCCCTGCGATTGGCGTGAGCGGCAATGCCGGGCCGCAACGAATTGCCCCCTGCCCGGCCTTCCCGATTCCTCCCGAATTCCCCCGCGAATGGTCCGATCCATCCGGCGGCCGGATCTCGATCCTATCCAGCATGACGCGTCCCGGCCTTCGCGCCCAGCCCGCAATTGCCGTATCCTGAAATTGTCATTTTATAACAATAAATTACCAAACTTCTCGACCGCCGATCGGCGCGCCTTCGGTGCCGTTTCTGGCGCTTAAGGACAAGGCGGCGTGCATGGAGCAGGCATGCGGAGCGACGCCGATATATGTCGAGGGACCCGAATCCAGGAACCGCCAATCGCCCCCGGACGTTAACAGCCGCACCCTCCCCGTCGGCGACGGGGGCTTTTGTGAGGCCCGTCATTTCGGCCTTCCGGCCGATGCAGAAATTCGTTAACGATAAAGCTGAATACCGGTCTCGTTGCAGAGGCCTCTGACTCGGAACGAAAAACAGTGTATCCTTCGGAGTCGGGCGAGACGGGGCTGCTGGTAGAGTCTATCATCCTGCCGATTTGTTACGGATCCAATCTTGAGATCCCCGCCCAGTAAAAAGAGGAGTTCAAAAATGAAGATAAAATTCCTGATCGCGTCCGCCGCTCTCGGCATGGCTCTGTCCACGGGCGCGATGGCTGCCGTGATCTCGAACGTTCCGCCCAACAACCGGTGCACGCTTTATGCGCAGGATCTGAGTTGGGACCTCCAGATTTTGGGCAAGGCTCCGGGGACGGACGCCGCGAGCGCGTCTCTGGCGCAGGGGCAAGATGAGTGCGCCCATGGCAAGTATGACGAAGGCATCGCGACCATCACGGGCGCGGTCAAGGCTTTGGGCCTGCCGGTCAACGAGCACTAAGACCGCTTCGTTTCACCGATAGACTCCGTCTGCTGAGAAGCGGCAGGCCTCGTCGGAGGCCTGCCGTTTTCTTTTGTCCGCCGATTGCCCCCGCGCGATCGGCTCCGGCCTAGAGACCGAGATAGCTGGTGCGGATCCGGGGATCGGCCGCCAGGTCGCCGGCCGCGCCGGCCATGACGATCCGGCCGTTCTCCAGCACATAACCCTGGTCGGCGATGGCGAGACTCATCCGGACGTCCTGCTCGGCCAGGAGCAGCGTCAGCCCGGCGGACCTGAGTTCCCGTGCCAGATCGAACACGAAGCGCGCCATCTTGGGCGCCAGCCCCAAGGTCGGCTCGTCGAGCAGGATCAGCCGGGGCCGGGCCATGAGCGCCCGCGCGATCGCCAGCATCTGCTGCTCGCCGCCGGAGAGGGCTCCGGCCGATTGCCGCCGGCGCTCCGCCAGCCGCGGAAACAGCGCATAGGCCCGCGCCAGGCTCTCGGCAAAATGCGGCCGCGCCCAGGCTCCGTAAGCTCCCACCCGCAGGGTTTCCTCGACCGTGAGATGCGGGAAGATCATCCGGCCTTCGGGCACGAGCGCGATCCCCCGCCCGACCCGTTCATGGGCCGCCAGCCGATCGAGGCTCTCCCCGTCGAAGCGGATCGAGCCGCGCCACGGCGCCATCAGCCCCGCAAGCGTGCGCATCAGGCTGGTCTTGCCGGCACCGTTGCTGCCGAGCAGGACCGTGATCGATCCGGGCAGGACCGACAGTGAGACGCCGTGCAGCACCTCGATCGCGCCATAGCCGGCGACGAGATCGCGGGCCTCCAGCAAGGGAGACTGCGCCGGCAGATTCTCCGCCACGGCGCTCATGCCTCGACCCCGAGATAGGCATCGAGCACGCGGGGGTCGCGTGCAATCGCCTGCGGCGTGCCCTCGGCGATCTTCATCCCGTGATGCAGTACGATGATCCGCTGGCAGAGATCCATCAGGGCCGACATCACATGCTCGATCACCAGCACGGTCAGCCCATGCTTCTCCTTGATGCGACGGATCATGGCCATGGCGTCGGCGATCTCGGTCGGCGTCAGGCCGGCCATAACCTCGTCGAGCAGCAGCAGGCGCGGCCGTTGCGCCAGCGCGCGGGCGATCTCGAGCCGCTTCTGGCCGGCCAGGGTGAGGCTCCCCGCCAGCGCGTCGGCGCGATCCGCCAGGCCGACATCGGCCAGGATCGACAGTGCGAACTCGTCCGCCGCGTCCGGCCGCCGTTCGGCGGAGCCGAACAGGGCTCCGATGCGGGCATTCTCGCGAACGGTGAGGCCGCGGAAGGGCCGCACGATCTGGAAGGTGCGCGCGATGCCGCGCGCCGCCACCTGATCGGCACGACGGCCGACGAGCGATCGACCGTCGAGCCGGATCTCGCCGGCGCTGGGCCGCTCATTGCCGGCGACGAGGCTGAAGAGCGTGGTCTTGCCGGCACCGTTGGCGCCCATGAGACCGACCATTTCGCCGCTGTCGATCGTGAAGCTCACATCGTCGAGGGCCTTGAGCCCGCCGAAGCGTTTTCCCACGGCTTGAAGCTCGAGCAGGCTCATCGCCCGAACCTCCGCCGCAACAGCCCGTCGATCCCCGACGGCGCGAACAGCACGAAGCCGATCAGCAGCAGCCCCAGGATGATCATGTAGAGCTCGGCCAGATTGGCCCAAAGCAGCTCCGACAGCAGCACCAGGAACAAGGCGCCCATCAGGGGACCGCGGGCGCGGTCGCTGCCGCCGATCATCGCCATCGTCACGACGGTGAAGGAGATGGTCGGGCTGAAGATCTGCTGGGGCTCGAAATAGCTGGTCCGCAGCGCCGCCAGCCCGCCCACCATGCCGGGAATGGCGGCGGAAAGCGCATAGGCCCCGAGCTTATAGCGCGCGGTCGGCACGCCCACGGTCTCCGCGGCCGGCTCGTCCTCGCGGATCGCCCGCAGGCCCGCACCGAAGCGCGAGCGGCCGACCAGGACCACCAGCAATGTCGCTGCGACCGCGAGCGCCAGCATCACCCAATAGAGCGTCGACAGGCCCGGCGCCCCCATCATCAGCCGCCCGAATTTTCCCAGGGCCGCCTCGACATTGATCACGATGTATTTGACCAGCTCCGCGAGGCCGAACGTCAGGATCACGAAATAGGGCCCGCGCACGCGCATGACGGGATAGCCGATCAGGCCTGCGAACAGGGCGGCCACGAGACCGGAGAGCGGGATCGCGAGCGGCAGCGGAACGATATGCCAGGTGAGCACGGTGAGATAACCGCCCAGCCCGTAGAACACGGCATGGCCGAGGGAGATGTAGCCGGTGAAGCCGGAGAGCAGCACCCAGCTCTGGGTCAGCGCGATCCACATCAGCAGCTGGAAGCCGACGCCCTGATAATAGTCGCCGGCCAGAAGCGGCAGGATCGCCATGCCCGCGAAAAAGAGGATCGGCAACAGGCTGGAGAACGGCTTCATCGCACGATCCGGGTCCGGCCCAGGAGGCCTTGCGGACGGATCAGCAGCACCGCGATGAAGACGCCATAGACCAGGATCGACCGGTAGTTGGGCGAGGTCAGCGCCACGCCGTAGGTCTCGAGCAGCCCCAGGATCAGTCCGCCGATCAGGCTCCCGGTCAGATTGCCGAGCCCGCCCAGGATGATGATGACGAAGGCGGCGATCATGTAGGGGAAGCCCATGAAGGGCGAGACCTGCTCCACCATGCTGACGAGCGCGCCGGCAAGACCGGCGACCGCGAAGCCCGCGATGAAGCTCCAGCGCTCCAGCTTCTCGGTATCGATCCCGGCCAGGCTGGCCGCCTCGCGATTCTGAATCAGCGCCTTGACCGCGAGGCCCACCGTGTTGAAACGCAGCAGCAGCATGGCGGCGACGGTCACGATGCCGGCAACGACGAGGACCAGCAGCCGCCCGCCCGTGACCGAGGCGACGCCCAGATCGATCACGGCGCCGCCGAAGGGCTGATAGCCGCGCGGCGTCGCCGTGAAGAGCAGAGAGACCAGGTTCTGCAGGATGATGGAGATGCCGAAGAACAGCAGCAGCGAATTGGCCTCGATGCGTTGGGACAAAGCGGGGTTCGCGAGCAGCCGGCGGAACAGACCGCGATAGAGGCCATAACCCAGGAGGCCTGCCGCGACCGGCGAGAGAACCAGCGCCGGCCAGGGTCCCAGCCCCAGCAGGCTGAAGGACCAGGAGGCAACGTAGCTTCCGACCATCACCAGCTCGCCATGGGCCACGTTCAGGAGGCGCATGGTGCCGTAGATCAGGTTCAGGCCCAGCGCCACCAGCGCATAAAGCGCGCCCGCGATCAGCGCGGCCGCCAGGAGCTGGGGAGAGAGCAGCAGATCCAAGGCTCGAGATCTCGCCGGTATGGAGGGTCACAAACGAAGCGGCGCGGGAGAGGCGGTCGCCCGCTTCTCCCGCGCCCTTCGGTTCTCAGGCGATCAGCTGCGCGGCTTGTAGGGCGCGGTCGCCGCTTCCGGCGGCCACACCAGCTGCGCCTTGCCGTCCTGGAACTGCAGGAACGAGGTCGGCGTGGTCACGTTTTGAACGCCCTCGAACTTCACCGGGCCGTTGATCGTGTCGAAGGTCATGGTCGAGATCGCTTCGCGGATCTTGGCCTTGTCGAGGCCTGCCGTCGCCACCGCCTGCTGCAGGATTTCGCAGGACATGTAGGCGAGCGCGGAATCCAGATAGTCCGGATTGGCGTTGAACTTCGCCACATAGGCGTCGAAGAAGGGTTTCGCCTTCGGCCAATCGGCCTTGGCCGGGGTCCAATGGCCGATGGTGACTATGCCGTCCAGATCCTTGCCGAACATCTTGCCGAAGAAGTCGATGGTCGGGCCCACCAGCACGAACTGGAACGGCGCCTTGATGCCGACTTCCTTGGCCTGGTTCATATAGAGAATCGAATCGTTCGGATAGGAGAGCGCCAGCACCGCGTCCGGGTTGGCGGCCTTCACTTTGCCAAGCAGCGCCGTCATGTCCTTCACGTCGGGCGGATACTCGTCATTGACGGCGACTTTGATGCCGGCCTTGTCGAGGGCCGGGATCAGGAACTGCTTGATCTCCAGCGAGAAGGGCAGCTGGTTGGTGATGACGGCGGCGGTCTTGGCGCCGTTGGCCGTCAGCATCTTGGCCAACTCCTCCGCCATCCGGTCGGGGATGGCCGAGGTCGGGAACCAGATATTGCCGGGCTTGAGGTCGCGCAGCTGCACCGAGGCGGCGGAGTTGCCGACGACCGGGAACTGGTACTTCTCCAGCACGCCCGCGATCGCGAAATGCATCGGCGTGCCCCAGGGGGCGAGCAGGAGATCGACCTTGTCCTCGGTGATCAGCTTCTCATAGATGCGCACGGTCTGGTCTGGATTGGACTGGTCGTCATACATGACGAACTCGATCGGCCGCTTGGTGCCGCCGACATCGAGCCCGCCCGCCGCATTCACCTGCTCCTTCCACAACTCGTAGGCATTGAGCTGCGAGGGCGCGGCGGCCGCGAACAGGCCGGTCTGCGCGATCGAGAATCCGATCCGGACCGGCTCGGCCGCCTGGGCCGTCGCCATACCGGCAAGAGCGAGACCCGCCACCGCGAGGGCCGCTCCCATCCATTTCTTCAACATCGTCTTCGCCTCCCCTGTCGTCTTTATGGTTGCTTGTTCATCCAGTCGATGGCCGCCGGCACCCACGGGCCGTCGGGTTCGCCGCCCGCATAGCTGGCGGTAAAATGGTCGCGGCCCGGCAGCACGATCCGCGAAACCTCGGCCCCGGCTGCCTTCAAGGCGGCCTCCATGGCCTCAGCTTGCCGGATCAGATGCGGAAAGTCGCGCTCGCCATGCGCCATGAAGAAGGGTCGCGGGCGCCCGTCGATCCGATGGATCGGGCTGGCCGCCCGTTCGGTATCGCCGGTCCCCAGGAACCGGGGCCGCATGGCGAGGCCGGACCCGGCCGCAAAATCGTAAACGCCCGAGATCGGCAGGCAGCCGCGGATCGCATCGCCCGCTATGCCCAGCCGGCCCTGCCAGTCCCGGGTCACGGCCAGCAGGCTGGCGTAATGACCGCCGGCGGAATGGCCGCCGATGAAGATCGGCTTGCCGCCGCTTTCCCGCCAGACCCAGGCGAAACCGGCCGCGGCGTCATCGACACCGGCGGGAAAAACATGCTGCGGCGCAAGGCGATAGCCGATCGAGGCGAAGAGATAGCCGGCCGCGGTGAAGGCCGGCGCCATGAAGGCCATCCACTCCTTGTAGCCGTTGGTCCAGCCGCCGCCATGGAGGAAGGCCAGCACCCGACCGTTCGGCTTGGCCGGGCGGTAGAGGGCCACGCCCTGATAGGGATCCTCGCCATAACGATGATCCTCGCCGACGATCCCGGCCCCCAGCCGCATCGCCTCGTCATGGTAGCGCTTGCCGACCTCGGAGAAGGGCTCCTGCGGCGGATAATCCTCAATGCGCAAGGCCGTCCTCCTTCGCCCCGTCTTCCTTGGCCAGGCAGGCGCGCAGGACGCGCTCGGCATTCATCGGCAGGCGCCGCAGCCGCACACCCGCGGCGTCGTGGATCGCATTGGCGATGGCGCAGGGCACCGGCACCAGCGAGATCTCGCCGACGCCCTTCGCGCCGAACGGCCCGTCGCCCTGCGCATGCTCGACGATGATCGAATGGAGCTCGTAGGGAATGTCCATCGTCCCGGGGATCTTGTAGTCCATGAGGGTGGGGTTCGCGAGGCGCGCCCCGTCCCAGACCACTTCCTCGATGAGCGCGAAGCCGATCCCCTGCACTACCCCGCCCTCGATCTGGCCTTCGACCTGGCGCGGGTTGATCGCCTTGCCCACATCGACCGCGGTCCAGAGGCGCTTGACCTCGGTCTGGCCTGTGGCCTCGTCGATCTCGACCTCCGTCACCAGAGCGGCGAAACTGTAGACGCCGATCTGCGCGAAGGGCAGACCGAGCGCGATCGCCCGCTTGGGATCGACCGTCGGGGTGTCGTAGACCAGCGTGTTGCTGCCGACGATGGGTCCGCCTTTGCGCCAGTGGGCGCGGGCCGACACCACGAGGAAGGGCAGCTCCTTGGCCTGAACACCCTTGATGCCCACGCGGCCGCCGGGCCGCAGCTCCAGATCCTCCACGCTGCATTCGAAGATGTCGGCCGCCTGCTCCTTGATCTGGCGCTCGACCTCACGCGAGGCCGCCACCACGGCACGGCCCGTGGTGTAGGTGACGCGGCTCGCGGTCGTGCCCCAGTTATAAGGCGAGCCGTCGGTGTCGGGCGACGCGGTCGAGACTTGTTCCATCGGGATCTTGAGCACCTCGGCGCACATCTGCGTCAGGACGGTATCCGACCCCTGCCCGATATCGACCGCCCCGGTATTGAGCACGACCGAGCCGTCCTCGAGCAGCCGCACGATGGCGCCGGTGCCGAGCAATCCGCTGATATGACCGGCGACGGCAAAGCCGAAGCCGCGCCGCTTTCCCTCCGGCGGCGCCGGCAGCGCCTGGCGCCGGTCCCAGCCCGAAGCCTTTCGCACCGCCTCGATGCAGTCCGCCAAGCCATTGGAATCGACCCGCTGCCCACCCAGCCAATGATCGCCCGGCTTCATCATGTTCTTGAGCCGAAGCTCGATCGGATCCAGGCCCAGCGCCTCGGCGATCTCGTCGAGCTGCGTCTCGGTCCCGAACGAGACTTGCGGATTGCCGAAGCCGCGGAAGGCCCCGGAGCGCAGCTTGTTGGTATAGACGACGTGGCCGTGGACGCGCGCATGCGGGATGCGATAGGGCCCGCGCGACATCAGCAGCGCATAGCCCAGCACGCCCGGGCTGTCGTCGCCGAAGGCGCCGCCGTCGAGATGGAGCTCGCATTCGCGCGCGACCAGCGTGCCGTCGCGCTTGACACCGGTCTTGACGCGGATCTTCGCCGGATGGCGCACCCGCACCATCTGGAAATCCTCCTCGCGGGTGAGGATCATCTTGACCGGCCGGCCGGTGACCATCGCGAGCTTGACCGCGATCGGCTGGATATGGGCTTCCATCTTGTTGCCGAAACCGCCGCCGATGCGCGGAGTCACGCAGCGCAGCTTCGACATCGGCAGGCCCAGCGATTCGCAGACATTGGCCTGGACCCGGAACACCGACTGGTTCGCAGACCAGAGCGTGACGCGCCCTTGCGCGTCGGTCTCCGCCAGCGCGCCGCAGGGCTCTATCGCGAGATGGGCCTGGGCCGGTGTCTCGAAGATGCTCTCGAAGATCAGGTCGCTCTCGCGCCAGCCCTGCTCGATGTCGCCTTCCTTGATCTCGGTATAGGAGAGCGAATTGCCCTTGGAGATGGCCGAGAACACCTTGAAATAATCGGCGAGTCCCTCATGGATGATCGCCGCATCGGGCGCCAGCGCCTCCTCGACCGTCAGGATCGCGGGCAGCTCTTCGTAGTCGACGTCGATCAACTGGCAGGCCTGGCGCGCGGTCGCCTCGTCGTCGGCCGCGACCGCCGCGACCGGCTCGCCGACATAGCGCACCTTGGCCTTGGCGATGGCGGTCTCGTCCTTGACGAAGGCCCCCATGCGATGCTCGCCGAAATCGTCGCCGGTCACGACCGCATGGACCCCCGGCAGCGCCAGCGCCGCGCTGGTGTCATACCGGAGAATGCGCGCATGGGCGTAGGGGCTCTGCAGGATCGCGCCATGCAGCATGCCCGGTCGCGACATGTCGGCGATATATTGCGCGCGGCCCGTCACCTTCTCGAGCGTCTCGAGCTTGGGCAGGCTCAGGCCCACGGCCATGGCGGGCTCGCTCATGGCGCACCTTCCGTCACGACCGACAAAACGGCTTCGACGATCTTGCGATAGCCCGAGCAGCGGCAAAGATTGCCGGCAAGCCCGGCCCTGATCTCGTCGACCGTGGCCTTCGGATGCTCCGCGACGAGTGCCGTCGCCGCCAGCATCATGCCGGCGGAACAGAAACCGCATTGCACGGCGCCGGCGTCGGCGAAGGCCCGTTGGATCGGCGCCAGGGCCCGGCCCTTGGCGAGGCCCTCGATCGTGGTGACGGCACTGCCGTCGCAATTGGCCGAGAGCGAGAGGCAGCCGCGCACGGGCTGACCCTCGATCAGTACGGTGCAGGCGCCGCAGACACCCTGATTGCAGCCGCGCTTGGCGCCGGTCAGGCCGAGCCGCACGCGCAGGGTCTCGAGCAGGGTCTCGTCGGCCGGAACAAGGCAGGTCCGGTCACGGCCATTGACCTTCAAGGTGACGGCGATGTCGGTCATCGGGCCAGCGCCCTCGCCGCACGCACCGCCCGGCGAACCAGGCGCGGAATCACGAGGCGCCGGTAATCGGCGCTGGCGCGGACATCGTCGACAGGATCGGCGGCGTCCGCCAGGAGTACACCCGCCGCGGCGAGCGAGGCATCGTCGAGCTCGCTGCCGATGAGCTTGCGCTCGGCCTCGGCCAACCGCACCGGCTTCGGCCCGCAGGCGCCGACCGCGATCGCGATCCCGGTGCAAATGCCGCCCGCGAGGGTCAGCACCACCGCGACCGAGGCCGTCGCGTAATCGCCCTCGACCCGCGCCAGCTTGTCGTAATGACCGATGGCCCGCGCATCGCCGGCGGGCAAGTGGATCGCCGCGACCAGCTCGCCCGGCTCCAGCGCCGTCTGATACCAGTCGGTGAAGAACTCGGCCGCCTTGAGGCGCCGCGTGCCGCCGCCGCCGAGGAGCTCGATCTCCGCATCGGCGGCGACCAGGGCCGGCGGATAATCGGCACCCGGATCGGCGAAGGCGATCGAGCCGCCCATCGTCCCCATATTGCGCACCGGCGGATTGGCGATCACGGAGGCCGCCTGCTTCACGACCGTCTGGCCGGCCGCGAGCTCGGACGAATTCGCCGTGATGCGGTGGCGCGTCATCGCACCGATCCGAACCGAACCGTCGGCCCGGCGCTCGATGCCCGCCAGCCCCTCGATCTTGCGCAGGCTGACAAGGGCGCTGGGCTGCACCAGCCCGGCATTCATCATCGCGACGAGGGTGGCGCCGCCGGCGAGGCATTTCGCTTCGGGATCCGCCGCCAGCAGGCGGGCCGCCTCTTTCAGGCTGTCCGGCATATGGAGCAGAGGTGCGCTCATGCGGCGGGCTCGAGCCTCTCGCGCATGGTCTTCACGAAATCGCCGCCGATGCCCTCGGCCTTCTTCTTCATCACACCCAACCCGAACTTGCCGAGCCGACCCACGATCGAAATCTCGGTGCTGTAGCGGACTTCCGTGACGCCGGGCTCCGGCTCCTGCAGCTCCAGCAGCGTCTTGGCCTGGAGCATGGAGGCGCGGCTCCCCTCTTCGCCCTTCGTCAGGGAGCGCAGATAGTTCGGCGGAACCTGCTCCTCGACCTGCACATCGAGCTTGAACTCGGCCTTGATCGGACCGATGGCGACGCGAACGCCGGCCTTATAGCTGTTCGGCCCCGTCACCTGGATGCCGGTGCAGCCGGGAATGCAGGGGCCGACCTGCTCGGGGTCGGTAATGAAGGCCCAGACCCGGTCGCGCGACGCGCGCACGGTGAACCCATCCTCGATCTTCATGACCCTAGCCCACCCCGATCCCTTCGATCGCCGTCGCCGGCCTCGCGCCCAACCCCAGCGAAGCCCGGTTCAGCGCGTTTCGCGCTGAACGATCATGGCGGGATCGACGAACTTGCCGCGCTCGATGACCGTGGCGTTGTCGAGCAGCACGGTGCAGTCGCGCATCGGCACGTCGTAATGGCCCTTGGTCCTGCGCTTGCCGCCTCCCTGCGTGTTTGGCCCGGTCGAGAACAGGAAGTTGCCAGGGAAGGTGCGGGCACTGGCATGGCTGCGTTCCGGCGCGTCGCCATTGAGCGCGATATTGTACCAACGCGCCTGCGGATTGAGACCCCAGCCCAGATGCGAGACGGCGTGGCCGTCCATGTCGCCGGGATGCGCGCGGTTGTCCTCGAGCCAGTCATTCATCAGCTTGGCGTCGAGCCCGCCTTCGATCTTGCGGATGAAGCCGTCGCGGATCTCGAGCCGGATCGGGTCCTGCACATAGCGGCAATAGGGCAGCACGACGATGTCGCCCGGCTGCACCACCACGGTGCCGTTCGCCGTCCCCTCGTTCGGGAAGGTATGGACATGCCCGCCGCCCCAATGATCGAAATGACCGGGCTCGTCGGCATAGCCCCACTGGCTCATCACCGGATATTCGCCGCATTTGACCGTGAGATCGGTGCCGGCGTCGCTGAGGATGCGCATCTCGCGCGCCTGGGCGAGGCGGCCATGGGCATGCTTGACCGCCTCCTTCAGACCCTTCGGCGCCAGGAGCTGTTCCAGATCGTCCGGCGCGTCGATGATCATCAGCACGCGCGTGCCGCCATTCATCACCTCCTTGAGCCAGGCAGTGAAGAGCGGGATATGGAGGCAGACCAGGATGTCGGCCTGGCGGATCGCGTCGAGCGTACCCTTGCATTTGCCGACCGTCGGCACCCCGACCTTGGTCCAGGAGGGGATCGCGTTCACGCAGATCTCATAGATGTCGGCGCCGAGATCGTCGGCCGCGGCGAAGGCGGCCTCAACATATTCGCGCCGCGCCGCCAGATCGGTCAGCACCACGACGGTCTCGCCAGATTTCACCTGGCAGAGCTCGAATTCCCTGCGGTAGAGCCCCGTCAGCCGAGCCGGGTTGATCTCCTGCGCGCGCACGGCGGCGACTGTCCGCATCCTTCATTCCTCCCTGCAACCGGCCCGTTGGCCGCCCAATCAATGGGCGCCCATCATGTGCAGCGGACCGGTCAAAGTCGAGAGCCTTTTGAGGATTGAAATTACTGGGAATTTTCCTGTTCCGGGGCGCTGCAAAAGCGGCGTGGCACGGGCCCGGAAGGCGGCCCACCCGCACGGAGCCCGAGGCAGGATCGGCGCCGGTCGCCGGGCGACTTGTAGGCTTAAGTTCCTATAAGGTTTCGCCCAGCTGCTTGGACCGCAGCTCCACGGCAGACGATCAAATTTGGAGTAGGGCAATTCCGCGTTGTCCTTTGCACCGGTCGATCCCCAAGGCCATGGCAGTTTTCGACCGAAAACTACACCCTTAGATATAGATCGCCCAGAAATCACCGCCAAATTCCTATCCGAAAGGATAGAAGACTTATCCACATCTTCTCAATCTTTGTCGCCGAGACTCGCAATACGAGTCAATTTTTATGAAATTCCCGTATAGGTTGTAGTGCCTCTGGAGGGCGCTTCAAACGACGGGGAAACATCACCCGCGACAAGGCCGCCGCATCCGCGGCGTTAGAGGAGAGAAAAATGACGGCCATCACCGCTGCGAGCCTCCCGGGCCGCGGCAATTTCCTTGCGAACATGAAAATCCGCACCCGGGTGATCCTCGGGTTTCTCTGCGTACTGGCGATCCTCGCCGCAATTGCACTGGTGGGATTCTTCGGCTTCAGCAGGGTCGCGACCGAGTTCGCCAACTACACCGACGTCGTCAACATCGCATCGGATGCCCAGACGATCGAGCGCAACCTCACCGATCTGCGCCGCCATGTCGAGATGTTCGTCGAGACCGGCGATGCCGCCGACGCCGACGCCACCCACGAGATCGAGAAGCAGCTCGAGGACGACATCGCGACGGGCAGCAGCGAAGCGATCGACGACGCGCAGAAGCAGGACATCCAGGGCATCGGAACGTCGCTCAAGGACCTGGTGACGGATTTCGACAAGGTCGTCGATATCGAGACGCAGCGGACCCACATTGCGACCGACGTTCTCGACGTCGAAGGCCCGAAGCTCGCCGACGACTTCGTCGATGTCGGCCGGCAGGCGAGCCAGGACGGCAATAGCGCCGCCTCGGTCCTCGCCAGCACCGCGCTGCTCGAGATGATGAAGGCCCGGCTCTACGCGAACCTGATGCTGGACCGCCATGAATCGTCCAACGCCCAGGCGGCCGAGGAGGCCTTCCAGGGCGTCAAGAAAAGCCTGGAGGATCTGGACAAGCTGACGCTGACGCCTGCGCTTCGCAGCGAGGTCGACCAGATCAAGACCCTGGTTGCCAGCTACGAGGACGCCTTCCAGCAGAGCAAGACCTTCGACGACAACCTCGAATCGCTGACCACCGTCACCATTGCCGGCGAGGTCAAGGCGATCACGGGCGATGCCGACGCGATCAAGAAGGATGCGGCCTCTGACGAGGAACAGGACGCCACGGACACCGACGGCGTGATTGCCGGCACCAAGACCCTGTCCACGTTGCTGAGCGCCGGCGGCCTGGTGCTGGGTCTCGTCATCGCCTGGCTGATCGGCCGGGGTATTTCGCGTCCCATCGTCGCCATGACCGGCGCCATGACCAGGCTCGCCGGCGGCGACAAGGCGATCACGGTTCCCGCCCTCGGCCGCAAGGACGAGATCGGCCAGATGGCCGATGCCGTCGAGGTCTTCAAGCAGAACGCGATCGAGATGGACCGCCTGGCTGCCGAGCAGGCCAAGGAGCAGGAACGCAAGGAAGCACGCCAACGCGCAATCGAAGGCTATATCAAGAGCTTCGACGAATCGGTCTCGGGTCTGCTCGGGATCCTCGCCTCCGCGGCGACCGAGATGCGTTCGACGGCCGAGAGCATGTCGGCGACCGCCGAAGAGACCTCGCGCCAGTCGACCGCCGTCGCGGCCGCCTCGGAAGAGGCCTCCACCAATGTCCAGACGGTGGCGGCCGCGGCCGAGGAGCTGACCAGTTCGATCAGCGAGATCACGCGGCGCGTTTCGGAATCGACCCAGATCGCCGGCCGTGCCGTCGATGAAGCGACGCGGACCAACGGCGCCGTGAGGGGCCTCGCCGATGCCGCGCAGAAGATCGGCAATGTCGTGCAGCTCATCAACGACATCGCCAGCCAGACCAACCTCCTGGCGCTCAATGCCACGATCGAGGCCGCCCGTGCCGGCGAAGCCGGCAAGGGCTTCGCGGTGGTGGCCTCCGAGGTCAAATCGCTGGCCACCCAGACCTCGAAGGCGACCGAGGAGATCGCCGGCCAGATCCAGGCGATGCAGGGAGCGACCGACGGGGCCGTGACCGCCATCGAGGGGATCGGCTCGACCATCACCAAGATCAGCGAGATCGCGACCGCCATCGCCTCGGCCGTCGAGGAGCAAGGAGCCGCCACCCAGGAGATCGCGCGCAATGTGCAGCAGGCGGCGGCCGGAACCTCCGAGGTCTCGACCAACATCACCGGCGTGACCCAGGCCGCCGGCCAGACCGGAGCCGCCTCGGCCCAGGTTCTGTCCACGGCGGGCGATCTTGCCAAGCAGTCGGAAGTGCTGCGCGGCGAGGTCAGCAAGTTCCTGGACAACATCCGCGCCGCCTGACGCCAAGGAAACGGAGCGGGCATGGGCCGCATAACCAACGCCCCTGCCCGCTCCGGCCCTCGGCACCGTCATCGTCTCTTCATTTCAGGATCGCCGCCATGACGAACATCGTCAGTCTTCCGGCCTTGGATCTCGGCCGGACCCGCCTGCTCGGTTTCTATCGCGATCAGCTCAGCGCCCAGCGCGACCGCGCCGTGCAGGCCCTCAATACCGCCCTGGCGTCGATGATGGCGCTCCAGGATGAGCGCTGCAGGGCCACGCTCGCCCCGATGATCGACAGCTTCCGCACCGCCGCCGAGGCTTTCGCCCGGATCGATCCGCTGGCGCCACCCGATGCCCTCCTGCTGGCCCGCATGACGGAGGCCCTGGACCGGCTGGCCCAGCTGACCCTCAATTCCGGCATCTTCTGAAACGCTGGCCGCGTCTAAAGCAGGCCGCGCTTCGCCAGATTGCGCATGAGCTGCGTGGCGCCGAAGCGCCAGGCCGGCGCCTTGTCGCTGGTGGTGACGCGGTTGGTCAGGCTGCCCAGGGTCGGGGTCGAAATCGTGACGATATCGCCGATCTCATGGGTGAAGCCCTGCCCGGGCCCGCGCCGGTCCTGGATCGGCGCGAACATGGTGCCGAGATAGAGGACCACGCCGTCCGGATATTGATGATAGGCGCCGATCAGCTGCTCCACGAGCTCCTCGGGATCGCGGCTGATCTCCGAGATCGAGGAGCCGCCCTGGAGCCGGAACTGATCCGGCCCCTCCACCCGCAGGCCGATATGCGCCTTGCGCACATGATCGAGCGAGAAGCCGCCGTCGAAAAGCCGCAGGAACGGCCCGATCGCCGAGGAGGCGTTGTTGTCCTTGGCCTTGCCCAGCAGCAGTGCCGAGCGGCCCTCGAAATCGCGCAGATTGACGTCGTTGCCGAGCGTGGCACCGACGATGCGGCCTGCCGAGGAAACCGCCAGCACCACTTCCGGCTCGGGATTGTTCCAGCTCGAGCCCGGATGGATGCCGATCTCGGCGCCATGGCCGACCGAGGCCATCGGCTGGGCCTTGGTGAAGATCTCGGCATCGGGCCCGATCCCGACCTCGAGATATTGCGACCAGATGCCCTTTTTGATGAGCAGTTCCTTGAGCGCCGCCGCCGCGGGCGAACCGGGCTTCAACGACCGCAGATCGCTGCCGATGGCGGCGAGGATCTCGGACCGGACGGCAGCCGCGCGTTCGGGCGCGCCCCGCGCCTGTTCCTCGATGACGCGCTCGATCAGCGAGGTCACGAAGGTGACGCCCGAGGCCTTGACCGCCTGCAGGTCGATCGGCGCCAGCAGCGACGGCTTGGTCGTGTCCTGGCGATCGGTCGGGGTGTTGGCCAGGATATCGGCGAGACTTCCTACCCGCTCGCCCTTGGCTGCCTTCGCGGCCCTGGCCGGGTCCTTCTCCTCGCAGAGCTGCGAGACCGTCGGGAAAGCCTTGGTGATATCGAGCAGCGTCTCGCCCTCGAGCCGCACGACGGACGGTCCCTCGACCTCGGGCCGCCAGATACGGCCGATCAGGGTCGCCGATCCCGCATCCTCCGGCAGGGTGGTCGCGACCGACAGGCTCAACGGCAGGGGATGGCTCATGATCGGTCCTCAGCGCCGCCTGAAGACGGGCACGCGCTTTTCCTTGAAGGCCTGGCGGCCTTCCGTCGCGTCCTCGGTCGCGAAGCAGACGGTCTGAAGATCGCGCTCATATTCGATCGCCTTGTCGAGCGGCATCGAGAAGGCCGCACGCAGATTGAGCTTGGCGGTCTCGGCGGCGATCGGGGCCCGCGCCGCGATGGCGGCGGCGATCTCGCGCGCCCGGGCCATCAGCTTGTCCGACGCCACGACCTCGCTGACCAGGCCCCAGGCCAGCGCCTTCTCGGCTTCGATCGGATCGCCGGTCATGATCATGAGGGCCGCGTTCGACGGCCCGACCGCATGGGCGAGGTTGACCGCCATGCCGCCGCCGCCGATCCAGCCCAGCTTGATCTCGGGCGCCGCGAAGCGCGCATTGGGCGAGCAGATCCGGATGTCGCAGCTCATGGCCGTCTCGAGCCCGCCGCCGAAGGCATAGCCATTGACCGCGGCGATCGAAGGCTTCACCAGCCTGCGCACCGCGTCGCAATAGTCGGGGCGCGAGCGGAAGGCCCAGGGTGTGGGATAGGTATCGAGCTCGCGGATGTCGGAGCCGGCGCAGAAGGACTTCTCCCCGGCTCCGGTCACGATCACGACGCGCACATTGTCGTCGCGGTTGCAGCGATCGGTCGCCGCGATGATCGACTGGATCATCTCCGGCGTCATGGCGTTGAGCTTCGCCGGCCGGTTCAAGGTGATGATCGCGACCTGGTTTTCGACCGTGCAGAGGATGTTCTCGTCCATCGTTCGACCCCGTCAGAGTTCGGCGCCTGTTGGGCGCAAGGCGGTGTAGCAATCCTGTAACCGCCCGGCGATCCCGGCTGCGGGCTGGCGTTCGTCCAGCCCCTCCCGCAGGATCGCCGAGGCTTGCGTCTGGAACGCGATATAGCCATCGAAGCGGGGCCGGACCCAGGCCTGCTCCAGGGTCCGGGCACTGTTCCGGTAGAAATCACCCCAGGCGGCGTTGACGCCCGCATCCTGCCAGGATTCGCGACGGCTGGGTTGCCCCTCGTTGGCCGGGATGAATCCAGTCTGGGCCTCGGGACCTATCAGCCAGCGGAGATGATCGAGCAGCGCCGGTGAAACCTGGCAGCGCGTGCTGATGGCGATCCCAGTGCCGCCCAGGGTCGAGCCGGGCCGGCCCCCGGGCTTGGCCGCGGGCGCATCATGGAAAGCGACGCGCTTGGCCTTCGGATCGCGCGGCGCCGAATAATTCACATAGCCATAGACCAGCGGGCAGAGCACCAGATCGTCGCCCGCGGCCATCCGGTTCAGGATCCCTATCGGATTGAGGTCGCGCGCCGCCGGCAGGCTGCGCTCGCTCAAGGGCCGCAGGATATCCAGCGCCGCCGCCACCGCCCGGGCCGCCAGGAACCGGCTCGGATCGCCGGCGCCCGGCACCTCGCCCAGCGCGACCGACATCGACATGAGGCTCAGGATCGCATGGGGACCGGCAAGTGAGAGACAGAGCGGAATGTTCGCCGGCAGAGCCAGCATCTCCGCCCAGCTCCGCGGCGGGTCGCGATCCAGGAGATCGGGGCGCAGCGCCATCACTTGCGTCGCCGCATCCAGCGGCAGCGCCCAATGGGAACCGGCATAGCGATAGCTGGTCAGGCAGGGTCCAATCGTGTCCCGTCCCCAGGCCGCGATCTCGTCGCCTACGAAGATGGATTCAAGCGGCTGCAGGCAGCGTTTCGCGACGGCCTCGCCGATATGCGGATGGTCGAGCACGACGATGTCGTAGCGGCGGCAGAGATCGTCGATCGGATGGGATTCGAAGCCCTCGAGCGGCTGGCGGTCCCAGTGGATCTTCAGACCGTCGCGCGCCTCGTCAAGCCGCGCGGCCGCCGCCTGCAGCGCCTTGTAGCCGCGCGGATGATCCCAGGTCAGCCCCCGGTAGGCCGGCATGGCTAGACTTTGGTTTCGGCGAGCGCGCCCGACTTCATCAACGCATCGATCCGCGCATCGTCATAGCCGGCGGCTTTCAGGATCTCGCGCGTATGCTGGCCCGCCAGCGGCGCTCCGCGCTCGACGGTCGAGGGCGCCTTGGAAAACTTGATCGGGAAGCCCGGCGTCTTCACATGGCCCTCGGTCGGATGGTCATACTCGACGAAGGTGCCGTTGAGCTCGATCTGCGGATCCTTGACCAGGTCCTCATAGCCATAGACCGGGCCCGCCCAGATGTCGTTGGCGGCAAAGAGCTCGAGCCATTCGGCGCTGGTCCGGGTCTTCAGCCGTTCGCGCGTCTTGGCGAAGATCTCGTCGCGCCGGGTCCAGGAGTCCGTCTCGTCCTCCATGGTCAGGAAGGAGTCTTCGCCGATCAGGCCGCCGAACTTCTTGAGACTTGGGAAGGAGACGATGATCGACCCGTCCCTGGTCGCGAAGGCGCCATAGGGCGCGCGGATATAGACATGGGCATGGGGCTCGGCCGAGCGCGTCTGCGGCTTGCCGGCCACGGTGAAGATCGACAGCTCCTGCATCTGCAGGGTGGTGATGGCGTCGAGCATGTTGACGGTCACCAGCTGCCCCTCGCCGGTGCGCTCGCGATGAAGCAGCGCGGCCAGGGCGCCCTCGAAGGCCGTATAGGCCGTGACGGCATCGACCAAATACTGGCCCGCCGGCGTCGGCGCCTCGCCTTCCCGGCCGGCCGACAGCATCGCGCCCGACATACCCTGCAGCACCAGATCCTGGCCGGGCTTGTTGATATAGGGACCGGTCTCGCCATAACCCGACATCGAGACATAGATGAGCCTGGGGTTGATCTTGGAGAGACTCTCGTAATCGACGCCCAGCCGCTTGGCGACGCCGGGACGGTAGTTCTGCAGGAACACGTCGGCGGTCCTGACCAGATCCATCAGAACGGCCTTGCCCTCGGCCGATTTGAGATCGACTGCAATCGAGCGCTTGTTGCGGTTGAGCGAGAGGAAGGAGACGTTGATGCGATTGCCCTTGGCGCCGCCCGCCGAGACATGGCGCTGCCATTCGCCCGTCACCGGTTCGACCTTCACGACATCGGCGCCCAGATCGCCCAGCCTTTGGGCCGCGAACGGCCCCGCCATGGCGATCGAGCAGTCGAGAACGCGATAGCCGGTCAGAATACCCATGATCGTAGAAACCTCGTATGCGTCGATTAATGCATCACCCAGCCGCCATCGACATTGAGCGTCTGGCCGGTGATGAAACTGGATTGATCGGAGATGAGGAACAGGATCGCATTGGCGATGTCGGCCGCCGAGCCGCGCCGCTTGAGCGCCTGGTGATCCAGCACGAAGCGGGTATAGCCCTCGGGATCGGGATGGATCTTCTCGGCATCGGTCGGGAAGGCGCCCGGCGCGATGGCGTTCACCGTGATGCCATGCGGCCCGAACTCACGCGCCCAGGCGCGGGTCAGCCCGACCAGCGCGGCCTTGGAGGCGACATAGGGCGAGAGCAGCGCCCAACCGCCATAGAAGGTCACGCTCGAAATATTGACGATCCGGCCCCAGCCCTTGTGCTTCATGTCGGGCAGCGCCGTCTGCACGCAGACGATGCCGGCATCGACATTGACGCGCTGTACGGCCTGATGCTCTTCGATCGTGTACTGCTCGAACGGCTTGGAAGGATAGATCGCGGCATTGTTGATGACGATATCGAAGCCGCCTTCACGCTTCGCGATCTCCGCCAGACGGCGTGCAAGCCCCTTGAGATCGCTCAGATCGATGGCTTCCAGGACAATCGAGCCCGGTCCCGCATGCTTGGCCGAGTTGGCGAGCCGCTCGGCCTTGACCGGATCGCTGTCGATCGCGATGACGCGGGCACCCGCGGCCGCCATAGCCATCGAGGTGTCATGGCCGAGGCCGCCCGCAGCCCCCGTATAAAGAACCGTCTTGCCCTTGAGCGTCATGCCGGAACTCCCGCTGACTTCCCACGGCCGGCGATCGGATCCCAGCGGTTGCTGGGATCCGGATAGTCGCTGTCGGGCTGCCTGGCGATGGCCGTGATGCGTTTCTCCGCGGCCGCAAGGGCCTGGGCGCCGTCGAGAACGGCAAAGCGGGTCTTGTAGCGCTTCTCCTCGCCATGCTCGAGCCAGATCAGCTCGCCGCGCTCCTGCGCGAAGGACTTGCCATAGACATGGTTGGTCGAGGGCTCGATGCCGATCGCATACTGCCCTTCCTGGAAATTCTGCCACTGGAACTGGCAGGGGAACTCGTTCTTGTTGGTCTCGACCAGGAATCCCAACCCCAGCGCGTCATTGACGATGGCGACGGGAACCTGCCCCGCGGCGTCGGCCGCCATCGCATGCTGCCAGACCTGCTCATGGAAGTTGTGGCGCGGTCCCGGCAGGCGGCGATAGCCGACCTCCTGCTTCTTATAGTCCTCGGCATGGGCGGCCCAGACCGTATGGGCGACCGGCGCCAGATAGCGCGAGCCCTCCGACAGCACCGGATGGCCGATATTGATGTGGTAACAGAACATATGCGGCGTGCGGTAGAAGCCGTGATTGACGACCCGGTCCTGGATCGTGAACTCGCTGGCGCCCAGCTTCGCCTCGATGCGGCGGATCAGATGGAGATCCTCGCCGAACACCGCCGACTGCTGGATCACCCCCTCGCAGAACAAGGTGCATTCGTCGCCGTCCCACTGCTCGCCATAAGCGATCAGCTTGCCGGGGGTGGTTGAGATACGGCCATGGATCGAGCTGTTGACCGACTTGCGATGGACATAGTGGTAATGGTCGGACTTGTCCTCATGCATGAAGAGGATGTGGTCGAGTCCGCAGGTCACGACCAGGCCCGAGAACGAACGCAGCCAGGCGAGCCCGCCCTCGCCCTCATATTCATGCAGGCCCGGATGGCGGAAGCCGCTCGGCGAGTTCCAGCCGATGGCCTGGCCCTTATATTCGCAGTCGGCCACGTCGAAGGCGCGGTCCAGCAGCACGGTGAAGCGCAGGCCCGAGCCGGTGCGGAACTCGAGCATGCGGATGTCGCGCTCGACACCGTCGCCCAATGTCATCAGCCGCACGCCGGCGAACTGCGACAGCATGCCGGCATGGGCCGCCACCTCGCGGCGGGTATAGGAGCGGCCGAATAGCTGCACCATGATCTGACCTCGAAAGCCTGTTCCAGTCTTTGGGCACGCGAAAGGACCGTGAGGCCAGCACCCGACGATGCCGGCCTCCGCCGCCTTCCCTCGATCAGACGCCGTTGGCGCGCAGGCGGCCGTCGATGAACTTCTTCGCCCGCGGCACATCCGTCTCGTCGAGATGCTCGATGATGATCGGAATGTTCGGGTGCTTCTCGCTGAGGCGCTTCAGATAGTAGTCGTAGTTCAGCGAGCCCAGGCCCGGCGCCGGCAGCTCGATCTCGCCGACGCCGCGGAAGGTGTGGGATTCCGAGGCGTCGATATCGGCATGCTTCTCCGATTTGTCGCCGCCCGAGCGCTTCACGTCCTTGGCATGGGAGATGCGGATCTTGTCCGACAGCGTGTCGAAGATCTGCTTCAGCACCCCGTCCATCTTCTCGATATTGTGGGATTCGAAATAGTTCGTCGGATCCATCAGCAGCCCTAGGCCCGGATGGTCGACCTCGGCGAACAGGCGGACCGTCTCTTCGACCGAGCCCACCACATTGTTCACATAGGTCTCGAGCAGGAACTGCGCGCCATGGTCATAGGCGATCTGCGACAGCTCCTTGATCACCGCCTTGCATTCCTGGAAGCCTTCCTCGGTCTTGTTCTTCGGATGGGCGACCCAGTCGGATTCCGTATTGAAAGTGCCGGTTTCCGAGATGACGTAGGGCGAGCCGAAGTTGCGCGCGTTGCGGATGATCGCCTTGAGATAGTCTAGGCGCTTCTTGCGCTCGGCCGGATTGGGGTGAGTGATGTTGGTGTAGCCCGAGATGCAGCAGATCGGCAGATCGTGATCGCGGAAGGTCTCGCGGACGGTCTTGGCCTTTTCCTTGGTGATCGATTCGGGCGTCGAGAAGTCGATGTCCTTGAACGCCAGGTCGAGCTGCACCGTGTTGAAGCCGTGCGCCCGGATCTTCTGAGCCTGCTCTTTCAGCGTGTAGGGGAAGTATCCTGAGAAAATACCGACCTGGATCATGGGTTATCCTCCTCCGATGATGGTGCGGTTCAGATGTGGAATTCGTCGAGGCGCACGGCGCGCCGTTCGGCCATCGAGCGATAGCCGGCTTCGATCAGGGCCATGGTCTTCACATTGTCCTGGCCTTCGAGCAGCGGCCGGGTATTGGTCTTGAGCGCATATTGCAGCTGCTCCATCACGCCCTTGAAGGCATTGGGGAACCACATGGTCGACCAGGTGGGCTGCACCCACTTGCCGCCGGTCGCCTTCTTCGAGCAGTAGCGCAGGGTCGAGGGCGAGCCTTTCGGATAGTCGGGCCAGCCGATGGTGCCCTGGGCCACACCTTCCGTGCCTTCGACGCGCCACTTGATATAGATGTCGGACTCGTAGCCCTCCTCGCGCGGACCGCTCCACACATCCTCCATCGAGACCGCCATCAGGCCCGAAGGGAAGGTCATGGTGGAGACGGTGATACCGTCGCGATGGGGAAAGGTCGTGCGCGGATCGGAACGGACCGCCGTATAGATGTCGCTGGGATCGCCGAACAGGAAGCGCAGCACGTCGAGGTGATGGATCGACATGTTGAGCAGGGTGAGGCGGTCATATTCATGCAGGAAAGGTTGCCAATGCGGGATCGCCCGCATCTCGATCGTGGCCAGCACCGGCGTCCCGAGCGAGCCCTTGTCGAGGATCTGCTTCAAGACGCGCATCGACTGGTCGAAGCGCATGTTCTGGTTGACCGAGAGCACCTTGCCCGCGGCCTTGCATTCGGCCGCGATCCGCTTGGCTTCCTCGAAGGTCATGGCGAGCGGCTTCTGCGCCAGGATCGCCTTGATATGCTTCTGCTTGAGGGCGTGCCGGATCAGGTCCGGCTGCTGGTCGGGCGGATAGGCGATGTCGAGGATCTCCACCCGCGGATCCTCGATCAGCGTCTCCGGCGTGTCATGGACGGTGCCGATGTTCCAGCGCTTCGCGACATCGGCCGCCTTCGCCTTGGTGCGCGAGGCGATGGCCACCACCGGGAATCCCGCCTCGTGATAGGAGGCCAGGTGGACGTCGGCCATGATGAAGCCGGCGCCGATGCAGCCGATCTTGAAATCGCGGCAGCGGATCTCCGGGTCCGGGGAAAAACCGAGTGCGTCCGTCATGAGGGTTTCCTCTCTCCTTATGCGGCGGCGGTAGCGGAGGTGCCGTGGGCGAAGGCGCGACCGTCCTCGCTCGAGAACAGATGGATCCGCGCCGGGTCGAGCAGCAGGCCGATGCGCTCGCCGAGCTTCAAGGCGGTCTGGCCCTGGACCAGGGCGCGCAGGATGAGGCCGCCATATTTCACGTCGACGATCGTGTAGCCGCCGAGCGGCTGCAGCTCATAGACCTCGGCATGGGCGGCATCGGCGCGATCGGGCGAGACGATGCGGACATCTTCGGGACGGACGCCCAGCTCGAGCCCCCCTGCCCCCGCCTGCGACCGGTTGGCCAGCGGCACCTTGAGCTCGCCGCCGTCGGCCCGAAAGACCGACTGCGCCTGGTCCATGCGGCCGGGAATGAGATTGATCGGCGGGGACCCCACCAGCCGGGCCACATAGCGGCTGGCCGGCGTCATATAGATGTCGCGCGGGCTGCCGAGCTGGCGGATCTCGCCATGCTCCAGCACGGCCATGCGGTCGGCGACCGACATCGCCTCCTCCTGGTCATGCGTCACATAGACGAGGGTCCGCCCGAGCTCGGTCTGGATGCGCTTGAGCTCGACGCGGGTCTCCTCGCGCAGCCGCGCATCGAGCGCCGAAATCGGATCGTCCATCAGATAGGCGTTGGGCTCGACCACGAGGGCACGCGCGATGGCCACGCGCTGGCGCTCGCCGCCCGAGAGATGGGCTGGCAGCTTGTGCAGGATATGGCCGATATGGAGCTTCTCGGCGACGGCGGCGAGGCGCGCCTCGGCCACCGCCGGCACCACTTTGCGTTCAACCAGCGGGAAACGGATATTGTCGCGCGCCGTCATATGCGGAAAGAGGGCGAGATTCTGGAACACCATCGCGACATTGCGCGCGGCCGGCGGCAGGAGCGTCACGTTCCGGCCGCCGATTCTGACCTCGCCCTGGTCGGGCGTCTCCAACCCCAGGATCAGGCGCAGGATCGTGGTCTTGCCCGAGGAGGGCGGCCCGAAAAAGCAGAAGAACTCGTTGTCGGCGACGCGGAAGGACAGATCCTTGACCGCGACGGTCTTGCCGAAGCTTTTCGAGACGTTGACGAATTCGATCTCGGCCATGCGGGTCAGGCCTCCAGGATCGCGCGGCCGCTGCCGGCATCGAAGAGCCGGATCCGGCCCGCCCGTGGGCTGAGGCGCAGCCGCTCGCCCGTCTTCACCGCGGCCAGGTTCTCGGCCACGATCTTCGCGTTCCGGTCCCCGGCCGTCAGATGCAGGATGGCGCGCGGCCCGATCCGCTCGACGAACACGACCTGCATGACGAGGCCCGCCCCGCCCTCCGCGGCGAACTCGAGATCCTCGGGCCGAATGCCGAAATGGACATCCTTCGCCCCGGCCTTGCGAACGCCGGCCGCCAGGGGCGCCGCCAGCGTCCCGGAACGGCCGGCCGGCCCGCAATCGACCGACAGCTTCCCATTCTCCTCGACCACCGCGCCGGCGATGAGATTCATGCCGGGGGCGCCGAGGAAGCGTGCGACGAAGGTGTTGCAGGGGTTGTTATAGACGTCGAGCGGGCTGCCGACCTGCTGCAGCAGGCCGTGATCCATGACCGCGATCCGGTCGGCCATGGTCATGGCCTCGAGCTGGTCGTGGGTCACATAGACCATGGTCTGACCGAACTCGCGCTGCAGATGCTTGAGCTCGGTACGCATGACCGCCCGGAAGGCCGCATCGACATTCGACAGTGGTTCGTCCAGCAGAAAGATCGAGGGATTGACGGCCGCCGACCGGCCGATCGCCAGGCGCTGCAGGATATTGACCGAGAGCTTGGCCGCGGGCCGGTCGAGATAGGGCTCGAGCTGCAAGAGCTGCGCGACTTTGGCGACGGCCTTGTCGATCTCGGCCTTGGGCAGGCGGCGCATCTTCAAGCCATAGGCCAGGTTCTGGCGGACCGTCATATGGGTGAAGATGGCGTAGTTCTGGAACACGAAGCCGACGCCGCGTTTGCCCATCGGCGTCTGCGAGACATCGACGCCGTCGAACAGCACGCGGCCCGAGCTCGGGCTCTCCATGCCGGCAATGATGTTCATGGTGGTGGATTTGCCGCAGCCCGAGGGGCCCAGCAGCGCCATGAACTCCTTGTCGCGGATCTCGAGGTCCATCTGCTTGATGGCCGAGAAACCGCCGAAATGCTTGACCAGGTTCTCGAGATGGATGGCGGCCATGTCAGCTTCTCCGTCCCATCCGGCGCAGCGCCATGTTGGCCAGCACCGACAGCGTGATCAGGATGAAGAGCGCGATGGCCGCGACATAGGCCCAGGTCAGGTCCTGGGTCGTGATCTTGTAGATATAGACCGAGATGGTCTCGGTCGCGACGCCGGGACCGCCGCCCGTCATCACATAGAGGGTATCGAAGATCTTGAAAATCTCGACCACCCGGATCGCCAGCGCGATCACGATGACGATCTTGATGCGCGGTAGCATGATGGTGGTGAAGCGCTGCCACCAGGAGGCGCCCAGCAGGGTCGCCGCGCGCAGCTGGTCCTCCGGCACGCCGATCAGGCCCGCCAGCAGGATCAGGAACATCAGCGGCGTCCATTGCCAGACATCGGCGATCATTACCGCGACCAGCGCCAGATGCGGGTCGGAGAGCCAGGCGACCGCGAAATCCATGCCGGTGACGCCGGAGATGATGCCGTTGATGGGCCCGCCCGATTGGAACAGCATGAAGAACATGTAGCCGGCGACCGAAGGCACCACCATCATCGGCGTCAGCAGGATCGAGTAGAACAGCCGCTTGCCGATGAAATTGTCGACGAACAGCACCGCCAACCCCAGCGCCAGGAAGAACTGCGCCGGGACGCAGACCGCCATGACCAGGAAAGTGCGCCGCAGCGCCGCCCAGAGCCGGTCGTCCTGGATCAGATCGACGAAGTTGGCGAAATTGTTCCAGCTCTCATAGGCCGAGATCCAGCTCACGCCGTCGAGCGGCGACCAGTCCGTCAGGCTGATATAGATCTGCATCAGCAGCGGGAAGACGGCGATGAAGAGGATCAGGATCTGCGTCGGCAGCGTCATGCGGAAGCCGAGGCGCTTTCCCTCCTCGTCCAGGGTCAGTTGCCGCGGCAGGCTCGCAGGGGTCGAGGTCGTGGCGGTCATGACGTTTCGCGTTCCCGCCTACTGCTTGAGCGCGCCGAAGGTCAGGCCGCGAACCAGATATTTCTGGATCGCGATGCCCAACACGACCGGCGGCACGGCCGCGATCAGCCCCAGCGCCGCCTTGGCGCCATAGAGCTGCCCGGTCATGGAAGAAGACAGGCTGGCCATGTAGACCGGCACCGTCACCCACTCCTTGGTGGTGAGCAGCAGGCCGATCAGATAGTCGGACCAGTTGAGGATGAAGACGAAGAGCGCCGAGCTCGCCAGGGGTGCCCGCATCACCGGCAGGGTGATGCGCATGAAGACGCGGAAGCGCGAGCAGCCTTCGACCAGCGCCGCCTCCTCGATCTCGCGCGGCATCTCGTCGAAGAAGGTCTTCATCAGCCAGAAGGCGAAGGGCAGCGTGACGATGCCATAGACCAGCGCCAGCCCCCACCAGGTGTCCACCAGGCCGAGGAAACTCCACATGATCATGATGGGGATCATCACCGCCATCGGCGGGAACAGGCGCAGCTGGATCAGGGCCAGCGGCAGGTTGCCGCCGACATTGAAGCGCGACAGGCCATAGGCCGCAGCCGTGCCGCAGATCATGGCGATCAGGGTCCCGAAGATCGAGGCCAGCAGGGAGGCGGCGATCGGGCGAATCGCGCTCTTGTCCAGCGCCACGATCAATTCAGACGTCTCTTCGCCGAACACGAAGCGGAAATTGTCGAGGGTGGGGTTGCGCGGCCACCACGTAAGGTCGGCACCGCTCGCGGTCCATTCGGGAATCGGCTTGAAGGCCATGGTGGCCATCCAGACGATCGGCACGAGCGTGATCGCGACCGCGGCGAGGATCAGCGCGTAGCGAACGAGCTCGAAGGCGATGGAACGCTTCATGGGTGGGAAGCCGGCCGGTTGCGCGAGGTTCCAGAAAAAGAACGGCCGGGCAGCGACGAGCGCTGCCCGGCCTGCTGATCAAGTCAGTCCAGGATGGTGGGCCAGGCGGCCTTGTTGGTCTTGATCGCCTCGACGATCTTTTCCTCGCCGATGCGCCGCGTGATCTTCTTCCACTCCTTCTCCGTGTCGTTCATCGCCTGCTCCGGCGTCTTCGACTTGGTGAGAGCGGCCACGAGATTCTCGTCGAGCGCATTGTGATAGGCGGTCGCACCCGGATAGTTGATCGTCGGCACCGCGCGGGCGATCGTCTCCTGGATCGTCTTCACGTGGTAGGCGTGATAGGTCTCCTGCACCAGCGGGTCCGAGAAATTGGCGAGCTGGAACGGATCGAAATAACCGGCCGGGTTGGCGGTCATCCAGCTGTAGATCCGGCTCGAGCCCAGCCATTGCAGCAGCAGGTAGCAGACCTCCGCATGCTTGCCCTGGGCCGAGATCGAAGCCGTCATGTTGAGCCACAGCACCGAGCGGCTGACGATCTTGCCGTCGATCTCGCGTCCCGGCGGCTTCGAGGAGGCGAGCTTGCCCGTCACCTTCGAACCCTCGTTGCCGGGGTTGTCGAGGAACTTCGGCATGTTGGAGAAGGCGCAGGTCATGGCGGCACCGCCGGCCGCCATGTTGCCATACTGCTCCGGCCAGCCCCACGAGATCGCGTCGGGCGAATGGTATTTCAGGCTGTCGACATATTCCTGGGTCGCCAGGATGCCGTGCTCCGAGTTGATCAGCGGCGTCCCGTCATCCTTGAAGAGATACTGGTTGGGCGAGGCGGTCGAGCAGAAGCGCTGATACCAGTTGGTGTAGCCCCAGCCCTGGTTGCGCAGATCGGTGCAGCCGAACAGGCCCTTGTCCGGACGGTGGAAGAAGGTCGCCACGTCGTCCATCTGCTTCCAGGTGGTCGGGAAGGCCAGGTCATAGCCATATTTGGACTTGAAGGCCGACTGCTCGTCGGCGCTCTCGAACAGGTCCTTGCGGTAGACCCAGCATTGGAAGTCGCCGTCGAGCGCCACGCCGTAGGTATGACCGCGATATTCGTTGAGCAGCGCCACGCCCTGCCTGCCGCCGACATAGCCGCGGCCCGGCTCGTTCCATTGCGGGCGATATTTCTCGACGAACTCGTCCATCTTGACGAGGCCATTGGTCTCGGCCAGATCGCCCAGCCGGTTCCACTCCGTCGCATAGACGTCGAAGGACCCGCCCTTGGTCGAGATGTCCTGCATCGTCTTGGTGAATTCCTGACCGGACGGAACGCCGACGATATCGAGCGCGATGCCGGTTTCCTTCTCGAACAGGTCCTTCACCGCGGGCGCCCCGTCCGGGAACGCCTTGGTGAGCTGGCCGACCGATCCGTCGGACAGCATCATGTTGAGCTTCTTCGGCGCCTTGCCGGCGCCGACCATCGCCTTGAGGGCTTCGATCGCGCGAGCCTCGGGCGTGTCGGGACCATATTGGTAGCGCTCGGCGCCCGGAAATCCGGTCGGCCCGCCAACCATCCCACTCGCCAGGCCCGTATCGGCATGCGCGGAGCGGATGGTGAGGAAACGAGGCGCGATCCCAACCGCTGCCGTAATGGCAGCCGTCGAACCCGCCGCCTTCAGAACGCGGCGACGGCTCAGCGATGAACGCAGTCCGGGTGTCTTGGCACTCACGGCCATGGATCAGTCCTCCCAATGTTGGGGTCTCGGTCGCCCCGTTTTGATGGAAAGATTGATGATATTTGATGCATTCTCTGTCAACAAAAAAGATGCAGAGCGCCTAATCTTTGATCATTTCCCCAAGGCCTGCGCCGGGTGGCTTGGCAGGCGGACATTCTTTTGCTATCGAATTCGAGGGCGGGCGCCTGATTTTTGGGCGTGACGATTTGATGTTAATTGACTGCAAAATAACAGGTTATTTGAGATCGCAAACGGGTGCGCGTTCTGGAGCAGGGTTTTTCTTCTGAATTCTGAAAGTCTTGCCCTCCGTCCTTCAGGGTTGTTGACAGAAACCATCATTTTACATCATAGATAGAATCGCGCTTTTCATCCGAATAGCCAGAAAATGATGGGACACATCAAGAATCGAGCCGATCTGCAGGGTGATAGGATGAACCCGGCAAGCCGGCGCTGAACGAACCGAAGGATCGAAAGAGCGGCATGCGAACCACGATTGCCGATATCGCGCGCGAAGCCGGCGTCTCCACGGCGACGGTCGACCGCGTGCTGAACAAGCGCGAGGGGGTGAAGTTGCGCACCCGCGACCGCGTGCTCACGGCCGCGGAACGGCTGGGCTATCTGGAAGGCGGCACCCTGCTCGACCCGCAGAGCGAGATCGAGCTCGACTTCGTCCTGCCCGGCGGCTCCAACACCTTCATGACGATGCTGGCCGGCCATCTCGAGGAGATGGCGGCGCAACGACAGAAGGATGCGCATATCCGCGTCCATCTGATCGAGGGCTTCAATCCCGATGCGCTGGCGGCGCGTCTGCACGCGATCCGCGGCCAGACCCATGGCGTCGGCGTCATCGCGCTCGATCATCCGACCGTGCGCGAGGCGATCCGCAATCTGTCGGTCGAGGGCGTGCCGGTCCTGACGCTGGTCTCGGACATCTCGAACGTGCCGCGCGTCGGCTATGTCGGCGTCGACAATCGCGCCGCGGGCCGCCTCGCCGGCCATCTGCTCGGACGCTTCATGGGGGCAGGCCGCGGCAAGGTCGCGCTGTTTGCGGGGTCGCTCAGCTATCGCGGCCATGAAGAGCGCGAGATGGGCTTTCGTCATATGCTGGCCGAGGCCTTCCCGGCCCTCACCATCGTCGAGTTGCGCGAGATCCGCGACGATTCCCAGCGCGCCTATCAGGAGGCGCGGACCCTGCTGCGCACCTATACGGATCTCGGCGGCATCTACAATATCGGCGCCGGCAATCGCGGCATCGCTCAGGCGCTCGAGGAATCGGGGCGCGCGCGCCAGGTCGTGTTCATCGGCCATGAGCTGACCGAATATACCCGCCGCTTCCTCCTCTCCGGCATCATGGATGCGGTGATCGATCAGAACCCCCGGGTCGAGGCACGCGAGGCGGTCGACCGCCTCATCCGCGCCGCCCGCAACGACGACAGCCAGCGCGCGGTCCCCGTGCGCATCCAGGCGATCTTCCGCGAGAATATTCCGGAGATCTGAGGCCGCTGCCGGCCTAGCTGAAGAAGTCGGCGCGATAGATGCCCTTCTTTACGCGCGATTTGGCGGGCCCGTCATAGACCACCAGCCATCCCCGGCGCCCGTCCGGATGCAGGAACCGGGTGATGCCTTCGGGTCGCTCGGGGCCGGCGAAGTCCAGACCGGACACCAGCTTGAGCGCATCGCTGTCGACCAGCCCTTCGCGGCGCGCGCCCAGCGCTTTCTTCCAGCGCCATACCGCCCACGGTCCCGTCAATCCCATTGTCGGGCCGGCGATGATGATCAGATCCTCGCTCTCCATCGTGAGATCGCGGATTCCCAGCCCGCCCAGATCGAGAAAGAACTTCCGGTAAGGAGCGCGGCGGGCACCGATGCAGGCAAGCTTCAATCCGCTTTTCGCATCCTCCAGCGCGATTTGGAGAATCACCGCGTGGCCGCGGATGACCGGGCCGCGCAGGCCGAGAAACAGCGCGTCGCCCTTGGCAGCCAATCCTTCGATATCGAGGCCGTTCTCCTTGTCGGGCAGCCCCATGAAGGATGAGAGATGGCGATCGGTGCCGAGCGCATGCGTCAGGCTGTTGCCGGCTTTCTCGAATGGGAGACAAGGAGCCCTCCCATCCGGCGGTGAGAGAATCTTGCCGCCGCCATCCGAAAGCGCGAGCCGGCCGATCAGGTAGCGCCGAGGCCGTCGCGCGATGATGGCCAGGTCCTTCAGGAAATCCTGCGAGAGCGCGTCGGGATCGGGTTTCGGACGCACGAGGCTATGGGAGCCCGCGATCCAGAGCCGATCGCGATCGATCGACAGGGCCTCGATATCGATCTCCTTGTCGCCCTTCGGCAGCGGGAAATAGAAGGAGAGGTCATAGCTCGCGGCCTTGCCGTAGCGGCGCCCGTCCCAGGAAAGCCGCTCGACCGAGAAGCCCTCGTCCGAGGCGAGCCAGAGATGCGCGCCAGCCTGGGCCACGGTCGATATGTTGGTGATGAGATGCTGCTGGCGATGGGCCGCGGCGGCGCCGAGAGAACCATAGTCGAGGGGAACGGTGGAGAGCTTCATGCGGGCCTCGAGGCGGCTTGGAGTTTCGGCGAACCATGACATGAAATCGTCGGCTCTGGGCTAGTCATCACAAACCCTGCCGGACAGACTTGAAACGGCCGGAATTTTCCGGAGTTTGAATGCGTTGCGCCTGGCCTGGCGCACCGTTACCTTGCCCGTTGGCGAAGGGCTTCCGCCATCTCGCCGCCCCGATCGATCCGGGTCCCGGCCGCTGTCCCTCCCTGCCGGGATCGCCGTCTCGCGCAGAGTTCCGAGCCCGCCTCATGAGCGCCTTCATCGATCCCTATTCCGTCGGCGGCAAGACCCCCGAGATCGCCGAGCATGCGGCCGTTCTGGTGATCGGCGCCGGCGACACCGGCATGGCTGCGGCGATCGATGCAGCAAGATCCGGCACGCGGACCGTCCTGATCGACGAGCATCCGCTCGACCCTTCCCTCTTCGGCCTCGACGTCCCGTTCCATTTCGGCCAGCGCGCCAATGGCTCGGTGCAGAACCAGGGCCGCGCGCTCGACCAGATCGCCAGGTCGCGGTCGCGCCTCGACGAGGCTTTCGAGGCCGGAGTCGATGTGCGGCTCGGCGTCACCGCCTGGGCCGGCTTCGTCAACGGTCCGACCGCGCACGGCCTGCCGAAGCCGGTGATCGCGCTCGCGGACCTCAACCGGTCCTGGCTGATGAGCTTCGACAAGCTCATCGTGGCCGCCGGCCGTCGCGATCTCGGTTTCGCCTTCCCCGGCTGGGAGCTGCCCGGTGTCATGGGTGCCGCGGCCCTTCATGCGCTGATCCATCGTTACCACGCCTTCGCCGGCCGCCGGATCCTGGTGCTGGGCGGCGGCCGGCTCGGCTTCGGGACCGCCCTCGATGCGAGGCGTGAAGGATTCGACGTTGCCGCGATCGTCGAAGCCGCGCCCGCTTTCTCGGCGCCGAAGGACATGATCGAGGCGGCAGAGACGGCTGGCATCGCACTCCATGCCGCCTCGACGATCGCTCGGGCCGAAGGCAGCGCCGCCGGCATCGGGCGCGCGCATGTCGTGGCCCTCGATGATGCGCTCGCGCCGATCGCCGGCAGCGAACGCACAATCGACTGCGACACGATCTGCCTCGCCCTGGGTGCCGTGCCCAATATCGAGCTGCTCGACCAGCTCGGTTGCAAGCTGACCTATCGCGCCAACCAGGGCGGTCATGTGCCGCTGCTCACTCCTGACGGAAAAACATCGCTCCAGGGCGTGTTCGCGATCGGCGATTGCGCCGGCATCGCCTCGGACGAGGACGGCCCGCAAAGGCTGCAGACCTGGACCAGGGCAGCGCTCGCGGTCGGCGGCCTCGACGTGGCCGTTTGCCAATGCGAGGAGGTCACGCGGCGCGATCTGCTCGAGGTTCGGCCGCCGCGCTATCTCGACCGCGACAGCGCCGGCCTTCGCGCGCGGAACCTGCAGACCTTGCTGGCGGACGGCCCGGTCAACCAGGACCAGATCAAGCGATTGACCCGCGCCGGCATGGGTACCTGCCAGGGTCGGCGCTGCCGCGAGCAGGTGACGGCGCTGCTGGCGCTGGCCGGCGGCATCGCGCCGGAAGCGGTGCCGCTGCCGAGCTACCGCGCGCCCTTGCGTCCGCTGCCGCTCTCGGTGCTGCGGGACGGCCATGAGCATCCCGGCATGCGCTCGGGCTGGGATGTCTGGTTCGGCATCGACGGCCAGTTCGATCCTTATTGGACGATCGAGCGATGACCGCCATGAAGGGTGCCCAGGTGGTGATCGTCGGCGGTGGCGTGACGGGCCTGAGCGCCGGCTGGTGGCTCGCGCGCCTGGGCGCCGAGGTGCTGGTGCTGGAGAAGGGCATCGTCGGCTGGGAGGCCTCGGGCCGCAATGGCGGCGGCGCCAGCCATTCCTTCAGCCCCCTGTTCCTCGAAGAGCAGCGGCTCTGGCCGCAGATGGACGAGTTGCTCGGCTATCCCACCGAGTTCCAGCCCTACCGCGTGCGCATCGGCCTGACCGAAGAGAACATGGCGATGTTCAAACGTCAGATGGCGATTGCCGCGCGCCAGGGCTTCAAGGCCGATGTGCTGACTCCCGACCAGGTGCGCGAGCTGGTGCCGCTCGCGGGCGACAATGTCATCGGCGGCGCCTTCTATCATTATGGCGGCCACGCCAATCCTCAGCGCACGGTGCAGGCCTATGCCTGGGCCTTGCAGGATCGGGGCGGCCGCATCCTGCAGCATTGCGCCGTGACCGGGTTTCTCACCCGCGGCGGACGTGTCACCGGTGTGGCGACCGACCGCGGCGAATTCGGCTGCGACAATCTCGTCATCGCGGCCGGACCGCAACTCGGCCAAATCGCGGCCCAGCTCGGCGCCGAGGTCCCGGTGGCGCCGGCGCGCGCCGAGATGATCGTGACCGAGCCGCTGCCGCTGATGAAGCATGGCGGCACCGACGGCAACGCGCTCTATGGCCGCCAGACCCTGCGCGGCAATCTCGTCTTCGGCGGCGGGCCGCATGAATGGCTCGAGGAGGCGCCGCCGGGCGCCCGCGCCGCGACGACACCCTTGACGCGCAATCTGGCCGGGCGCCTGCTCGAGCTCTTCCCCAAGGCGGCGCATGTCCGCATGATCCGCAGCTGGGCCGGCATCGTCGAAAACACGCCCGACGGACGGCCGATCCTGGATCGGCTCAAGACCTATCCCAATGCGGTGGTCGCGACCATGTCGAGCATCGGCTTCGGACTCTCGCCGGCAAGCGGCCGCGCCATCGCCGAGCTGGTGTTGCGCGGCCACTGCGACTTCGCCGACCTCACCTCCTGCCGCCTCGATCGTTTCGCCAATCTCGATCCGGACTGGCGCCGCGACCGGGGCTGGATCCAGGCCGACGCGCCGACGAGCGCGCCGGCACAGGCTTGAAAGGATAAACCCGCGTGACCGAATCCGGACGCGACCGGCGCATGCGCGAGCGGCGCACGGGCCATCCGCACCAGCTCTCCTGGCGGCGGATCGTCAATCGCATGCGCCCCGTCGAGATCCTCGATCAGGACCAGATCGAGCGGATCCATGCCGCGAGCCTGCGGCTGCTCTGGGACCTGGGCATGGAGTTCCAGAACCGCGAGGCGCTGGAAATCCTGGAACGCAACGGCTGCAAGGTGGATTTCGACAGCGGCATGGTCCGGTATCCGCGCGAGGTGGTGGAGCATTTCGTTGGGCTCGCCCCGTCCAAAGCCGAGATTTATAGCTGGAACCCAGAACGGCGCGTCGGCGTCGGCGAGGGCGAGATCATGTTCTGCGGTGTCGGCGGCCCGCCCAACTGCTCCGACCTGGAACGGGGCCGGCGTCCCGGCACCTATCAGGACCAGTGCGACCTGATCCGCCTCGAGCAGTCGCTGAACGTGCTCCATTGCTGTGGCGGCACGCCGGTCGAGGCAATGGATTTGCCGGCGGATTCGCGCCATCTCGACACGCTCTTCGCCTTCCTCACCCTGACCGATCGGCCCTTCTTCGGCCGCGCCATCGGGCGGACCCGGCTGGCCGATGCCGTCGCGATGGTGGCGATCGCACGCGGGCAGGAGCCCGACGCGCTGGCGGCCGAGCCCGGCATCATGTCGGTGGTGAACATCAACTCGCCGCGCCGGGTGGACAAGGAAATGGCCGCGGGCCTGATGCAGCTCGCCCGCTCGCGCCAGCCTGCGATCGTGACGCCCTTCACGCTCCAGGGCGCCATGAGCCCGGTCACCTTCGCAGGCGCCCTGGTGCAGCAGAACGCCGAGGCCCTGGGCGGCATCGCCTTCCACCAGATGGTACAGGCCGGCGCGCCCGTGCTCTATGGGGGCTTCACCTCGAATGTCGATATGAAATCGGGCGCGCCCGCCTTCGGCACGCCCGAATATGCGCGCGCGGTCCTGGCCGGCGGCCAGATGGCGCGGCGCTACAACCTGCCCTACCGCACCTCGAACGTGAACGCCTCCAACACGGTCGACGCGCAGGCGGCCTATGAGAGCCAGATGTCGATCTGGTCGGCGATCATGGGCGGCGCCAATCTCATCCATCACGCCGCCGGCTGGATGGAGGGCGGTCTCTGCGCTTCTTTCGAAAAGATGGTGCTCGACGCCGAGATGCTGCAGATGATGGGCGAGTTCCTGCGGCCCGTGGTCGTGGACGAGGACCAGATCGCCTTCTCCGCGCAGGTCGAGGTGGGTGTAGGCGGCCATTTCTTCGGCGCGGCCCATACGATGGAGAGGTTCGAAACGGCCTTCTATCAGCCGCTCCTCTCCGACTGGCGCAGCTACGAGAATTGGCGCGAGGCCGGCGGCCTCGACGCCACCCAGCGCGCACTCAAGATCTGGAAGTCGCTGCTGGCAAGCTACCAGCCGCCGCCTTTGGCTCCGGACCGCCGCGAGGCGCTGCAGGCCTATGTGAGCCGGCGGAAGGAAGAGATCGGCAAGAAGGGATTGGAGTAAGAGGCCGACTTGCCGGTCAGCCGAGCTTCCTGGCGGCGATGATGCCGCCTCCGCTGGGCAAGGTGACCCGGCGCAGCGGGCCGCATCCCGCCGCGGCCAACCATTCCCGATGCTGGGATTCCGTATAAGACGCGCCAGCGGGGTAGAGATTCATGAAGGTCACATTCAGGAAGACCGCCGCCCGCGGCGCCAGCCGGTCGTCGTCGAGAATGCCACCGCCGGCGATATAGATCGTTCCGCCGGCTCGCAGCGCCCTGGCGGCGTTGGCGATGGCGCGAGCCGCAGCATCCCGCGACAGGACTTGCACCAGGGCGCGCAAGACGACCGCATCATGCTCGCCCCGCGGCGAGGCCCGGACGATGTCTCCGTGCTCGATCGAGACGCGGTCGCCGCCGGGCGTCTCTTTGAGGATCGGAGCCGCCAGAGACGCCGTGCGCGGCAGATCGAAGAGCGTGCCCTGCAATCCCGGATGCGCCGCGCACAAGGTCGCCACCAGCCCGCCCGAGCCGCCCCCGATGTCGACCACCGACCGGCATTGCGAGAAATCGAAATGCCGCATGAAATCCTGCGCGGCGCTGACGGCACTCGGATGCATGCCGCGCAGCATCGCCGCCATCTCTTCATCGGAGACGGCCGCATAGTCATGCAGCGCCGCGGGGTGCCCGGATCGGATCGATTTCGCCGTCAGCATGTCGGCATGCCAGAGCTGGCTCAACAGCTCATGCATGCCGCCGATATAGCCCGGCTGCCCCTTGACCAGGAACCGGGCCGCTTCCGGGCGGTTGGCGAAGCCGTCGTCGCGATACTCCAGCAGCTCGGCAATCACCAGGGCATAGAGCAGGCGCGACAGCCGCTCCTCGTCGACGCCCAATGACGCCGCCAGTTCGGTGGAACGCCGAGGCCCCGCCGCCAGATGGGTGAAAACCTCGAGTTGCATGCCGGCGAGCATGGCCAGGGCCGTAGGAATACCGGCCTGCAGCCGCTGGATCGTCTCTGGCGCCATCGGATCGGTCACGATGCTCGCTCCATGTTCGGGGTCGGCCCAGGCCGGCGCGGCCCCCCGCCGGCCACCAGACTCCGCTCGAACGTCGAATCCTGCAAGCCTTCGATGCCGATCGCCGGTATCATGCCCCCGGGCACCCAGGTCGCCGCGACCGGGTGGGAGGTTCGGGGAACGACGATGGCAGATGTCAGGCATGATCTGACCCGGATTACGCTGGCCATCCTCTTCATTGCCGCCCTGATCGGGGTTTCGCTCTGGATCCTCGGGCCCTTCCTGCCGGCGGTCGTCTGGGCGACGACACTGGTTATCGCGACCTGGCCGATCATGCACCAGGTCCAGGCCCGGCTCTGGAACAGCCGCGCGCTGGCGGTCATCATCATGACGCTCGCCCTGCTGCTCGTCTTCGTCGTGCCGTTCTGGCTCGCGATCGGGACGATCGTCAAAAACTCCGACCGGATCCTCGCCTGGGCGGAGTCCGTTGCGACCATGACCATGCCGCCGCCCCCGGCCTGGCTCGGCGATCTTCCCTTCATCGGCCCGCGGGCGGTAGAAGCCTGGCAGAAGATCGCCGACATCGGCCTTCAGGACGTGCTGCAGCGGGTCAGGCCCTACGCCGCCATGGTCACGCAGTGGTTCATCGGCGCGGTCGGCAGCTTCGGCATGGTCTTGATTCAATTCCTGCTCACGGTCGCGATCTCGGCCGTCATGTATGCGCGGGGCGAACGCGCTGCCGCCGCGGTGTTGCGCTTCGGCCATCGCCTGGCTGGAGAGCGCGGCGCCCAGTCGGTCAGGCTCGCTGCGCAGGCCATCCGGGGCGTGGCGTTGGGCGTGGTGGTGACGGCGCTGGTGCAGGCCGCCATCGGCGGCATCGGTCTGGCGGTCGCCGGCGTTCCCTTCGCGGCCGTGCTCACCGCCCTCATGTTCATGATGTGCATCGCGCAGATCGGCCCCACGCTCGTGTTGGCACCTGCCGTGATCTGGATGTATGCCGGCGGCGACTACAGCTGGGCCACGGTGCTGCTGGTGTTCAGCGTCCTCGCCATCAGCCTCGACAACGTGCTGCGCCCGATCCTCATCAAGATGGGGGCCGATCTGCCGCTGCTCCTCGTCCTCACCGGCGTGATCGGCGGGCTGATCGCCTTCGGCCTGATCGGGATCTTCATCGGCCCGACGGTGCTCGCCGTCGGCTACACGCTGCTGCAGGCCTGGATGGACGAGGATGTCACGGCCGAGGTGCCTCCGGTGTCGAAGGAGCAGCCCAAAGTCTCGTGAGCATCGAGGGCTCGGCGAAAGCAGGTGCCCCCAAATCCAGCGTGATCTTCTGCCCATCGCGGGCCCCCTGCTTCAGCGTGCGACGGCTCGCCGGCAGAACGATCAACGCCTTCGCGTCGGCCAGCCGCTCGATCGCGCTTCGAGACAGGCCGAACTCGCTTGCGAGAAGCTTGTCGAGCCGCACTCCGCAATCGTAGGGCGCGGCGATCGCGATCTCGGCATGCGTCGCGACGCCATCGCGCGGCGACAGCAACTGCTTCTCGACCGAGAGTTCCGCGAAACTCTCGATCTGGCTGCTGTGCCGGCCCAGCCGCGTCAGGTCGAAGGCATGATGCCAGGCGAGCGCCGCATCGTTCTCCGTCAGCGCGCGCAGTGTGGCGGGCTCGATGCCATTGACCGGGCAACGCTCCAGCAGCGGAAAGTTCCAGCTCTGCTCGCACCGGGCGCAGCGATAGACCAGCCAGGCATCGAGGCGCTTCTTCTGGGCGTTGACCCGGAACTTGCCGCTGCTGACGAAGGGCGTCCGGGCGTCGCAGCGCGGGCAATGGAGCCACGGGCGGGGAGTCTTCAGCGGCGTCACCCGCCACTGGACCTGCAAGAGGGATTGCATACCGATAACAGCCTTCCGATCGGGAAGTGCTGCAGGCCGGGATGCTGGAGATAGATCCGCATGCTGGCGGACCGACGGTCAGGCGGTGGAGGAGATGAAGCGGCCGGTGGGAGAATTCGCCGAGGGGGGCCGAGCGCGAGAGACGTTCGGCGGGCGGCGAAGAAGCCGGGGATCCTGCCTTCCCGATCTCAAGCCCACCCACCTGCCGCACGACAGCGCCCGGACGAATCCCTAAAGCCTTGCGGCCGGATTCACCCCGGACAACGGGGAGTCACTGAGATCGGTCAGCGCGACGGCAAAGTCGTCCTCATCGGCGATTGGATCGTGGGCGCGGAAGATAGGGAGATGATCCTGGGGCGTCAACGGGAGAATACTGGCCGCGCGCAACACCCTCGTTCGTCATGCCGTTGGGGGCCGTCCACCCCAACATGAACACCCATCGCGCAAAATTAGGAACGGCCTGTGTTCATGGATCCCGGCCTTCGCCGGGATGACAACGGAGTGGTTTCTTCACCTCGCCTGCCCTTCGCAGTCCTCTTCCTTCTTTCCTCTCCACCCGAGGAGCGAGGGAGAGGAAAGAAATGCGCCCCTAAACCAGATCGCGCTTGATGGTCTCGTCCCAGTTCTTCGAGAAGATGCGCCGGTCGCCTTCGAACGCATCGAGCGTCGCCGTGACCTTGAAGTTCTCGCGGTCGCTGGTGAGGGTGATCCAGCTCTCGGCCGACACCTGCCATTTCCCGCGGCCATAGCTGCGCTTCCAATGGGTGACGGTCCTGGCCGAGGTCGGATCGTCGGGAAGGATCGTTGATTTGTGGTCGCGCATGATGCGGATGGTCAGGTCGATATCGTCGACCCGGAACAGGCCCGTATCGTCGACCCGCTGATAGAGGGTCCGGCCCGTCGCCACGTCGGTGCTGATGGTGCGATGGGGGGCCCCCTCCTCCAGCATCGTCTTGCGCAGCCTGGACGAGCCTTCCGAGGGCGGAAACGGTGCCAGGGCCGCGTCTTCGGCACGCTTCGGGCGCACCGGCAGGCCGATGCGGCTGGCGCCCGTCCGGATGCTCAACGTGACGGGCTCCGGCGACGGCCAGACCGTGATCCAGTAGGAGGACGAAATGGCGAGGCGCAGCTTGTTGCCGGCGGCGAAACGGTGCCCCAGCTCGTTGAGCTGGATGCTGACCGAATAGAACTTACCGGGCTCGAGCGGCGTCGGATTCTCGTGGCTCTCGCGATGGGTCAGGTTGAGCACGCCGTAGCTGATGCGGGCGACGGCCCCGTCCGGCATGATCTCGGAGAGAGTGCAGGCGACGAGCGCGTTTGGGCGGTCGGCTGCGATCTCGAGATTGACGACCGGCGCCCCCAGCAATTCGAGATCCTGCGCCAGGGGTGCGCTGTCGAACAAGAGCGAGCCGCCGGCTTCCATGCGTTGGTCGAGCGACATGTCGTTGCCGATGCCATAGGGACACCAGTTGCCTGAGGCGAGCCCGGTCGCCTGCGGCGAGCGGATCTTCAGCACCTCGCCCTTGGCTTGCTCGCCTTCGGTCAGGCGACCGGGCATGAGCGACCAGGTCTGCGGCCTGATGCGCGGGCTCGGCCATGAGGTCTCCGCGACCCAATGGCCGGGCTTCTCCGCATAGGACGGGCTCGGCGCGATCGGATCTTCCATCCAGGCGCGCAGCATCGGCTCGTCCATGATGCCGGTCTCCTTGCCCTTGAGCCAGTGATCCCACCAGCGCAGGCATTCCTGCAGGAAGCCGATCTCGGGGCCCGGCAGGCCGAAATGCGGATAGCGGTGCGCCCAGGGGCCGACCAGCCCTTTGCGCGGGCATTTCAGGTTCTTGAGCATGCGGAAGATGGTGTTGGAATAGCCGTCGGCCCAGCCGCCCACCGCATAGACGGCGCACTGGATCGCGTTCCAGTCCTCGCAGACCGAGCCATGCTTGTAGAACGCGTCGCGGCGCTGATGCTTCAGCCAGTCGATGAAATAGAGTCCGTCGCCTTCGAGCCGCTGCAGCCACATGTCGCGCCAGCGATCGCCCACGATCTCGGGATCGGGCGGTGCCGCATTGATCGAGAAGATGGTGGAGCCCCAGGAAAGCTTGTCGCCGAGGAGACAGCCGCCCATGAAATGGATGTCGTCGGCATAGCGGTCGTCGGTCGAGGCGATGGTCACGATTGCCTTGAGCGCCGGCGGACGGCGCGCCGCGACCTGGAGGCCGTTGAAGCCGCCCCAGGAGATGCCGATCATGCCGACCGACCCGCTGCACCAGGGCTGGCGCGCGATCCAGTCGATGATCTCGAGCGCGTCGTCCTGCTCCTGCTTCAGATACTCGCCCAGCAGCACGCCTTCGCTGTCGCCGGTGCCGCGGATATCGACGCGCACGCAAGCATAGCCATGGCCGGCGGTATAGGGATGGGTCAGCGCATCGCGCTCGGCCGTGCCGTCGCGGCGGCGATAGGGCAGATATTCGAGGATCGCCGGAACCGGATCGCGCTCGGCATCGACCGGGAGCCAGATCCGGGCGGCCAGCTTGGTGCCGTCCTTGAGCGGAATGACCACGTCGTCCTGCATCCGGATCTTGCGGGGGAATTCAGTCACGATACGCATGGCTCGTCCTTTGATTAACGCCAGTTCATATTCTGGGGAGGCGGCAGAAGCGGGTCGGGCGAGCGAGGGTCGCGGATCGGGCGTCCCGTTTCAACTGAAGACCGTGCCGCCATCGACCGAGATGGTCTGGCCGGTCACGAACCCGCTCATGTCGGAGAGCAGCCAGGCGACGGTGCCGACCAGATCGCTGGGATCGAGCGTGCGCTTGATGCTCTGATTGTCGCGCACGGTCTCGAGCGCCTTGTCATGCTTGGCGCCGAAGAACTCGCGCGTGCCCTCGGTGATCACCGCCGACGGCGCCACGCTGTTGACGCGGATATTGTCGCGGCCGAGCTCGCGCGCGAGGCCCCGCGTCAGACCGATGACGGCCGCCTTCGAAGTCGTGTAATGGAGCGCGTAGGGCATGCCGTAGGTGGCCGCGAGCGACGCGATATTGACGATGCTGCCGCCGCCGGCCTTGCGCATCGGCCCCACCGCCGCCTTGCAGCAGTTCCATATGCCCTTGACGTTCACCGCCATGGCGGCATCCCACTGGCTCTCCTCGATCGCGTCGAACTTGCCGCCGCGCAGGGCGCCATAGAGCGCCGCGTTGTTCACCAGCCCGTCGATCCTGCCATAGGTCGCGACCGTCTTCTCGGCCATGGCGCTCACCGAGGCCATATCGACCACGTCGACCTTGAGCGCGATGCCGTCGCCGCCTGCGCCCTTGATCGCGGCCAGGGTCTCGTCGCAGGGGCTGACGTCGGTGGCGACGATCTTCGCGCCCATGGCGGCGAAACGCTGCGCATAGGCCTGGCCGATGCCGCGGGCGGCACCGGTGACGATGACAACACGTCCTTCAAGCATGTTCGTTCCTTCGAATCTGAGGCGTCGATCCCGAGGCGCGCGGCGTCGCGGCCTCAGGCCGCGGAGTTGTCGCGCGACTCCAGGAATTTGCGAATGACGATGGCTGCATCGCTGATGTCGTCCTGGATCGCCTGGCGGGCCGCCTTGCCGTCGCGCCTGGCCAGCGCATCGAGCAGGCTCTGGTGATGATCCTGTCCGACCCTGAGGCCGAATTCGGAGAGCGCGAGATTGAGCAGCGGCCCCGCCTGCAGCCAGAGGGATTCGATCATCTGCATCGCGGTCGGCATGCGCGCCGCCTGATACAGCACGAAATGGAACTCCTGGTTCTTGGCAAGATAGACCGCCGTCTGCTGGCGCTTCAGCCGCCACATCTCGGCGTTGGCCTGCTGCATCTGCCGCAGCTCTTCGGGCCGGATCAGGGCCGCCGCCGCTTCCGTGACCAGCCCTTCGAGCGTGACCCGGATGCGGCAGATCTCGTCGAACCGGTCCGGCGTGATCACCGGCAGCGTGACCGAGCGCGTCGGCAGCATGTCGAGTGCCCGCTCCGCCACCAGGCGGCGCAATGCTTCGCGCACCGGCATCGGGCTGGTGCCGAGGGCCGCGGCCATCGCGCGGATCGTGATGGTGGCGCCGGGCCGGATCGCGCCGGACATGATCGCGCGCTTCAGTTCGAGATAGGCGCGATCATGCAGCGTCTCGCGCTCGAGCTTCGAGACCGGAAAACCGGCCGGCGCGAGATCGGCATCCAGAGTCTTCATGATGGCGAATCCGTCGATGGGACCTTGCCGCCCTGTGTGCCGGGCGCTGCGGGGCCCGGTCAAGTCCCTTCCGGCCGGCCCCGCCCGAGGTCTCGATTGACTCGACCTTCAGGCAACCCATAATATCTCCAATTGAGTGATCACATATCACTAATGTCTGGGTCCGCCGATCAGGGAGCGGGCCCGCCCCCGGGTTCCCCTTCGAGGGGACCGGGGCAAGCCGGCGGTGTCGATCAGAGACCGGCCATCTGGATCTGCGTCTTCCGCCGGCCAAGGTCATGGCCGGCAAACAAGAATGGAGGCCGGCCGGCAGGGGATGAACTCCCCGGGGCGCGGTCCGCCACGCAACAGGGGAGCAACCACCATGACTGCCGAATTCCAGAAATTCACCCGCCGGACCTTCCTCGCGACCACCGCCGCCGTCATGGCAACGGGGATGCTCGCCAAGTCCGCCTTCGCCGACACGCTCGACGAGATCAAGAAGCGCAACAAGCTGATTGTCGGCACCGGCGTCATGGGATTGCGGCCCTGGCTCTTCAAGAACGAGGACGGCACCTATGGGGGCATGGAATGGGACATGCTGCAATACATCATCAAGAAGCTCGGCGTCGCCGAGGTCGAACTGGTCTCGGTCGAATGGGAGACGCTGATCCCGGGCCTCAAGGCCGCGCGCTGGGACATCATCTTCTCGGGCATGACCGTGACCGAGGAACGCCGCCAGGGTGCGGGCATCGAGTTTACCCGCCCCTATTATTTCGAGAGCGACCGGATCGTGGTGAAGCAGGATTCGCCGTTCCAGAAGCCCGAGGATCTGGCCGGCAAGACGCTGGCCGCGCCGCTCGGCACCGTCGAGGAGATTCAGGCCAAGACCCTGGTCGAGAAGGGCATCGGCAAGGACATCAAGACCTTCAACGATCCCGCCGGCTGCTTCCTGGCCCTGCATAGCGGTCAGGTCGATGCGGTGATCATGGACAATACCAGCTATGGCGGCCAGCTCGCGGTGACGCCCGACCTGCGCACCATCGGCGGCGTCTATAGTCTGGCGGCGGATGCCAAGTGGCAGGACGCCCAGGCCAAGGCGCCCTACAAATATGGCGGCGACGGCGCCGGCGTGCGCAAGGAAGACACCGCCCTCCTCAAGGCGCTCAACGACGCGCTCGACGCCATGGATGCGGACGGGACCCGCAAGGCGATCCTGACCAAATATGGCGTCTGGGACGAATCGCTCTCCAAGGAAGCGATGATGACGAAATAACCGCCTCGGCGGATGACGTCACAATCGTTGCAGGACAGGTGGCGTTGTAGGATCGATGGGCGTCGCGGCTCCCAGCCGCGGCGCCCGTCCTTTATCCGGCCTCGCGCGGTCTTCGAGAAGGGTGTTTCCCCCGTGATCTATTTCATCACCGAGTTCGTTCCGAAATACCTGCCCTTCCTGCTCAGCGGCGCGCTGGTCACGCTCGAGCTCACCTTCTGCTCCATGATCCTCGGCATCGCTATCGGCGTGATCTCGGCCATCGGCGCCATCGCCGGCGGCAAGGTCTTCAAGTTCGTCGTGCGGGTCTATGTCAATATCTGCCGCGGCGTGCCGCTGATCGTGATCCTGCTGTTCGTCTATTTCACCCTGCCCGAGGTCGGCATTCGCCTACCCGCCTTCTGGGCCGGCGTGGTCGGCCTGAGCTTCAATCTCGGCGCCTATTTGAGCGAGGTCTTCCGCGCCGCGATCCTGGCGATCGACACCGGCCAGATGCAGGCGGGCCTGGCGCTCGGTATGAAGCGTACGCAGATCTATCGCAAGGTGATCCTGCCGCAGGCAGCCGTGATCGCCCTGCCGACGGTCGGCGGCTATTTCATCTCGCTCCTGAAGGACTGCGCGCTGGTGTCCTTCATCTCGGTCGAGGAGTTGCTGCGCCACGGCAACTACATCATCTCGGCCACCTTCCGCAGCATGGACACCTACATGCTGGTGGGACTGATCTATTACATCATGAGTCTGGGTGCCGCCCGCACCATCACCTGGCTCGAGGTCAAGCTGCGGCCGGCCTATCTGCGGGTCTGACGAAGGCGGCCCCGCTCAGGGCCGCACATCCTCCAGCGCCGCGCACATCCCCGCGATCGCCTCGGCCGTGGACTCGTCCGTCATGGCGGTCGACATCGAGACCATGCCGCCGGGCCCCATCTGCACGCCCCTGTTGAGGCAGGCGAGATGATAGCGGCCGCTGAGGTCGGGATTGGGCAGCTCCGAGCCCGGCTTCGGCTTGGTCGCCGAGAAATAGAGGCCCATCACCGAGCCCTCGCACAGCACATAGAGCGACAAACCCACCGCCTTGGCCTTGGCCTCCAGCGCCTGCCTGATGCGATCGGCCTGCGCATCCATGCGCGCGATGCGCTCGGCCGTCAGATGCTCGACGGCGATCCGGCCGGCAACGCTCGCCAGCACATTCCCGTTGAAGGAGCCGCCGTGATAGATCCCGTCGGCCTTGGCGGGATCGGCCAGGTCCATGATCTCGCGCCGCGCGCCGACGGCGCCGACCGGCATGCCGCCGCCGACGAACTTGCCGAGGAAGGTGATGTCGGGCTCGAGCCCGAACTTCTCGGCCGAGCCGCCGACCGCGAGGCGCAGCATCAGGCAATCGTCGAGCACGAAGAGCGCGCCCGCCTTGCGGGCCGCCGCCTGCACCTGGTTGAGGAAACCCGGCAAAGCCGGCATCACCACGCCGGTATACATGACCGGCTCCAGCACCACCGCCGCGATCTTCGAGCCATGCTGGGCCAGCACCCGCTCGAAATCGGCCGCGTTGTTGAACTCGGCCAGCAGCGTATGGCCGGCGATCTCGCCCTGCCCGTGCAGCCCCGCCTCGAGGTCGCTATAGGTCCCGTGATAGCCGCCATGCGCCTTGAGGATCAGTTGCCGCTTGGTGAAGCCGCGCGCCATCTTGACCGCCAGCATGCTGGCCTCGGTGCCCGAGTTCGTGAACAGCACCTTGTCGAAGATCGCGATGCGCTTGCATAAGGTCTCGGCGAACTCGATCTGCGGCAGGTTGGTGCCGAGCCAGGCCCAGCCATCCTCGGTCGCCTTGGCCAGCGCCTGCGCGATCGGCTTGTAGGCATGGCCATGGATCAGGCTCAGGCCGTTATAGTTCAGGTCGACATAGCGATTGCCGTCGACATCCCAGAGATAGGGCCCGCTGCCGCGCTGCTGCACGACGGGATAGGGCCGGAAATAGCCGAAATTCCGCGTGAGGCCGCCCGGCAGCGACTGGCTGGCGCGCTGCAGAAGGGCGGCCGATTTTGGCGTGCGGCTGCGATAGGTCTCTTCGATGCTGTTGAGCGCCATGATGGCAGGCCTGCTCCCGATGAAAATGAAGTCTCGTCAGCTCTTGGCGCGGGCGTTCTTCACGATCGCGATGGCATCGACCTCGAGGCGCGCATTGAGCAGCAGGCCCGCGACCTGCACCGTGGCGCTCGCGGGCGGATTGCCCTCGAACAGCGTGCGCCTGGCCTTGGCATAGACGGCGTAATCGTTGAGGTCGGTCAGATAGGCGGTGATGCGGACGACATCCTTGAGGCCGGCGCCGGCGCGCTCGAGCCCGCGGGCGATATTGTCCCAGCATTGCCTGGTCTCGCCCTCGAAATCCTTGGCCGTGATCTTGCCACTGGCGTCATGGCCGATCATGCCGGAGATATAGATGGTCGAGTAATCGCCCATATCGACGACGACGGCGTCGCTGAAGCCGCCGATCAGCTGGTTGGGTATGCGCTTGAACATCGTTTCCTCCTCGTTATGAAGAGCGCCGAGCTCTGGAGCCGAAGCGCTCCCGTGACGCCGAGAGTCAGATACTCACAGTCCCGTCCTGTCCCAGGGCGTGAGCGGATATTTCTCGCCCTGCAGCAGGACCTGGCAAGACAGCGGATCGGCCTTGCGGTCGATCAACCCCATCAGCATCGCCTTGCCCAGCGTCGGGATGACCGCACCGCTGGTGACATAGCCGACCAGGCGGTTGCGCAGGAGCACCGGCGCGCTGCTGAAGATCGACGGCGCCGCGATCGCCGCGGTGAAGGCCCGGACCTCGCGGCCCTTCTGCCGCTTGCGATCGCGGATCACCGCCGTGCGGCCGATGAAGCCGTGATTGCCCTCGACATCGAGGAGGCGGTCGAGACCGGAGGCGACGGCCGCGATCTGCGGGCTGGCCTCGGCGCCGAACTGCGGCACGCCATGGCGCGTCGCCAATGCCGCCGCGGCCAGAGACCCGGCATGGCGCAGGCCATGCCCCTTCCCCGTCTCCACCAGCCGCTCATGGAGATCGGCCGCGAACTCCGTGGGGACCAGCAGATAGGCGCCGAAGGAGCGAAGCCACGGCACCGACATCGCCGGCGCATAGCCGAGATCGACGCGCTGGACCGATCCGGCGAGATCGACCTTGCGGGCGGCGAGCTCATGAACCAGGGCGTGCGAATTGGGCCCGGCGAGCGCAACCGCGGCCCAGCCCGAGGTGACGTCGGTGAGCGTGGCGCCGGCGACCGGGCGGTGCCATTCCGCCCAGGAGCGCAGCCTTGTCGCCTGCTCGGGCTCGCTCAGCAGCAGCCAGCTCTGATCCGACAGCCTCGCGACGCCCGCCAGGACCTCGACCCCGCCCTTGGCATTGAGCATCGGCGCGAAACGAACGCCGCCGACCGGCAGATCGCCGGCAGCCCCGCTCAGCTTCGCCACCAGCGAGCCGGCACGCGGGCCTTCGACCAGGAACTTCGCGTCGCTCGACCGGTCGAACAGCGCGACCGTGCTCGTGGCCGCGGTGATCTCGGCGCCGACCGAGGCCAGATCGCCGGTGCCGTGCTCGGCGAACCAGATCGGCCGCTCCCATTGCTGCACCGTGACGAACCGCGCGCCCTTCGATGCCAAGGCGGCATGCAGGGGCGACCGGCGCAGGCCCCGCGCATGGGTGAAATCCAGGTCCGGCGCCGCGAACTTGCACATATGGGTGACCACCTCGCTCGCGCGGTCGCGGGCGAAGCGGGTGATGCTCTGGCTGTCGGCGAAGCGGCGGATGTCGAGCTTGGTGGCATCCATGCTGGGACGGCCTTCGAGGATCCATTCGGCCGTCAGCTTGCCGGCGGCGGCCGAGAGCGCGATGCCGCTGGAATTCATGCCGCAGGCGAGATAGCAGCCGCGCACCGCGGGCGCTTCGCCCAGCAGCATCTGCATGTCGGGCGTGAAGCTCTCCGGCCCATTCAGCAGGGTCCGGATCTCGGCGTTGTGCAGCACCGGAAAGCGTTCCAGCGCGATCTGCATGTTGGCTTCGATCTGGTTCCAGTTGCTGTCGAGGAGGCCGAAGGAGAAGTCGCGCGGCAGGTCGCCGGGGCCCACCGGAATCGCATGCTTGTCGAAGAACCCGACCAGCAGCCCACCGACATCCTCACGGCCATAGATCAGTTCGTCATAGGAGATGAAGAGCGGCAAGTCGCGGGTCACGATATCGATCGGCTTGGTCAGGATGTAGTGATGCTGGACCGCATGGAGCGGGATCCTGACACCGATCATGGCGCCCAGATGCGCCGACCAGAGGCCCGAGGCGATCACGATCGCCTCGCATTTGATCTCCCCCTTGTCGGTCGAGACCGAGGCGATGCGGCCATTGCGGGTCGTCATGCCGGTGACGGGCGTGTCCTCGACGATCTTGACGCCGCGCATCTTGGCGCCGCGCGCCATCGCGGTCGCGAGATCGGTCGGGTTGATGCGCCCGTCGCTGGGGATCCAGGCGCCGGCCAGGATGCCCTTGTCGGTGATGACCGGCAGCTTCTCGAGGACCTGGTGCGGGGTCTGGTATTCGATCTCGACGTCCCGCGCCTCGCCCAGCGCCGGAAGGCCTTTGAAATAGGCGACGCGGTCGGGGTCGCAGGTATACATGACCCGGCCCGAGCGCCGCCAGCCGAGGGCCTGGCCCGTCTCGGCCTCGATGCGCGGATAGAAATCCACGCCGTAACGGATCATGTCGCCGATCAGCGGATCCGCGCGGTAGGTCTCCATATTGCCGGCCGCGTGCCAGCTGGTGCCGCTGCCGATCTTGGAGCGCTCCAGCAGGACCACATCCTTGCAGCCTTGCGCCGCCAGATGATAAGCGACGCTGGAACCGACCACGCCGGCGCCGATGACGACGACACGGGCGTGGCTCGGCAGTGGATCCGCCATGACGAAATGACCTCCGGGTCGCTAGCGCAAGGGATGAGGGCCGGGACGGCGCGCGCCGGGCGTTTGCGGCTGCGCCGTCACGGGACGGTGGCCCGGATCAGCGCGGCGCGATTGTCGAGGAACTCCTCGAGCGCCGCGAGGAACGCGGTCAGATCGGCGGCGCTGGTCTGCAGCGACAGATTGCCGAGGATGCGCCGGTTGATGTAATGGCCCTGCGCCATCATGTCGAGCTGGAACAGCGTCTTCAGATCGCTGATCTCGCGCTCGCGGCCGCGCTCGCCCTCGTCGAGATCGTGGCCGTTGCGGATAGGGCCGCGGTGAAAATGGATGCCGAAGATCGAGCCGAGGCCGGTGGCCTGGACGGCGAGCCCGCGCGCCGCGGCAAGGCCGTTGATCCGCTGGCGCAGCTCGTCGCCTCGCGCGTTCATCCGATCGATGGCCTCGGGCGTCAGAACCTTGGTGAAGGCGGCATGGCCCGCGGCCATGGCCAGCACATTGTTGTTGAAGGTGCCGCCATGCGGCAGCGCGTTCGGCGCTGTCGGGTTGAAGCGCTCCATGATGTCGGCGCGCCCGCCGAAGGCGCCGATGGTCATGCCGCCGCCGACATATTTGCCGAGCGTGGTCATGTCGGGCTTGATCCCCAGCCGGCCCTGGACGCCGGAGGGGGAGAGCCGCGAGGTCATGACCTCGTCCATGATGAAGACGATGCCGTGCTTTCTCGTCGTGTCGCGCAAGGCCGCCATGAAGGCCGGGTCGCCGGGAATGGCCCCGGCCCCGCCCTGCAGCGGCTCGACGATCACGGCCGCCAGCTCATGCGCGTGACGCTCGATCGCCTTCACCGCCGCCGCCGCGTCGTTATAGGGCGTCGAGAAGAACGGGATCGGCATGTTGAGCGGCGAGGCGCCATGGCTGAAATAGAGCATGCTGCCGTGATAGGCGCCGTCGAACACCAGCACGGCCGGCCGCCCCGTCACATGGCGAGCCGTCGCCAGCGCCAGGAGATTGGCCTCGGTGCCGGAGTTGCAGAAGCGCAGGCGCTCCATCGAGCGGAAGCGCGAGGAGATGATCGCGGCCAGCTCATGCTCATAGATGCTGGGGCCGCCGAGCGTGAGGCCGTCGGCGATGGCCTGGGTCAGGGCCGCCTTGACCGCGGGATCGGAATGGCCGAGCACGCCCGCGGTATATTCGTTGATGAAGTCGACATAGCTGTGGCCGTCGACGTCCGTCACCCGCGAGCCTTCGGCCGAGCGGATGCAGACCGGAAAGGGCGAGTAGTGCAGCGTGGTGCGGGTGTTGCCGCCCGGCATCGCCGCCTGGCTCGCGCCATGGATCGCGGCGCTTCTGGGGTTGGCCTGGATATACCGGTCTTCGGCCTCGCGGAGAGCGGAGGTCAGGTTCTGATTGCTGCTGCGAGAGGCGAGGCCCGTGGCCGACATGGAAAGCTCCGCTATGCGCCGCCGGGCCAGGCTCGGGGCCGGAAACCCGAAGGCCCCGAAACCACCGCCGCGCCCTCCCCGCGCTTGTGATCACGTAATATGTGATGCTATGGTCCGTATCGTGAGCGAGTCAAGGCTGGGCCCCGGATTTTCCGGGTTCAGCCGCCAATTTGAAGACCCCATTTAGCCAGATCGGATCCCGCGCCATGACAACCAGCAGCGCCGCTGCCGGCGCCGTCGCCAAGGACGGCAAGGCTTCCCGCAAGGTCATCATCACCTGCGCCGTGACCGGCTCGGTCCACACCCCGACCATGACGCCCTATCTGCCGATCACGCCCGACCAGATCGCGAAAGAGTCGATCGCGGCGGCCGAGGCCGGGGCCTCGATCATCCATCTCCATGCGCGCGATCCGAAGGACGGACGGCCCACGCCCAGCGCCGACGTCTTCATGCAGTTCCTGCCGCGCATCAAGCAGAACACCGACGCGGTGATCAACATCACCACCGGCGGCTCGCTCGGCATGACCATGGAAGACCGGCTGGCGGCGCCCTTGCGCGCCAAGCCCGAGCTCTGTTCGCTCAATATGGGCTCTATGAATTTCGGCATCTTCCACATCACCCAGAAGATCGACAAATGGCAGCATGAGTGGGAGAAGGCCTATGTCGAGAAGACCAAGGACCTGATCGTCAGCAATACCTTCGGCCAGATCGAGCGCTTCATCCAGGAGCTGGGCCAGGGCTGCGGTACGCGCTTCGAATGCGAATGCTACGACGTCGGCCATCTCTACACGCTGGCCCATTTCCTGGACCGCAAGCTTTTGGAGCCGCCGCTCTTCGTGCAGACCATCTTCGGCGTGCTGGGCGGCATCGGCCCGCATCCCGAGGATCTCTCCCATATGCGCCGTACCGCCGACCGCCTGTTCGGCAGCGATTACCAATGGTCGATCCTGGCCGCCGGCCGCCATCAGATGTCGCTCGCGACCATGGGCGCCACGATGGGTGCCAATGTGCGCGTCGGACTCGAGGACAGCATCTATCTGGGGCCCGGCCAACTCGCCAAGAGCAATGCCGATCAGGTGAAGAAGATCCGCAACATCCTGACGGAGCTGTCGCTCGAGGTCGCCTCCCCGGCCGAGGCCCGCGCCATGCTGAAGCTCAAGGGCGGCGACAAGGTCGCGTTCTGAGGCGTTGAAGAACGCTCCAACGCCTCCTTCCCCCTGTCATTGCCGGGCTTGACCCGGCAATCCAGGCTTCGAGCGCGTAGCGCCTGCACTGGATCCCCGGGTCAAGCCCACGGCTGTCCGGTTGAGTTTTTGTGGACGCGGTGCATGGCGTTGATTCTACTCGGTCCTGAACGTCGGCAAACGTTTCGGGACACGGGCAGAGGGTCAGCGCCATGCGGCACCAGAATAGCGTATTTCATTCGGTTCTTAAGCAGGTTGCGTGGCTCGACTTCGATCGGCTGGTCGAGGCCCACAATAGCGATGCTCGGGTGCGGCGGTTGACGACCAAGGGCCAGTTCGTGGCGCTGCTCTACGGCCAGCTTTCGGGCGCGACGAGCCTGCGGGAGATCGTGAGCGGGCTGACGAGCCACGCGGCGCGGCTCTATCACCTGGGAACGGGCGAGGTTCGCCGTTCGACGCTGGCCGATGCCAATGCCATAAGGCCGAGCGGGCTGTTCGCCGAGTTGCTCGCCGTGATGATCAAGCAGGCCCATCGCGGGCTGCGCCGCAAGATCGCCGAAACCACCTATCTGATCGATTCCACTGGCTTGCGATTGAGCGGTCTGAGCGCCGATTGGGCCCGTTTCAGCGCCGGCGTCTGCGGCGCCAAGCTGCATGTGATCTACGATCCCGACGCCGACCGCCCCATCTATGCCGCTGTCAGTGCGGCGAATGTCAACGACATTACCCCCGCCCACGACATGCCGGTCGAGCCCGGCGCCACCTATGTCTTCGACCTCGGCTATTACGACTATGCCTGGTGGGCCAAGCTGGACGCTGCCGGATGCCGCATCGTCACTCGCTTCAAATCCAACACACCCCTGACCCTCGTCGCCGAGAACGCCCTGCCCCGGGGCAGCGCCATTCTCTCCGACCGGATCGGATATCTCCCGGCCCGCCAAGCCGCCAGCCGCAAAAACCCCTTCCAAGACCCGGTCCGCGAGATCCGCGTGAAGACCGAAACCGGCAAGATCCTGCGCATCTTGTGCAACGATCTCGACGCCAGCGCCCAGGAGATCGCAGACCTCTACAAGCGCCGCTGGGCGATCGAGCTGTTCTTCCGGTGGGTCAAGCAGACCCTGAAAATCACCCGCTTTCTCGGCACTTCCGAGAACGCCGTTCGCATCCAGATCGCCGTCGCCCTGATCGCTTTCCTGTTGTTGCGATTGGCACAGAAAGCCATCAAGGACGGTCACAGCCCGTTGGCCTTCGCCCGCCTCGTGCGCGCCAACCTCATGCATCGCAGGCGCATCGACCGCCTGCTCGAACCCGAAACCGCCCCAATTCCGAACCCACATCAAATGGCGCTACAATGGAGCTGAAACCGGAACCGGACAGCCGTGGGTCAAGCCCGGCGATGACAGAAGAGCGGCCGGGATGACAGAAGAGCAGCCGGCGATGACAGGAGATCGAGACTTCGGTCAGACCCAGGCCGGCTTGCGCGACGCCATATAGGCGCCGAGCGTCTCGATCTCGGCCGCACTCAGCCGCAGGCCCAGCTTGCTGCGCCGCCAGACGATGTCGTCGGCCGCGAGCGCCCATTCATTGTCCATCAGGTAATCGACCTCGCGCGCATAGAGATCGGCGCCGAAGCGCAACCCCAGATCGGCCGGCCTCTGCGCGGACCCGAGCAACGCGCGCGCGCGGGTACCATAAAGCTTCGCATAGCGGCGCAACTGCTTTGGCGGCAGCCAGGAAAAGTCGCGCAACAGATCCGCGGTAAACCCCTCCAGGCCGCCGGAACCAAGATCGCCGCCAGGCAACATTTCGGTCCGCGTCCGGCAAGCACCAAACCATGGAAGTATGCTTTCCAATTCCATCATCGCATGTTCTGCCAGACGACGATGAGTCGTCAGCTTACCGCCGAAAATGGTAAGAGCCGGTGCTTGATCCTGGCCGCCATTAATCTCGAAGGCGTAGTCGCGGGTCAGCGTCGAGAGCTCCCCGTCGCGCCCGCCGCCCACCTCGAACAACGGCCGCACCCCGGCATAGCGCCAGACGATGTCGGCGCGGCTCACGGGATTGCGCAGATACTGGTTCACCTCGTCAAGCATGTAGTCGATCTCTTTCTCCGAGACGGTCACCTTCTCGGGCGCGTCCTCCCAGGGTTCGTCGGTCGTGCCGATCGAGGTGAAGTCGTCCTCATAGGGAAAGGCCTCCATGGTCCGGTTGTCGCGGGTCTGTAGGAAATAGCCATGCTCACCCTCCCAGAGCCGCGGCACGACGATGTGGCTACCGCGCACCATCCTGAGCCGTCGCGCCGTGACCACGCCATCGATCGTCTCTCCGACTGAGATCACCCACGGGCCTGCTGCATTGATGAGAATCTTCGCCTGGATATCCAAACGCTGCTTGGTCAAGGTGTTCTCCAGGTCAATCTGCCAGTAGTCGGGGTGGCGGCGCGCCCCAACAAACCGGTGGCGCGCGAAGATATCCGCACCATGGGCCTGAGCACCCTGGACATTCGCGATCACGAGGCGCGCGTCGTCGCCGCGACAATCGGAATAGGCAAAGGCGTGGGTAACCGAGGGCTTCAGCGCCTTGCCGAACTCATGGTGGCGCAGGTCGATCGATTGCGAGCCCGGCAGCTGCCGGCGCGGCGCCAGGAAATCATAGAAGAGGAGACCGAGGCGGATCATCCAGCGCGGTCGCAGACTGGGCACATGCGGCAGCACCAGCCGAATCGGCCAGACCAGATGCGGCGCCTTCGCCATCAGGATCTCGCGCTCCAGCAGCGCATGGCGCACCAGCCGGAAATCATAGGTCTCGAGATAGCGCAAGCCGCCATGGATCAATTTGGAGGAGCGCGACGAGGTGCCCTCGGCGAAGTCGCGCTCCTCGGCCAGCGCCACGGCCAGCCCGCGGCCCGCGGCATCGCAGGCGATGGCGGCACCATTGATGCCGCCGCCGATGACGAAGAGATTGTAGAGCGGCTTGGGGGCGATCGGCATGATCGGATCAGGCCTTGGAGCGCTTGTCGCGGTAGAGCGCCAGCAGCGCTTCCGACGCTGCCAGCCACTCTTCATAGCCGCGGTCCCAGCGCGCACCTGCCGCGGCGTCGGGCAGGACCTGTTTCGACGGTTTCACCAGCGGCCGCAGCTCGTCGACGCCGCTCCAGAGTCCGGCGCCCAGCCCCGCCATCAGGGCGACACCATAAGGCGTCATGGAATCGAAGGCCGAGGCGCTCAGAGGCTGCTGCAAAATATCCGCCTGCATCTGCATGAGGTAATCCGAGCGGGTGGGCCCGCCATCGACCCGCACCGCGCCGATCGCCTGGCCGGTCGAGCGCCGGACGCCGTCGAGCACGGCCCGGATCTGATAGCACAGCGCGTCGAGCCCGGCATGGCAGAGATGGGCGCGCGACGTGGCCTCGGTCATGCCGATCAGACCCGCGCGCACTTCCGGCCGCCACCAGGGCGCCGCCAGCCCCTGGAACGCCGGTACCAGAATCACGCCGTCGCTGGTTCCGACGTTCTGCGCCTCGCGCACAATACCGGCCCCGCCGCCCTCGATGCCCAACCGCGTCGCCAGCCAATCCAGGATGGCGCCCGCATACATCACGAATCCTTCGAGCGCATAGGTGGGGCGATCGAGGCTCCAGGCGATGGTGCGGATCAGCCCGCCGGTCACCTTGACCGCCGGATCCGCGCCGGCATTGACCCAGAGAAAGGCGCCGGTGCCGTAGGTCACCTTCAGTTGCAGCGGATCGAAGCAGCCATGGCCGAACAGCGCCGCCTGCTGGTCGCCCATCGCGGCGGTGGTCGGGACGGGTCCACCGAAGAACTCGGGTCGCGTGCTGCCGAAATCATCCGCCGAATGACGCAGCTCGGGCATCCGCGCGAGCTTCAGGCCGAACAATGCCGCGAGCTCCGGATCCCATGCGGCACCGGCGATATCGAGCAGCATCGTGCGCGAGGCATTGCCGGGCTCGGTCGCGTAGGTGGCGCCGCCCGTGAGCTTCCAGATCAGCCAGCAATCGACCGTGCCGAAAAGGCAATCGCCGCTCGCCAATCGCGCGCCGATCTCGGGCCGGTTGACGAAGACCCATTTCAGCTTCGCCGCGGTGAAGGTGGGATCGAGATCGAGCCCGGTCCTGGCGCGCAATGCCGCCACCGTCTCGTCGCGGCGCAAGGGCGCGATCTCCTCGTCGCCGCGCCGGCATTTCCAGACCATCGCGGGAAGAACGGGCTCGCCGCTGTGGCGATCCCAGATCACCAGCGTCTCGGTTTGATTGGCGATGCCGAGGCCGGCCACCTGCGTAGGCGCTCGATCGAGCTTCGCCAGCACCTCTCGCACGCAGGCGACCAGATTGGCCAGCATGGCATTGGGGTCCTGCTCGACCCAACCCAGCTGCGGCGACGCGGAGGCGATCGGACGATCGGCCTGCGCCAGCACCCGACCCTGACGATCGATCGCCACGACCTTGGTGTTGGTCGTGCCCTGATCGATCCCGATGACGATGTCCCTTCCGTTCGCCACGGGCGGGTCCTCAGATCGAAAGCGGCGTCGGCGATGCGCGGCGCCCGTCGGTCATAGCCGCCCCGCATCGCTAACGCCACGGCGAATCGGTTTCCTCATCGATACCTGCTCACCCGATTCTGGCCGAGTCGTCGCGGTTGGACGTGGCGAATCGGCACCTATTAGCAGAATATGCGCCACGGGCTCTTCATCAAAAGGGCATCTCATCAGGGTGGGTCACAACATGAACATCGATCAAATCGGCGCGGCCTGGTCGTCGCGCGCACAGGGTCTGCTCCGCATCATCACGGGGCTGTTCCTTCTCGAACACGGCACCACCAAGCATCTTGGCTTCCCGCTGACGGATATGTCGAGCGTGCCGAGCTTCTCCTTGATCGGTATCGCCGGTTGGATCGAGCTCATCGGCGGCGCCCTCCTGCTCATCGGTCTCTTCACGCGGCCGGTGGCCTTCGTTCTCTCGGGCTTCGCGGCTGTGGCCTATTTCTACATCCACTTCCCGAATTCCGTCTTCCCGATCCAAAATGGAGGAGAGCTCGCCGCACTTTACTCCTTCGTATGCCTGTTCTTCGCCGCAGCCGGTCCGGGCGCCTGGAGCGTCGACGGCGCGCGCGCCAAGGCGGCCTAAACGGATGACTTCTAGAACCATCGGGATTTGACTAAGGAAGGCCGCGGCAGCTTGGGTTGCCGCGGCCTTCTTCTTGGACGCTCTTTTCAGGCGGTCTTCGCCTCGGTCACACCCAGCTCCTCCGCCATCTTCTGCCGCATGACGAATTTCTGAATCTTGCCGGTGACGGTCATCGGAAAGGCGTCGACGAAGCGGATATGCTGGGGGATCTTGTAATGCGCGATCTGTCCCTTGCAGAACGCGACCACCTCCCGGTCCGTCAGCTGCTCCCCGCTCTTGACGCGAATCCAGGCGCAGAGCTGCTCGCCGAATTTGGGATCGGGAATGCCGAACACCTGCACGTCGCTGATCTTCGGGTGGGCGTAGAGGAATTCCTCGATCTCGCGGGGATAGATGTTCTCGCCGCCGCGGATGACCATGTCCTTGATGCGCCCCACGATGTTGCAATAGCCCTCGGCGTCGATGGTCGCCAGATCGCCGGTATGCATCCAATGCGCCGAGTCGATCGCCTCGGCGGTGCGAGCCTCGTCGTCCCAGTAGCCGCGCATCACGGAATAGCCGCGCGTCAGGAGTTCGCCGGGCTGGCCCGGCGGCAGGATCCGCCCTTCCAGGTCGACGATCTTGACCTCCAAATGCGGATGGATGCGCCCCACGGTCGAGACGCGCCGTTCGATCGGATCCTCGACCGAGCTCTGGAAGCTCACCGGGCTGGTCTCGGTCATGCCATAGGCGATGGTGAGCTCGCGCAAATGCAGCTTGGAGGTGCAGCGTTTCATCACCTCGACCGGACAGGGGCTGCCGGCCATGATTCCGGTGCGCAGGGTCGAGACGTCGTGCTTCTCGAAATCGGGATGATCGAGCACGGCGATGAACATGGTCGGCACGCCATGGAGGCCCGTGCAGCGTTCCTCGGAGACGGTCTGCAGCACCGCCAGCGGATCGAAACCCTCGCCCGGGATCACCATGCAGGCCCCATGGGTGACACAGGCGAGATTCCCCAGCACCATGCCGAAGCAGTGATAGAACGGCACCGGGATGCAAAGCCGGTCCTGATCGGTCAACCGCATCGCCTCGCCGATGAAGAAGCCGTTATTGAGAATGTTGTGATGCGTGAGGGTGGCACCCTTGGGATTGCCCGTGGTGCCGCTGGTGAACTGGATGTTGATCGGATCGTCGAACTGCAGTTCCTGGGCGAGCACGGCCAGGCGCTCGCGCGAGGCTGGCGTGGCGGCGGCGGCGATATCGGCGAAATTGGCCATGCCGGCGCTCTTGTCCGTGCCCATGCGGAACACCCACCGCAGGGACGGAACGGAAGCGGCCTGAAGCGCGCCCGGTTTCGCCTGGTCGAGTTCCGGGCAGGTCTCGCGGATCATCGCGAGATAGTCGCTGGTCTTGAAGGAAGCGGCGAGGATGAGCCCGCGGCAACCCACCTTGTTCAACGCATATTTGAGCTCATGCAGCCGATAGGCGGGGTTGATGTTGACCAGGATCAGCCCCGCCCTGGCGGTGGCGAACTGAGTCAGTACCCATTCCGAGTTGTTCGGCGACCAGATACCGATCCGCTCCCCGGGCGCGAAGCCCAGCGCGATCAATCCGGCCGCCATCGCGTCGACCTTCTGGTTGAGCTCGCGATAGCTCCACCGCACTTTCTGCTGGCGCACCACCAGCGCCGGACGATCCAGCATACGCGCGGCAATACGGTCGAGATGCACGCCGATCGTGTCGCCGATCAGTGGCACGGTGCTGGCGCCATTCACATAGCTCTGAGTCAATCCGGCCATGTCGTCCCCCTGATGGTCCGATGTGGCGGCGCGAGTTGATCCCACGCTCGGGAAAGTCCGGGCCATGAGGGCCGGCTTCCGCCACCCCATAAGATATTCTTCTTCCGCCCCTTAGAAAGGATCGATTTTCTCAAGGGCAATCATGAGTTTGGCTGGGAGCCTCTGGGCCGCCTCAGCCGCGGATGGCGGTCCTTCGTCGGCAGCGCGGCTTTCGCGAGGTCTTCCCATGATGCATCTCGATATCGCCCTCCTGGCTCTCGGCGACCAATACAAGGAAGAGGGCCAATATGACCGGATGCGCTCGGACATGGCGGCGATGCTCTGGTCCGAGGAGCCCTCCCTCAGCAGCGGCCTGGCGCTCGTGGCCGCCGTCGTCCTGGCGGGTGTGCTCTGGGCCATCGGTTCGGTTTGACGAGCGCGCGCGAAATTGTCGCGGCGATGCGCTGCTCGTCAAAGCAGCTGAAGCGATAGCGCCGGTTTTCCGTGCGGCCGCAAATCAGCAATGCAGAAAGCTCATGCGGCAAGACCCCGTTCGAGGTTGACCGGCCCCGCACATCTTCTTATGTCTGCTCCATCACTAAGCGCCGATTTGAAGATCAGCTTGCGGGCGCTCTAGAAATACCGCTAAAGCGAAGCCCTCCGCCCGGCTTTGCTGTGGCGGATTTCTTATGCCCGCCAGCCGGTCGCACTGCAGCGAGGTTGGCATGTCGTCTCTCACCAGCTCCATTCCCGCGGCTCGTTTCGAGAGCGCGTTCGATGCGCGCGCAGGGTCGCGGACCGAGCGCGAGACGGCGTCTGCGACCGACGCCCACCGCGATCCCCTGCCTCTGATCCGCCTGCAAAACCTGAGCAAGAGCTTCGAGGCCGGGGGCCGCGAGGTGGTGGCGCTCCATGGCGTCTCGATCGATGTGCAGGAGGGCGAGATCCTCGGCATCATCGGGCGCAGCGGCGCCGGCAAGAGCACCCTGCTCCGCTGCATCAACGGTTTGGAGCGGCCGCAGAGCGGGACCATTCTAGTCGAGGGCACGCCGGTGAATCGATTGGGCGAGGCGGACCTCGCCGCCTTGCGCCGGCGCATCGGGATGATCTTCCAGCATTTCAACCTGCTCTCCTCGCGCAGCGTCTTCGATAATGTCGCCTTGCCGCTGGAGCTGGCGGGCGCGAGCCGCAGCGAGATCGAGAGCCGGGTTTCGGACCTTCTCGATCTCGTCGGCCTCGCAGACAAGCGGAATGTCTATCCGGCGCGGCTTTCCGGCGGACAGAAACAGCGAGTCGGCATCGCGCGGGCGCTCGCGACCAGCCCCCGCATCCTGCTCTGCGACGAGGCGACTTCGGCGCTCGACCCGGAGACGACGCGCCAGATCCTGGCGCTGCTGGGCGACATCAACCGCAAGCTTGGCCTCACCATCGTGCTCATCACCCATGAGATGGCGGTGGTCCGCGATCTCTGCGACCGGATGGTGGTCCTGGATCATGGCCGCATCGTGGAGCAAGGCGCGGTTGCCGACATCTTCGCGCAACCCCGGAGCGAGGTCACCCGCAGCCTGCTTCAGGATGTGCTGCCCGATCTGCCGGCGTCGCTGGCGCAGCGCCTGTCCGATGTGCCGCTGCCCGGCAGCCAGCCACTGCTGCGCCTGCGCTTCTCGGGCTCGAAGGCGGGGGACCCCGTCATCGCCGAGCTGGCGCGCCAGCTCGACGTGGCGGCCAGCGTGGTCCATGGCGCGATCGACACCATCAAGGGCCAGCCGATCGGTGTGCTGATACTGGCGCTGCCGGAACGAACCGCGCAGCCGCTCCCGGCCATCATCGATTTCCTGCGCGAACGCACGACCTCCGTGGAGCTGCTCGGCCATGTCCTCCCCGCTCATTGATCTCTTCGTCAAGGCCCTGGGCGAGACGGCCCTCATGGTCGCGGCCTCGGGCCTGGCGACCATGTTTATCGGCCTGCCGATCGCCGTGCTGCTCGTGATCACCGGCCCCGGCGGGCTGGTGCAGGCGCCCCTCCTCAACCGGATCTCCGGCTGGATCGTCAACGCCTCCCGCTCGACGCCCTTCATCATCCTGCTGGTGGCGCTGATACCGCTGACGCGCCTCATCGTCGGCACCTCGATCGGCACGGTCGCCGCCATCGTGCCGCTCTCGATCGCCGCCATCCCCTTCTATGCGCGCGTCGCCGAGGTGGCCTTGCGCGAAGTGGATCGCGGGCTGATCGAGGCGGTCCAGGCGATGGGTGGCCGGCGGCACAACATTGTCTTCAAGGTCCTGATCCCGGAAGCCCTGCCCGGCCTCATCGGCGGCTTCACCATCACCATCGTGGCGCTCATCGGCCAGTCGGCCATGGCCGGTGCGGTCGGCGGCGGCGGGCTCGGGGATCTGGCCATCCGCTACGGCTATCAGCGCTTCGACACGACCGTGATGGTCGCGGTCATCGTCGTGCTGATCGCCCTCGTCTCGGGCGTGCAGCTGGCGGGGGACCGCCTGGCCAAGCGCCTCAATCGGCGGGCCTGAAGGCCCGCGCCTGCCAAGAACCACGAACGCCTCAGCCTCCCTGTCATGAGAAGGAACCAGACGATGACTCTCCGCAATTCGACCTCACGGCGCTCGATCCTGGTCGGCGCGCTCTTCGCCGCCGCGGCGGCGACGCTGGGTGCCCTACCCGCCCATGCCACCGACCATCTCAAGGTCGGCATCATGAGCGGCCCCGAGGAGGAGATCCTGGCGGTGGTGAAGCAGGTCGCGGCCAAGGAAGGGCTCGATATCGAGCTTGTGACCTTCAGCGACTATGTGCTGCCGAACGAAGCCCTCAATTCGGGCGAGCTCGACGCCAACGCCTTCCAACACGTCCCCTATCTGGACAACCAGATCAAGACGCGCGGCTACAAGATCGTTCCGATCGGCAACACCATCGTGACGCCGATCGGCGCCTACTCGCACAAGGTGAAGAGCCTGAACGAGCTGGCCGACGGCGCCAAGATCGGCATCCCGAACGATCCGACCAATGGCGGACGCGCCCTGCTGCTGTTCCAGGCCAAGGGCCTGATCAAGCTGCGGGACGGCGTGGGCCTGCTGCCGACCGTGCTGGACGTGACCGAGAACCCGAAGCAGCTGAGCTTCGTCGAGCTCGACGCGGCCCAGCTCGCCCGCGCGCTCGACGACGTCGATGCGGCGGTGATCAACACCAACTACGCGCTCGAGGCGGGCCTGGATCCGGTCAAGGACGCGATCGCGATCGAATCCCGCGAGAACAACCCCTACGCCAACGTGATCGCGGTGCGGGCAGCCGACAAGGACAACCCGGTCTATCAGAAGCTGGTGCACGCCTATGAATCGCCCGAGGTGGCCCAATTCCTCGAACAGCGCTTCAAGGGCTCGACGCTGGCGGCCTGGTAAGCCGAAGCGACTTGGTCCGACGACCGGCCGGTGAGTTGTTGGCGGCCGGAAACATCGCCGCCCTGGCCCTCCCCCAGGGCAGCGATGTGCCTTCTATCTCAAGGTCCGACTAGGATTTCGGCGCTTCGGCGCCGCATTCCGTGCACAACTTGGCCTGCGACGTACGGAGCGGCTTCCCGCATGCCGCACAAGGCGGGCCAAATAGCACCAGCCTGTGATGCCGAAGGGCGTCGATGTCGGTTTCGCGAAACCCTGTGATCTCGAAATAGCGATCCAGGGCACCGGCGTCGAAGATGGGCTTCGGGACTTGGTGAAGAGGCGCATCCTGTAGGCGACGATACTCCTTCGCATTCTCAAGCCCCTTCTGCAGAAGCGTCGAGACTTCTTCCCATTCCTGCTCATCGAGCATCGGAACGTCGGTTCTGCATCGCCAGCAATAAAGCGTCTTCGCCATGAAGGCGGCTCGCACATTCGAGGGGGCGGCAATTATGGCAGGGCAGACGCCTTGATGGGGTCTGTCAGCTCAAATTGACGATCACGGCCGCGTAGTGGCAGACGGCGGCGCTCAGCACCAGCGCGTGCCAGATCGCATTCTGGAAGCGCAGGCTGCGCCAGAGATGGAAGACCACGCCTGCCGTGTAGAGCAGACCGCCGATGACGATCAAGGTGATGACGGCGGGATGGAGCGAGGCCAGCAGCGGCTCCAGCGCCAGCACCACCACCCAGCCCAGCGCCAGATAGAGAACCACCGCATAGCGGTCGATGCGGCGCGGCACCGTCAGCTTGGCGACGGCGCCCAGGATCGCCCCGCCCCAGACGACGGCCGCGAGCCAGATCGACCAGGCGCCGTCGAGGCGGCCCAGCGTGAAGGGCGAATAGGTGCCGGCGATCATCAGGAAGATCGCGGCATGGTCCATCCGGCGCAGCAGCTCGCGCCGGGGCGAAGCGAAGGAGAGGTTATAGACCGCGGAGCAGACCAGCATCGCGATCAGCCCGATCACATAGAGGACCGTGGCGACCAGCCCAGCAGGGCTTGCGCTCTCGGCGGCAACGGTCAGGAGCAGCGCGCCGCCGATGAGCCCGAAAGCCACGCCGATCGCATGGATGATGCGATCGGCGCCGACTTCGGCAGTGTCATACGGACGTTCCATGCTCCCGATTTTGCGGGACCCGCCGCCGCCTGTCCATGGGGGCGGTGACGTCCGGATCATCGGTTAGTCGCCGATGGCGGTACGGCCGTGATTGGGCTGATAGTTCGGTCGGCCCGGGCGGCGATTCTTGCCGCCGGCGGGACGCGCGGAGCGCGGGCCGCCACGGTTTTCGCCATGACCGCGACCTTCCTTCTGGCCGCGTCCGTCGCTGTAGCCCCGGCCGTCCGTGCGGGCACGGGCATCGGCATGGGGACGGGCGTCGCCATGGCCGCGACCGTCATTGCGGTTGCGGTTGTCGCCATGATTGCGGTTGTCGGCGTGACCGCGCGACGGCTGGCTGAGACCGCGGCCCTGACGGCCCCGGGTCTCGCCATCGACGCGCGCCATCACCTCATGCGAGCCGGCCGGCACCTTGCCGCGACGGTCGGTGACCGGCAGGGTCTGGCGTGTGAGCCGTTCGATATCGCGCAGATAGCCGCGCTCCTCGTAATCGCAGAACGAGATCGCGATGCCGGCAGCGCCGGCGCGCGCGGTGCGGCCGATGCGATGCACATAGGCTTCGGCGACTTCCGGCAGATCGAAATTCACCACATGGGTGATGCCGTCGACATCGATGCCGCGGGCGGCGATGTCGGTCGCGACCAGGATGCGGGTGCGGCCCTGGCGGAAGCTCAGGAGGGCGCGTTCGCGCTGGCTCTGGCTCTTATTGCCATGGATGGCCGCCGCCGGAATGCCGGCCGCTTCCAGACGTTCCGTGACGCGATCAGCACCCCGCTTGGTGCGGGTGAAGACGAGCGTACGGGCGAATTCCGGCTTGGACAGCAATTCGATCAGCAGCGCCGGCTTGGCGGGCCGCTCCACGAGGAAAACCTGCTGGCTCACCTTTTCCGCGGTCGTCGCCACGGGGGCGACGGCGACGCTGGCGGGATCGCGCAGCATGTCCTTCGCCAGCGAGCCGATGGCCTGGGGCATGGTCGCGGAGAAGAACAGGGTCTGACGTTCCTTCGGCATGCGGCGAAGGATCTTGCGGATCGGCTCGAGGAAGCCGAGGTCGAGCATATGGTCGGCCTCGTCCAGCACCAGGACTTCCGCGCCGTCGAGACGGGCGGCACCGGTGCCGAGATGGTCGTTCAGGCGACCCGGCGTGGCGACGAGCACGTCGACGCCGCGCGCGAGCGCACGGATCTGCGGGCTCGGCTTGACGCCGCCGACGACGACCGCGACCGAGAAGCGGAAATGACGGCCATAGGTCTCGAAGCTCTGGGCGATCTGGGCCGCAAGCTCACGGGTGGGCGCCAGCACCAGGACGCGGCAGCCGCGCTGCGGCGGCGCCTTCCGGTTCTGGGCCAGGCGATGGAGGATCGGGAGCGCGAACGCCGCCGTCTTGCCGGTGCCCGTCTGGGCGATGCCGAGCAGGTCGCGGCCTTGCATGACATAGGGGATGGTCTGTGCCTGGATCGGCGTCGGCACGGTATAGCCTTCCTGGGCAACAGCGCGCAGGAGGGGCTCGGCCAGGCCGAGCGAAGCGAAATCAGTCAATTGGGTACTCTTTCTTACAGGGGCGGCGTTCCGGCCCCACGCTTACTCAAAAGCGGGCAGCCGCAGGGGGCCACGATCTACGTGGAGAAACACCCCGCGTTCTGGGCATGTCTTGATGAAGTCGGTCAAAACGCTCAACAGACAGAGACGGATGACATCTCTTGACGCGGCTGGAGCGCTAAATCCGGGAGACCGGATGCGGGCTTCTCCCATAAAGCAGTAGGGATTGTCAAACTTTCCCGGCGCCGGACTCCATTGCGAGGCGCACATGGCCCCCGTTCACCGCTGAGATCTTCCACATTATTGTTGCAAATTCAATGACTTGAATATTCCCAGGCAGAACGAGCGTCGGGCGATCGCAAAGCGACCGGGTGGCACTCTCAAGACATCACCAAGTCTGCCGATCAACGTCCCTATAACGGTCAACCGCCCGACGATCGGCCCTGCTACGGATCGAAGGCCACTCATTCGGCGGCCAAGGTGGGGGGCTTCACCCCTCGCCGCAGGCCTTCGGGCCATCTCGTCGTGATCGTCTTCATTTTGGTGAAGAACCGGACGCCCTCGAGCCCGTGCATATGGTGGTCGCCGAACAACGAGCGTTTCCACCCGCCGAAGCTGTGGAACGCCATGGGCACTGGAACCGGTACATTGACGCCCACCATGCCGATCTGAGCCTGGTGGGAGAACTCGCGGGCGGCATCGCCATCTCGCGTGAAGATTGCCGTGCCGTTCCCAAACTCATGCTCGTTGACCAGCTTCGCTGCGCTCTCGAGATCCTGTACGCGCACCACCGAAAGAACCGGGCCGAAGATCTCTTCCTTGTAGATCGTCATCGCCGGCGTTACACGGTCGAAGAGGCAACCGCCCAGGAAATAGCCCTTCTCATATCCCTGGAGCCTGAGGCTGCGGCCGTCGACGACCAGTTCCGCTCCCTCCTCCACGCCCTTCTGAACATAGGCTTTCACGCGTTCGAGATGCTGACGGCTTATGAGCGGCCCCATCTCGCTTCCCGGGTCCATGCCGGGGCCCACCTTGAGGCCGCGCACACGCGGCGCCAGCCTCTCGACCAGTGCATCGCCAACCTTATCGCCGACAGCAACCACGACCGAGGCCGCCATGCAGCGTTCGCCCGCGGAGCCATAGGCCGCAGCCATCAGAGCATCGGTCGTCTGCTCCATCGCTGCATCGGGCATCACCACGATGTGGTTCTTGGCACCGCCCAGCGCCTGCACGCGCTTATTGTTCGCCGATCCCAGGTGATAGATCTGCTCCGCAACCGGAGTGGAGCCAACGAAGCTGACCGCCCGAACATCGCGATTGCGCAATAGCGCGCCGACCGCGTCCTTGTCGCCGTTCACCACATTGAAGATGCCCGCCGGCAAGCCGGCAGCGTGGAACAGCTCCGCAAGAAGAAGGCTCACCGAAGGATCCCGCTCCGATGGCTTCAGTATGAAGCTGTTTCCGCACGCGATAGCGATCGGGAACATCCACATCGGCACCATGACGGGAAAATTGAAGGGCGTGATCCCTGCGCAAACACCGACCGGCTGGCGAACCGACCAGGAATCGACGCCGGTTGCTACGCCCTGTGTGAATTCACCCTTCAGCAGGTGCGGCACGCCACAGGCGAACTCTACAACCTCGATGCCTCTGGCGCACGATCCCCTCGAATCTTCGAGCGTCTTGCCATGCTCGGCAGTCACGACCTTCGCCAGCTTGTCCAGATTGGCTTCGAGCAGCTCCTTGAATTTGAACAAGACCCGTGCCCGTCGCAGCGGTGGCGTTTCCGCCCATGCCGGCAGCGCGGCCTTCGCGGCATCCACGGATCTCGCCACCTCGGCTTCGGAGGCCAGGGGCGTCCGCGCGATAACCTCTCCGGTGGCGGGATTGTGAACGTCGGCGAAGCGTCCGCTGGTCCCCATGACCCGCTTACCGGCAATAAAATGATGAAGTTCGTCCATAAAACGCTCCACTGGGTCTGTCGAAGAATACTGAAGGGCATTCGGCGGCCTGGGCTTACAGGGGCCGATTAACCGGTCGCGATCGGTACTTTCGTACCCGGGCCGGCGGCACGCGTGTCTCGCAAGCGTCGTTGGATAATGGCCGCAATGTGGTCTGTCGAGATGACCGGCGCCCAGTGGCTGTCGATCCGCTTCAAGGTCGATGTCTCGTCACCTTCATGCGCGCAACAACAGCAGTCCGCCGCAACCAAAGGCATGAACCCCAGATCCCGGGCGGTTCGCGCCGCCTGCTCCACGCACTCGTCCAGATGGTATCCAGCAAGCAGCAAGGTCCGGACCCCCCAGGCATTCAGCATCTGTTGAAGCGGCGTTCCGAGAAAGATATTCCCGAAGCTCTTATAGAGAATCTCGAAGTCACCAGCCCGCTGGATCGCCGCCAGCTCCGGGACAAGAGCTGAATCCCACTCCTTCTGCTCGTCGGTCCAGTTGCGCCCGCCTCGCCAATACCGGTACTGAGCATCATCCATCGGCGTCGCGGGGTAGTGATCGCGCAGATACTCGTAGCGGAACCAGCCGACACGAACACCGCCCGCGCGCGCCGCTTCGACCAGACGGGCGGTGTTCTCCAATGTACCGCCCGGCCGTCGGCTTCTCTCCCAGAGCCGATCGGCTTGCTGCGCGCCGTCCTTTGAAAGGACACTGTTCGTGGCATCGACGATCAACAACGCGGCCGGCAGGGAGAGCAAAGCATCGAAATCGAGCGACGCCCATTGCGGATGGAGTCCGGAAACCATTCAGCCACCTCTTGCAGATATCGGAGCCGCGACGCCCTCGGCATGGCCGACAGTGCCCCATCGCGTCACATCGCACGGTGGGGCACAGCCATCTATTTCAGGAAATTCGTCCAGATCTTGTCGTACATCCGAACGACCTTCTCGTCGCAAGGCGGCACGAATTCCGGCTCCGGCGCGGAAGGCGGCGGTTGATATTCCGGCGAACTCAGGATCTCCGGATTAATGTACCGATCGCTTCCCTTGATCCCGTTGGCGTAGGCGGTGAAGTTCGACTGCAGCGCCGCATTCTCCGGATCCATCATGAAATTGATGAACAGTTTCGCATTGTCCAGATTCGGCGCGCCCTTGAGTACAACCAGGTTATCCATCCACGCCGTGAACCCTTCGCGCGGATAGGCGTAGTGCATCTCAGGCCGCTCCCGTCGCGCGCGCAGCGCGAAGCCGTTCCAGATCTGCGCCAAATCGACTTCGCCGGCATTGATCAGTTCCTTCGATTCATACGCGAAGGATTTGATGTCCGGCTTCACCTTCAGAAGGAGGGCTTGCAGCTTGCGAAGGTCGTCCGGATTCGAGTTGCACCGTGGAAGATCGAGATAACGCAAGGCGGCGTTGATCACATCGTTCACGTCACGGAGCAGATTGATCCGGCCCTTGAGCTCGCTCGGCGCGTCAAAAATGAGCGCCAGTGTGTCGATATCGCCGGTATAGGCCTTGGTATTCACAATGAACGTCGTGGTGCCCCAGTTCCAGGGTACCGAATAGTGGCGCCCCCGGTCCCAGTAAACATCCACCCATCGCTCGTCCATGTTGCCGAAGTTGGACATCTGGTTCGGCTCGACACGCTCGAGCATGCCTTCGCTCACCATGATCGCGACCATGTAATCGCCAGGCACTGCGATGTCATAGCCGGTCGCGCCGGACTTCAGTTTGGCCAGCATGGACTCGTTCGAGTCATAGGTATCAATCGTGACCTTGACGTCGTACTGCTTCTCGAACTTTTCGATCATCTCCATGCTGGTGTATTCGCCCCAGTTGAAGATGTTGAGCTGACCTGCCGCCTTCGCCGGCGACCCACCGAGCGCTCCTGCGAGAAGCCAAACCGCAACGAATGTCAGACAGCGAATAGCCATCGAGAACCTCCCCGTTTTCCGCTTTAGCCTGTGTGCCGAACCGAACCGCTGCGGGTACGCGCCAACCCGTAGCTTCCTACCAGATGCGATGCCGCCACAAAGAGAATTGAGATTGCGAGAAGTACCGTCGAGATGGCATTGATCTCCGGTGTCACGCCCAATCGAAGCTGGGTGTAGACGTAGATCGGCAACGTTCCCGCCCCCGCTCCGGCCACCATCGACGTGATGATGTAGTCGTCGATCGAGATGATGAAGGCGAGCATCGCGCCCGAGACGATCCCGGGCATGAGCAACGGCAGTGTAATCAGCCGGAAGCTCTGCCACGCCGACGCGTAGAGGTCGCTGGCCGCCTCTTCCAGGCGCTTGTCCATGACCTCGAGCCGGGCTCTTATCGGCAGATACGCGAATGGAATGCAGAAGACCGTGTGGGCGATGATCACATTGACCAACCCGAGCCGGATTCCCGCGAGTGCGAAGAACGAGAGGGTCCCAACCGCGATGACGATCTCGGGAATCATCATGGGCATGCTGATCAATGCATAGAGCGCATTGATCCCGCGGAACCGCTGGCCACGGGACGTCGCCAGCGCTGCGGCCGTCGCCATAGCCGTTGCGCAGACAGTCGCCACGATGCCCACAATGAGCGAATTCAAGGCGGCCTTCTGGAGACCGCTGTTTGCGGCAGCGCGAACGTACCAATCCAGGCTGAATCCCGCCCAGATGGTGACAGCCCGGTTGGCGTTGAACGAAAACACAACGAGGATGACGACCGGCGCATAGAGAAGCGCCATGCACAGCCAAGCCATCGTCCCGAACCCCGGGAAACGTCCGATCCTGACGAATCTGGCTGAGCGCATCGACGCCATCGTCATCCCCTCGATTCTCCATGGCGCGCCGCATGGCGGGCATACAGAATCAAGACCATCATGATCGCTACCAGGAGGATCACCGCCGATGCCGCGCCGAACGGCCAGTTTCGGCTGCTCCCGAATTGAAGCTGGATGAGGTTGCCGATCATGAGCCGCTTGCCACCGCCCAGAAGATCCGGCGCCAGGAACGTGCCCAGACTGGGGATGAAGACCAGCAGGCAGCCGGCGGTGATGCCAGGCCTGGCGTGCGGCAGGATGACCCAGCGCAGAACGCGCCACCGCGTTGCGTATAGATCATGCGCCGCCTCGATCAGGCGAAAATCCAGCTTCTCCAGATTGGCGTAGAGCGGCAGCACCATGAACGGCAGGTAGCTGTAGACGAGCCCCATTCCCATCGAGAAGTTCGTGTACATCATGATAATCGGCTTATCGAGCACGCCTAGCCAAATCAGCGTATTGTTGATCAGACCCTCTTCACGCAGAATCAGAAGGACGCAATAGGTCCGGATCAACAGGTTGGTCCAGAACGGAAGGGTGATCAGGAATACCCAATAGGTTCGCGTCGCGCCGGGCCGGGTCGCGATGAAATAGGCGGTGGGAAAACCGATGAGAAGGCACGCGACCATCGAAAAAATCGCAAGGACCAGCGAGCGCGAAAATATCTCCAGATAGGCTGAATTGAAGATCAGCGTTTCATCGATGAAATCGCGGTCGAAGAGGAACTGCCGATAAGCTTCGAGCGAGAACTCCCACCTTACGCCGCCATAAGTGGCCGGCACCAAAAACGAGTAAGTGAGGATGATGGCCATCGGCAAGGCCAGGAAACAACCGATAGTCAGCACGACCGGGGCGATCAGGAGCCCGCGCTTGCGCAGCTCCCGCCGCTGCGGCCCATCACGGTGCGAAGGCGATCCATCCTGGGGCGCGATCCGCGCCGTCTCCGGCGGCTGCGCTATGATCGGCATTGCCATCGCTCAGCCCTCGAGCATGCGAACGGCCTTCGGGGGAACCACGATGCGAACGGCCTCCCCTTCTTGAAGCCGCGGCCGGCCGGCAACATCGTTGCCTTCATGCACAAGAAGAGAGATTCCCCCTTTTACGTCGACCTGATAGGCCGTGCCCGCCCCGCCATAGTTCCGGTTCGCAATCCGCCCGATGAGTTGTTCGGGATCATCTTGACCGATGGGCTCGAGGCGGAGCTTTTCCGGGCGAACCGACAAGATGACAGCCTCTCCCACTGTCGCCTTCCCCGATGACTCGACCGCGAGCCGACAATTTTCTCCAATTCGGCAGATCGCGCCGGCCCCGGATCGCCGCTCGATGACCGCGTCGATGAAATTGGTCTCGCCCACAAACCCCGCCACAAACCGGTTGACCGGGTTTTCATAGACATCGACGGGGGTTCCGACCTGATGGATCGTGCCGTTGCCGAGGACCGCGATACGGTCGCTCATGGTCAAGGCCTCGTCCTGATCATGCGTGACGAAGACGAATGTGATGCCGGTTTCGCGTTGCAGCGTTTTCAGCTCGCCCCGCATCTGATGCCGGAGCTTGAGATCCAGAGCCGACAGCGGCTCGTCAAGAAGCAGGACCCGCGGTGCCGGTGCCAGCGCGCGCGCAAGAGCGACGCGCTGCTGTTGGCCGCCCGACAATTGATGAGGCGACCGGTTCTCCAGTCCCGTCAGGCGCACAAGAGAGAGAACGTGACGAGAGCGCCGCTTTATCTCCGCAGCTGGGCGCCCGAGCATCCTCAGGCCGAACCCGACGTTTTCCTCGACGGTCATGTGCGGGAAGAGCATATAGCTCTGAAACACCGTGTTGACTGGTCGCGCGTCCGGCGCCAGGCCCTCCATGTGCCGACCGAAGAGAATCACGGATCCCTTGGTGGGCTGCTCGAAACCAGCGGTCAGACGAAGCAGCGTCGTCTTTCCGCAGCCCGACGGCCCGAGCAGCGTGAAAAATTCGTTGTCCTCGATGGTGAGCGAAACATCGTTCAGAACCGGCGTCGATTCGGTGGCCGGGGTGCCGAACACCTTGGTCAGTCGACGGATCTCGACAGCAGATTGTTGTCCCATGTCCCCCAACCCCGGGCCGCCGGAGCGGGCGCTGCGCCCGTGCGGCTCCGTAGTGCGAAGCGGGGTGATTTTTGCGATCCGAAGATCGCTTCAATCGATGCCCAGTTTTGGCACCGCTGAAGCCGCTTGGTCGCCCCTCGCCTCACCATCAAAACGCTAGATTCCGCGCTGCCGAACGGTCAAATTGATTAATCTTCCTTTGTTATAGGCTGGCCCTATGTATGAAAAATGGCTCCGATCCTTCCACGCGGTAGCGAAGCACCACGGTTTTACGGCCGGGGCGCACCAGCTCGGCGTGAGTCAACCGACGGTCACCGAGCAGGTACGGGCGCTCGAAACGCATTTTCGCGTAGAGCTCTTTCATCGCCGGGGCCGCCGGGTCGAGCTTTCTTCGGCCGGACGCACGCTCTATCAGATCACGCAAGATGTGTTTGCCGTGAACGACGAGGCGCTTCGCTTTTTGCATGCAGCGCGCGACCTGAAGGTCGGTCGACTGTCGGTCGGCACGGTCGGACCTGCGGTCACGATGGAACTCGTTCAGCGGTTCGCGACGCGGCTTCCCGGTGTCGAAGTGACCGTCGATGTCGGCTCGGCCGAACTGGTGACAGAAAGCCTCGACGGATTCTCCAGCGACGTTGCCGTCCTCGCGCGCCGCCTGCCCGAATCACGCTACCGGTCCGTCCTGGTCGGGCAGTTCGACGTGATGGCATTCGCCAACGACGAGCACCCCTGGGCCCGCCGGCGCGCTGTCTACGTCAAGGACTTCAGCGGCCAGCGCGTGGTGTTTCGCGAACCGAGCTCCGCCACGCAGCAAGTGGTCGATCAAGCTCTTGGCGAGGCGGGCGTATCGCCTGGCCACATTCTGCGCGTGACCGGGCGAGAAGGCGTCCGGGAGGCTGTGCTTCGAGGTTTGGGCGTCGGCGTGGTCTGCATTGTGGATTATGTACCGGACAGCCGATTACATATGATTCGGATCGACGGCGCGTCGATGACGATTCCATTCTTCGCCACCTGCGTGGCGCAGCGTCAGAATCGGCCTCTCATTCGACGTTTCATGGAAGTCGCCGAGGATATCCAAGCGGAATGGCGCCAGGCGCTACGCCCGCGCCGGAAGCGATGATGCTAATCAAGCCGCACCGGGAATCACGGCGTGCCCCCATGCCGCGCCGGAGGTCCCGAGAAAGCACCTTCGACATCGGAACGGGCGCCCCGCGCCCATTCAGACAACGCTGCGAGCACCCAATGTCGCGCCCTCCTCGAAGCGCGAAAAGCGGAAGCCGGTGATGTCGAACGAGGTCTTTCCCTTGGCCGCCAGCTCCGCCATCAGCCGCCCGACGATCGGTCCCATGCCGAATCCGTGGCCGCTGAGGCCGGTGGCGATCAGAAGTCCCCTCACCGCCTCGACCCCGCCCAGGACCGGGATCGCATCGGGCGTGGCATCGATATTGCCGGCCCAGCTTCGGACGATCGAGACCGGCCCGAGATTCGGGAACACCGTCTTGAGGCCCGCCAGCGCATTGGCGACGCGATCCGGGTTGGCCGGCGGATCCATGACCCGAATGGCGCGGAAGGGATGGCGGCCGGTTTCGGAGAGCCGCAGCTCCGACCAGAGGCTCTTCAGGAACGCCGGCCCGAAATGCAGGTCGAACAGAGCGCGGTTCTCGCGGAAGTTCGGCCAGAAGGCGCGGGCGTGGCGCAGCGTGTCGGGGACGATGTCGTAATCGGTGCCGGTGCCGGCGGCGATGTTGAAGCTGCCGTCGCTGCGCTGGCGGAACGCGACCTCGGGGCCCCAGACGCCGGCCGCAGTGATCTTCGGCGCCGGCGTGGTGCGCGCGACCGTGCCGCGGATCAGCAACTGCGGCAGGGAAAGACCCAGCCTGCGCAGCAGACGCGAACTCCAGGCGCCTGCGGCGCAAATGACGATGGGCGCCTTGAGCTCGCCGCGCTCGGTGCGCACGCCGGTGACGGCGCCGCCTGCCGTCACGATCTCGTCGACGGCGCAGCCGGTCATGATCTCGGCGCCGAGCTGGCGTGCAACTTGCGCGAAGGCCGGCGCCACGACCGCCGGCTCGGCCTGCCCGTCGCTCGGCGTATAGAGTCCCCCGACCCAGTGCCCTTCGATGCCGGGAATGAGCTCGCGGATCTGCTTGTTGGTCAGGATGCGGCTGTCGAGCTGATAGAGCTTGGCGACGTCGAGCCAGCCTTCCAAGGCGGCGAGCCGCTTCCCGTCGGCCGCCATCGCCAGATTGCCGCCCTGGCGCCAGTGGAGATCGGTGCCGAGCTCGGCCGAGAGGCCCTGCCACATCCGATTGCATTCGATCATCAGCGGCACTTCGAAGGGATCGCGGCCCTGCTGGCGCACGAAGCCCCAATTGCGGCTCGACTGCTCGCCCGCGATCTCGCCCTTCTCGCAGAGGATCGGCTTCAGGCCGGCCTTGGCGAGGTAATAGGCCGTGGCCGCCCCCGCGATGCCGCCGCCAACGATGATCGCATCCGCGTTCTGGTTCATTCTGGGTTCATCCCGCCGACCACATCTTACTTATCCCCTCCCCCCTTGAGGGGGAGGTGAATGTTCAAGCCATCACCAGCGGCGAATCCCCTGCCCCCACCAGCATGCGCGGACCCGATTCCGTCAGCGCATAGGTCCCACCCTGCACGATCCCGATTCCTTCCTCGACCAGCTCGAGGCAGGAGTGAAGCACGAAGACCATGCCGGTCTCAAACTTGCGATCGAAGCCGCGGCTGATCTGCAGGGTCTCGAGCCAGATCGGCGGATAGGCGATGCCGATGCCGTAGCCGAAGCGCATCATGGCCGTGTGCTCCAGCCCGTGCTTGCGCAGCGGCAGGAGCGACGCCTCTTCGGCGGCCGAGACCGGCACGCCCGGCTTCACCGCGGCGATGCCGGCGCGCAAGGACTGCAGCCCGATCTCGTAGAGCTCCCTGGCGCGCGGCCCCGGATCGCCCAGCGACAAGGTCTGCAGCGCCGTCGTGTGATAGCGGTTCGAGACGCCGGCGAACTCGATATGGACCAGGTCACCCGGCTCGATCGGCTTCTCGCGCGGCGTGCCATGGCCGCCCGGCGTGCGCTTGCCGCTGGCGAGCTCGGTCGGGATCGCCCAATAGTCGCTGCCGGCAAGTCGCAGCGCGCCCTCGATCGCGGCGGCGAGCCCGATCTCGGTGACGCCGGGCTTGAGCGCCTGGCGCGCGGCCTTCAGGCCGATATTGGTGAAGGCCGCCGCCTGCTCGATGTACTGCATCTCGCGGGCCGACTTCGCCAGCCGCAGATCGCCCAAAGTCACCGTCGCATCGACCAGCTGGATCGGCGCCAGGGCGGCGGCGAGTTCGCGGCCCAGCGAATAAGGCAGCGCATAGGATTGCAGCTCGATCGCCACGCGCCCGTCGGTGACGCCCTTCTCCTCGAGGATGCCGGCGACGCGCGCGGCGAAGTTCTCGGTATGGAGATGATAGGTGCGGATGTCGCGGACCCAGCTCGTCTCCAGCGCCAGGGAGAGATCGACATTGCGCAGGATCAGGGTGGGTTCCGCCTCGTCGGCGGTGAAGATCAGCGCCTGGGGGCTGTTGACGCTGACCCAGGATTCGTAGCCGCCGAGATAATAGAGGTTCTCCGGCGCCACCACGATGCAGCAGGCATATTTCTGCTCGCGCATCAGCGCGCGGGCGCGCGCCATGCGGCCGTCATGTTCTTCCTTCGAAAACGCTGCGAACTCCTGAGCCACGCCAATCCTCCGATGCCAAGCTGGGCGGCGAAGAACCTCGGCCGCCCGATTCGATAAATGAACGAAAATCCGTGTCGCCCGCCGGTCAGGCCCGCTGCCCTGCCCGCTGTGGTCTGGAAAGCTCCTGGATCAGGATCGCCGCGGCCACGAGGATCGAGAGCGCGATCAGCATGGTCGAGATCGCGGCGATGGTCGGGCTGACCTGGTCGCGCAGCGAGGTGAACATCTTGCGGGTCAGGGTCGAGGATTCGCCGCGCGAGATGAAGAGCGCGATCACCACCTCGTCGAACGAGGTGACCCAGGCGAAGAGCGCGCCCGACAGCACGGAGATCCGGATCTGCGGCAGGGTCACTGTGAAGAAGGCGACCCAGCGGTTGGCGCCCAGGCTGCGCGCGACCATCTCCTGACTCATCTCGTAGCGGCGCAGGCCCGCCGTCACCGTCACGATGACGAAGGGGATCGCCAGCACCGTATGGGCCAGGACCAGCCCGGTCATGGTGTTGATCAGGCCGAGCTTGGCGAAAACATAGAAGAGGCCGATGGCGACGATGATCACCGGCACGATCAGCGGCACCACGAGGGCGGCGCGCAGGATCTTGGTCCAGCGGCTCGCCGCGACATGGAGGCCGTAGGCGGCGGCCGTGCCCAGCGGCGTCGCCACCAGTACCGTGAAGAAGGCCGCGCGGATCGAGACCCAGGCCGCATCCATCCATTCGGTGCTGCCGAAGAAGCTCTGGTACCAGCGCAGGGAAAGCGCCGGCGGCGGGAACTCCAGATGCTCCGAGGGCGTGAAGGACATCGGCACGACGATCAGGATCGGCACCACCAGGAACAGCAGCACCAGCCCGGCATAGACATAGAGCCAGGCGCGCTGCCAATGCGAGACGTCCCGATCGATGCCGCTGCTCATCGCGGCTCCGCCGAGAGGCGCTCGGCCGGCAGGAAGCGGCCGATGACATAGAAGATGCCGAGCGTCACGACCAGCAGCACGACGCCCAGAGCCGAAGCGGCGCCCCAGTTGAAATAGGTCGTGGCGTTCTCGAGGATCTTCATCGCCACCATGTTGACCCGGCCGCCGCCCAGCACCTGCGGCACGATGTAGAAACCGAGGCAGTAGATGAAGACCAGCAGGCTGCCGGCGAAGAGGCCCGGCAGGGTCAGCGGCGCGAACACCGTCCAGAATGCGGCGCGCGGGCTCGCCCCCAGGCTCATCGCCGCGCGCGGCAGCAGCGGATCGATGCTCTTCATCGAGGCGTAGAGCGGCAGCACCAGGAAGGGCAGCATGATATGGACCATGCCGATGACGGCTCCGGTGAAGTTATAGACCAGCGCCAGCGGCTGATCGATCAGGCCCAGCTTGATGAGGGCCGTGTTGACCAGGCCGTTGCGCTGCAGCAGCACCAGCCAGGCATAGGTGCGCACCAGGAGCGAGGTCCAGAACGGCAGCAGCACCAGGGCAAGCCCGATCAGCGCCGCCCGGCGCGAAAGCTGCGACAGCAGATAGGCCAGGGGATAGCCCAGCAGGATCGTGACCAACGTCACGATCGCGCTCAACAGGAAGGTCGTCTGGAAGATCTTGTAATAGGCGCTGTTGTCGATCAGCCGCACATAGTTTGCGGTGGTGGCGCCGGTCTGGTCGAAGAAGGAGAGCCAGAACAGCCAGCCGACCGGAATGAAGATGACGAGCGCCACGACCAGCATCGCCGGCGAGGACAGCAGCAGCAGCCGGCGCCGTTCGCCGCGGGCGTCGGACGCCAATGCCGCGGCCCCGACGGCCACCCCCACAGAAGTCGTCACGGCCGGTCCTCCGGCACCACCAGCGTGTCCTCGAGATGCACGCCGAGCACGACCGCATCGCCATTCGCCGGCAGCTGGTTCAGGCTGCTGCGGTCGCTGGCTTTGCGCAGATTGACCAGCGTGCCGCCCTCGAGCTGGATCGCAACCAGCACGCTGTCGCCCTGATAGACCACCTCGCGCACGCGACCCGGAAAGCGGTTCCAATCACCACCGGTCGCCGCCGGCAGAAGATCGAGCTTCTCGGGTCGCAGGACCAGATAAAGCGGACGCGATCGATCGGCGATCTTGACGCCCTGCAGACGGCAGCCGGCGCACCAGGCCGCCCCCTCCCGCAGCTCGACCGGCAACAGCACCGCCTCGCCGATGAACTCGGCGACGAAACGGCTGGCCGGCGCTTCATAGAGCTCACGCGGCTTGTCGATCTGGGCAATGCGGCCCTGATTGATGACGGCGATCCGGTCCGACATGGTCAGCGCCTCGCGCTGATCGTGGGTCACATAGATCGTGGTGACGCCGAGCTTCTCATGCAGATGCCGGATCTCGATCTGCATATGCTCGCGCAGCTTCTTGTCGAGCGCCGAGAGCGGCTCGTCCATCAGCAGGATCTTCGGCTCGAACACGATGGCGCGCGCCAACGCCACGCGCTGGCGCTGGCCGCCGGACAGGCTGTCGATCGTGCGCTCCAGCATCGAGCTCAGCTGCACCAGATCGAGCGCGCGGCGAACACGGTCGGCGGTCTCGGCCCTGCCCACGCGACGCAGTCGCAACGGATAGCCGACATTGGCCGCCACATTCATATGCGGGAACAGGGCGTAGTTCTGAAACACCACGCCGATATTGCGCTTGTGCGGCGGCCGGCGGGTGACCTCGTCGCCATCGAAGGCGATGCTGCCTGAGTTCGGGCGGCTGAAGCCCGCCAGCGCCATCAGCAGCGTCGATTTGCCGGAACCGGACGGCCCGAGCAGCGTCAGGAATTCGCCGCTGCGCACATCCAGATCGACCGCATCGAGCGCGCGGAAGCTGCCATAGACCTTGGACAGCTGGCGGATCTGGATCGGCACGCCCGGCCGCAGATCGGCACCCATCCTCTCGCCGGTGGCGCTGCGTTCGAGCGCGGGATCGATATCGGTCGTCATCGTCATGCGGCAAGGCACCCGGGCTTTAGAAAGAAACCTCCGGCCGGATCGAAACCCGGCCGGAGGTGCCAGTTCTCAGGTTGAGGCAGGTCGAGGCAGAAAGTCTATTCGTTCATGAAGGCGCTCCAGCGCTCGCGCGCCTCGGCACCATGCTCGCCCCACCAATCGCCGTGGAACACCACCTGCTTCTTGGCGTTTTCCGGGCCGGTATTGAGGCGCGCCGCCACATCAGGCGCGATCTTGCCAGTATCGAAGGCCTTGGCGTTGGCCGGGCCGTAATCGATATAGGTCGGCAGATTGGCCTGGATGTCGGCCGAGAGCGCGGCCGCCAGGGCCTTCATCGCCAGGTCCTTGTTCTTGGCGCCCTTCGGGATCACCAGGCAGTCGGCGATCAGGAGGCCCTGGTTGAAGGTGAAGTCCACCTTGGCACCCTGGGCCTGCGCCGCCGTCACGCGGCCGCTCCAGGCGCCGATCATGTCGACCTCGCCGTCGGTCAGGAGCTGCGCCGATTGCGCGCCCGAGGACCACCAGACGGAGATGTAGGGCTTGATCTTCTCGAGGCTCTTGAAGGCGCGGTCGAGATCGAGCGGATAGAGCTTGTCGGGCGCCACGCCGTCGGCGAGCAGCGCCGCTTCCAGCACCTCGGCCGGATCGTTGCGCAGCGACCGGCGGCCCGGGAACTTCTCGACGTTCCAGAAATCGGCCCAGCTTTGCGGACCGTCCTTGCCGTACTTCTCCGTGCTCCAGGCGACGACGTTGGAATAGTAGTTCTGGCCCATATAGCTGGCATTGACGACGGCGGGATCGAAGCCCGACTTGTCCACCACAGTGAAGTCGATGGGCTCGAACAGGCCTTCGGCGGCACCCTGGGCGCAGCCATCGATGGTGAGCTCGGTGATGTCCCACTGCACTGCGTTGGCCAGCACCTGGGCGCGCACATCGGCGAGACCGTTGGTGTTGTCCTCCTTCACGGTGATGCCGAGCTTCTGGCCGACGGGACCCCAGATCGCCTTGGAGAGCGCGTCCTGATAATTGCCGCCCCAGGAGGCGATGGTGATGGTATCCGCGGCCTGCGCCGGGGTCGCCAGCGGCAGCAGCAGCAATGCGCCGGCCAGGGCTGCCGAGCCCCAGCTCAATCCGCGCTTGATGTCATGGCGAGCGGCCATGTCGAAAACGCCCGAAAACATTCGGTCTCCTCCCGTGGAACTCATTTGGATGTCACCGGGTCTGAACCGACCCGCTGAATTTGACGCCTTACAATCCGACCCTATCGCGCCCAAAAAGCGCGTCAAGTTATAGATTGTCGTGCGACACCTCAGGCGGCGGCCGGACCCCAGATCTTCGCGAGCACGCGCAGATAATTGCCGCCGAGGAAGGCTTCGATCTGCGCCGGCTTCCAGCCATGGTCGAGCAGCGCTGCAGTGATCGCCGGAATTTCGTTGGGCGTGCTGCATTCCGAGAGATAGCGGGTGCGCACGTCATTGCCGAAGGCCGCGGCATATTTGGAGATGGCGGCCGGATAGCGGTCGAGGGTCATCTGGATGATGCTGCCGACCGAGGCCAAGTCGCGAACCGCCGGGAAGTCGGTGCCGAGCGCCACATGCTCATGCCCGACCAGCCCGACGATGTGATCGAGATGGCGCAGGAAGTCGCGCAAGGCCGGGCGGTGCGCGGGATCGCCGTCCCAGCACATCGGGCCATAGACGCTGGCGCCGATCAGCCCCCCGGTGGCGGCCACCGCCTTGATCACCGCGTCGGTCTTGTTGCGCGGGACGTTCGAGACGGCCTTGGCATTGGCGTGGGTCAGCAGCACGGGCCTGGTGCTGATCGACGCCGCCTCGAGACTGGCGCGTTCGCCCACATGGCTCAGATCCACTGCGATGCCGAGCGCGTTCATCTCGGCGACCGCCTTGCGGCCGAGCAGGCTCAGGCCGCCGTCATTGGGCTCGAGGCAGCCATCGCCCATGAAGTTGCGCTCGTTGTAGGTGAGCTGCATCACCCGCACGCCCAGCCGGTGGAACAGACGCAGCCGTCTCAGATTGTCGGCGATGGCGCGCATGTTCTGCCAGCCCATGATCAGGCCGATCTGGCCCGCCGCGCGCGCGGCCTGGAAATCCGACACCTGGCGAATGATCCGCCACTCGGACTCCGGCTGCTCGCAGCGATGGAGCCATTCGCCGATCTGATCGCAGGCCTCCTCGAAATCGGCATTGAGGCCGCTGACCGTCACATTGACCGCATTGACCCCGCCGGCCTTGAGTGCGTCGGTGCTGCCGTCGCACTGGAAGTTGAGCCCGTCGATGACGAACGCCCTCTCATGCAGGGCCGCCGCTTCCTTCGGATCGCTCATGCCAGTTCCTTCGCGCGCGCCGACGAGCGGTTCTTGAAATGCGGCATCACATGCGCCGCGAAGCGCTCGAGCGAGCCCATCACGTCGGCATGGTTGGCGCCGAAGTTCATATTGACCTGGATGTCGTGGATGCCGAGATCGGCATAATGGCCGAGCTTGTCGACGCATTCCTGCGGCGAGCCGATGATCAGGCTCTTGCGGATGTCGTCCAGCGTCTCCGACACCGCGATCGGCTCGATGGCGCCGTTATGGACGGTGCCGGGCGTGGTGAAGACATTGACGAAGCGCTGATGGTTCTCGTAGGCCACGCGCAGCTTCGCCTGGGTATCGGCCTCGTTCTTCGTGACGAAGCCCATGCGCAGCATCGAGAGGCGCTGCGGACTTCCGGCCGGCAGCACCGAGAAGAACGCATCCGACTGCATCTTCACCGCCGAGAACGGATCACGCAGCGGCGTGGTCATGACGTGGAAGCCGCGCTTGACGCAGCCCTGGATGGCCCCTTCGGCCAAGGCCGCGATCCAGATCGGCGGATAGGGTCGCTGGATCGGGCGCGGCGTGATGGTGATCGGGTCGAACTTGTAATATTTGCTGTTCCAGCCGACCTCTTCCTCGGTCAGGAGCTTGATCAGGAGATTGAGCGAATCGTCGAAGCGCTCGCGGCTCTCCTCGACCGGCACGTTGAACCGGTCGAACTCGTAGCGGAAGGCGCCGCGGCCGACGCCGAGCTGGATGCGGCCATGCGTCAGGCAGTCGGCCTGCGCGATCTCGCCCGCCAACCGCCGGATATCGTAGAAGGGCAGCACCAGGACCGCGGAGATGAGCGGAATCTTCCTGGTGACGCTCGCGACCCGGACTGCCGTCAGCAGCGGGCTGGGATGGGTCAGATAATTGATGAAATGATGCTCGGGGATCGTCAGGGAGATATAACCGAGATCCTCGGCGAGCTTCGCTTCCTCGAGCATCTCGTCATACATGGTCTGCGCCGGAAAGCTCGTGTCCGGCCAATAGCAGGGCAGGTAAAACCCGAAATCCATTGTCATAGCTCCTGAAATCACCCGGATGCACGCGGCCGAAGCCAACGCCTTGCGAGGCACATCCCGGCGAACTTGTCCTGTTTTCTGGGATAGCTTGACGAATTGAACTGCGTCAATTCATATATTGTCCTGCTACAGAAGAGGGGAGTCAGCAGAGTGACCGAATGGAAGCCTGACATCGCGAGCCGCCGCGGACGCCGCTATCTCGCCATCGCCGACGCGCTGTCCGACGATATCAAGAATGGCCTGGTGCGGCCGGGCGACCGGCTGCCGACGCATCGCGAGCTCGCCTATCAGATGGGACTCTCGGTCAGCACCGTGAGCAAGGCCTATGCCGAGGCGGTCCGCCGGCAGTTGATCCTGAGCGAAGTCGGACGCGGCACCTTCGTCATGCCGAATGCCTGGACCGACCTCTCGCGCATCGGCGTCGACAGCCGCCAGATCGAGCCGATCGACATGGCCTTCAATTGCCCGGTCCCGACCCCCATGCTGATCGAGGCGGTGTCGGGCTCGCTCAAGATGATCTCGAGCAGCGACCGCGTCGACGAGCTGATGCATTACCACCGGCCCTGGGTCGGATTGCCGGCGCATCGCGCCGCGGCGGCGAACTGGATCGAGAAGCGCGGCCTGCGGACCTCGCCGGAGAACATCCTCATCACCAACGGCGCCCAGCATGCGCACGCCATCATCCTCGCTTCCCTGCTCGAGCCCAACCAGATCGTGGTGACCGAGGAGCTGACCGATCCCGGCATCAAGTTCCTGACCGCCAATCGCAGCCTGCAGCTCAAGGGATTGGCGATGGATCAGGACGGCATGCTTCCCGATGCGCTGGAAGCCGCCTGCCGCACCATGAAGGTCAAGGCGCTCATCACCGTTCCCAACCATCACAGCCCGACCCTGACGATCATGCCGGTGGAACGGCGCAAGGCGATCGCCGAGGTCGCAATCCGCTACGGCGTGACCATCATCGAGGACGATGTCTATGGCCCCCTCCTCGAAAACCCGCCCCCTGCTCTGTCGAGCTTTGCGCCCGAGCAGAGTTTCTATTTCACCAGCCTCTCGAAATGCATCTCCCCGGGATTGCGCATCGGATTCCTGGCGGCACCGCCCGGCCGCGTCGAGGAGCTGATCCCGGGCCTCGGCGCCACTACCTGGATGGTGTCGATGATACCGGCCGAGATCGCGACCATCTGGATCCGCGATGGCAGCGCGGAGCGCCTGGTGGCGTGGCAGCGCCAGGAGCTGGCGCGGCGCCAGAAGCTGGCGCGCCAGATTCTCATCGGCCACGAATATCGCGCCCTGCCGAGCTCGCTCCATCTCTGGCTGCCCCTGCCCGCCACCTGGCGTGCCGAGGGCTTCGTCGCCCAGGCGCGCTCGCGCGGGCTGGCGGTGACGCCGGCGGAGGCCTTCGTCGTCGGCCATGTCGCCTCGCCCCAGGCCATCCGCATCAGCCTCGGCGGCGCGACGCCCTCGCGCACCGAGCTGCAGCGCGGCCTCGAGATCGTCGCCGACCTCCTGCGCGAAAGACCGGCCGCCACCTATCTCGTGCTTTAGTGCCCGCAAGACACGCATGATTCCATGCGTGAACCCGATCGATCCGGAGATACGAGTTGATCTACGAACTGCGCCAATATGTCCCCGCGCCCGGCAAGGCCGAAGCGCTCAGCCGCCGTTTCCGCGAGAATACGCTTCCGCTCTTCCGCAAGCTGGACTTCAAGCTCGTGGATTTCTGGGAATCGACTGACGGCAAGGGCGAGCTCTGGTATGTGGTCGAGTGGCCGGACGAGGCCGCGATGAAGACCGCCTGGGACAATTTCCGGGCCAATCCCGAATGGATCGCAGCGAAAAAAACCACGGAGGCCGATGGCCCGCTGATCGCCTCGCTCCAGAACGTGACGCTGCGCCGTGCCGGCTTTTTCAAACCCTGACCCGCCTTGGGCGCGGCGATCCGCGGGAATCCACGCTCAAAGACCCCGGGCCCGGTGGGGGTGAGCCGATTTATTGCACCATGACAACCAATTGAGAGCCGGTCGCAGGGCCCGCGATCGGCTTCGCTTTTTGCCGCCGATCTCCTAATCTAGGGCCACCGGCCTGCCCCCCGTCCCAAGGGGCGGCGCGCCGATCGAGAGAGGTTTTCAACAAAATGGATCGACGCCATGCGATATGAAACGCCAGGTACTATCGACTCCGCGGTAGCGCTCCTGGCCCAGGAAAAAGGCCGCGCCTACCTTCTGGCCGGCGGGACCGACCTGCTGGTCCGGCTGCGCGGCGGCTATATCGAGCCCGACCTCGTGGTCGATGTGAAGCGCATCGACAGCATGCGCAAGATCACCGCCGAAGGCGGCGGGTTCCGGATTGGCGCCGCCGTGCCGGCCGCCGAGCTGGGCGAGCATCCGGGCGTCAAGAAGCTCTGGCCCGGCGTGGTCGAGGCCGTCGAGCTGATCGGCTCGAAGCAGGTCCAGGGCCGCGCCACCATGGTGGGCAATCTCTGCAACGCCTCGCCGGCCGCCGACAGCGTGCCCGCGATGGTCGCCGCCGGAGCGATCGCCTCGATCGTGGGTCCGCAAGGCCGGCGCAATGTCCCGGTCGAGGAGATTTCGACCTCGCCCGGCAAGACCACGCTGGCCAAGGGCGAGATCGTGGAATCGATCCTGCTGGCAGCCCGTCCGCCGCATTCGGCCGACGCTTACCTGCGCTTCATCCCGCGCACCGAGATGGACATCGCGGTGGTGGGCGCCGGCGTCAGCATCACGCTCGACGACAAGGGCGTCTGCAAGGCGGCGCGCGTCGCGCTGGGTGCGGTCGCCGAGCGCGTGCTGCTGGTCGGTCCCGCCGCCGATGCCCTCATCGGCAGCAAGCTCGACGAAGCGGCCCTGGACAAGCTGGCAGCCGCGGCGTCCGCCGCCTGCCGGCCGATCGACGACAAGCGCGGCACCAAAGAGTTCCGCATCAAGGTTGCCGGCGTGCTCGCGCGCCGGGCCGCCCTTATTGCGCTCGAGCGCGCGAGGAAATCCAAATGAGTCAGGTTCACGTCACCACCAAGATCAACGGCGATACCACCGAATATCTCTGCGAGGCGGACGAGACGCTGCTCGACGTGCTGCGCAACCGCCTGGGCCTGACCGGCGCCAAGGAAGGTTGCGGCACGGGCGATTGCGGCGCCTGCAGCGTCACGCTGGACGGACGGCTCGTCTGCTCCTGCCTGGTGCTGGGCGCCGAGGTGAATGGCCGCGAGGTCCGCACCATCGAAGGCATGGCCCATGGCGAGACGCTGCACCCGCTGCAGCGCAAGTTCATCGAGCATGCGGCCCTGCAGTGCGGCATCTGCACCCCGGGCTTCCTGGTCGCGGCCAAGGCGCTTCTGGACAAGAATCCGGATCCGACCGAGACCGAAATCCGCTACTGGCTCGCCGGCAATCTCTGCCGCTGCACCGGTTACGACAAGATCGTGCGCGCGGTTCAGGACGCCGCCGCCGAAATGCGAAAGGGTTGAACCATGCCCCTCGATAGCAAGACTGGCGTACCCGCGTTCAAAGTCGTCGGCACCCGCCCGGCCCGTCCGGACGGCATCGACAAGGTCACCGGCCGCGCCCGCTTCGGCGCCGACATGTCGGCCCCCGGCATGCTGGTGGGCCGGATCCTGCGCAGCCCGCATGCTCATGCGCGCATCCGCAAGATCGACACCGCCAAGGCCGAGGCCCTGCCCGGCGTGAAAGCGGTCGTGACGCGCGCCGATTTCAAGGAACAGAGCGGCGATCTCACCGACATCCTCGACAATGTGATGGCCGGCAAGAAGGCGCTCTATGACGGCCATGCCGTCGCCGCCGTGGCCGCCGTCAGCACGACCGTGGCCCGCAAGGCCCTCGCCTTGATCGAGGTCGACTACGAGATCCTGCCCCACGTCACCGACGTGGACGAAGCCATGAAGCCGGGCGCTCCCCTGCTCCATGAAGGCATGATCACGGCCGGCGTCGAGCCGGCGCCGACCAAGCCCTCCAACATCACGCGGCGTCACGAGTTCGGCCATGGCGATGTCGAGAAGGGCTTCAAGAAAGCCGATATCGTCATCGAGCGCGAATTCAAGACCGAGGCGACGCATCAGGGCTATATCGAGCCCCATGCCTGCCTCGCGACCCTGAGCGGCGACGGCGTCGGCGATCTCTGGGTCTGCACGCAAGGCCATTTCATGATCAGGGCGGCCTGCGCCGGCCTGCTCGGCCTCGACATCTCGAAGCTGCGCGTCACCGCCTCCGAGATCGGCGGCGGCTTCGGCGGCAAGACCACGGTCTTCATCGAGCCGGTGGCGCTCGCGCTCTCGCGCAAGGCCAACCGGCCGGTCAAGGTCGTGATGAGCCGCGAGGAGGTGTTCCGCGCCTCCGGCCCGACCTCGAGCGCCTCGATGCGCGTCAAGGTCGGCGTCACGAAGGATGGCCGCATCACCGCGGCCGATGGCGAGTTCCGCTATCAGGGCGGCGCCTATGCCGGCTCGCCTGTCGAGTTCGGCGCCATGTCGGCCTTCGCCTGCTACGATCTGGAGAATGTGCGCGCCGTCGGCCTCGACGTCGTGACCAACCGCCCGAAGCAGGCGGCCTATCGCGCCCCCGGTGCGCCGATCTCGGCCTTCGCGGTCGAGAGCATCATGGACGAGCTGGCCCGCAAGCTGAACATGGATCCGATCGAATTCCGCATCAAGAACGCGGCCAAGCAAGGGACCAAGTCTTCCTACGGTCCGACCTTCGGCAAGATCGGCCTCGGCGCCACGCTCGAGGCGGCCAAGTCGCATCCGCATTGGAAGGCGCCCTTGAAGCCGGGCCAGGGTCGCGGCATGGCCTGCGGCTTCTGGTTCAATTTCGGCGGCCAGACCTGCGTGTCGCTCAACGTCAACACCGACGGCACCTGCACGCTGGCGGTGGGCACGCCCGACATCGGCGGCTCGCGCGCCTCGATGAGCCTGATGGCCGCCGAGGAGCTGGGCATCGCCTATGACGCGGTGCGGACCATCGTCGCCGACACCTCGTCGCTGGGCTACAACGACGTGACCGACGGCAGCCGCACCACCTTCGCCACCGGCATGGCGACGATCTATGCCGCGCGCGACGCGATCAAGAAGCTCTGCGGGCGTGCCGCGCAGATCTGGGGCATCCCGGAAGATGCGGTCACCTGGGAAGCCGGCTATGCCAAGCCCTCCGGCGCCAATGCCGGCAGCTTCGAGCCGCTCTCGCTGGCCGACATTGCCAAGTCGTCGGGCAACACCGGTGGGCCGATCGCGGGCCATACCGAGTTCAACGCCGAGGGTGCGGGCGTCAGCTTCGCCACGCATCTCGTCGATGCCGAGGTCGACAAGGAGACCGGCCGCACCATGATCACCCGCTACACGGTGGTCCAGGATGCGGGCAAGGCGGTCCATCCGAGCTATGTCGAAGGGCAGTTCCAGGGCGGTGCCGTGCAGGGCATCGGCTGGGCGCTCAACGAGGAATATATCTATGGCAAGGACGGCCGCCTGCAGAACGCAGGCTTCCTCGACTACCGCATCCCGGTGGCCTCGGACCTGCCGATGATCGACACCAAGATCGTCGAGGTGCCGAACGAGGGCCATCCCTATGGCGTGCGCGGCGTCGGCGAGACCTCGATCGTGCCGCCGCTGGCGGCCGTCTCCAACGCGGTCTCGGCCGCGGCCGGTGTGCGTCTGACGCATCTGCCGATGTCGCCGCCGCGCATCCTGAAGGCGATCGACGAGCTGGCCGCCAAGGGCCGTTGATGGTCCAGGTCGTGCTTTGGGGGTCGCTCAAGCGGGCGGCCCATGGCAAATCCGAGGTCGAGGTCGAGGCTGCCGACATCAGGCAGCTCCTGGCCCGCCTCGGAGAAGCCTATCCCGACCTCAAGCCGCAGCTCGACCGCGGCGTGTCGATCTCCATCGACGGCCTGATCTATACCAACAACTGGTTCCAGCCGATCCGTCCCACGAGCGAGGTGGTGTTGCTGCCGAAGCTGGCGGGCGGGTGAAGGCGGGAACGATCGATATCATTGCTTCGATACAAAACGGCGCCTCAAAGGGCGCCGTTTTTTGTGCGAGGTTTCACGGGTCATTTGCCAGTATCAGAGCGCGAGTTACTTGTCCCACCGCCAAAGACCGTGCTTCCATTCCTCAACAAGATGACATGGCATCATCACGAGCTAATTCAGATTCGGCTTTGTGAATGAGGGGGTCATTCCGATTGATACCATTCTTTTCACAAAACAATCTGATGTGCTCCTCGCCCTCCGCACGCTTTCCAACGGCGAGTAGACACAAGCCCCAGGCAATGTGGGTCTGCACGTAGTTCTCTAACGAGAAGCGGCGAAATGCCATCGACGCACGCTCATGAAAGACCGTGACGACATCGCCCACGGAGTTGACGCGGGCAAAATCGTCATGCGTCGCGCGGGTCGCAGCTCGTACAACACGAATGAGGTGACTAGCATCGACTTCCTTGAGTGTCGCTATCTCGACGAAGGAGCACCAGTCGGGTGCGATGCCGATTTCATCTATCGGATCAATACACAAATCAAATTCAACGCTTTTGGACGTCCGCTTACGGCGAAGACGCCCATTCCGCACAACGGGCACAAAGTCGAGTGAGAAACCCCATCGCGCTGAATACCACCCGCCCTTCATTGCTTGGAATTCGAATATCTTACGAATGGGTGCAATTGTGCCGCTAACCCAACGACGAGCACGAACCGGTTCGAAACCGATAGGCGACAGTTTCAGTCTCAGCTCCTCATCTATTCTATCCGCGAGAGCAGCCATTCCTTATCCGCGAACGGTGAGAGGAAACATTTGATTCGCGACCTAGTCGTCACGGTCGAGACGGCGAGCGGAGAGGCGCAGCCTCCTGTGCTTTCTCATGAATGGCGGCATTCACCGCATCAACCCAGCGGTTGGCGGTTGCCATCGGAGAGCGATGCTACAAACTGCAACCGTCGATGGCATTAACATTTGTGAGCGGTGCGCAGGACCGGAGCAACCATCAGCCGAGTAGCGTGCCGAAAGAGCCGTGTCCAGTGACTAAGCTGTCCATGGAAAACCGCGCCGTAAGGGTTCAAAGGTTTCTAACGGGCCCAAATCTGCTCCCATGTGGGAGACCAAACGACGGAGGGCACCCTCCCCCTCCTCGTGGCAAGTAATCTCACCGTTTTTAACAACATGGCCCGAGTTGAAGCAGTCGCCTCCCCAACAGATCGTCTGGAGAAGGAGAAAGCGGGCAGAAGGGTTCTGTTCCGAGAACTTGTTCACACCCGAACTCACCGGTTCTGGAATCGCTTCGTCTTCAGGGTCGTAATGACTTAACCCAAAACGAACAGCGACGGCTGAGAACGGGCATTCGATCGGGACTACATCGATGTCCGACCACCTATCGGAAATCTGCTCGCGCAGACCGTTGATGGGATCAGCAAATAGACGAAGGAAGTGGAACACGACAGACCCCTTTTCGCTTTCCGGAAGCAAGGCAGCGAATATAAGATCTGCAACCTTTGATGGCATTAACATATGTGAGAACGCTGAAGAGCAGACAAGCTCCCTTTCACTCAAGGGAGCGTCGCTAGAATTTTTGTTCTGAAACCAGCTTCCCGGTCTCGTCGAACCACTGGTAGAGACCGGTGCGCTTGCCGTCCGCGTAGTGGCCGACTTCCCGCGCCTTGCCGCTGGGCCAAAAGCTCCGGTAGTCGCCGTCGAGGCGGCCCTCGAAATAGCTGCTCTCGATATAGAGCCGCCCGTCGTCGAACCAGACCAGACAGCGGCCATGCAACAGGCCGCGCTGGAACTCCGCCATGCCGATCTGGATGCCCGTGCTCGACCAGATCCGCCGCGTGCCATGCGGCTTGCCGCCGACCATCTCGGTCTCTTCGACGGTCCGAGCGGCGGCATCGACGCGACGTTGGATTTCGACGTTGGGGCTGGAGGTCATGGATGCATCATTCGGTGATCTTCATCCCAGCTAAGGTCGCCACGAAGAGTAGAACGTCACCACGCCCGTCAATGGTCATCCCCGCGAAAGCGGGGACCCAAGCGTCAACTTGGGTATTGCTTCGAGATGGGCCCCCGCTTTCGCGGGGGTGACAATGGGACGTGCGATGACCACTCGTGTAAGGATGACCGCTTTCGCGGGGATGACAACCCGGGTGTATCCCCCCGTCAATAATCCATCCGCCAATCCAGCCCCACCTGGCTGCTCACGGCGCCGACGCTGCTATAGCCGGTGAGGCCGCGGGTGATGTCGACCTCGACCCGGGCGCTGCTGGTGTCGGCCGTGGTGCCCTGGCTCACGCCGACGAAGACGCCGGGGGCGATGTATTTGCCGCCGCTCACCATGGGCCCGGCATCCTCGCCGCTGCCGCTGCTGCTGCCATTGGTGTGACGCGGCGGAGGAGCGGCGGGGTTGGTCGAGGCGCTGCCGAAGTCGAGCCGGTCGAGCCCGATGCCTTCGCGCAGGCGGTCGAGGATACCGGGGCCGCCACTGGCCAGGTTGTTCGCCGCCAGCGCCAGCTGTGCGCCTTGCGCCGGCGTGATCCGGCTGGTGTCCTCGCCGAACAGCACCCGCGACAGGATCTCGTCCTGCGGCAAGGTCGGGCGCGAGGTCAGGACCAGGTTGGGCGCCGTCGGGCTACCGGTCAGCATCACCTGGGCCACGATATCGTTGGCGCTGTATTCGGCCTGGACGTCCAACTGTGGTTCCGTGACCCGGCCGGTCGGGAAGGTGATGACGCCGCGCCGGATGACGAAGCTCTTGCCGAGGAAATCCATCGTGCCGCGCACCGTCTGCAGCTTTCCGCCGATCACCGGCGCGCTGCTGTTGCCGGACATGCTGATCCTGCCGCGCCATTCGCTCTCGAGCCCGTGACCGCGCAGAAAGGACTGGCCCGGAATGGAGACCGTGACGTCGAGCGCCACCCGCAGGCGCGGACTGGGTTGCGCTGCGCGACGCCGCGCATCGGCCAGCTGTTGCGCCGTCGCATGCGGGTCACGGCTGTCGATGACGATGACGTCGAGCGTCCTGACGTTGGGCGGCAATCTGTCGGGAATGCGGAACTCGGCGCGCGGAATGGTGATATGGGCCGTGAGCGCGGGCTCGGCAACGCTGCCGCCCAGCGCGACATCGCCATTGGCCGTCACCCGCGCCGTATCGCTGTTCGCCACCCGCAGGTTCGCGAGCGTGGCCTTCAGGTCGAGCAGCGGCGCCGGCAAGGCCGCCAGATCGATGCTCCCGCTGGCGGTGAGGCTGCCGCCGAGCCCGTCCTGGGCGGAGAAGTGCGTCAGGGTCAGACGCGTCTGATCGCCTTCCAAGGTCGCGGCGATGTCGTGGAGTTCGGTGCCGAAGGCCTGGTTGAGATAGCGGCCCTCGGAAAGACTCACCTGCCCGCCGGCCTCGGGAGCGGCGCGCGTGCCGGCGAGCGTCAGGGCGACCGTGTAGTGGCCCGACAGCCGGTCCTCGCCCAAGGCCAGCAGCTCGACCAGGCCCTGAAGCTGCCCGTCCCCGTCGAGCTTGAGCAGCATCGGCCGTTGCGCCGGGATCATGTCGATGGGCGACGACGCTGTCAGGTCGAGGGGCACATGCCCCGTGACGGTCAGGAGCTTGGCGCTGGGCATCGACGCCTGGCCGTCGATCGCCACCTGGCCGCCGCCTGGGACCAGAGACAGATCGAAATCCAGGGGCGGAATGCTCGAAGCTTCCGCATCGGTGATCCTGATGGCCTTGCCGGCGATCGTCACCTTGCCGCCCGGCGCCGCCAGGGTGCCTTCGAGATCGGCGGCCATATCGAGCGTGCCCGTCAAGGGCCGCGCCAGGAAGTGCCCGGCGACCGCGAGCGGCAGCTTCTGCCCGGTGAGCTTGAGCATGATGCGATCCTTGCCCAGCGTCGCATAGCCGCCGATGCGGCCGCCGGCCAGATCGAGATCGAGGCCGAGGAGACGCGTCTCGACCACGCCCATGGCCAGCGTGACCGGCTGCAGCAGCTTCGCCTCGTCCTGGTCGAGCTTGCCGGCGAAACGCGACAGGGTGATCGATTGCCCGTCCTTGCCCTCGGACCAGTCGCCCGCCAGATCGAGCGTGAGCGGCAGCCGGCGCTGCTGATCGCCCTCTGGGCCCAGCATCATCTCACCGCCGGCCTGGCCGCTGAAGCCGATCTCGCTGTCTGACTTCACATCGGCCTCGAGATGCGCCTGGTCGAAGCGGAGATTGCGGGCGCCGATGCCGGTCACGTCGAGCGTCGCCGTGCCGGCCGGATCGTTCATGATGTTGCGGCCATGGCCGTCGATCTCGAGCTGCGAGAGCAGCACCGCGTCTTTGGCGGCGCCGATCTTGATATCGCTGCCCGCGACCTTGACGTCCGCGATCTGGCCGTCCCGGGGGACAAGCGTGATCGCCGTCTCGGCGCTGCCCGACAGCGCCATGCCGGCCGCCACCGACCAGGGCTGCAGGTCGGGCAAGGTTCCGGCAAGCTTGCCGCTCGCGAGGTCGTGCTCCAGGTCGTAGTCGATATCGCCGGCCAGCCTTCCGCCGCCGGCCGTCAGGACCAGCTTGCGAAGATTGAGGAAGTCGTTGGGCGGCATGGCGAAGCCGGTATCGAGCTTGCCCGGAACGCCGGCGAGATCGAACACCGCGGAGATCCGGCCGGACGGCTCGTTCAGATCGTCGACCGAGATCTGCGCCGTGACTTTCCGGACGGGCGCATATTCGATGTCGAGATTGCGGCCCTCGAGCACCGCCTGCATCGAGGGACGCTCAAGGCTGCCGCCGAGGTCGGCGGTCAAGGTCGCATCGCCGCGGATCGAGATGCGGATCGCCGGCGTGAGCGGATCCAGCTTCGGCATGCGCATGACGATCCGGCCCGTGACGGCGTCGCTGTCCGGGGCATATTCGACGTTGCCGGTCAGGGTCGCGGCGACCGTGACCACATCGAGATCGGAGAGCGCGATCTTGCCGTCGGTCCGGCGCTCGGCCTTGGCCACGATCGAAACCGTGGGCCCGACGATGGCATCGACCACCTGAATGCCGATGCTGAGATCCTCGGCGCCGCCCTTGATCGCCGCGGTGACATGGCCATCGGCATCCGTCGTCACGTCGGCGTCGACGGAAAGCTTTCCATGCATCCGCGGCAACCGCACCAGATCGCCGAAGGCGGCGAGCTCGGCGACCTTGAGCGACAGGCTACCGGCGGCGGCCTCGGGCGAGACCTGTCCCTTGGCGGCAAGGTCGAGCCCCGCGCCCTTGGCGCTCAGATGATCGAGCGCAAAACTCTGCTCGGCGGGCGCCGCAAGGCCGGACAAGGACCAGTCGATGGCGTCGCCAAGTCCCGCCGGCAGCGCCTGCCCGGCCTGGGTGATGCCCGCGACGTGACCGCCGGCGTCGATCTGCCAGGCCGTCTTCTCGTCGTCGATGGGGCCGTTCGGTTTCAGCGCGAACGTCGCATCGAGTTGGCCGACGCCGAACCCTTGCGCGTCGATGCCGTCACCCGTCAGCGTCGCCTGGAGAACCGGCTCCGCGGTGCTGCCCTCGACCTTGAGATCGAGCTGCCCCCGTCCGGCGAGCGCCACGCCCAGGAGACTTTCCGCGGCCTTGAGATCGGGCAGAGAGACTTGCGCGCTACCCGTGACAGCCTGGCTCGCATTGTCGAGCCGGGCCGATCCGGTGACGTCCAGTGCCGCCGCCGTCACGGTCAGGTTGTCGAGCGTGACGACATCGTCCCGCAATCCCGCATCGGCGGCAAAGGCGATGCGCTCGCCCAGGATCGGCTGGAGCGAGTCCGGCACCAGACCATGCTGGGTCACGCTCCCGTCGAGACTCAGATGGAGGCCGTCATCCTGCTTCAGGCCCAAATCGCTCTCGACCGAGAGAATCTCCCCGACATTGCCGGTGAGCTTGCCCTGCCAGGCGGACAGCGGCCCCGTGCCCGCGAGCGCCACCGTCAGCGGCTGCGGCGCCTCGCGGCCCAGCAACCGGGCCATCAGCAGCCCCGTGGGCTCGCTCACATCGAGCTTGAGATCGAGAACGGCCGGCTTGCCCGTGAGCGTCATGGCCAGGCTTGCGCGGCCGGGTGTGTCGTCGGTGCGGGCCAGGTCCAGATGAAGATCGGCCTCGTCGCCGCCCAGCGCGCCCTGGCCGGAGAAGGTCAGCGTCGCCGGCTGTCCCAGCACCGGCTCGGCCAGCGCGACATGATCGATCGCCAGATGGTCGAGCCTGACGGTCACCGGCAGTTTCGGCAGCGAGAGGTCGATCGCGGTCGAGGATTTCGGCTCGGCGGTCGTCTCGGGCGCCCGTGCGACCGCGACACTCGATACCGTGAGCTGGCGGATCGCCAGCTCGCGATGCCACAGCGCGGCGCCGTCGATCTCGAGATGGACATTGTCGATCTCGAGCCAAGGGCCGGTGCGATCGCTGACCGTGATCCGCGCCGCCGTGAGGTCGAAGGGCACGGATCCGCCCAGCCCCTCGATCGTCACGCTGCCCTCCGGGGAGGACAGCGCCCGTGCCACCATGTCCTCGAGCGCCCGCTTCCCCGCCTCGCTCTGGAGATAGAGATAGCCGCCACCCAACGCGACCAGCAGCGCCGCAAGAACGGCGCCGAGGGCGATCAGGGTATAGCGAAGCGTGCGTTTCATGGCGCCGATCGTCAGAAGGCCTGCCCGAGGCTGATATAGAACTGGAAGAAATCGTCGTTACGCCGCCGTTCCAGGGGAAAGGCGACGTCGAAGCGCAGCGGCCCGATGGGGGTGTAGTAGCGTACGCCGGCACCGGTGCCCCAGAACAGCCCCTCGCTGAGGTCCGGATAGTGGGTGTCGAAGACGCTGCCGCCTTCGAAGAAGGTCACGATCCCAATGGTATCGGTGATCCTGGTCCGCAGCTCGATGCCCGTCTCCAGCGACGACAGGCCTCCTCGGGGGTTGCCGTTGGAATCGAGCGGCCCGGCCTGCTGGTAACCATAGCCCCGCACCGACCCGCCGCCACCGGCATAAAGCCGCAGATCGCGCGGCAGGTCGCCCAGCGACACGCCATCGATCGAGCCGACATTGGCGTAGCCCGCCAGCACGAAGCGGTCGCTGTCGGTCAATCGCTGATAGGCGCTGGCGGTGGCCCGGAGGCCGACGAAATCCAGGTTGGTGCCGTCGATCGAGTGGTAGGGCGTCACGGTCATCCCCAGCCGGGTCCCGCGGGTCGGATCGAGAAGGCTGTCGGTGTCGTCGCGCTTCAGGAAGATCGGCATGTCGAGGATGGTGTAGTCCTGCGCGCCGGTATCGTCGTTCACATGCGCCTGCTGGAACTCGAAGCCGGCGCCGCCGGTCAGGGTCGGGCTGAACTTGCGGACCAGGCCGGTGAAGGCGGTCGCGCTGCGGACCTCATAGGCATCGGTCTGCTCGTTGTCCAAGGTGAACTGCGAGCGCAGCGTGAGATCGGGAATGATGAAATCCGGACGCAGGAACTCGGCCAGCGCGCTTCTCTGATCCGTGCCGAACCGGCCTTCGATATGGAGGCTCTCGCCTTCGCCGAAGAGATTGCGATGCTCCCAGAACGCCCGCACGCCCGGCCCCAGGCTTGAATCGTAGTAAACCCCGCCGCCGATCGAACGCTGACGCCGCTCGCCCAGCTCGATCTTCACGGCGATGCGGCCATCCTCGCCGACGCTGTCGGCGCGCGTGACGCGCACCGTGGCGAAGAGATTGCTGTCCACCAGCGCCTTCTGCGTCGCCTCGACCTTGCGGCTGTCATAGAGATCACCCTCGGCCCATTTGATGCGCCGGTCGACATAGGCCTGGTCGACAGTTTCGAGGCCGGTCGTGGTCGTCACCCCGAACGCTGCCGCCGGGCCGGAATCGAGCTTGTAGGTGACATGCATGCTGTGGTCGGCCTTGTCGACGATGGTCTCGCGGCCGGTGCTCCGCGCCAAGGGATAGCCATTCTCCGTGCAGCGCTGGACCATCTGCGCCTCGGCATCGAGGATCACCGACGCCTGCGCCCGCGCGCCGATCTGGAGCCCGAGATCGGCCGGCTCGAAAGCGATGCCCGGCGGCAGCTCGGTGCCCTCGGCGGGTACCACCTTCGCTTCCTTCAGCAGATAGGGCGCGCCGGCTTTGACATCGACCAGCACCCGCCAGGGTTTGAAATTCTTGTCGATCTCGTAGGTCACCACCGCGTCGTAATAGCCGGCGGAGGCCATGACCTCCCGCAGCCGGTCCATGTCGGCATTGGCACGCCGGCGCAAGGCCGCCTCGCTGTCGGTCGGCCCGTCCTCGAAGGCAACCAGTTGCGAAACCTGCTTCAGCAGGGTCTTGAGCTGGCTGCTTTGAACGCCGGAAAAGCGCGTGGCATAGGGAATCTTGACGCTGTCCTGCGTTTCGGCCGGCACAGCCGACTGCTCTGTGGTGGGCGGCGCCTTCTCGTCGTCCGCCGCCGTGGGCGCGTCCTCGTCGGCGCGCACAACGCTTGCCATCCCGCCGAGGGCAAGGACTGCCAGAAGGATCAGGGTGGCAAGGCGCTGCCCCACCCTCACGCCACCGGCATGACGTCGAGCAGCTGGCGCTGAAAGAACGTCATCGGCGCTTCCCACCGCGAGAGGGGCCCGATCTCGGCGGCACCGGAGTCGAGACCTTGCTGGACCGCCTCGCAGGCATAGATGTCCTCGAGCATGACCAGGTCCGACTTCAGCGGATGGATACCGGTCAGGTCGATCGGCTCCTCCGGAATCCGGCCCCTGGCGCGGATGACATAGGGCGGCAGCGTCTCGATCTCGGCCATGTCGGGGCCACCCGCCCGGTCGAGCGCCTCCGGCCTCACCCGCATGCGGCTATGGACGATCGATTCCGCGGGACCGACGGGCACGACATGGAACGTGCTCCAGCTCACCGCCGTCTCGAACAGCGCGACATTGGGGAAGAGCCAGTAATAGGCGGCGCCAAAGGTGCCGGGCACGCCTTCGACCGTCGGCACGGCCTGGCCCGCATGGCTGATGCCGGGTTTCAGCGGACGATAGAAGGCGATATGGCGGCCGGTGGGCTCCCAGCGCTGCCGGGTGAAATCGCCATCGGCGAGCGACACGCGATGCAGCAGCGGCAAGTGATAGCCGTCGATGAAGTTCTCGACGACGATCTTCCAGTTGGCCTTGATGCGGTAGCTGACGTCGGAGACTTCGACCAGCGTCTCGGGATCGTGCGTCCGGGTCTGCGCCGGATCATGCAGCTCCTGGTCATGCATCCGCGGCACGCCCGCCAGCCATTGCTCGAACGGCTCGGCCTCCGCATCCGGATTGACGAAGACGAGATTCTTCCAGATCCCGACCTTTGCCGGCTTCAAGCCGAGGCAGGATTTTTCCAGCTCGGGAAACTGGCTGCGCTCGAAGGAAACCGCATTGAGGCGGCCCGAGAGATCGTAGGTCCAGCGGTGATAGAAGCAGACGATCGAGCCGCCAAGATGCCCCTGCCCTTCCTCCAGCAGCCGCGCGCCACGATGCCGGCAGACATTGTGGAAGGCCCGGATCTGCCCCTGATCGTCGCGCAGAACGACGAGCGGGTTGCCGCCCAGCCGCTGACAGCGATAGTCGCCGGTCTTGGCGAAATCCTCGGTCATGCCGCCGAAGACCCAGGAATGGGGGAAGAGCGTCTGCTGCTCGCGCCGGAACCAGTCGGACGAGACATAGGCCTCCACCGGGAGGAGCTGGCGGGCCTCGGCGGTGTTGGGCGATGGGCTTTCAGGCGACATGCGATTGAACCGGAACCACCGGCCCCCTTTTCGGCTCGCGACAATGGGCTGCAGGCACGCCTGGAGTGGGCTTCGGCAGGCCCGGCGGGGCTCACAGAAACCGTTTCCATACAAACACATAAGCGGCTTCGGCACAAAGGGGCTGAGGAGGTGGGGCGGGGGATAAAGCGAGCCGATTTCAAGGCTTTGGTTGACAGGCGGCCGGCGCGCCGCCATGTTTCCGGGCATGACCAACCGCGCGGCAGCCCTCCTGCGACTTCTGGACCCGACCTCCTGAGAGGGGTCGGGACGTCGTCGTTTCAGGTCTTTCGGCTGCCGGTGCTGTCATGGTTACGGATCAACGATCCGCCTTCTTCCCGTTTCCCCAGACTCTGATCGCGAAACCGGACCGGCTTGTCCGGTTGGCGCTCCTGTCGCGACTTCGCCGCGGTCGTCGGGACTGACGGCTGCCCGGCGACCGTAGCGCGTGCCGTATTCGACCCCTTGCCGAATACACAGTTTCGCGACCGGAGTTCGCAATCATGATCAAGAATCCAGAGACCAAATATCGTCCCTTCACCGGCGTCGATCTGCCCGACCGCAGCTGGCCGTCGAAGCGAATTACCCAACCGCCGCGCTGGCTCTCCACCGACCTGCGCGACGGCAACCAGTCCCTGATCGACCCGATGGACGGGCAGAAGAAGCGCCGCTTCTTCGATCTCCTGGTGAAGAGCGGCTTCAAGGAGATCGAGGTCGCCTTCCCCGCCGCCTCGCAGACCGATTTCGATTTCGTCCGCAGCCTGATCGAGCAGAACGCGATTCCCGACGACGTCACGATTCAGGTGCTGACGCAGGCCCGCGAGGACCTGATCAGGCGCAGCTTCGAATCCTTGCGCGGCGCCAGGCAGGCGATCGTCCATCTCTATAACGCGACGGCGCCCAATTTCCGGCGCGTCGTGTTCGGTATGGAGAAGCCCGAGGTGATCCAGCTCGCCGTCAAGGGCGCGCGCACGATCCTCGAGGAAAGCCGCAAGCAGCCGGGCACGCGCTGGACCTTCGAATACAGCCCCGAGACCTTCTCTTCGACCGAGATCGAGTTCGCGGTCGAGATCTGCGAGGCGGTGCTCGATGTCTGGAAGCCCACGCCAGACCGTCCGGCCATCCTCAATCTGCCGGCGACGGTCGAGATGGCCTCGCCCAATATCTATGCCGACCAGATCGAATGGTTCTGCCGGCATCTGTCGCGGCGCGATTCCGTCATCATCAGCGTGCATCCGCATAACGACCGCGGCACCGGCATCGCCGCGGCCGAGCTCGCCGTCATGGCCGGTGCCGACCGCGTCGAAGGCTGCCTGTTCGGCAATGGCGAGCGCACGGGCAATGTCGACCTGGTGACCCTGGCGCTCAATCTCTACACCCAGGGCGTCGATCCGAAACTGGACTTCTCCGACATGCGCGAGATCGTGCGCACGGTCGAATATTGCAACCAGATCGAGGTCCATCCGCGTCACCCCTATGCGGGCGAGCTGGTCTTCACCGCCTTCTCCGGCTCGCATCAGGACGCGATCAAGAAGGGTTTCGCCGCGCAGGAGAAGCGCAATGACGGCATCTGGGAGGTGCCCTATCTGCCGATCGATCCGGCCGATGTCGGCTGCTCCTACGAGGCCGTCATCCGCGTCAACAGCCAGTCCGGCAAGGGCGGCGTCGCCTGGATCCTGGAGCAGGACAAGGGCCTTCAACTGCCGCGCCGGCTCCAGATCGATTTCAGCCGCGTGGTCCAGGGGATCGCCGACGAGACCAGCCGCGAGCTGACGGCGCAGGACATCTGGGGGGCTTTCCAGCGGGCCTATTGCGTGGAGGGCCCGCAACCCTTCGAGCTGCTCGATTATTCCAGCAGCGCGTCGCGCCGGGACACGCATGAGCATCGCTTCTCGGGCCGCATCGTCCATGACGGCAAGGAGCAGTCCGTCGCCGGCAAGGGCAACGGCCTGATCTCGAGCGTGCTGGACGCGCTCAAGGCCGGCTGGGGCATCGAGCTCGATGTGATGGATTATCACGAGCACGCGCTCACCAAGGGTGCCCGCTCGCAGGCCGCCGCCTATGTCGAATGCCGCGCCGCCAACGGCCGCACGATCTTCGGCGTCGGCATCGACGGTGACATCGCAACGGCGTCGGTGAAGGCGGTCTTGAGCGCGGCGAACGGGACGACGCGGGTGAATTGACGGGGAGTGTGAAGCACCCCTCCCCCTACCCCCTGATTCGATGTGATCGCTACGCTCTACTTCTAAGCTTCGAGCGAGTTCCACGATAACCACGCCCCCTCCCCTTGCCGAAGGGGGTAGGGGCAGGGGGTTCTCTCCCCAATCACACGCGCTTGATGATCAGCGCCGTGTTGATCCCGCCGAAGGCGAAGTTTGTCGACATGAAATAATCGATGTCGACCCTGCGGGGGCTGCCCATCAGATAGTCCAGCGGCGCGCAGCGTTCGTCCGGCTGCTCGAGGTTGGCCGTGGGAGCGAACCAGCCCTCGCGCATCATCTCGACGCCGAGCCAGGCCTCGATCGCGCCGCAGGCGCCCAGCGAATGGCCGAAATGGCCCTTCAACGAATGGATCGGCATCGTCGGCCCGAAGACGGAATGGGTCGCCGAGCTCTCGGCGATGTCGCCGAATTCGGTCGCGGTGCCATGGCCGTTCACGAGACCGATCGCCTCGGGCGCCAAGCCCGCATCCTCCAACGCCAGGCGCATCGCGCCCTGCATGGTCTCGGCCTGGGGCTGGGTCACATGATTGCCGTCGGCGTTGCAGCCATAGCCGACGATCTCGGCATGGATCCGCGCGCCCCGCGCCTTGGCATGCTCATATTCCTCGAGAATGAAGGTGCCGGCCCCCTCCCCGATCACCAGCCCGTCGCGATCGTTGTCGTAGGGTCGCGGCGTGCGGTTCGGCTCGCCGTTGCGGGTGCTGGTGGCGTAGAGCGTGTCGAAGACCGCGGCATCGGTGATGTCGAGCTCCTCCGCCCCGCCGCCGATCATGATGTCGGCCTTGTTCCAGCGGATCGATTCATAGGCATAGCCGATGCCCTGGCTGCCCGAGGTGCAGGCGCTCGATGTCGGGATGAAGCGGCCGGTGACCCCGAAGAAGGTCCCGATATTCACAGCCGCCGTGTGCGCCATCATCTGGATGTAGCTGGTCGCATTGAGATGGCGCGAGACGCCGGACTTCTTCAGCTCGTAGAATCCAAGCACCGCGTCGGGGCTGCCGAAGGACGAGCCGTAGGCGATTCCGGTGCGGATCGACTTGACCGCCGGATCGCCGAAGAGCCCCGCATCCTCCAGGGCGCGCTCCGTCGCATAGACCGCCAACTGCGAGACGCGGCCCATGGTCCGGGTCTTCTTGCGCGGATAGCGGTCCTCGATCGAGAAATCGAGGATGGGCGCCGCCAGCCGGGTATTGACACCGGTAAAGCGGTTCCACTCTTCCATGAAGCGAACGCCGGTCCGGCCTTCGGCGAAGGCGCCACGGATCGCGGACCAGCTTTCGCCCAAGGCCGTCACGCCGCCCATGCCGGTCACGACGACCCGGCGCATCAGATCATGCCTCCATTGACGGAGATGACCTGACGCGTGATGTAGCCGGCCTCATCCGAGCAGAGGAAGGCCACGGCCGCCGCGACTTCCTCCGGTTTTCCCATTCTGCGCAGGGGCACGATCTTGAGAATCTCCTCGGCCGGCAGGCCCTCGGTCATCGCCGTCTCGATCAGGCCCGGCGCCACGCAATTGACGGTGATGGCGCGCTTGGCCAGCTCGATCGCCAGCGCCTTGACCGCGCCGATGATGCCGGCCTTGGCGGCGCTGTAATTGACCTGGCCGCGATTGCCGACCAGTCCGGAGACGGAGGACAAGGCCACGATCCGGCCGCCCTTCCGGGCCGAGACCATCGGCATCACCAGCGGATGCAGGATGTTGAAGAAGCCGCCGAGGTTGGTATCGAGGACCTGGTCCCAATCCTGGTCGCTCAATGCCGGGAAGGCCCCGTCGCGCGTGATGCCGGCATTGAGCACGGCGCCGTAATAGGCGCCATGCGCCGCGATATCCGTTTCGAGGCGCTCGCGGCATTGCTCGCGGTTGGCGATATCGCAGGACAGCAGGCGGCCCTGGGAACCGGCGGCGCGAACCGCCTCCAGCGTTTCCTCGGCACCCTTCATGTCCCTGCCGTAATGGACGGCGATATGAAATCCATCGCGGGCCAGGCGCAGCGCGACGGCGCGACCGATGCCCTTGCTGGCACCGGTGACCAGGATCGTTCGGCTCATCTCGCGCTGGCTCCTATTCGTCCGCGGCGGGGCCCGGCAGGGGCGCGCCCGGCTCCAGCAAATATACGCTGAGTTGCGCCGTCGCCAATGTCCGGCCTTCATGCTCGATACGGCAGTCGAACATCCCGATCGACCCGTCGCGGAACAGTTCCACAATCTTGATATCGAGCGCCTGGCCCGGCTCGAACCAGCCCACCTGCGCGAGATAGCGCCGGGTCCCGAGCAGCAGCCCCACCCGCACCGGCTCGCCCGCCGCCATGGCTTGCAGCCCGGCATAGGCGCCGCAGGCCTGGGCCATATATTCCATGCCGACATAGGCGGGCACGCCCTGCTCCGGCACGAAGAAAGAAATGCCCGGCCTGACGGCGACCGTCGCCTCCAGCCGGCCCTCCCCCCAGGCGCGCACCGCATCGATCAAGACCATGGGCGGCTTGTGCGGCAGCAGATCGACCGTCGCATAAGAACAGGGCTGCATCACCGGCCACTCCCCAGGATCAGCGCCATGTTGCTGCCGCCGAAGCCGAAGGAATTGCTCAGCATGGCGGTCTGCGGCGAAAGCGGGAAGGTCGTTCCTCCGCCGACGAGATCGAGTACCGGCAAGGCCGCATCCGGGACGCCATCCCAGAGATGCGGCGGCAGCAGCCGCTCCGGATTGGTCCGAGGGTTCAAGGTCAGCCAGAGGAAGGCCGCCTCGCAACCACCGGCGGCGCCCAGCATGTGGCCGGTCAGGGCCTTGGTCGAGCTGCAGGGCACCCGAGACCCGAAGAGATCGGCGATCGCCTTCGCCTCCATCGCGTCGTTCAGGGGCGTGGCGGTGCCATGGAGATTGATATAGGCGATCGTCTCGGGCGCGAGTTCCGCGTCCGCGAGAGCGTCCCGCATCGCCTGCGCCGCCCCGCGCCCCGCGGGATCGGGTGCCGTGGCATGATGGGCATCCGATGTCTCGCCCACACCCAGGAGCCGGACCGGCCCCGGTTCCCGGTCGAGCAGAAAGGCCGCCGCCCCTTCGCCGATGGTGATGCCGTCGCGATTTGCGCTGAAGGGATTGCAGCGACCCTTCGACAGGGCCTCGAGCGACGCGAATCCGTTGAGCGTCATGCGGCAGAGCGTGTCGGCACCGCCGACCACGGCCGCATCCGCCAGCCCCGCCCGGATCAGCCGCCGCGCCGAGGCGAAGACCTTCGCGCTCGAGGAACAGGCAGTGGCGATCGTATAGGCTGGCCCGGTGAGACCCAGTGACCGCGCCGCGAACTCCGCGAGGCTGCCGGTCTCCTGCATCCGATAGTCGAAGTGCTCCGGCCAGCGGCCCTCGCGGCGATAATGCATGAGCGCTTCCTCGCCGTCGGCGATGCCGGAGGTGCTGGTTCCCAGAATCACGGCGATACGGTCGCGGCCATAGCGCGACGTGGCATCCTCGACGGCGACGGCGATCTCGGCCAGCGCCGCCTGCATCAATCGGTTGTTGCGGCTGTCATAGGGGGCGAGCGCGGACGGCAGCGGCGCCAGGCTCTCCTGGATGGCGCCGACTTCGACCGTGCGCGCCGGCAGGAAATCCGCGCGCGCCACGATGCCGCGCTGGCTGCCGGCGAACAGCCCCTGGGCCACAGCTTGCTTGCCGCGGCCCAACGGCGTGATCACGCCGCAATCCGTGACGAAGAGTTCCGAATTCACGGGCTCGGCTCCGCGGTCTGGATATCGAGCTCATAGCCCCAGGCCAGATTGCGGTAATGCTGACGCCCCGACCAGGGATCGCCCGACACCGTCGGCTGATAATCTGCGGTGATCGCTTCCTTTCCATCGGCTTTGATCACGCGCTGCGAGGGACTGGTGGTCACGGTTCCTCCCGACGCCGCGAGAGCCTTGCCGACGACCCTGTCGGGGAAATAGAGCAGCACCATGTCGGCCAGGATGTTCTCCGGTCGAAGCCGGGCCGGGACCCAGGGTGCGGCCTCATAGACGATGCCGGAATCGGTCCAGGTGATGGTGAGCGCGCGCCGCCCGGTGGTGTCGAGGCCGATCATGAGAAAGCGATCGGGTTTAGCGCTCAGATGACCCTCGAATACGTAGGCCTGATCGCCGTAATGCGCGGTGACGAGCTGCGACACCTCGAAGGACCGGCCGAGATCGCCGGGATGCGGCATGACCAGTGTCAATGTGGGGGCGACCTGCACCTTGTCCGCGACCGGCCCGGTCGAATGGGTGGCGCAGGACGCCAGCAGCAGCGCCAGCGCCATCCACCGGGCTCTCGCAGCTCCGGCGTTCATACGGTTTGCCCCTTGGGGGTTCGAGCCCAACGAGCCAGGGGCGAAAGCAGGAAGGCTAGCAGGATACCGATGAGCATGGTCGAGCCGAATGCGTGAACCGCCTGGACGGAGCTGAGAGCCAGCAGACCGAATGACAGCAATGTCGTGGCTGCTGCCATCGTTACCGCCAGCATCGTGACCCGCTGCCGTTGCGGGCTGGTCTCGGCCAGGAAGATCGAATAGTCGACCCCGATCGACAAGACAAGCACCAGCGCCATGCCGTCGAAGAAGGTGAAACTGGCTCCGAACCAGGCCCGCAAGGCCGGCGCCAGGAATACCGCCAGCAAAGGGGGCGCGATCACGGCCGCCGCGCCCTTGAATCCGTAGCGCCAGATCAGCAAGGGCGTCATCAGTGCCGCCGACAGAGCCAGGAGACCCAGCGCCCGATTGCGGTATTTCGCGAGAAGCAGGCTGAAATCGCCGGTCGGATCGATCAGCCGCACGCCGGGCAGCCCTTCGGCAGCGGCGGCGAGCGCCTCGGGCTTCGTGACCCCGTCGAGCTTCACGGCGTGAAGCGCGCCCTGCCCGCTGTCGAGGATCAAGTTGGCGAGGAAGCCCAGGGGCCCCTGCTTCGCGGCCGCCTCGGTCAATGTCAGGAACGGCGCATCGTCGGGTGGCGGCGGCTCGACCTGCGACAGTCCGAGCTGGCGCAAATGCTCCGTCAGGAGCGGCCCGTCCAGCTCGCGGTGGACCAGATCGCGATTTTCGCGCTGACGGGCCACGGAGGGCACATATTGCGCCGGCGCCTGAAATCCGGCGAGCACGCCCTGCGCCAGCAAAGGCTGCAGCCGATCGATCAGGGTTTCCTCGGTCTGCAACGCCGTCTCGTCATCCTTCGCTTCGATCAGGAAGAACTGCGCGCTGCCCGCCGCACCCGCCAGCCGCTGGATCTGGTCCTGATCGGCCAGGAGCGGGCCCGACAAATTCTGCATCCGCCGCACGTCATCGTCAGGCCTGATCTGCAGCAGGCCACCGATCGCGATCGCCAGCAGCAGAATCGAGGCTCCGCCCTTCGCCCAGGCCGGCCGCGGCTTCTGCCATGGCGCGAGCAGGGATCCAGCCGCGGCCAGAAGACGATCGCCATGGCGCGGCCGGCGGCTGTGATCCAGGGCGGGCAGCCAGAGCAGCACCGTGGCCCAGGATGCCACCAGCCCGATGGCCGCCAGCGCCGCGATCTGATGCAGGCCGGGAAAGGGCGCCAGGAACAGCGTCACATAGCCGATGGCGACCGTCGCGGTCGCGAGCGTGATGCCGAGCCGCACACGCTTCAATCGCTCGCGCGGCGTTCCTCCCTCGGCGGCGAAGATCTCGCTCAGATATTGCAGGCTGTAGTCGACCGCCACGCCGATCAGGCTGACGCCGAACAGCAGCGCCATGACATGAAGCTCGCCGAACAGCCAGAGGCAGGCGGCGAGCGAGGTCATCACCCCGACCCCGATCGCCACAAGGGTCAACAACAGCGGCCTCACGCCGCGAAAGACGAACAGCACCAGCAGCACGGTCCCGAGGATCGAGGCAACGCCGATCCTGGAGGTCTCGCTCATGGCCTGCTCGGCCCCGGCCTTGGCGAAGAACACCGCGCCCAGCCGCAGGGATTGCAGCCCGGGATGGACCTGCAGCTGGTCCGTCAGAGCGCCGTCGAGCGTGGCGGCCAGTTCCTTCTGGAACGCCAGCGCATAGGGATCGCCGGCGATCTGCCCGGCCAGCAAGACCCAGTAGGTGTCGCCGTCCTGGACGGCCAGCAAACCGTCGTCGAGCGACAGGCGCGACAGCGGGATCGGCAGATGGGTGAGGAACCCCGTCAGCAGCAGATAGGGATCGCGCTGCAGCAGTTTCGCATCGGCCATGCCGACAAGCCCATAGACCTGCGACAGGGCGCCGGTCGAGACGGCCTCGGGCTTGCCGTCGAGCAGGAACTGGCGGTCCGAGGCCGACAGCAAACCGCGGCGGTAGGGAAAATAGAGCTGGCCGATCTGGCGCAGCCGGTCCTTGCCGAAGGCATTGGTCGTCAGCGCGACAAGCTTGGACTGCGTCAGAGCGCCGGCAATGGCGGTCGCGGCGGCCCGCGCCTGGTCGCGATCATGATGCCCGACCATGACCATGACCTGCCGCGACAACGCAGCGGTCACGACATCGTTGGCATGCTGGGCGGCCGGGTCCTGCGCCTCGCGCGGCAGGAGCGCCAGGAGATCGGTCCGGAACACCAGTCCGTCATGCAGGCGCAAACCCAGATAGAGCGCGGCCGCCATGACGATGACCAGCCACAGCCCCGCCGCGACGCGCATCACGGTGCCGTCGTGGCGAAGGCAGCGGATTCCGCGGCGGTCAGGGGCTGATCGGAAACGGCCTGGTCGTGATAGCTGAGCTTGTCGAAATCCCCGTCCGGCTTGGTCAGCGTCATGTCGTCGATGAACTGGCTGCCGGTCACGTCGATCGCGGTGAAGGGCATGCCGGGATCGTCGACGTTGCGCGGCTTGAGAGAGACCTGCCAATGCCGATCGTCGCCCTTGCGGGTCACGACAAACCCGGCTTCGAGCTTGGCCCACTCGCCGGTGAGCGCCCCGCTCAGCATGTCGTAAAGCTGATTGAGAAAAGGCAGCTTCGCCGCCTCGAGCTTCAAGGTCTGATTGCCGTTCACCTCCTGGGCCAGCCCCGCCGCGGTGATGACGGTGGTGATGGCGAAGGGCTTCTCCGTCTGCCAGATGAGCCCATGGCCCGGCGCCAGCACGAACCGGCCTTCGCTGCGCAGAGGATTGTCGAAACCCTGCAAATGACGCTCCTGCACGAACTGCCCGCGCAGCACCTGGCCCTCGGTCAGCCGGTTGTCCGTCGGCCCCTCGGCGAGGGCCGACGAGAACCCGCAGAACAGGACGAGAAGCAGCAGCCCGAGACGCTTCATGGCCGGGATCTCAGCCGCTCGGTCAGCGCCGGCGGACATTCGAGGCAGAGCTCACCGGTCGCGGCCACCACCGCAACCTGGATTGTCATCGCCTTGGTGAGCACCTCGCCGGTCTCCTCATCGCGGATACGATAGTCGATCTTCAGCCGGTTCTCGAACTCGACGATCGTCGCGGTCAGCGCGATCTTCTGCCCGAAGCGCAAGGGGCGGACATATTTGATCCGCATGTCGACGATCGGCCAGATATAGCCGGACTCGTCCATCTCATGGAAATTATAGCCGATGCTGCCCATCAGCTCGCAGCGGACCTGCTCGAAATAGCGCGGGTAATTGCCATGCCAGACCACCTGCATGGGATCGAGGTCGTAAAACTGGACCTTGATCGGAATTTCGACCGAATGCATGTCAGTGCGCCCAGAAATCGAAGAAGTTGAACCACTGATAGGGCATGGCACGCGCGTAATGCTCCAGCCTTGCCGCATATCTCTTCACGTAACCCTGCAAGGCTAGTTTCCGCTCCGCTCTCGGCAAAATGATTCGCTCCGCAAAGGGTTCCATGATCAATCGGTAGCGCCGTCCCTCGCGCAAGCAGAACATGAGATAGACCGGACAATCCAGCAAGCTGGCCAGAATCCAGGGCCCGTCGGAAAAATTCGCCTCGGCCCCCATGAAGAGAGCCGGCGAGGTGCGCACCTGGCCCGTCACCGGGGTGCGATCGCCCGCGATCACGATCCATTCGCCGCGCTCGACCCGTTCCTGGAGATCGATCGCGGTATCGGGCCCGACCTCGGTGACCTGGATCATATTGAGCCCGGCTTCGGCGCGAAACTCCCGCAGGAGGTGGTTGTAATTGGCGGCATGCCGGTTATGGACCAGGAGCGTCAGCCGGTTGCGCGTCGCCGGGTCCAATCGGGCCCGGGCCAGATCGATATTGCCGAGATGCGAGATGACGATCAGGGCGCCGCGCGGGTCGTCCGCCGCTGTCTTCAATAGCGCCGCGTTGTCGGGCTCGACCGTGCCGGCCGGCAGCCCGCCGGTCCAGGCGGCGAAGGTATCCAGCATGCCGGTGGCGAAACTGAAGAAATGGCGATAGCCGTCGCGGAAGCCGGGCCGCCGGCCGAGCGCCCGCGTCAGGAAGAGGCGCGACCCCTCGCGCTGCTCCCGCCCCGCTACGAAACCATAGAAATAGGCGACGACCGGAACCAGCAGCACCTCGCAGGCCCGGCGCCCCAGCAGGCGATAGACGGCCGCGACGAAGCGCAGGCCCCAGAGGGTGCCGCGTTCGCGCAAACCCGACCAATGGCTGGCCTCCGCCGCCAACCGCGGCGGCCGATGGGCGAGGATCGAGGGCAGGCGCAACAGCATCGTGACGACCAGGCGGGTGTGCATCCTGGTGATGCGCCAATTGTCGGCAAGCATCTTGAAGTTGGAGCTGTTGCCTGGCGGATAGATCACCTTCACCGGCACCAGCAAGGGCGGCGTGCCGCGCCAGAACAGTCGCACCAGAAGCCCCGTGTCGAAATCCATCCGCTGGCCGATCGGCTCGCGCTCGATCACGGGCTTCACCGCCGCCAGCGGATAGACGCGGAAACCGCACATGCTGGCGACGATCCGGAACGAGAGCGTCTCGATCCAGACCCAGAAATCGGTGATCCAGTGACCGATGCGCCGTCCCATCGGAATCGACCGGTCATAGACAGGCCGCCCGCAGATCACGGCTTCGGGATGGTGCCGCGACGCCGCCAGCAGCCGGGGCAGGGCATCGAGATCGTGTTGCCCATCCGCATCGACCTGGACGGCATGGGTGAAGCCGGCCTGCAGCGCCAGCTCGAAGCCGCGAATCACCGCCGCCCCCTTGCCGCGGTTGGGTTCGAGCCGCGTGACGAGGATCGCGTTCTTCTCGTTGTGAAGGGCTGCGATCACGGAACGCGCCGGTTCGCCGCTGCCATCGTCGATGATGAAGACCGGAAGGCCCTCCTCGCGAAGCCGGGCGACGACGCGGCCGATGGCGGCGTGATGATCGTGGCTGGGCACGATGGCGCAATATCTCAAGACGATGCCGCCTGGAGGATCAGGCGGCCTGACGACATCGCGACGGTGCCGCTGCGATAGTCGAACTGGATTCGCCGTCTGGCGGCGTCCCAGCGCAAGGTCAGAGTCAGGGTGAGCGGCGGGCGGATCACATTGCGAAACTTGACCTGGAAATCGCGCAGCTCGGCCCCGCCCTCGACCAGCTGCTGCGATTTCGCCAGCCGCAGGGCCCAATCGACCTGGACCACTCCCGGCAGCACCGGCAGCGCCGGAAAATGCCCCTCGAACACGTCGAGATCCTCGGTCACGGCGAGGTCGAGCGCCACCCCGTCGGCGGATATCCGCTCGGCCAGGATCGGTGGCAAATTCATTGGGCGTCCGTGAACAGTTCGAGGATGTCGCGGTCGCGCCGCTTCCCGAGCTCGGCCGAAGGCAGTGCCTCGACGAAACGCCACAGGCGGGGCGCGCTGGCCGGCTCGAGCTTGTCGGCAAGCCCGGCGCGCAGCAACCGCCCGAAGCGGAATTTACCGAGCCGCGCCATCTGCGCGCGCCCTTCGGCGCTGGGCACGATCGCAGCGCCCAGGCGGCCATCCTCTCCCGGCAGCCATATGACGACAGCGGCGGCGACTTCGGGCAGCTTCACCAGCGCCTCCTCCATGGCGTTCAGATCGACCCGCCTGCCCTCGATTTTCACCACCCGATCTGCACGGCCCAGCAACCGAAACCCGTCGCCCACCGGGGCCACCAGGTCGGCCGTCTCGATCCATTCATCGCCGACGAACGGCGTGAGCAGGCTCAAGCGACCGTTCCTGTCGGTCCGCATGCCCAACCCCGGCAGCAGGCGCCAGGGCGCCTCGCCGCTTTCCTGCTGTCGCGTGGCGATGGCACCGGTTTCGGTGCTCCCGAAGATCTCGGTCGGCAGAACGCCCAGAACGCGGCGCGCCTCATGGGCCGCTTCGGTGCTCAAGGGCGCTCCCGCGGAGAAGACGCGCGAGGGCCGCCGGTCGGCCGGCAAGGCCGACAATCCCGCCATCCGCCCCAGATGCGCGGGGCTGCTGACGATCACGGCGTTCGAGGTCAGACCCGCCAGCAGAGTTTCCCAGACCTCCGGCGTCTCGGCGTGGAAGGGCCGTCCGGCCGCCAGGGGTGCCATGATCTTGAAGCTCAGCCCATAGACATGCTGATGGGGAACCGTGGCAAAGACCTCGCCCCCGTCCTCGCCACCCCACAGCGCATTGAGCGTCTGCGCCTCGCGTTCGAACATGGCCAGCGACTTGAGGATGCGCTTGGGCATGCCGGTCGAGCCCGAGGTGAAGAAAGCCAAGGCGCAATTCTCCGCGTCGAGCGGATCGAGACGATCCTCGCGGGGCCTCACCTCGGACAATCGCGCATCGTCGACCACCAGGTCGAAACCGCCGCGCATCGCCTCGATCGTGCCGGGCTGATGGTTGGGCGGCAGCACCACCTCGCAGCCGCCATGCATCAGGCCGAAGAGACCGAGCGCGAAGCGATAGCTGTCCTGGGCGAGGAGCGCCGCGCGACGCCAGCCCGACGCCTGCGCCTCGGCGGCGAGCCCGGCCGCCTCGGCGGCGAAGCGCGCATAGCTGATGGCTTCGCCGCCCCGGCGCGCGACGGGATCCCGATCCTGCCGGCGTTCGGAAAGGAGCTGCGACAGCAGAAGCGTTTTCACGCGCGCGCCCTGACGAGATGCCGCCAGGCCAGCTCGCCCAGGAACAGGGCCCCCATCAGCAAATAGGAGACGAGCCCGGTCCACAGCGTCCAGAGATGCAAGGAGCCCCATAGACCCAGCGCCGCGGCGACCGCGGCATTGGCCAGGAGGAACAGGAGCCAGACTTGAGTCACGCCGCGCAGATAGGCGATGGCCGCAGGCGTCAGCTCGGGCTCCCGCATCCGCGCGAACCGTTCGACTATCGTCGGCGGCCAAAGGAGCGACGCGCCGAAGATCGCCGCGACGGTGAGGCTGATGACGACCGGATAGGCCAGGACCGCGAGGCCGACGTTCCATGCGAGCAGCATGACCAGGACCATTGCGGCGACGGCCAGACCGATGAGCCAGGGCCGCCCGTCCGGCCCCCGCATAGCCAGCAGGCGCAGACCGATCAGGACCAGCGCAATCACGATGAGGAGCGGCGGCTGCAGGAACGACGTTCCGGAATAGGTCCGGCCGAAGTAAACCAGGAAGGGATAAGCCACCCCTCCCGCGGCCGCGGCCAGCAGCCACAGCCTATTGTCGGGCCGCCGCATTCACTGACAGCAGCTCTTCGACGCAATCGACCACGTCGCCCACCGTCCGCACGGCCTTGAAGGCTTCCGGCCGGATGCGCTGGCCCGTCACTTCCTGAAGCCTCACGACCAGATCGACCGCGTCGATGCTGTCGAGATCGAGATCCTGATAGAGCCTCGCCTCCGCCGTCACCCGCTCGGGCGGAATTTCGAACATCTCCCCCAGAAACTCGCGCAGCTGATTCAAAATGGATTCGCGCGACGTCATCCCCCACCCCTTTGACTATCGATGAAACGCGCCAGGCTTCGGACATTGGCGAAATGCGCCTTGACCTCGTCATTCACCGTTTCGAACTTGATGCCATATTGCCGGCGGATGGCGACGCCCAACTCCAATGCGTCGATCGAATCGAGCCCCAGACCCGATCCGAACAACGGCTCGTCGCTCGCGATTTCCTCCGCCGCGATGTCCTCGAGCTTGAGTGCCTCGATGATCAGTTTCTTGACTGCCAGTTCCGTCTCAGACATTCGCGAGCCGTTCTGCATAATAAGCTTCCATACGCGCCACAAGCCGTCTCGAATCCACGCTTCGATAGCGGTCGGTCATGTAGCCGCCCGCTTCCAGGCACTCGCCGACTACCACCCGAAAGGTCGGGCGCGTCGCCGGAACCACCCACCATCGCTCTCCCTTCGTCAGGGTCGGCGGGTCGCAGGTGATCACCACCGGCAGGATCTCCACCTGGGTCAAGGTGGCGATATTAGCAAATCCCCGGTGGAAGCGCGGCATCACGCCCGGGCGGCTCCGCGTTCCCTCGGGAAAGACGATGATATTGCCACCGTCGTCAAGCGCCCGGCGGCAGGCCTGAATCAAGGCACCGCCCTCGAGATCGTTCCGGATGTATTCCGCTCGGCGCATCACGCCGCCGAGGAACCGGCTGTTCCAGAGTTCGTGCTTGATGATGCATTGCGCATTCGGCGTCAACGCCATCAAGATAACCACGTCGAGCAGCGAGGGATGGTTCGCGATGATCAGGCGCCGACGGCAATGCTGGAGCGTTTCTCCACCCTCGATGTCCAGCCGGATCAGGCCCAGCCCCCGCAGCATCGCGAGATAAAGCCGGAAGATCGAACGGAGAAGTTGCTGGACCCGCTGGCGCCGATGATCCGGGGACCAGCACAGCACCGGGAGGACCACGGCCGCCAGGACGCTGCCGCCCAAAAAGAAGCAGGCGAACGCGAAGCCGGTCGCGGCCTGGCGATAGAGATGCTCAAGCAGCCTCAGCAAGACGCCTCCACTGCCATTGCTGGCGTTCGCCCTGCCACGACGCTTCGGGTGCATCCGTGAGGAGGAAGCGCAGGAAAGCCAGCCCCGGCGAGCCCTCCGCGTCGCCTGCGCCGCGCGGCGCTGCGGTTTCGAGCAGGAGCCCCTTCCCCGCACCTGATGAGGACAGCGAGAGCGCCATCGCCAGGGGTGGCTCTGCGCCGCGATCGAACCGATCGTAAGGCCGCGGCAGTGGCTCATCGTAGTAGAGGAAGACGACCGGCTCGGAGGGGCGCTCCTTCAGGCAGGCGACGGCCTCGAGCAATCCGAAGCCGAAACTGTCGGGGCCGGCCGCCACGGCAACATGACCCTTACGATTGCCCAGGGCGATCGATAGGAGGCCGACCAGCGCATGATGGACGGAAAGCGTGAAATCCGCCGGCGATACGGTGTCATCCGCGGCCAAGGCATCGAGGATTGACAGGGTCCGTCCGAACTCGCCATGGCGGGACGCCGATACGATGCGCGATCGGCCCGCATCCGGGAGTCCCCAGGCGCAGCGCAGCGCCGCCTGCCCCAACGCGCTAATCCGCCGGCGCAGGCTCATCGGCATCGGCGCGGGAGGCGGCGCCGAGGCTTCAGGCGTCTCAGCACGCCCCGTCGCCCAATGGCGCCACGCCGACTCGCTCTCCAGGCCCGGCGCCCAGGCATTCCAGCCGCGGACATGAAAAGAGAGCGCGCTCACAGCCTGCACGCCATGGTTGTTACGGACATTTCTACGGCCAGAGTCTGATGTGTTTCGGCTTTTCGGATCGGCTCGTTGTGTTTCCCACCCGAATCAATGGGACCCGCCAGCCCAAACCCTCGGCGCCGCGGCCCTGCGACAGGCTTCGGCATGATCTCTCCCACGTCAATTAGGCCTGGCAGGGCCCCCCTCGTTCCTCTGCCCTCATCTCACTATATCGGTTCGGTCTCAACCGCTACGATTATAGGTCACGCCCGAGACAGGTCAGGAAAAAAGATGGCGGGAACTTCCGTCGCGTTGACCGTCATAAACCTGGGGTCGGTCTATGCCGACGAGCTGATGGCCCGGTGGATAACGCAAGAGGACCGTGCGGAGTTCGCGAAATATCGACGTCCGGACGCCCGATCCGCCTCCCTGCTGGCGCGTGCCGCGCTGAGAGCCCTGCTGGCGCACCAAACCCGGCAGAAAAGCTGGGTCTTTACCCATGATTCCACAGGTAAATTGCGGATGACCTGCCCTGATCTGGGGAGCGTCGAAGGCTCGATTTCCCACAGCCGGGGCCGGATCGCCTGCGCCGTCAGCCATGCCGGCCCGATCGGGGTGGATATCGAAGCGCATCGCTTCCGGGCCTATGACGCCATCGCCCGCTACGGTTTCGGCGCGGGCGAACAGGGCCAGGTGGCCCGCCTCGGCGCGCGGGCCTTCTACCGCATCTGGACGCTGCGGGAGGCCATGGCCAAGGCGACGGGCGAGGGCCTTGCGCTGGTGGCTGACGGTGTCGACCGCATCGACCCGTCGCCGGAGGAAGGCTGCTGGACGTCGCAACCGGCGCAGGGACCCGCCTGGCGGCTGGCCCATGAGTTTCTCGAACCGGGCTATAGCCTCGCCCTGGCACTTCCCGGCCAAGCGACGGATTGGCGGCCGGATGCGATCATCCGGGTCGATCTGTCCACCGCAACCGACACTCCCGCGAGCAGATCTTCTACGGGCGGTTGAAAAGCCGCGGTCGAAGGGCTAATGGAAGTCGCAGCGCTTAAGTAGAAGGAGCCTTCGATGAACCGGATCTTCGCCTTGCTGGTCGCCGCCCTGATCCTGGCGGGCTGCATGCCCAACCAGCCGCTCTACAATGTCGACAATCATCCGATCCCGGCGGCGGCGCGCGACCTGCCGGTCGACCGCATCGGGGCGCTCATCATCGAAGCCGGTCAGAAACGGAACTGGACCTTCGAGCAGGCCGGAACCGGGCATCTCGTCGCCACCCAGACCAACCCGAAATACACGGCGGTGGTCGACATCTATTTCGACCAGAACAGCTATCGGATCACCAAGAAATCGACCACGGGCTTCTCCGACCGGAATGGCTGGATCAGCCGGCGCTATAACAATTGGATCCATTATCTCGAGGGCGACATCGACGAACGGCTGTCCAACGCCGCAGCGTGATGCGGCCCGAAAATGGCTGGCGATTAACCATGTTGCCGGCCTTCTGAAGCCCCCGGGAGGCCGGCGACAGTGGGCGGGTTTCCCGGTAATCTGAGGCCATGAAAGCCATTCGCCGATCGGGACCGCTTGGAGGCCTTCGGGGCCTTCAAATCGGGCTGATCTTCCTGCTCCTGCTGGGCGCGCCTCTCAATCTGGCAATGCCCGACACCATGGCGGGGCCTGCGATGGCCGCTGCCATAGCCGGGGCGCACGATCGGGATTGCCCCGAGCCCGGATCCGCCGGCGGCGATCATGGCGCGCCCGGCGATCATTCGGGCCTCTGCCTGTTCTGCGCGGCGCTCGGCGGTCCGAGCCTCGCCGGCGCCAGTGTCGAGCCCACGCCCGAGGTCTCGCCGACAGACTTCGACATCTTCTTCTTCGATTTCGCCGACCGGACGCTTCCGGACGAACGGTCGGCCCGCACGCAATTTTCCCGGGGTCCTCCCGCGGTCGTCTGAGCCGTCAAACAGGTTTCATCCGACGCCACTCGACCGACCGTAGCCCGAGGAGAATCCCGATGCGTGCCTCTCGACTCCTTGCCGCCGCGTGCATGGCTGCCGGCGCCGTCTTTGCCATGGCGGCGCCGGCCCTCGCCCATATCACCTTCGAAACGGCGGAAGCGCCGTCCAACGGCTTCTACAAGGCCGTGCTGCGCGTGCCACATGGCTGCGATGGCACCGCCACGACGGCCGTGCGGATCCAGATCCCCGAAGGCTTCATCGTCGCCAAGCCCATGCCCAAGCCCGGCTGGCAGGTGACCGTGACCGAAGGCGACTATGGCAAGAGCTACGACTATGAAGGCTCGACCATCAGCAAGGGCGTGAAGGAAATCGCCTGGAGCAACGGCAACCTGCCGGACAGCTTCTATGACGAATTCGTGTTCCGCGTCCGCGTCACCGACATCGCGCCCGGCACCAAGGTCTATTTCCCGGTGGTGCAGGAATGCGGATCCAAGACCGAGCATTGGATCGAGATTCCGGCCGAAGGAAAAACGGACGACGACTATGAGTACCCGGCGCCCGGCCTGACCATCGGCGCGCCCGGCGGCGACGACTGATCGAACGCGAAACGGAGGCGGACGAGGGCACCCTGCCCTCGTCCCCCGATCCGGTCATGCGGCGCCTTCTTCCGGTTCTGTTGCTCCTGGCCCTGCTGCTGCCGAACGGCGCGGCCTGGGCTCATGCCGTGCTGCTGGCGAGCTCGCCGGCCGCCGACAGCGCCCTGCCGCAATCGCCGGCCGCGATCGACATCACCTTCAACGAGCCGATCCAGCTCCTGGCCCTGAGGCTGATGGACTCAACCGGCAGCGACGTGACGCCGGCGACGCCGCCGGCCGTCACGGAAGGCCAGGTGAGCTGGGCCCTGCCGGCGGCGCTGGCGCCGGGACGTTATCTGGTGAGCTGGCGGGTCGGCTCGCTCGACGGTCATGTCGTTTCCGGCAGCTTCCGTTTCGCCATCGGGGAAGCTGCCCCTCCCTCCGGGCCGGTTCCCGGGATGGCCGACGACGACTGGCACTGGCCGGGCTACGCCCTTCACGCGGTCGCCCGGATTCTGGCGCTGCTGGCCGCGGGCGGCGCGCTGTTTCGCCTGCTCCTGAGGCCGGACCCGCCGCTCATCCCCGCCCTGCGATCGCAGGAACGGCGCCTCGCCGCGGCGGGCCTCCTCGCGCAGATTCTCCTGATCGGCGCCCATGGCGCGATGCGCGCCGGATTGCCATTGAGCGGATTGCTCGCGCCCGCCGCATGGCAGGCGGCATGGGCCGCGCCCAATGCGGGGTACGACGCCGCGGCCCTGGCCGGTTTTCTGATGATGGTCTTCGTCCGCCACGAAGGAGCCCGAGGGTCGCTGCTGCAGGGTCTTGGCGCGCTGCTCGCGCTGGCCAGTTTCGCCGACAGCGGCCACGCGCTGGCCGTGCTGCCGCCGATGCAGGGCCGCGTCCTGATGCTGCTGCATGGGCTGGCCGCAGCGCTCTGGATCGGCGCGCTCGATCCCTTGCGGCGTGCTTTCGCCCTCGATCCCGGCCCCGTGACGGCGGCGCTGTTCGATCGCTTCCAGCGGCTTGGATTTGTCGCCGTCGCCGCGGTCGTCGCCAGCGGGGGCACGATGGCCTGGCTCCTGCTCCCCCGCTGGTCGAACCTCTGGGACAGCAGCTACGGACTGACGCTCTCGGCGAAGCTGCTGGCGGTGCTGGCCATGCTGGCCATCGCCGCTCTCAACCGTTTCTGGCTGACACCGCGCGCGCTCGCCGGTGTTGCCGGCATGAAGCCGCGGCTGCTCCTGGTGCTGCGACTCGATCTGCTGGTGGCCATGCTCGCCATGCTGCTGGCGGTCGGCCTGTCGCTGGGCCCGCCGCCCACGTCATCCCGCGTCATCGAGTTCGCCGACGCCCAATATGTGGTCACGGTGACCCTCAGCCCCGGACATGCCGGCGACAATGCCGCCGATATCCGCATCGCCATGCCCGACGGCATGACGATCGATCCCAAGGCCGTCGAAGTCCGCGTGGAATCGCCGGCCGCCGGCATCGAGGCCTCGACCCATCAGGCCTCGCAGATCGCGCCCGGTCTCTATCGGGTCCCCGCGCTCCCGCTCTGGGCTCCCGGAGACTGGAAGCTCCGGATCAATCTGATGATCGACGACTTCACAATGGTCACGCGCGACACCGAACTGACATTGTCGCGATAGTGCCCGGCACCGGCGGTCAGGCCGGGCCCGGTAGGAATGCCGACTGGATGAAGCTGCGATAGAGCAGCACCTGCTGCGGCAGGATGCGGGCATCCTTCAGCGAGCGCGACAGGATGATGGCGCCCTCGACCAGGGTGGTGAGCATGTCGGCCGCGGCATCGAGATCCATCTCGAAGCGCGGCGGGTACTGCGCCACGATCTCGTCGAGATAGCCGCGGAACCGGCGACGCCAGGCCAGCAGCCCTTCCGCATTGAGCTCCCGGATCTCGCGATTGAAGAGCTGGTCTTGATAGCAGATCGAGGCGGCCATGCAGCCGGGATGCACCTCCGGCATGTTGCTCAGCATCTCGGCAAACAGCTTCAACGCGATCAGGAAGCGGTGCAGCGGATCGTCATGGAGCTCGCGCGCCCGGCCGAAGATGTCGCCGAGAATGGTCCGGTCGCGTTCGAGATAGCGCTCCAGCAGGGCCTTGGCCAGGTCGCCTTTGTCCTTGAAGTGGTAGAAGAAACCGCTCTTGGTGATGCCGGCGCCGGCCACCAGCTCGTCGATCGAGGTGGCGCCGAACCCTTTTTGCAGCACCGCCGCTTCGGCCAGGTCCATGATCCGGTCGCGCGCCGAGGCCTTGGCCTTCGGATTCGGGTCCTGGGTCTCGCTCATTGTCATAAACGGACTTTACCATAGGTACAGTCGGATCGGCATTCTGTCCTATCGCTGCGTGAAATCAGGGGGCTAACTCCTTGTCGGATTTAGGCCCTGCTCGGCGGGCGGCGGCTATACCGCAAGTCGGCTGGATCGAAGGGCGGCAAACCGTATCTTCCGGCTCCCCACAAACGACGCGCCGGCGCATGATCGGCGGGTGCAGAAGACAGGAGATTTTCGATGACGCGCAAGGACAAATGGGGCAACCCGGTTTCGCATGGTTCGGCCGACGCCGTGGCGCGCCTCGAGCGCGCGACCGAGCTGCTCGCCTGCTACCAGACCGATCCCGTCGCCGAGCTGGATGCCGCCCTGGCGGAGCATCCGGACCTGGTCCTGGGCCACGCCATGCGCGGCGCGATCATGGCGACCACCACCGACAAGGCCTTCGAGGGCGAAGCCGCCAAGAGCCTGCTGGCGGCCGAATCGCTGGCGCGCCATGCGAATGACCGCGAGCTGGGCCATATCGCGGCGCTTCGGGCCTGGCATCAGGGCGACTATGAGCAGGCGCTCGAGCAGTGGGGCCGTGTCGCGATCGCCAATCCGCGCGATCTCCCGGCGATCCAGTTCGCGCATCTGGGCGATTTCTTCCTGGGCTATTCCTCGATGCTGCGCGACCGGATCGCGCGCGTGCTGCCGCATTGGGATGCCTCCGTGCCGGGCCGCGGCTATGTGCTGAGCATGCATGCCTTCGGTCTCGAGGAGTCCGGCGATTATGCGCAGGCCGAGGAGACCGCCCGGACGGCCATCGCGCTCAACGGCAAGGACGGCTGGGGCGTTCATGCCGTCGCCCATGTGATGGAGATGCAGGGCCGGGCGCGCGAGGGTGCGGCGTTCCTTCAAGACAGCGCCGAGGTCTGGGCCCCCGGCTGCCTGTTCTCCTTCCATAATTTCTGGCATCAGGCGCTCTTCCACATGGACCAGAACGATTTCAAGTCGGCGTTGCGCCTGTTCGACGAGCGGATCTCGGCCGGCAATTTCGGCCAGGCGCTCGAGCTGGTGGACGGCTCCGCGCTGCTCTGGCGGCTTTCCGTCCTCGGGCAGGATGTCGGCTACCGCTGGAAGGACCAGGCCGACAAATGGGAGACCCGGATCGAGGACGGCATCTACGCCTTCAACGACATGCACGCCATGATGGCCTTCGTCGGCGCCGACCGGCGCGAGGCGCGGGCCGCCTTGATCGCCAGCGTGGAGCGGGTCGCCGCCGGCAATCATGGCACCAACGTCATGATGACGCGGGAGGTCGGCCTGCCCGCGGTCAAGGGCATCGATGCTTTCGGCCGCGGCGATTACCGGGCGGCGCTCGATCTGATGCTGCCGGTCCGCGGCAAGGCCAGCCGTTTCGGCGGCAGCCATGCGCAGCGCGACGTGTTCTCCTGGACGCTGACCGAGGCGGCCATCCGCGCCGGCGACCGCGCGCTCGCCGAGACGCTGGCGGCCGAACGGCTGGCGCTCAAGCCGGACAGCCCCCTCAATCGCGACTGGCGCGCCCGCGCGCGCGATCTGGCGGCGCCGAAGGCCGCCTGACCGACGGACGCGGTGTGAGGGCTAGGTGTGGAGCCTCAACAGGTTGTTCCCTTTGCACTGGTGCTGAGATCACATATGGAGATTGGAATGAAGGTGAGGGAACAATCTCTTCAGTCACAGATAGGGGCTATGGATCAACAGCAATCGTCTGCGGCGACATCCGGTGGAAGCTAGTTTCCATTTTCCTGATTTTCTGGCCTTACCTCGCTCAGCTTCCGCCGCAGTTCCTCAGTCATTGCCCGTGCCTGGTCAGGGCCACGAATCACAGTGGACTTTAAGAGCACGAGCAACTCGGTCCGAGCGCCGGTTTTATCGGTCTCAGAGAACAGATTCCCCAGCAGCGGGATGTCACCAAGAATTGGCACACCGGTCTTTCCATTCTCACGCCGATCCCGGATCAAGCCTCCAAGCGCAATTGTTTGGCCGCTCTGAATTGATACCGTGCTCTCGATCTTCCGCTGTTGGATGGTCGGCGAATCGAGATCTGATGTCGTTGTCTTGACGACATCGCTGACCTCCTGAGAAATATCGAGCAGCACCAATCCACCCGCGTTCACGCGCGGCGTTATCTTCAGAATGACGCCCGTATCGCGGAACTCGATCTGGTTCACGATCGGAGACGCTGGATCGGTGACGCTGACCGCGGACTGCGTGGCAATGGGTACTTCGTCACCCACCTGCAAGCGCGCGGTCTGATTATCCAGAACTAGCAACGAGGGTGCCAAAATCACCTGAACGTCCGTGATCTTTTTTAGGGCGTTGAACGCGACAATCACGTTGTCGGAGCTGAAGAGATAAGAGAAGCCGGGGAAGAGCCCCGAGATCGCGCTCGATGCCCCCGCTGTTAAGATCGCAGTGCTATCGCCGCTTTGGAAGAACCAGCGCAACCCATAGCGCAGTTCGTCATTGAGGGTCACTTCGGCGATCGTGGCTTCTATCAGCACTTGTAGCGGTAGCACGTCGAGCTGCTTCAGGGCGGATTCGATGGTCTTATGCGCCTGTGCGCTGCCGAGAACGACGAGAGCATTGTTGGCATCGTCCGCGATGATCCGTGCGCGGAGTCCGGCGCCAATCGTCAAATCCTGAATAGTCGTGGCATTGGAGGCATTGACAGGCCGTGGTAGGGGGGAGTCCATAATCGAGTCTGTGGCTGCGGAGTTTGGTTCCGAATTAGAAATACTGCTATTGAAGCCACTGGGCTGTTGCTGCCCCATTTCAAAGCCCTGATCGCCACCGGAGCTGGAATCTAAAGCAGTGTCTGTCCGCGTTGGTGTCAAGCCAGGTGCAACAACGGATGCGTCGACAGCTTCGGGTCTCGACGTGCCGTCCGAGAACAATTGGCCAAGAATCTTCGCCACGTCGGCGGCTCGTCGGTTCTGCACCGAATAGACTCGTACCGTATTGCCGGAGTCGCTCACCTGGTCCAGCCGCACGGCCCATTGTCTCGCGGCTTCGAGGTACGTCGGTTGCTTAGCGATGACAAGGATCGCATTCAGACGATCGATGGGGACAAGGCGGACAGCACCTGGCTGACCCCCGCCGTCCAGAAAGATCTGGCTCAACTCCAAAGACACCTGATTGGCATCAGCAACATGTAAGGGAAGTAAGCCAAACGACATGCCGGACAGCCAGTCGACGTCGAGGACCGAGACAAAATCGGCAATGCTTGCCAGATCGACCTGGGAGCCCCAAGCGATAAGCACGTTGCGAGTGGCGTCCACTCGAATTCCCCCTCCCACGGGCTTCAACGAGTCGAGCGTTCCTGCAATCTGTTGGGCCGATACGTAGCGAAGTGGAATAATTCGAACGCTGGCGCCAATGGCGAGCGATTCATAGCCGTTGGAGGGAGACAATCCCCGTCCACCTGCTTCCGCGACGGGCAGGACCTCATAGACCTGTCCCGATTGAATGATAGTGACGCCGTTCAAGCGTAGGACTTCCGCAAGAATCGGCAGAACCTGGGATCGAGGAATAGGACCGCTAGTTTGCAATGTGACTGATCCGTGCAGGTCGCTAGCGAGTGTGTAATTGAGGCCGAGAACGCCGACGCGGTTATGTTCACGCCGGCGAGCGGAATGAATCGCGCGACATGGACGCCCACGCTGTCGCTGGCTGCCAATTACAACGTGTTTGCATGGTGGAAGGCCTCCAGCGATCGCGGAACGGGTGTGCCCTACACAGTCTATTACGATGGCGGCAGTTCCACTGTTCGTGTCAACCAAACAGCCAACGGGGGAAAGTGGAACTTGCTCGGTACCTACGCATTGACGCCGGGCCAGAATCACAGGGTCGACCTCACCGATCAGGCTACGGGCGGGACCAACGTCATAGCCGATGCCGTGCAGATCACGCGAGTCGGTGCTCCCCCACCTACGGCAACCTGGGCGCCTACGCTGCCTCGATGTGACACCTACCAGCTCTATGTAAACTTCACGGGCTTTGCCGACCACGCGTCGAACGCTCCCTACACGATCTTCTATGAAGGGGGCTCGACCACAGTACCGATAAATCAGCATTCGGGGTACGCCGGCTGGAAGCCATTGGGCTCGTTTCTGATGGCTCCGGGGCAGAACCATCGCGTCGATCTGACGGATATCGCAGACGGCCATGTGATCGCCGACGCCGTGAGGTTCGTGCCTGTGTCTGGCACGAAGTCCGCGACCTGGACGCTCACGCCGACCCTGACGGCGAGCTACCGCGTCTATGCCAAGTGGCCAGCGTCCGCCGCCAACGCCACAGACGCGAAATACACGGTGACCTATGAGGGCGGAAGCACGACGGTCACCGCAAACCAGCGGGTTAATGGCGGACAGTGGAACCTGCTGGGGACCTTCCCCTTCAATGCTTCCGGCGCGGGTTACAAGGTCGATCTGCCCGATACCTCGGCGAGCGGCAAGGTCGTTGCGGACGCCATCTACTATGTCCGCGACAGCGCGCCGGTCGACAGCTTCACCTGGACCCCGGACATCGTCACGCCAGGCGACTACCAGCTCTACGTCCGCTGGACCGCGTCATCGGGGAATTCGGGGGCAGCGCAGTACACGGTGGTGCATGGCGGCGGGACGAGCCTGATCACGCTCAACCAGAAGCAGAATGGCGGGCAGTGGAACCTCCTCGGGACCTACAGTTTCGCACCGTCGTCGGGTCATCAGGTTACGCTGACGGCCTCGGGCGACGGCACCGTGGTCGCCGACGCGATCCGACTGGTGGGCACGGGGCCTGCTCCGGCCGACCTCGTCTATCTCCATACCGATCAGATCGGGTTGCCGCAGAAGATCACGCACGCGACGAAAACGGTGGTCTGGGATCGGGTGCAGGATCCGTTCGGCCGGCAGGTCTCGCTGACCAACAGCGGCGGCATCGATACGACCCTCCGCTTCCCCGGCCAGCAGGCCGATCCCGATACGGGCTTCGCGTATAATTATTTCCGAGACTACGACCCGACGCTTGGCCGGTACATCCAAGCTGACCCCATCGGATTCGTAGGCGGGATTAATATCTACGCCTATGCGGGCGGGAACCCAGTGTTATGGGTTGATGAGTGGGGCCTGGAGACGATTTTTGAGTATCTGACAGGGTTGGATGATTCCTACCGCGTAGGAGCTCTCAATGCTGTTGCCGGCTGGCAAGATGCATTGACTTTTGGATTGGCGAACGAGGCTCGAGAGCTGGCGGGTCTCAACGAAGGAGTGAACAGTTGCTCGACCACTTATGAAGTAGGGGAGTGGCTTGGAATCGGGACCTCGGTAGTTTTCGGTGGCATCACTGGCCTTGAGCGAGCAGGAATTAAGGGAGCAGGCAAAGAATTTTCACATTGGATTCCTAATAGAATGGGTGGGCCCAGATCAATCTGGAACGGTAACTATGTTACGAGCATTCGGCATTACTATCACGATCCTTTCCGTTACCCTCGTGGTTGGCAAAGCTTTGGTCGGAAGTGGCCTAGCGCATTACAACAGCTTGATCGAATTCCTTATGTTTATAGAGGTGCGGCCATAGGCCTGGGGTTAGGGATCGCTGGGACGCAAGCAAACGAGGGATGCGAATGTCAACAGTAATTGAGACTCTCTTCAACGGTGTCTCACGACTATGTGGCCGCTTCTTCGGGAGTAGGAGTTTAAGGCCCTACGAGCAATTAGCGCTGTCCGGATGGCGCGATACTCTATCCCAAAAGCATCAGCATACGCTGGACGAACAGCTGGGTGCTTTTGACTCTATGCAACGACAGGCCGGTGACGCGAAAGTATGCTTCTTCTATGACTCGCGAAAGAACATCCCTCTCTTTGGAAATGCTGCTCCTGCAGTTCATGTAGCGGATGTATTGCTAGCATCAACAATTCCGAACAAAGGAGAATCAATTCGAGTAAAGATGTTTATCCATGAAGGGTATTTCTTTTCGATTGAGTTTCCTAAGCGCCCAAAGCGTTACTTCGAACTCCACCACATGCAACCTGACAAACTGCGCGTTTCCAAAGTTGAGATGTTTTCGGTTCTAGATTGATTGACGGAATTGGAGGTTGGTTAGAGAGTCGATCTGCCCGATGCTTCGGCAAGCGGCAAGGTCGTCGCAGACGCGATCTACTATGTCCGCGACAGCGCACCGGTCGACAGCTTCACCTGGACCCCGGACATTGTCACACCAGGGGACTACCAGCTCTATGCCCGTTGGACCGCCTCCTCAGGGAATTCGAGTGCGGCGCAGTACACGGTAGTACATGCCGGCGGTACCAGCTTGGTCACGGCCAACCAAAAGCAGAATGGCGGGCAGCGGAATCTGCTCGGAACCTACAGCTTCGCACCTTCATCGGGCCATCAGGTCACGCTGACGGCCTCGGCCGACGATACGGTGATTGCCGACGCGATCCGGCTGGTCGGAACGGGGCCTGCACCGGCTGATCTCGTCTATCTCCACACCGACCAGATCGGGCTGCCGCAGAAGATCACGGACTCGACGCAAACTGTCATGTGGGATCGGGTGCAGGATCCGTTCGGCCGGCAGGTCTCGCTGACCCACAGCGGTGGTATCGACACGACCCTCTGCTTCCCGGGCCAGCAGGCCGACCCCGATACGGGGTTCGCATATAATTATTTTCGGGATTACGACCCGACGCTCGGGCGTTACATCCAGGCAGATCCTGATGCACGCTCGAGATGCTATGAAAGTGCGAACAATCGATACGGCGCTTGTGTTAGCGGAAAGCCATTACCCCCTCTCATAATCCGGTAGGGTTCTCCCATGAAGGTCGATCACATAAACAAGGTAATGCTTGTTCGGCAGCCGCGGCTGTCCGAATCCAGAGCGCCTGTTGTTATCCAAGTCGGTTGCCCAGAGAAGCGTCCCAATGGGCATGACTACTACTGTGCATATCGAGTGCTTGGACTTGGCAATGATCGTGTTCGATCTGCTTCGGGCGTTGATCAAATGCAAGCCCTGCTGCTTGCACTTAGGAAGATGGGTGCGGAGCTATACAGTTGCGGAGAGTACAAGACCGGAAAACTCTACTGGCTCGAAATGGGCAACAAGGACCTAGGTCTGCCCACGCCAGAGAACTTCGATATATCGAGGTAGCACGACTCGTTGTGAAGCCCTCACCCGCCGAAGCTGCGGCGGATATGCCTGAGCTGCAGGTCGATCAATCCGCATTTCGGATCGCGGAGCTGATTGACCACGTCGAAATGGTCGAGCTTGTCCGGGACCACGAGATCGACCGACTGGCCCAGCCGCTGATAGAGCGCCTTCATGTCGGCCGACTGCCGGTGGAACTCGTCGGACTCGTCCTTGGCCACGACCAGCAGCAAGGGCGCCTTGACCGGATAGCGCTGGCGCAGCGGGCTGTGGGCCTGGACCTGGCTCGACGTCAAGTGAAGCGTCTTGTCGAGGAAGGACAGGCGGATCGGCTCGAGATCGAAGATCCCGCCGATGGCGCAGGCCCCGGCCACGACCTTGGCCGGCAGCCCGGGCGCGAAGAACGGCCAGTCGGTGGCGAGCAGCATCGCCGCCAGATGACCGCCCGCCGAGTGCCCCGCGACATAGATGCGGTCGCGATCGCCGCCAAACTCCGCCGCATGCTGCCAGAGCCAGGCGAGCGCCGCCCGGTTCTGGCGCATGATCTCGTCCATATTGCCATGCGGCGCCAGGATGAAATTGTTCACCACGGTGGTGAAGCCATGCGGCTTCATCCCGTCGGCGATATAGCTGTAGTCGGACTTGTCGAGCGAATACCAATAGCCGCCATGGATGAAGACATAGATCGGCGCACCCTTCTGGTCGGCCGGGAAGATGTCCATCTTCTCCTCGGGCGTCGGCCCGAAGGGCACGTCGATGATGGCGCGCGTCCCGGCCCGCGTCACCTCGCTCCAATGCTGCCAGGACTGGAAATGCTCGCGATAGTTCGGGAAGCGCGCGCGGTTGTTGTACTGCGCGTCGAGAGCGGCCTGGTCATAGTCAAGATAGATGGCCTCGGTCACCTCCGGCACGGACGGTCGCTCCTCAGCTGGCTCGGGAGTAGAGCAGGTTGAAGATGGCTTCGCTCACGGCCTCGGCACGCTCCAGCGGAGTCCAGTGGCCGCAACGGCCGAGCACATGGAATTTCGAGCCCGCGAGCGCGTCGGCCACGGTCTTGGCCGCCGCCGGCGGCGAGGTCGCGTCCTCGTCGCCCGTCACGATCACCGACGGGCAGCGCAGGCCCGAGAGATCGGCGGCCTGCGTGCCGGCGACGGCCTCGCAGGTCTGGGCATAGCCTTCCGGATCCTGGCGCATCACCAGCTCGCGGATGAAGCCGGCCACCTCGGGCCGATGCGCCTTGGTCGAGGCCGAGGTTCCCATCTGCACCGTGATGTCGGCGATCGCCGTCATGCCCTCGGCGCGCGCCTTGGCGGCGCGATCCTTCAGGGCCTGGCGCATCGGATCGGCCGGCGCCCGGATCGGACCGAACAGCGCCAGGCTGCGGACCTTGCCCGGATTCTTTGCCGCCAGATGCTGGCACAGCACGGTGCCGTAGGAATGGCCGACGAAATGCGCGGATTCGATCTTGAGCTCGGCCATGGTCGCGAAGATGTCGTCGACCAGGCTCTGCGTCGTGACCGGTCCATGGGGCTTGGCGCGGCCCGAGCCCGCCAGGTCCTGGCGCACCGTGGTGAAGAACCGGGTCAGGATCCCGACCTGCGGCGCCCAGACATTACCGGTGCCGCCCAGACCATGGACCAGGATGACGGGATCGCCCGTGCCTGCAACTTCAACCGTGCTGCCGATCGCCATATTCAATGCCCTTCCTTGATTCAGAAATGAGTCAGCGGGCCCCGGGTGATCCCGAGGCCCGCTGTGGATTCGTCGTTACCTATTCCCAGACCGAGACAACCTGCTTGGCCCGCTGGACTGTCTCCGCGGCCGCCCCCGGCCGCTTGTGATAGGCGCCGTCCTTCATGATCATGATCAGATTGTCGCGATCCTGCAGGATCTTGACGTTCTCGGCCGGATTGCCGCGCACCAGCAGCAGGTCGGCGAGATAGCCTTCCTTGACCAGCCCCAGATCCGGCATATCCATGATCTGGCCGCCGAGCTTGGTGGCGGCGCTCAGCGCCTCGGCCGGGGTGTAGCCGATGATGTTGACAAAATGCTCGAGGTCGCGGGCATTGGTGCCGAGCGGGTTCCAGGCGAAGCCATAGTCGCCGCCCGGCAGGATGCGCATGCCGCGCTTGCGCAGCTCGCCATAGGTCTTCGAGCAGTTCTCCAGCATGGTGTACATCTCCATGTGGTCGGCGACGGCCTTGTTGATGCCCCAGGGCTCCGCCTCGTAGGCGGTGGTGTAGATGATGCCGATCGCAGGCGCGAGGAAGACGTCGTCCTTCGCCGCCTCCAGCAGATCGTAAGTCTCGCCTTCAATGAAGTCGCAATGATAGATGACGCGAAAATTATACTTCAGCGCCAGTTTCACGGCGCCGTTGGCACGCGCATGGCAGGCCAGGAAGACCCCGCGCGCATGCGCTTCCTCGGCCGCCGCCTGCACCTCGGCGTCGGTGTAGGAGCATTCGCGGCCGAACTTGCGGCGCACGAAATTATCGCCCGAGATATTGATCTTGATCGTATCGACACCCTCGCGGATGCAACGGCGCACCGTCGTGCGCACGGCGTCGGCCCCATCGGCAATGAGCTCGATGCCGGTGTGATACATATGGTCCTGGCGCTCGTCGCCGAGGCCGCCGGTCGCGGTGATCTCGGGAGAGGCCGCACGGAGGCGGGGTCCCGGATAGCGGCCGGCATTGATGGCGTTGCGGATCACGACCTCGGTGCGCAGCTTGGCCGACGCCGCCGAATAGAGGCTGGTGAAGCCGGAATCGAGCAGCAGCTTGGCGAACTCGAGCCCGAGAAGCAGATGCTCTTCCTGCGGGATGTCGCCCAGCTCCTTCAGCTTCCCGATATTGGTGAAGGTGATGTGCGAATGGGCCTCGGTCAGGCCCGGCATCAGCGTGTTGCCGCCGCCATCGATGACCTCGACGCCGTCGCGCGCGATTCCGCCGCCTTTGGCGACGGTCTTGATGCGGTTGCCTTCGAGCAGGACCTCGCCCGGGAAAGGTTGGGTTCCCTCACCGTCGAAGATGCGGACGTTCGTGAAAAGCTGCGGTTTCATGGTTCTTGTTTCCTCCCCTTAAGCGACAGACTTGCATGGAACGGGATGCAGCGACGGCGCGACACCGCCGGCAAATGGTGAAGGCAGCCCGGTTGACGGCAAGGTCTTGGGATTGGCAAACGTCGGCGAGCGCGCGGAGATACGGCCCCGCAAACCGGGCGGCAGCGCCTCCTCCGCGAGATAGCCGTCGGCGGAACCTTCATAAAGCTGCAATGCCGCGACGACGTCCTCGGCATGGTCCGCCGTCAGGGTGCTGAAACGAATCCGCCATTTTCCAGGTGCATCGAACGCGACCGCACAGGGCTTCGGGCAGCCGCCGACACATTCGACCAGCAGCAGCTGCCATTCCTGTGTCGTGTCCGCGTCGGCGAGCCGTTCGCGCAAATTCCGGCGCAGCTCCATTTCGGGAGCGCCTCCGCGCGGACAGGTCCGACAAACCGATAGCGTGTGCATCCGTTCAGGATCCTCCCTCGGGCGCCCCGATCCAGGCGGAGCCGCGGCTTGACGCCGTCTTGCCCGTCAGTCCGATGGTTTATTGCACCGGTCATGCACACGTGTCCAGCGCAAAGTCACGGCAGCGGCCTTCGACGACGAATCTCGCAGCGCAGCAATTTTCGATATGGAATATCACTAAATAACAGCACAATTCCGCAGTTCCGAACCGCCTCCGGTCGCGGAACGGCTGCGGTAATCCTTGTGATTGCTGCACACGTGTGCAACCATGCGCCGCGATTGGGGAAAGGCCGCATGGCTGGTTTGCGCAAATCCGGAGAGGTGACGATCAAGGACATTGCCGCGGCGCTCGGCATTGCCCACTCCACCGTCTCGCGCGCGCTCAACGACCATCCGCATATCAATCCCGAGACCAAGGCGAAGGTGCGCCGCGCCGCGCAGGAGCTGGGCTATGCCGCCAATTCCGGCGCCCGCATGATGCGCTCGGGCGCCAGCCGGCTGGTCGGCCTCATCGTCCCCGATGTGCAGAATGAATTCTACAACGCGGCCGCCAAGATCATGGCCGACTCCTGCGCGCGCGAGGGCTACCAGCTCGTCCTTGCCGTGTCGGAAGACGATCCCGAGAAGGAGCTGCAACAGGTCCAGGCCCTGCGCGAGGCGCGCGTCGCCGGCGTGCTGGTGGCCGCGACCGCGAGCCCGCGGCGCGACACCGTGCAGATGCTCAAGCAGCTCCCGACCGTGCAGTTCCTGCGCCGCCACCCCGGCATCGCCGGCCACACGGTGCGCGCGGACGACGTGCTCGGCATCTACAAGGCGACCGAGCATCTGCTGGGGCTGGGCCATCGGCGGATCGGCTATGTCGGCGTGACCGAGCAGCTCAGCACCGGCCGCGCGCGCGCCGACGGTTATCGCCACGCCTATGGCGATGCGCGGCTCAAGGTCAATGCCGGGCTGATGCGGCTGGGCGCGCCGCGGCCCGAGTTCGGGCATGAGGCCCTGGTCGAGCTGTGCGGCTTGCCGACGCCGCCGACCGCCATCGTGGTGGCGAGCCCGCGTCTGATGCTGGGCGTGCTCGAAGGGGTCAATGCGCTGCGGCTCTCGGTCCCCGAGGATCTGTCGCTCGTGGCCTATAGCGATCTCGACTGGTTCCGGGTCTGGCAGCCTCCCATCACCGCGGTGGCGCTGCCGGTTGCCGACATGGCGGCCACGGCGGCCCTGCTGCTGTTCCGGCAGATCCAGCAGCGCGGGCCCGAGAGCGCGGGATCGAGCACGCCCTTCGAGCCGGTGCTCAACATCCGCGGCAGCAGCGCGCCCTTGCGCGTCGCGCTCAAGCCGGTGAAGAGCGCCCGGCGATGAAGCAGGTTCTTCTCACCGACTATGCCTGGCCGGATCCCGAGGTCGAGCGCAGCGTGATCGAGGGCGCGGGCTTCTCCCTGGCGATCGGGCCGGCGAAGGCCTCGCCCCAGGCGGCCATCGTCGAGCTCGCCCGGCAGAACCGCCCCCTCGCGATCATGACCTGCTGGGCCGAGGTCACAGCACCCGCCATCGAAGCCTGCCCCGATCTCAAGATCGTCCAGCGCATCGGCGTCGGCCTCGACAATATCGACAGGGCGGCGGCGGCGGCGCGCGGCGCCGTCGTGACCAATGTCCCCGACTACTGCGTCGAGGAAGTATCGGACCATGCGGTCGGCATGCTGCTCGCCTGGGCGCGCGGCATCGTTTCCTTCGATCGCGAGGTCAAGGGCGGTCAATGGGATGCCGCCGGCGCCAGACTGCGGCGCGTGCGCGACCTGACGGTCGGAATCGCCGGTTTCGGGCGCATCGGCCGGCGCACGGCCGCCAAGATGCAGCCCTTCGGCTCGCGCCTCCTGGTCTATGACAAATATCCGCCGAGCGGCGGATTCCCGGAGGGCATGACCGGCGTCGACGCCAAAAGGCTGCTCTCCGAGAGCGACGTGGTCGTCCTGCATCTCCCGCTCACGCCGGAGACCCGCAACTTCATCGATGCCCGGTCGCTGCAGCGCATGAAGCCCGGCAGTCTGCTCATCAATGTCAGCCGCGGCGGCCTCGTCGACAATGACGCGCTGCTGCAAGCGCTGGAGAAAGGACCGTTGGGCGCCGCCGCCCTCGACGTGGTCGAAGGCGAGCCCAACCCGCCCCGCGCCTTGATCGGCAATCCCAAGGTCATCGCCACGCCCCATATCGCCTTCGCCTCGACCGCCTCGGTGCTGGAGCTGCGGCGGCGGTCAGCGGAAGAGGTCGTGCGCGTCCTGACCGGCCAGAAGCCGCACCATCCCTGCCCGCCCCCTTGAGGATACGGAATCCGCAGGGCGTAACGACGACGAAGATGACTCGCAGCAAGAGGACGTGATGGCAGAGACGACCATCGTCGCAATCAAGGGGCGCCAGATCCTCGATTCGCGCGGCCGCCCCACGGTCGAGGCCGATGTCGAGCTTCGCGGCGGTGCCATCGGGCGCGCTTCCGTGCCGTCCGGCGCCTCCACCAGCCAGGCCGAGGCCCATGAATTGCGGGACGCCGACGCGAATTATTATTTCGGCCGGGGCGTGAATCGCGCCGTCGGCAATCTGAAGGGTGAGATCGCAACTGCCGTCACGGGCCTGGATGCCGAGGATCAGGCCGGGCTCGATCGCCGCATGCGAGAGCTCGACGGGACGGCACAGCTCGAGCGGCTGGGCGCCAACGCGATCCTGGCGGTCTCGCTCGCCGCCTGCCGCGCCGTGGCCAATGCCAGGAGACAGCCGCTCTATCGCCGGATCGCCGATCTGACCGGCACCAAGACGCCGATGCTGCCGCTGCCGATGGTCAATATCTTCAGCGGCGGCCTCCATGCCGGACGCGGCATGGATCTCCAGGATTTCCTCGCGATCCCGCTCTCGGCGACGGATTACGCCTCGGCGCTGCATGCGATCGTCAAGGTGCGCGACGCCGCCGAAGGCGTGGTGCAGCGCCATGGCGCGCCCGTCCTGCTGGCCGACGAGGGTGGCCTCAGCCCCGGCTGCCGCTCCGCCGAGATCGCGCTCGCGCTGATGGTCGAGGCGATCGAGCGGGCCGGCTTCAAGCCAGGCCAGGATATCGGCATCGCCATCGACGTCGCCGCCACCGCGCTGGTGGGCGCCGACGGGCGCTATCATCTCGCCCGCGAGGAGCGCGACTATTCGAGCGCCCAGATGATCGAGACCGTCGAGCGCTGGGTGCGGCAGTTCCCGATCGTCTCGGTCGAGGATGGGCTGCATGACGAGGACTGGGGTCATTGGCCCGAGTTGACCAAGAGGCTGCGCCATATCCAGGTCGTGGGCGACGATCTCTTCAGCACCAATCCGGCGCGCATCCGCCGCGGCATCGAGATCGGCGCCGCCAACAGCAGCCTGATCAAGGTCAACCAGAACGGCACGCTGAGCGGCACCCTGGAGGCGATCGTGACCTCGCATCGCGCCGGCTACGCCACGGTGATCTCCGCCCGCTCGGGCGAGACCGCCGACAGCTTCATCGCCGATCTGGCCGTGGGCGCGCTCGGCGGCCAGATCAAGATCGGCTCGGTCCGGAACATGGAGCGGCTGGAGAAATACAATCAGCTCCTGCGCATCGCCGAGGATTCCGAAGTCGGCTATGCCGGCACGCGGTTCCTCGCCGGCGAGGCCCGGAGGCCCGCGGCCCGGGCCGCGATCGCCTGACCTTGCGCATGTCGAGAGTTCGATGACCTCCCAGGCTCCTGTCGAGACCAGCGGGGCAAACCCGGAATTTCCGGAGACCATGCGTCGCTTCATGGAGCGGCTCGGATTCGGCGCGAAGCCCGACCGGGCCTTTCCGCTCACCGGCGGCGTCTCCTCCGATATCTGGTTCGTCGAGGCCAAGGGCCGCCGGCTGTGCATCAAGCGGGCCCTGCCCGCCTTGCGCGTCGCCGCCGACTGGCGAGCGCCCGTCGAGCGCAATCATTTCGAATATGCCTGGTTCCAGCGGGTGGCGAAGATCCTGCCCGACGCGGTACCGCCGCTGGTGGGGCATGACGAGGCCGCGCAGATGTTCGCGATGGCCTTTCTCGAGCCCGAAGCGAACCCGCTCTGGAAGCGAAATCTGCTGGACGGCAAGGTCGATCCCGCCTTCGCCGGCCTGGTGGGCGAGAAGCTGGCCGCGATCCACGCCGCCACCGCGGGCGATCCCAAAACCGCCGCCGATTTCGCCACCGATGCCAGCTTCCATGCCATCCGGCTCGAGCCCTATCTCGAGGCGACGGGGCGGGTCCATGCCGACCTGATGCCGCAGATCGAGAAGCTGGTCGCCACCACGGCCGCGACCAGGCTCGCCCTAGCCCATGGCGATATCAGCCCGAAGAACATCCTGATCGGCCCGAAGGGTCCGATCTTCCTCGACGCGGAATGCGCCTGGTATGGCGACCCGGCCTTCGACCTCGCCTTCTGCCTCAACCACCTGCTGCTGAAATGCATTCCGGTGCCGGGCGGCGTCGACCGCCTGGCCCAGTCCTTCGAACGCATGGTCATGGCCTATCGCGGACGGATCGTCTGGGAGGATCCGCCCGGCTTCGAACGACGCTGCGCGGCGCTGCTGCCGGGGCTGCTGCTGGCGCGCGTCGACGGCAAGTCGCCCGCGGAATACATCACCCAGGACAAGGACCGCGAGTTCGTGCGGTCGGTGGCGCGGCCTTTGATCGCCGAACCGGTTGCGACGCTCCTCGAGGTCCGGAACCGCTGGCTTCAGCGCTTCCGGTAGCCCGCCCGGCCTCGCCTCAACCGATATGACCCGGGAATAGCGGCAATCCTTCGACACCGTCGAGCTCGACACGCCAGAGCGCGCCGCCCATCGAGGGCGCCGTGGTCAATCCGGGCTTGCCGCCATCGGTGACATAGAGCGTGCTGCCGACGAAGGCGCAGTTGGTCGGAATCAGGCCGATCATCATGCGCTCGACATAGCTGCCGTCCTTGCGCGCGATGTCGATGCCGCCGCAATCGACGCCCGTGACATAGAGATCGCCATTGGCCGCGATCTTGAACCCGTCGGGCACGGCCGGCGGCGGCAGGATACAAAGCTCGGTCACCTTGCCGGCGGGGCTGCGGCGCTTCACGGCGCGGCTGTAGGATTCGACCCAGACCAGGCTGCCATCGCGGTCGACGCAGATGCCGTTGGGGAAGACCGGCGGCAATTCCTCGAGCAGGACACCGGTGCCGTCCGGTTTCAATGCGCAGATGAAGCCGACATTCGACTTGCCGACGGGATCATAGGCCCCGCCCGGATCGGTGAAATAGAGCCAGCCATCGGGGCCGAAGGCGAGGTCGTTGGGCGCCAGCAGTTTATGCCCCTCCACCTGCGTGGCGAGAATCTCCACTTTGCCCTGGGGCGTGATGCGCTGGATCGAGGGCGGGCGCTGCTGGGCCGCGCGCCAGGGTCCGATCTTGCCGCCATTCTGCGTCACATAGAGATAGCCGTCCGGTGCGGCGAGAACCGCATTGGGCCCGCCGCCGACATCGGCGAACCGTCCGACCCCGGCGCCCGGCGTCCAGACCGAGATCTGGCTGCGATAGCTTTCGACGAACAGGATGCGGCCGTCGGGCAGCGGCGCGGGGCCTTCGGGCCAGCCGAGGCCGGAGGCAAGCTGGGTGACGACCGGAGCCTTCTTCATGGCAGCCCTCGCGAACGGCAGAGACGAAAACGGCCGGCGAAGCTTACGAGGCCGTGAGCCAGGTTTTCAACTCGACCGAGGGATCGCCGACCGCGGCCTTCGGGATCGAGCGCCGCGCCTCCAGCACCTTCTTGCCGATGCCATAGGCCAGCGCGTCGTTCATCGCATCGACCGCGATCAGTTCCTCCCCCCGATAATACCAGACCGACTGGCTGAGCTCGCGCTTGCCGGGCCGCAAGACCGTGTCGGTATAGCCGCGATTGAGGCCGGCGATCTGCAGCTTCACGTCATACTGGTCGGACCAGAACCAGGGTACCGGGTCGTAGTCGCCCGCGGCGCCGAGCATGGCCGCCGCGGCATGCTCGGCCTGCTCGACCGCGTTCTGCACGGATTCGAGCCTTGTCCGGACCCCGCGCCAGGAGAAACTCGCACAATCCCCGGCGGCGAAGATGTCGGGATCCGAGGTCCGGCATTGGCCGTCGACATGGATTCCGTTCTCGACAATGAGACCTGCATCAGCCGCCAGACCGTCATTGGGGTGAATGCCGATGCCGACGATGGCGAGATCGGCGTCAAGCCGAGTGCCGTCCTTGAGCCTGGCGCCGACGAGCCGCCCTTCCTTGCCGACCAGCGCGTCGAGGCCGGTCGCTTCGCGGATCGTGACGCCATGGCGCGTATGGAGCGCCCGGAAATAATCGGAGGTCATCGGCGCCGCCACTCGCTGCAGGATGCGGTCGGCCATCTCGATGAGCGTGACGTCGAGGCCCTTCGTCGAGGCGACGGCGGCCGCTTCGAGCCCGATATAGCCGCCGCCGATCACCAGCAATTTCCTGCCCGGCAGGAATATCGGCATGATGCTATCGGCATCGGCCAGGCCCCGCACCGTGAAGACGCCGGCGAGATTGCCGCCGACGGCGTCCGGCAAGGTTCGCGGTCGTGAGCCGGTGGTCAGCGCGAGCTTGCTGTAACGGAGCATCGAACCGTCGGACAGCGCCACGAGCCGGTCGCGCGGAAGGATTGCCGAGACCGGCGCGGACAGCCGCGTCTCGACCTTCTGCTCCTCATACCAGCTGGGCGCGCGGATCAGCAGGCGGTCGACGGTGAA